>CAYLWO010000083.1:0-29807 GCA_964387285.1 uncultured Cytophagia bacterium | reverse complement strand
GAAAACACCCTTGCGAAGGATATCCCCCGGCAGCCAGGCGATATGTAATTTGTCCATCGGTTTTTTGGATAAAACCTTCGCAAGGATTCAATTTGAGGAGAACAATAATATGAATTTCAATCCGACATCTTTACCCAACCGCCGCAAATTCATCAAATCTGCGGCTGGTTCTGCTCTCGCCTTATCCATCATCAAACCGGAATCAGTCCGGTCCAGTCGGGCGAACAGCAAAATCCGTCTCGGTCTCATCGGCTGCGGAGGTCGCGGCAACTGGATCGCCAGCCTGTTTTTAGAACAGGGCGGTTTTGAAATCAGCGCTTTGGCCGATTATTTTCCGGAAAAAACCAAAGCCGCAGCGGAGAAATTCGCAGTGCCGACAGAAAGATGTTTTAACGACCTCACCGCCTATCAAAAACTGTTGGACAGTAAAACCGTCGACGCCGTGGCCATTGAAACGCCGCCCTATTTTCATCCTATTCAAGCCAAAGCGGCTGTGCAAGCCGGCGTGCATGTATATCTCGCCAAGCCCATCGCGGTCGATGTACCAGGATGCATGACCATAGCGGAAATCGCCAAAACAGCCACAGCACAACGTCAGGTCTTTTTAGTGGATTTCCAGACTCGTACAAATGAATTTTACCGCGAAGCAGTCAAGCGCGTGCAATTCGGCGAAATCGGCAAAATCGTATGCGGCGAGGCCGCTTATCATGCAGGTCCCACCTGGGATCAATATGCTGCGTTGTTTAAAAAGCCGGACTTGACAACAGAAGATCGCTTACGCGCCTGGGGCGTAGATCGAAATCTTTCCGGCGATGTTATCACCGAACAAAATATTCACGCCCTGGATGTGGCGACCTGGATACTCAACGCCGAACCGCTTCAGGCTGTGGGCGCCGGCGGGCAATACCGCAAGTACGGCACCTGCTGGGACCATTTCGCGGTCATTTTTTCGTTTCCGCAAAACGTAATCGTTTCTTTTAACAGCAAGCAACTGGGACAAGGACAAGATGATATTTTGTGCCGCATCTATGGCAGCGAAGGAACCATTGATACCAACTATTTCGGTTCGGTCAGCATCCGCGGCAATATTCCGTTCAAAGGCGGGGAATTGAAAAATCTGTATGCAGAGGGCGCTAAAAAGAATATTGCCGATTTTCACGATAACATCATCAATCATCAATACGCCAATACAACCGTTGCGCCCAGCGTGCGCAGCAATTTAACCACTATTCTGGGACGCATGGCAGCATACCGACACGGCCCGGTCACCTGGGAAGACATGCTGCAATCCGGAGAAAAGTTTGAACCGGATCTGCGGGGTTTAAAAATGGAATAAAATCCTGTTCTGAACGATTACCATAACTTTGCGAAGGTTTTGAAGCTTCGTAAACTGTTTTTCAAACTCTAATCGCTCAATTTTGGAAAATCCAAATGATAATACAAGTTCCACATTTAAGCGGAAATTTCTCGCCTAAAGGCGGAACTACCTGCGCAAGACGGAACTACCTGCGCGAGGCAGAACAACCTGCGCAAGGCGGCACCACCTGCGCAAGTCTTTTTAAGAAAACCACAGGATTGAAAGATATTATGAAACACATACTTTTCCTTTCATTATGGGCAGCTGCCGTCACTGCACAAACAGGGACGGTGATCACCAACAGCATCGATATGAAATTGGTGTTGCTTCCCGCAGGTACATTTACTATGGGCTCGAACCCAGATGATATCCTTCATCAGGCTGATGAAATACTTCATACGGTCATCATCTCCAAACCGTTTTACATCAGTCTTACCGAAGTCACTCAACAACAGTGGCGCTGTTTGGGTTTTAACGACAAGTCCTTTTTCAAAGGCGATTCCCTGCCGGTGGAAAAAGTAAGCTGGCAGGAGGCAGTCGCTTTTTGCCAAAAATTATCGCAAAAGGAAGGCAAGACCTATCGCCTGCCGACAGAAGCGGAATGGGAGTATGCCTGTTGCGCCGGAAGCGGCCAGGCGTCCGAAGCACTAGCCGATCATGCCTGGTTTTATGATAACAGCGATGAGCAAACTCATCCGATTGCACAAAAAAAAGCCAATAACTGGGGTCTTTTCGACATGCTCGGCAACGTGGCAGAATGGTGCGCGGATTATTATGCAGCCGAGTATCCTGCGATTGCCAGTGATCCGCAGGGCCCGGCAACAGGGACGTATCGCGTCATGCGCGGCGGTTCCTGGTCCTCCTTTGCTCCGGCCTGCCGATGCGCCGGCCGCAGCGATGCACCGCCCGCATACCAACTCAAACAAACCGGCTTTCGCATCGTTTTGCAGTGAGAATCAACTTGCATTTATCATTTCGATGCTGTAGTTTATGGGATTGGTATAAATGAAATAGGGATGTAGTCTGTTATGAATTCAGTTTTTTCTCGCCGACAATTTTTTAAAGCTGCCGGCCTCGCCGCTGCACCGGTTGTGATTCCACACTCTGCCTGGAGCGCTGTCCATAATGTGCTGCCCAACAACCGCATCACTCTCGGCTTTGTCGGATTAGGCAAGCAGGGCAGTGATCTACTGCGCGGCTTTTTGCAATTGGCCGATGTCCAGGTGGTCGCTCTCTGTGATGTTGATCGATTAAAGCTGGAACGCGCGCAAAAAATGACGCAGAAGAGTTGTACCCTTTACAAAGATTATCGCGAACTCTACCATCGTCAGGATGTGGATGCCGTGGTCATCGCCACCCCGGATCACTGGCATGCTGTGCAAGCCATTCAGGCCATGCGCTTGGGCAAGGACGTGTATTGTGAAAAACCACTTTCGCTCACGATCGGTCAGGCACGCCAGATGGTTTCCGAAGCGCGTCGTTGGGGCCGTGTGGTTCAAGTCGGCAGCATGCAGCGATCGGACGGCCGTTTTCGTCATGCTTGTGAATTAGTGCAAAACGGCTATATCGGTGAAGTGAAAAAAGTACGCGTCAGCGTGCGCACCGGTTTTCAGAATCATCCTTTATTTTGCGATCTGCCGGCCGAACCGGTTCCCGCGGAACTGGATTGGGACTTGTGGCTGGGACCGGCGCCGTTTCGACCCTTCAACGCCATTCTTGCGCCTCCGGTCACTTTTGACGGATATCCCTCGTGGCGTGATTATGTCGATTATTCCGGCGGCGGTATGACCGATTGGGGCGCGCATCATTTTGATATCGCGCAATGGGGCCTTGGCATGGATCAAAGCGGACCCGTAGAAATCATTCCGCCGGACGGCAAAAAGTTTCCTTACCTTACCTATCGCTATGTCAACGGCGTTGAAATGACCGCTGACTTTGAGGATAACCTCATTCGTTTCACCGGTACAAAAGGGATCCTTGAGGTGAATCGCAGTTATCTGAAAACTGTACCGGAAAACCTCGTTAATGTCAAACTATCCCCGCAGGAAAAGCACCTTTATGTCAGCAACCATCATTTACTGAACTGGATCCATTGTTTGCGTAGCCGCTTGCAACCGGTTACCGATATTGAGATCGGCTGTCGCTCGGTGACCGTTTGTCATCTCGGCAATCTTGCCGTGCAGATGAAAAAGACATTACATTGGGATCCGGTTAAGGAAAAATTTTCTGACGCGGAAACGAATCGTTTGTTAATACGCGCTATGCGCAGCCCTTGGGAAATTTAACAGCGAGCTAAAGTGAAATCCAACTCACTCAGGAGGTAATTATGCCGAAACTATTCAAAACCGACATCGCCAGCAGCGCGGACCTGAAAGTGTTTGTTACGGACATTCGCTCAGAAGCGGATCTGGTGATTTTTGAAACCACAGATATGTGGGCTGCCACGGAAAGCCCGATCTGGTGCTATACCGACATCCAGGGAGAAGCGGATAAAACCGTCTGCTTTGTGAGCTCGCAATGGGATGCGGATCTGGTGATTTATAAAACCGACGTGCAATCCGATGCCGGCTGGAACAATAACGATAAAGCCGGATTGCTGTAACATAAGTTTAAAACACTGACTAGGCCGAATGAAAACCAAAGTTTCTCCCAACCGACGCGAGTTTATAAAACAACTGACAACCGCTGCGGCAGCGCTCACCGCACCCTATATTATCCCGGACTCGGTTTTGGGCCGTTCCAACACCGTGGCTGCCAGCGAGCGTATAACCCTGGGATTTATCGGCGTTGGCGGCATGGGCCAATTCGATCTGCGCTCTTTTCTGGGAAAAAAAGACGCCCACGTGGTTGCAGTTTGCGATGTGGATGACCGGCACCTGTATGAAGCGCGCGACCTGGTGAACGCCAAGTATCAAAATAGTGATTGCCTGGTCTTTAAAGATTTTCGCGCGCTTTTATTGCGCCGGGATATCGATGCCGTCTGTATTGCGGTGCCGGATCATTGGCACGCGCTGGTCGCGGTACAGGCCTGTCGTTGCGGCAAGGATATTTATGCTGAAAAACCATTGGCCTTTTCCATCGCTGAGGGCCGCGCCATTGTCGACGCCGTTCATAAGCACGGAATTGTCTGGCAAACCGGCAGTCAACAGCGCTCGGAAAGCAACTTCCGTTTTGGTTGCGAGTTGGTGCGCAACGGTTATATCGGCGAGGTCAAAAAGGTTCTGGTCGGTCTGCCCTACGGCAACAGCATTGACCCACGGGATTGTCACGTGCAGAAACCGCCTGCCGGTTTTGATTATGATATGTGGTTGGGACCGGCGCCATGGGCAGCCTACAGTCCGGCGCGGTGTCATTGGAATTTTCGCTGGATCAGTGATTATGCCGGCGGCCAATTGACAGATTGGGCCGGCCACCACATCGATATCGCACAGTGGGGCATGAACACCGAACTCTCCTCACCCAGAGATGTAGAGGGTTTCGGCGAGTGGCCCGATGCGGCTGAAGGGCTGTTCGATACCATGAATGGCTATCGCTTTGTCTGCAATTATGCGGAAGGCTTTACCATGATCGTGGCTGACAGTAAAAAGCATAAAATGGGCGTGCGCTTTGAAGGCAGCGAGGGCTGGGTTTATGTCAATCGCGGTGAAATCGACAGCGAGCCCAAATCTCTGTTGCGCGAAAAAATAAAACCGCACGAGATACATCTTTATAACAGCCGCGATCATCATCAGAATTTTTTGGACTGTGTGCGTACGCGTCGTCGCACCGTGGCGCCGGCTGAGGTCGCCCACCATTCCATAATGGTGGCGCATTTGGGCTTGGCAGCCATCAAACTGGGCAGAAAACTGGAATGGGACAATGCAACAGAACGTTTTGTCAACGATCCGCAAGCAGACCGTCTGTTGTCGCGCGCTATGCGGAGTCCCTGGCATTTATAAATTTTTATGAAAGGCTTTATAGAATATGCACAACTGCAACAGGAGGCAATTCCTAAAAGGATCAAGCCTCGTACTTGGTGCAATGGCGGCGCCGACCATCGTACCGGCCAAGGTGGTGGCCCGGCCAGGCCGTATCCTCCCCAGTGATAAAATCATTATGGGTTGCATCGGCGTCGGTTGGATGGGCACGGACAATATGATGAGCTTTTTAGCCGAGGACGATGCCCGCATTGTGGCGGTCTGTGATCTGGACAAAAAGCATTTACAGGAAGCGCGTCAAGCTGTAAATGAGAAATACGGCAATCAGGATTGTTCTGTGTATCACGATTTTCGCGAATTGTTGGCCCGCAAGGATATCGATGCGGTTTCCCTGGGATTGCCGGATCATTGGCATGCCATTCCTGCGATCGAAGCAGCCAAAGCCGGTAAAGACTGTTACGGCGAAAAACCTTTTGCCCACAGTTTGCGGGAAGGCCGCGCCATGGTCAACGCGTTGCAAAAATATGGACGCGTTTGGCAAACAGGAAGCTGGCAACGCTCGCAATCTCATTTCCGTTTCGCCTGTGAACTGGTGCGCAATGGCTGTATCGGCCGGGTGGACAGGGCCGAAGTGGGTTTGCCCTCGGGTTACAGCGATTTTGCCGGCAATTTCGGCAGAGACAACATCACGGCCCCACCTCCAGAGTTGGACTATAAATTCTGGTTGGGCCCGGCGCCCTATCTTCCTTATGTAGAGTCGCGTGTACACAAGAACTGGCGCTGGCATCTCAATTTCGGCGGCGGTCAATTGACCGATTGGATCGGCCATCACGGCGATATTGCTCATTGGGGCCTGGGTCTGGATTACACCGCGCCCATCGAGATAGAAGGCGTTGGCGATTATTCTCGTGACGGCGTTTACAACGCGGCGACGAAATATCGTCTGACCGCGAAATATGCCAACGGCATCACCATGATCATCGCCGGCGGCTATGCTGATATCAGAAGCGGAACCAAATGGATCGGCGACAAAGGTTGGGTTTCGGTAGATCGCGAATTCCTGGACGCCTATCCCAAATCATTATTGAATATTAAATTCGGCCCCAACGACCTGCATCTGTACAAATCTCCGGGACATCATCGCAATTTTCTCGATTGCGTGCGCAGCCGCCGGCTGACCATCACGCCGGCTGAAGTGGCGCATCGTTCCTGTACGCCCGGGCATCTGGGACAGATTGCCATGCTGCTGGGTCGCAAAGTGCGTTTTAATCCGGGAACGGAACAGATATTGGATGATCCCACGGCCAATGCCATGTTGGGCAATGCCATGACGGCGCCATGGGAAATTCGTTGATAAGCAAAAATCTTGGAGAGAGTTATGAATTGTAAAGCATATTATTGGCTGTTGTGTCTGGGATTGCTGTTCCTGTTTAGCGGCCTGACGTTTGCACAGAATCCGGACATGACGCAAGTTGAAGCTCTGTTGACCAAAATCGCGGTTTATGATTATGGTCAGAGCCGTGAGCCGTTGACGCAATGGGAAGAGTTGGAACGTTCGAAAATCAAGATTCCCGGTCAGCAGTTGGTTTTGGAGAAAAAGCTGAATACCATTTTATCCGGTAAAGCGCCATTGGCCGCCAAACAATTCGTCTGTCAACGGCTGAGCATCATCGGTTCAAGCGCCTCATTGCCGGCGCTGAACAAATTATTGGCTGACGAAAAAACAGCCGACATGGCTCGCTATGCTCTGGAACGAATCCCTGGCTCACAGGTGGATGCTGTTTTAGAAAAGAGTCTGACCAAGTCAAGCGGATTGGTAAAAATCGGCATTGTTAACACATTGGGACAGCGTGCCTCTGTGTCCAGCGCTCCGGCGCTGGCCAAGTTGTTAGGAGAGCCGGATCCGATCCTTGTTATGGCTGCAGCTGCCGCACTGGGCAAGATCGCTGATACGGTCAGCCTACAGGCCCTGGAAAAAGCCTTGCCGAATATGAAAGCCGATGTCCTGCCGGTCGCATTGGATGCGTATTTAAAATGCGCCGACAAACTTTCTCAAAGCAAGCCGGTGGAAGCTCTGGCGATTTATGCCAAACTGCAAAGCACGCAATATCCGGATCCGGTCCGTTGTGCTGCACTGCGCAGCCAGGTTTTAACTGATAAAGCCAATGCGGCTGCCATTCTCCAGCAAACTTTGCAAAAAGGCGATCATGCGTTACAATCCATGGCTATTATGCAGATTGGCGCTCTTCCCGCCACAGAGAAAATGCAGCCTTTTGCCCTCCTGTTAACGCAGCTGCCGGCTGAATTAAAAGTGCAGCTTTTGAGTGCGCTGGCTGATCGTGGCGATAAGGCCATTCTGGAACAGGCAACAGCAGCTGCTCAAGATAATGAGCCTGCTGTGCGCATCGCCGCACTCAAAGCCTTAACTAGTTTAGGCAATGCTTCGGTTCTGCCGGTTTTGGTCAAGGCTGCAGCTAACGCGAGCGATGAAGAAAAAAAGAGCGGCCAAGAGGGTCTGTATTTGCTGAATGCTCCGGAAGTGGACGACGCTATTATAAAATTGGCAGCCAGTGCTGCCGGCAATGAAAAAGTGGAACTGATCACAGCCATAGGCGAACGCAGCATCAGCAGCGCCACTCCGCTGTTATTGCAGATGGCGCAGGATCGTGAAATGAAGGTGCGTGTGGCTTGCCTCAAGGTATTGGGTCAAATTGCCGCTGCCGACGATATGCCGGCTCTGGTGGATTTGTTGCTAAAAACCCAATCCGAAACCGAGCAGAACGAAGCGGTCACGGCTGTTGCAGCAGTGTCGCAAAAAATTTCTGATCCGAATAAACGCGTTGAATTGGCTCTTGCGCGTTTGCCGCAGGTTAAAGAAGAAAACGGGAAGATTGGGTTGCTGCGAATTCTGGGACGGGTGGGCGCATCGTCCGGCTTGCCGGTGCTGCGTTCGGCTCTGAACGATAAAAGCGAAGAACTGCAGATCGCTGCCATCCGCGCCTTATCCGACTGGCCGAACAGCGAACCGATCGATGATTTGTTGAAACTGGCGCAAACCGGCGCCACGCCGCGTCATCAGGTTTTGGCATTGCGTGGATTTATTCGTTTGGTGAAAAACGATGAAGAAAGACCGGAAGAACAGACTGTGGCGCTATATCAGCAAGCCATGAAATTGGCCAAAGAAGATGGCGAGAAAAAGAGCGTTCTCTCCGGCTTGGCGGAATTATCCACATTGCCTGCATTGACAACAGCAATGTCCGGCATGAACGATCCCACTGTGCAAGAGGAGGTGGGCGTTGCCGTATTGAAACTTGGACGCCGGCTTGCGCAAAAAAATCCACAAGAGGTGAAAAAAGCGGTGGCAGCGGCCTTGTCCGTGGTGAGCAATGCAAATCTGAAAAATGACCTGCAATCATTGCAGAACCGTATTAAATAGCGACGACGCCCCGGCTAGCAAAAAAGACTTGAATTATATCAATATTTATAGTAATATTTCTGTTTAAGCCTAATAGAAAGGGATTTTGGTCATGAATGAAGTGAAAAAATCTGGTCTGATGGGTAAAGGATTGTCCCGTCGCCAATTTATCGGTGGAGCAGCCGCTGCCTCCTCCTTTATTATTGTTCCGCGTCACGTACTCGGCGGTCCTGGATATCAAGCCCCCAGCGACACCCTGAATATTGCTTGCATCGGCATCGGCGGCAAGGGTTTTTCCGATTCCGAAAAAATGATGAAAGAGAATGTCATTGCCCTGTGCGATGTGGATGAGGAGAGATTGACGGAAAAGCACGGCGATGACAAAGAGGAAAAAAAGAGCCCGGCGGACAATTTCCCCAAAGCGAAATTTTATAAAGATTTTCGCGTTATGCTGGAAACAGAAAAAGAGATCGATGCCGTAACCGTCAGTACGCCGGATCATACGCATGCGGTGGCTGCGATGATGGCCATGAGAATGAAAAAGCATGTGTTCGTGCAAAAACCGTTGACGCACACCATTCAGGAAGCGCGCATGCTGGCCAAAACCGCGAAAGAGATGGGCGTGGTCACGCAGATGGGCAATCAGGGACACGGCATGGAAGGCGGACGATTGGTGAATGAATGGATTTGGTCGGGTGCTATCGGCGACATCCGCGAAGTGCATTGCTGGACCAACCGCCCCATCTGGCCGCAGGGTCTTGATGCACCCAAAGAAACGCCGTCCTGTCCGCCGACCCTGGATTGGAATTTGTGGTTGGGACCGGCAGCCTGGCGTCCCTATCATCCGGCGTATGTGCCGTTTGCGTGGCGTGGTTTTTGGGATTTCGGCACCGGCGCCATCGGCGACATGGGTGCGCACATACTCGATCATGCTTACTGGGCGTTGAAACTCAAATATCCTTCCAAAGTTTATGCCAGCTCCAGCAAGTTCACGACGGATATGGCGCCCGAATCTGAAGTGCTGGTTTATGAATTCCCGGCCCGCGAAAAAATGCCGCCGGTGAGAATGTATTGGTGGGACGGTGGTTTGACTCCGCCGCGTCCGTTGGATTTGGAACCAGGCCGACGTATGGGCGATGGCGGCGGCGGTCTGTTGTTCATCGGCAGCAAAGCTAGCATCATGTGCGGCACCTATGGCGACAATCCGCGCGTCATTCCGGAAACCAAAATGAAAGAATTCAAACGTCCGGAAAAAACCATTCCACGATCTCCGGGCATTCACGAAGAGTGGCTGGCCGCGTGCAAAAAAGGCGATCCCAAGGCCGCAACCACCAACTTTGAATATTCGGGTCCGTTGACCGAGACCATGTTGCTGGGCAACGTCGCGGTGCGCATGCACGAAAAAAATATGATTCTCGAGTGGGACGGCGTCAAAGGTGAAATCACCAATTGTCCGGAAGCCAATAACCTGCTCCATTTCGAATACCGCAAGGGATGGACGCTGTAAAGTCCAGACCCCGGATGTTGCCGTGGTTTTTACGGCAACTCCGGGTGTCTCGCACCTTACGCTTCTGAACAACGCATGTCAAGCAAGATCAGTTCCTCTAAAAGAAAGTCGCTTTTTAAAAGGAGAAAATATCAATGTTAAAATTTGCAGCCACTGTTCTTAAAATGGTTTGCATCGTTGCTGTGGCGTTGGTTTACACCGCCATGGGACAAACCCCTGCTCCGGCAGGTGAGAAAATGGCGCCATTGGACATCAAACTGCCCAAGCCCATGTTTATCGGCACGCCGACCAATATGAATCTGAAAAATCTGGAAAAACCGCTGGGTAAGGCGCGTCCACCTTTTTTGGCGCCGGCGGGCGTTAAGAATCTGTCGTTGAAGAAAAATGTCATCAGCAGCGATGACGCGCCCGTGATCGGCGACATTCCGATGATCACCGATGGCGATAAAGAAGCTGAAGACGGCAGCTATGTCGAGCTGGGACCTTTTTTACAGAACGTAACCGTGGATCTGGGCGCTAAAAACGAGATTTTTGCCATTATCATGTGGCATTATCATAAGCAGGCGCGCGTCTATTTCGACGTAATCGTGCAGACGGCGGATGATAAGGATTTTACAACGAATGTGAAAACCCTGTTCAATAACGATGACGACAATACCGCCGGCATGGGCGTTGGCAAAGATCTAAATTATATCGAAACTTCGGAAGGAAAATTGATCGATGCCAAAGGCGTCAAGGGCCGCTATGTGCGCTGTTACTCCAACGGCAACAACAACAACGATCTGAACCACTGGATCGAGGTCGAGGTCTGGGGCCGTCCGGCAAAATAGCCTGAATCTTTTTCTCGCCAATTTCGTTCGAAGATTGTTAATGCCACAGAACGCGGATTTGAACGGATCGAACGGATCAAAACGGATAAAGAATAAATCCGTGCCAATCCGTTTCATCCGTTAAATCCGCGTTCGCTTTTTTGTTTTTATGTTTGTCATTCCGAACCCGCTTTAACGGCTGAGGAATCTGTGCGCGGTTGGTTTTCAATTCGGCTTACGGTTTATTGACGACGATTTGAACATTGGCTGAATCCGGAACGAAATACCCTGAAAACAACAACAAAAATTCAAGTGCGTCTCGACCAGGCTTTATCAATCAATTCTTGCGCATTTAAATCGGGATTTCATGATTCGACGTTGGCAAATACTTTTCATCCTCATCATCTTATCGGCAGGAGCCTTGCGCACGGTTCGGCTGGCGCAGCGTCCCATGCACACCGATGAAGCGGTGCATGCGGTCAAGTTCGGCGCTCTGCTGGAAGAGGATCGCTATGCCTATGATCCTTTCGAGTACCACGGTCCCACGCTGAACTATTTCACCCTGCCTTTTGCTCAGCTCTTCGGCCGGCATCAGTTCACGCAAATTACCGAATTCACCTTGCGGCTTGTGCCGGCCGTTTTCGGCGTGTTGCTTCTGGCCGCTTTTTTGCTGATTCGCCGCGAGATGGGTAACGCCGCGCTGCTGATGGCTTGTTTGTTCACAGCGATTTCGCCGGCCATGGTTTTTTACAGCCGGTATTATATCCAGGAAATGCTTCTGGTTTGCTTTAGCTTTGCCGCTGGTGCGGCAGGATGGAGGTTTCTCACTTCAGGGCGCCGGACTTTAGCCGTATTAACCGGCTTGTTCCTGGGTTTGATGCATGCCACCAAAGAGACCGCGATCATCAGTGCAGCAGCCATGCTGGTTTCCTTTCTGTTATGTTTCTGGCGCAATTGTAAAAATTTCAAACCAATGTCGTTGAAAATGGTCGTCCTTATTTTTGCCGTCGCCGCCGCAACATCCGCGCTGTTTTATTCTTCTTTTGGCAGCAATCCGCACGGCGTTGTGGATTCCATTCTGACCTATAAAACTTATGTGGATCGAGCCGCCGGACAACACCAGGCCCATTTGCATCCCTGGCATTATTATTTCAGCATCCTGAGCTGGAACCATACTTCCGGTCGGCCGGTCTGGAGCGAATTGATGATCCTGCTGTTCAGCGGCTATGCGCTAGTCCGTCTATTACGGAATAAGCAGCCGTTGTTTTTAATTTTTCTGGGATTGTATGCTGTTACATTATCTCTGATCTATAGCACACTCTCTTACAAAACGCCATGGACCATGCTCGGTTTTTATCAACCTTTGATATTGTTAGCCGGTTATGGCGTTGTTCAGGCGTGGCAATTTCTACGACAACCCATCGCGCGAATGTTCTTTATAATAGCGGTTGCTGTTTTTTCAACTCATCTGTTATGGCAGACCATATTACAAAATTTTAAATACGAATGTGATCCGGCCAATCCTTATGTGTATGGACATACTGGCCGGGATATTTATAAAATGGTTGATCGCATCTGTAAAGTGGCAGAGGCGCACCCAGACAAGAGAGACCTTTATTTGGAAGTGATCGTCAGCCGGGATGATTATTGGCCCTTGCCCTGGTATTTGCGCGATTTTACTCATATCGGCTACTGGAACCATGTGGATTCTTCAACGCCGGTTGCAGAGCTGATCATCGCCGGTCCGGATCAGGAACAGGCGGTGCTGAATAAAGTGTATGAAATTCCGCCGCCGGGACAGCGAAATCTCTACGTGCCCTTGTTCGATGATTATTTGGAACTGCGGCCCGGTGTGGAATTGCGCGGCTTTGTGACCAAAGAGCTTTGGGATCGCTTTTGGCAGGCGCAATAAGTCATCACGGTTTATTGGTTTAAATGTGAGCAAAACAAATTTTGCTGATCCGAATCCTCAAAACAATACTGTTTACACTTTTCGTGCTTGCTGTTTTTACCTACCTTTATTTCGTATTCCCATTCTGGGGCTATCCCTTCAATGCGCAACGTCATGGCCATCCTCCGCTTACACCGGCCTGGGCCCTGGAGTGTTGGCTTTGGGAAGATGATGGGAATACGGCCGCTTTTGTCGATGAACTGCTCGAGGGTTATGCGGATAACGATATTCCGGTCAGGACGATCATCATCGACAGTCCCTGGAGTTATCGCTATAATGATTTCGAAATTGACTCATCCCGTTACCCGAAACCCGAATTCTGGTTTGCAAAACTGCAACGCGAGGATTACCGGATTGTCCTCTGGATGACGCCCATGGTGAATAGTTTTAATAAAGACCTCGACGTAAAGGATACGCGTTCCTGGTATGAACAAGTGTCAGGTCATGGTTACCTTGTCGGCCAAGGTGAGACCAACTGGTGGAAAGGCCGCGGCGGGTTTATCGATTATGTTAATCCGGAAGCCATGAACTGGTGGAGAGGTTTACAACAAAGAGTGTTTGACCTGGGCATTGATGGCTGGAAGCTGGATGGTGCGGCGACGTTGAATTTCGGTTTCATCGGGCCGGCGCCCATTTTTTATCGTCCAACTGCCGCCGGCATCATGACCACACGATCGTATATGGATCACTATTATCGTGATGAATATGCGCATGGTTTGAACCGGAATCCTGAATTCGTCACGCTGTCCCGATCCATCGACCGTTGGTTTCATCCTGAGGGTTTTGCACCGATCGATGCGTCGCCTGTCAATTGGGTGGGCGATCAGGAACACTGTTGGAACACACAAAAAACGCTCCAAGAACCTGGAGAGCGAAATACGGACATTGCCTTGCAGGGAGTTCAAGGATTTGAGTCAGCCATTACCAGCGTTCTGAAAAGCGCCCGGCTCGGCTATAACATCATCGGCTCCGACATAGCCGGATTTTCCGGATCGAGCATACCGCCTCGATTATATATCCGCTGGGCGCAATTCTCCGCTTTTTGCGGATTGTTTATGAACGGCGGCCACGGTGAACGGCGGCTCTGGCTCCGGACCCGGGAAGAGCTGGAACTCATTCGCAGATATTCGTGGCTGCACACCGAGTTGATTCCCTACATGTACCATTATGTGGTCACGGCTCATCAGGGCGGCAGACGCCTCCAGACCCCGCTTGATGAGGGCAGGTATCACTACATGTTCGGCGATCATCTGCTGGTCGCGCCGATTTATCAGGACGCGCTCGAAAATAAAATTCACCTGCCGGAAGGAACGTGGCGCTATCTGTTCGATGATGCCCGAACTATAGCCGGACCTGTTGCGGTTACCCGGGAATTCCCGTTGCATGAATACCCGGTGTATGTCAAGGAAGGCGCCATCATTCCCCTGGCCATCAGCCGCGACTATACCGGTTTGGGAGAAAAAGCCGATTCTCATCTGCTTACGATATTGATTTATCCTGACCTGGATAAAGGTTCGTTTGAGATATTTCGCGAACGCGATCAAAGTACGCTCATCCAATACCAAAAAATTCCGACCGGTTTGTCGGTGCAGGTATCGGGAAAGAAATGTCCTCATTGTCTTAAAATTGCGCTGAATAAAAGGCCGTTTTCGGTCTTTTTCAATGGAAAAGAACTTGTTGTTGACCGGGATTACAGCTATTTACCCGTGTTGCAGAAATTATCAATTAAAACGCCAACCGATGATCCAGGTCAATATGAGATCAAATTCTAAGAAGCAGCGCCCTGGCGCTGTTGCGTGTGGAGTGGAATTTTTATTTTACAAGATCGATTCCGGCTTACGACGGTATGCGATTATCGCCGAGCTGAACAGGGATCGTTGAAATTAAATTGGAACGATATGTCGCCTTTTTCGCTTAATTACCACAGTCCATTTTCCCCGGGCCATGCCCTGCGTTTCACCCATTTTGCCATGGCCACGGAATACGAAATTTATGTTTCCGGCGCTGATCCGGTTTATGCAGCTCAGGCCAGTCAGGCCGCTTTTGCGGAACTGGATCGGCTGGAAAATGAATTTTCCCGCTTTTTGCCCAACAGCGACATCAGCCGCATCAACCACTTGCATCCTGGTCAAAGAATAGTTATCGGCCCGGATACCATGGCCTGCCTGGAAACCTGTTTTTCTTTGTTTCTGCAAACCAAAGGCGCTTTTGATGTCTCTATGGGTGCACTTTATAAATGCTGGCTGAACGAAGATAAAACGTTACGATGGCCATCGTTCAAAGAAATTGCCGCAGCCGGACAATTAACCGGCATGCACCATCTTTTTTTCGACAAAGATAAAATGACGGTCGCAGTGGATATCAGCGGTTTGCAGCTTGACCTGGGCGCGTTTGGCAAGGGCTATGCAGTGGATCGCATGGTCCTGGTTTTAAAAGAGTGGGATATCCCGGCTGCGCTTATCCATGGCGGCAGCAGTTCAGCCTATGCTTTCGGCGGAGAGGAAGGCTGGTTGGTCACGATCAGTCATCCGCAAGACCATAGCAAAATTTTATGCAGCTTTTGTCTGCAGGAAATGGCTTTGTCCGGTTCCGGTGTGCAAAAGGGATTCCATATTATCGATCCGCGCCAGGGCCAGCCCATACAGAACCGGCCTGCGGCCTGGGTTATTGCACCGGATGCGGCAACCAGTGATGCCCTGTCCACTGCTTTTATGGTCATGCCAGAGGGAGAAATACGCGAGTTTTGCGCGCAACATCCGGAACTGGCTGCTGCGTTGTTGCTTTCTGAAACCGATACGACTTTGACTTGCTTGAATTTTAGCCTACCTGAATAGAAATTTGGTAACCAGCAAGGTCACTAAGAATTGATTTAAACCTGGATCGAGCGATTGCTTTATCCTTGAGGCTGTCCAAATAGTTCTGGAACCGTGTCATTCCGAATCCGCTTTAGCGGATGAGGAATCTATCAACTAACTGATTTATTGACAGTTCCAAATTTTTCTACAAGGCCACGCATCAAGTTAAGTCGAGAAATACAGACTTTTTAGACAGCCTCAAGGTTGTTTTTCAAGCAAAATTCCCCATAATTTTCTCGTTTTAAAATTCATTATTTTTTTATAAATTGAAAGTTAATATGGTTATGGTGCGTGCAGCCAACCTTACGAAGGCTGATGATATGCTATCATATGAGATGCAGAGTTGCGTTTGCCTATAAGGTAGGAGCCCTCGAAAGGTTTGCAATTAGTGAATTGCTGAATCGGCATAAACCCTTATAATAAGGATGACATGGAAAATAAAAAACTCAAAGCCCGGTTAGAGTTGGAAGACGGCTCTGTCTTTCACGGCTTTTCTTTCGCTGCCCAGCGTTCCACTGCAGGCGAAGTGGTCTTTAACACCGGCATGGTCGGCTATCCGGAAAGTCTTACCGATCCTTCCTATCACGGACAAATTCTGGAGCTCACCTACCCATTGATCGGCAATTACGGTGTGCCGAAAAACGAGATCGTCGACGGTTTAGAGCGGAATTTCGAGTCTGATCATGTGCAGATCCAAGGACTCATAGTTTCCGAATACTCTTTCGAATATAGCCACTGGAATGCTGAAAAGAGTTTGGGAGATTGGCTGACGCACCATCAGGTTCCCGCTTTGTACGGCATCGATACCCGCATGCTCACCAAACGATTACGGGATGAAGGTTCCATGTTGGGCCGCATCGTTTTCTTTACCAACGAACAGCATTTCTATGATCCCAACAAGATCAATCTGGTGGATAAAGTCAGCATCGATCAGCCGGTCGAATACGGCGACGGCGATAAAAAGGTGATCCTGATCGATTGCGGATGTAAACATCACATCATCCGCAGTCTGGCAGGCCGCAAACTGCGCGTACGACGCGTGCCCTGGAACTATGATTTCACCGCCGAGGAGTTTGACGGCGTGTTCATTTCCAACGGTCCCGGCGACCCTAAAATGTGCAAAGAGACCATTGAGATTTTGCGCAAAGTCATGCATAGGAACAAGCCCATGATGGGCATCTGTCTCGGCAATCAGTTGCTGGCTTTGGCTGCCGGCGCCGACACCTATAAGCTGAAATTCGGCCATCGCAGTCAGAACCAACCGTGTGTTGAAGTGGGCGCCAAACGCTGCTACATCACCTCGCAAAATCATGGTTTTGCCGTGGACGGACGCACCCTGCCCGATGGTTGGGAACCGTGGTTCGTCAATGCCAACGACGGCACCAATGAAGGCATTCGTCACATTCGCAAACCCTTTATGAGCGTGCAATTTCATCCTGAAGCCATGCCCGGACCAACGGATACCGGAATTCTCTTTGATGATTTTCGAAGGATGCTATAATGATAACAAAACCGAACAAGGTTTTAATACTCGGCAGCTCGGCCCTGAAAATCGGCGAAGCCGGCGAATTTGATTATTCCGGCAGTCAGGCCATCAAGGCGCTGAAAGAAGAAAACATAAAGACCATCCTGGTCAATCCCAACATTGCCACCATCCAGACTTCGGAGAACCTGGCGGACGAAGTATACTTTCTTCCGGTCACGCCTTATTTTGTCGAGCAGGTGATAAAAAAAGAACGACCTGACGGTATTCTTCTCGGCTTTGGCGGTCAGACCGCTTTGAACTGCGGTGTGGCGCTGGATCGCGACGGCGTGTTGCGTCGCTACGGCGTTACAGTCATGGGCACGCCGGTCGAAGCCATCATGAACACCGAGGATCGCGATCTTTTTACCGCCAAGTTGAAACAGATCGATGTGAAAACGCCGCGCAGCCAGGCGGTGACCGATATGAAAGCGGCGTTGCGTGTGGCGGAAGAGATCGGTTATCCGGTTATGGTGCGCATTGCCTACGCTTTGGGCGGATTGGGATCAGGCATTTGCCGCACGCCGGAAGAGTTGCAGGAGCGCGCTGAAAAAGCCTTTGCCTACACCAGCCAGATTCTGGTGGAAGAGTATCTTTTGGGTTGGAAAGAGGTCGAGTATGAAATCGTCCGCGACCAGTACGATAATTGCCTGTCGGTGTGCAATATGGAAAATTTCGATCCCATGGGCATTCACACCGGCGAGAGCATTGTTGTCGCGCCCAGTCAAACTTTGACCAATCGTGAATATCACATGTTGCGCGAAATCGCCATTCGCACCGTGCGTCATCTCGGCATTGTCGGCGAGTGTAATATCCAATATGCGCTGGACGCCGGTTCAGAAGATTATCGCGTTATTGAAATCAATGCACGTTTATCGCGCAGTTCCGCCCTGGCGTCCAAGGCAACCGGTTATCCGCTGGCCTTTGTGGCTGCCAAATTGTCGCTCGGCCACTGCCTGACCGATCTGCCTAACTCGATCACCCGTGTGACCAAATCCAGTTTCGAGCCGGCGCTGGATTATATTGTCGTCAAGATTCCGCGTTGGGATTTGAAAAAATTCCGTCTGGTTTCGAAAAAGCTCGGTTCCGGCATGAAGTCGGTCGGCGAAATCATGGCCATCGGCCGCAAGTTTGAGGAAGCGCTGCAAAAAGGCATCCGCATGCTGGAAACCGGATTCGATGGTCTGGTGCTCAACCGCCATGCAGAGATTTCGGACCTCCGGCAAGAGCTGATAGAGCCTACCGACATGCGCGCCCTGGCCATCCCGCAAGCGCTCAAAAGCGGCATGACGGTGGCAGAGATTCATCAACTGACGCACATCGACAAGTGGTTTCTATATAAAATCAAAAACATTGTTGAAATGGAACAGCGCTTGCAGTCTGTCGGCGAACAACGTTGTCCGCGCGATGTTATGCAGGAAGCCAAGCAGCTTGGTTTTGCCGATAAACAGATCGCCCGCGCTTTGGACAAGACCGAGATGCAGGTGCGCGAACTGCGTAAAAGTTACGGCCTCTCGCCCTGCGTCAAGCAGATCGACACGCTCGCAGCCGAATACCCGGCGCAGACCAATTATCTCTATCTTACCTATAACGGCCATGAAGACGATCTGACGTTTACCGAACGCAATTCGGTGATCGTTTTGGGCGGCGGCGCCTATCGCATCGGCAGCTCGGTGGAATTTGACTGGTGCTGCGTCAATTCGGTGCAAGCCCTGAAAAATATGAGTTACACCTCCATCATGGTGAACTATAATCCCGAGACCGTCAGCACGGATTATGACCAATGCGACAAACTGTACTTTGATGAACTCTCTTTCGAAACCGTAGTCGATATTTATGAGAAAGAGAAACCCCTCGGCGTCATCATCTCCATGGGTGGGCAGATACCCAACAATCTGGCGTTAAAGTTGCATGATTTTGGCGTACGCGTTTTGGGCACTTCGCCGCTGTCCATAGATAGTGCGGAAGACCGGCACAAGTTCTCCAAACTGTTGGATGCCTTGCATATCGATCAGCCGGCCTGGGCGGAACTGTCGGATATGAAAAAAGCCATCGCATTCGCCAACGAGGTGGATTATCCGGTTTTAATTCGGCCGTCCTATGTGCTCAGCGGTGCGGCCATGAGTGTGGCTTCCAACGACGCAGAACTGGAAAAATATTTGGAAAAGGCTTCGGTGATTTCAGCGGATCATCCGGTGGTCATCACCAAGTTTATTGAAGACGCCAAAGAGATCGAGATCGATGCGGTGGCGCAAAAGGGAGAGATCCGTGTTTACGCCATCACCGAACACGTGGAGAACGCCGGCGTGCACTCGGGCGACGCCACCATGGTGTTGCCGCCGCAGCGCACGTTTCTGGAAACCACGCGCCGGGTAAAAAAGATCGCCCGTGAAATAGCCAACGCCCTAAAAATTGACGGACCGTTCAATATCCAGTTTGTGGCCAAGGAGAACGAGGTCAAGGTCATCGAGTGCAACCTGCGCGCTTCGCGCAGTTTCCCGTTTGTCAGCAAGATTTTCGGCGTGAATTTCATCGATATTGCCACGCGCGTGATCATGGGCCATCATGTGCCGCATTACGCCGGCTCGGTGTTTGATCTGGAATTCGTCGGCGTCAAAGCGCCCCAGTTCTCCTTTACCCGTCTCGGCGGCGCTGATCCGACCCTGGGTGTGGAAATGGCATCCACCGGCGAAGTGGCCTGTCTCGGCGATGATTTTGAGGAGGCTTTTCTAAAGTCCTTGCTGTCGGTGGGATACAAATTGCCGATCAAAAACATCCTGCTCTCCACCGGTCCCATTGCCACCAAAGCGGGATTCCTGGCCAGCACGCGCAAGCTGGAAGAGATGGGCATGAATTTTTACGCCACCGGCGGCACCGCCCGATTCATGGAAGAGAACGGCATCAAGGCCAAACAACTGCACTGGCCGCTTACCGGCAAGTCGCCCAACGTGCTGGACTATCTGCGCGAACGCAAGGTGGATCTGGTCATCAACATACCCAAGAACTATCAGGAAGAGGAACTGACCAACGATTACATCATTCGCCGGGCCGCGGTGGATTTTGCCATTCCGTTGTTTACCAATATGCGCCTGGCGCGCCGGTTTGTTGAAGCCCTGTCGCGCAAGAGTGTTAAGGATTTGCAGATTAAAAGCTGGAATGAATATCGGTAATTAGTGTAAAATCCAACCATCCTGGCGAAGATTCCAAATTTTCGTCAGGTTATGTTGCAAGATCGCCTACGCACGTTTTTCCTATTTACTCTGGGTTAATTCCTTTCGAACTCACATTCAAATTTTTCCAGTTCCATTCCGTATACCTTTTTAAAATTGTATAAAAAATCAGCTGACGGACATCCCCAAAATCATTTTCATCAGAGTCAATAATTATCCCAGATTGTATTTTCTGATCAACTGGTGTATAAAATAAAATGAACTTGCCCATTTTGCTTTATGCAAACCGATTATTTGTGGAAAATTCAGGATATCCGCGGCCGAGACATAGCCGCTGTCGGCAATGATCTGTTTATTTTCGGCGCTGTCCATTTTTAGCGTTTTAAGTTTTTACTATTTATTCTTGATATTTTGTCCAATTATTTGTACATTTTCCAACATTACGACAATTTTAGACTTAACTCCTGGGGAAACCGGATGACCTGGCGAATCCTTTTCAGCATGGGTTTGATTCTGGTAGAATTGGTTTACGGACAGACAGTCGCCGAAATCAGTTACATTTCAAAACAAGGGATGGTCAAGCTGGCCTCCGACTCGACGCAAGCACTGTATCGAGGAAAGGGATTAGGCCGGGTTGATGAACTTGTTCTGGAAAAAGGCGCCCAGGTGCGCCTCTTTTTTCCGGGATCCGGAAAGAGTAAAAAGTATCTATCTCCCACCCGTGTATATATCGGCGCTGAGGCAGCTTTGCAGGAGCAAAGTAAAATTGCAACAGCGGATGATGAACTCACTAACTGGCTGCAGCAGAACACTAAACCGAATTTCAGCAATCACGGCGGCAGACGCTCCTCTGCAAGCACCTCGTCGTCAAGCGCTGTATTTCATCTCAAATCATATTTAACCAATCCCCATCTGGTTCTACAGAGCGATGATCGCCCTCATCGTTTGTTCATAAAAAAGACTCTTGACGGCAATGCGTTCATGGATTTTCTTATTCCACCTGCCAGAGATGCTCGCTCATTTCTGCTGTCGGAAAAAAAACTGGAACATGGACGGTCCTATTACTGGAATATGGATGGATCCTCTCCGACGAATATACTGCAGATTGTGAGCAGACAAGAAGCAATGTCTATTACCAACCGATTGAAGCAACTACGTGATGAAGCCATTGACCTGATTGAATTCTATGAAAGAGCAGCCGCTTTTCTAGCTAAAAGCGGATTTTTGGCCGAGGCTTTTTATTATGTGGAAAAAGGGTTAGCCACGGATCAGAGCAACGCAGCTCTGGTTTATTTAAAAAATAATATTTTGCTTTCCGTGCCGGCTTTATCCGCCCCCCAGGCTGTCTCATTGCACGACGATATTATTTTGCAGTATTCTTTTCATTGTCGCAAGGGAGATGAGTTCAAAGAAATAAGGGATCACAGCGTCCTGCATTCGGGCGATGAAATGCAGATACGCTTATTGGCATCACAGGATTGCTATGTTTTCATCATCAACCTCAACACCATGGGCGGGGTTAATGTTCTTTTTCCCGCTCTGGGCAGGGATCATTTTATCGCTGCCGATAAAATGTCCATTATTCCGTCTGAATTTGAGTATTTTCGCGCTGATTCGAGCGCAGGCAAAGAAAGATTATTCCTTATTGCATCCAGAATGCCCCTGGATTATTTTGCCCGTCAATTGGATCAATATTTCAATCAATCGCCGGGAATCCATGCTCCGTTTGACGTTTATGCCAACCTGGGCGATGGGGAGAACCATAGAATAGCAGATGCAACAATGGACCGTTTGAGGCCAGGAGCCTTTGAATCAGCGGATGTCAGGTTGACCAGAATTTTACAGGGAGCAGGCAGAATCATACGCGAAATCGCCTTTTACCATGAACGTTAATTGTTTTTTGCTCGACAAATAACCTTGCTGTTGTCCAAGAAGCAATTCCTGCAAGTAGTTCCGGCTTTAGCCGGAAATTTCTCTTCCTGAAAGGAAAGAGGATGCAAAAAATTTCTATCCTTATCATAGTATATTGCTCAATTTTTCTGGCCAGCCTGTTCGGCCAGGAAACACTTCCCATGCGACTGTATTTTCCGGATTTTATTGCGCTCCATTCCAGCGATCCTGTGCCGCCCAAACAATTTTATCGCGCTATGGCGCTTGAATTGAACGGCAGCAGCAGCATTGTTCTAATCGACAGTGCACAGGCCAACGCGACCTTAAAAAAAATGAATCGAACCGCTGCCGACGTCAACTCTATGAACAGCGCGGTGGAGATGGCGCATCGGCTGGAGGCCGGCAAAATTCTGGTGGCTGAATATCAAACCGGAGCAGGCGGAAATTATCTGATCCGGTGCTCGCTGGTTGATGTTAAAACCGAACTGATCGAACAGCAATGGATCAATGAAAACCTCACTATCACCGATTATGCCGCTTTTTGTTTCAAAGTCGCTCGACAGACTATCGCATGCATCCAAAAGCAGTATGTTTTGAGCAACCTGGCAAAAGTCAGCCATTTTCAGTCTTCGTTCCAACTTGACTGTGCCGCTTCCAAATCAGAATTTAAAATCGGTGATAGTTTTGATATGACCATCCAGTCAGGCCGGAATTGCTTTGTCTATGTTTACGACATCAACAGCGACGGCAGAGGCTCTTTGCTTTATCCCCTGGAGCAGGAGGGCGGGAAAAAACTGATTGCCCGTGAAAAGTTGATTATCCGCAACCTGATGGCCGTTCCGCCGGCAGGGGCCGAAATCATCAAAACCATCGCCACCTCAGATTCGCTGGCAATCACCCGCTTGCAGGAATTACTGGTAGAACAGATAGCCGCATCGGAAACCAGTCGACCTCGCCGACTTTACCGTGACGAATCTCCGTTAGCGAATGATAAATGGACGTCCCATGAATTGAAAATATTTATCAGGGAATAATTGAGAAAAGAGGGTTCAATGATAAAAAAATGGCTTGTTCTCAGCCTGCTGTTATTGCCGGCATTGACGCCGGCAAAGCAAAAGTATGCTCTGATCATCGGCATCAATGATTACAAGAGTCAGGACATCGATGATTTGCGTTACAGCGTGGCGGACGCGCAGTATCTGCAGGAGGCCTTGACGCGGTTCGCGCGCTATAAAGAACAGAACGTCCATCTCCTGGTCGACGATCAGGCCACCTATAACAATATAAGGAGGGAAATATTCTGGCTTGGCCAGGTTGCCAAACCGGAGGATGAGGTGTTTTTCTATTTCAGCGGCCATGGCACGCGTATCGTGGACACGGATAATAACGAGGAAGACGGACTGGATGAAGCCTTTTGTCCGTATGAAACGGATTTGGATGATGAATCGACGGTCCTGGTCGACGACGAAATCGGCCACTGGTTCCGCCGCATCGAGTCCAAAGAGGTGGTGGTTGTTCTGGATTGCTGTCACTCTGGCGGCGCAGCCGGCAAGTCTCTGGTCAGTGACGGCGGCCGCGGAGTCAATATGGCGAGCAAGGGCGCCAAGGGCAGCATGACTAACAAGGATGTCGATCCCTATTCCTTCGATCTTTCACTTGAAAATAAAATAGTGATATGCGGATCCGCCGCGGATCAGCAGTCTTACGAGGATAATAAGCTCAAACACGGAATTTTTACCTATTATCTCTGTGAAGGAATTCGCGGCAACGCTGATGCTAATCAGGACCGGGATATCACTACCGGCGAACTGTATGATTACACCAACAAAAGCACGCTCGAGTTTGCCCGCACCTTGCAGAAAAAACAAACACCGGAAAAGTTCGGCACGCTGAATAATGCCGTGATTGTCGAGTTGAACAGACAGATTGCAGATGTGGTCCATTTTGACAAGGATCTGCGGATGGTGATGCTTAACATCGGCGGCAATCTGGTCAAACCGGGCGACCGGTTTGTCATACGTAAAAGCTATCAGGCCCACAGCCGCGGTATAACCATCGGCGATCAGGATATTTTTATCGTCGAGATTTCGGAAACAAAGAACGGGCAATCGATGGCCAAGATCGTGGAAGAATTTTTTTCCAGGATTACTATCGATGATTCCTCGTTGCCAAATTATTACGCGGAACGCATCAATTACGGCAGCATCAGTATTTTTACGCAACCATGGAGCACGGTATTTCTTGACGGCAAAGATATGGGGCCGACACCGCTGGTGTTGCGAGATGTGCGCGAAGGCGAGCATAAATTGGAATTCAGAATGGTTTTCGATGGCTATCCCGGAAGGGTCGAGAAGACCATCATGATTGAAGCTAATAAAAACCTGTGCATTTCAGAAAAATTTGCTCAAAAGTAAAGGTAATCCGACATGATGTTCATGATGGTTGAGAAACGATGTTTTAAGCGAACGGCTGCAATACTGGCGTTTGTTTCGCTTTTGCAGCAGGGGATACTGATGACGCCGGCCTTTTCTCAGACCTCAGCCAAAGAGTTATTGAACGCCGGGGTGCGGCAGACAGAGCTGGCGCAATTTGAAGATGCGATTAAAAGCCTGGAACAGGCCTTGGTGAAAGGGCTGCGCGACAAGGATGACGTGATTCAAGCCTACAAGTATATCGCTTTTTCCGCCGCTGCGTTGGGAGACGAAGCTAAAGCGGAGAATGCCTATGTCGAGCTTTTGAAGCGTTATCCGGTTTTTGATTTGCTGCTTTCCGATTCGCCGCGCCTGCAGGGGCCGTTTAAAAATGCAAAGGAAAAAGTGCACGCCTGGCAACAGACGCCGCCCAGTGTCGAGTTTGAGCCGCCGCGAATGGGCTCATTGGGCATGCCGGTCGAATTGTCCGCCCGGGTTGTGGCTGCAGCGGGCATCGATTCGGTGATCTTTTTCTGTAAACGCTCGACCGAACCGGTGTATCAAAAGCAGATAATGGTCAACACGAGCGGCGATTTGTTCAGCGCCACTTTGCCGTTGAGCGACGAACCGGCTAACTGGATGTTGTATCTCGTTGCCAGGGCGAAAAACGGCAAGGCGACAGAATGGCGCAGCGCCGGTAATCCGCATCTGTTGGCCATCACCGCGACAAAGAAAAAAGGCAAGCTATGGCTCTATGCAGCCATTGGCGCCGTTGTGCTGGGCGGCGGCGCTGCGGCCGCTCTGGCAGGAGGTGGGGAGGAAACACCACCTCCCGCAACGAGCAATAAATTGCCTGATCCGCCGGGGACGCCGTAAGGGATAAACGTATATTTTTTTATCTAAATAGGATTAGGAATAAAAAAAGAACTTTATGAAATAAATAGTTTTCTTCTCATTTTATCTCAAATGAAAGGGAATAATCGGAGTATTCCTATATTTATACAACTTTTGAGCTCGCCTTGAATTACGTATTTGATTAAAATCTCGGGCATTAATATTAACCGCTTATTTGAATGAAAATTGATAAAATTAAAATTTTGAACTGAATTGTGATTTTTTTCTTTTAAGTTACCAATTCCAAACAGAAGGACTTGAATCATGAAAAAGATAAACAGCACTTATTTAAGACTAATGTTAACAGTTTGTATGTTTTCAAACCTTTATACGCAAACACCTAATGTGCTGAATTATCAAGGTAAATTGATTGAAAATGGCACTCCTGTTTCTGGAAAATATTCATTATCCTTTTCGATTTATTCTCAATTAGAAGGAGGGACTTTATTATGGTCCGAAGTTCAGAATGTGGATGTGGTTGAAGGAATTTTTAATGTGCTGCTGGGAAATGTGAATAGTTTACCTGATAACCTTTTCACTGACTCGGGAGATCGATTTCTGGGAATTAATGTCGATAATAATTCAGAAATGACTCCCAGATTCAGGTTAACTGGTGTTCCTTATGCAGTGAGAGCAACAACTGCAGATGCTGTTCCAGATAGTTCTATTACTAGTGAAAAGATAGCCAAGGAACAAATTATTAGAAGCATCAATTCCATGCACGATAACATAACTATTTCTGCTGGTCCCAACATATCTATTACAGAAGATGAAAATACCATCAAAATCTCGGCAGATGCTAATGCACTTCCCAAAGGTATTATACTTTTATGGTCAGGTACAGTCGAATCTATTCCGAGCGGTTGGGCATTATGTAATGGGGCAAACGGCACACCGGATTTACGTGGTATGTTTATCAGAGGGGCTGCAAATACTATCAATGTCGGAGAAAAGGGAGGTACACAATCTCATACTCATAATACAGGAACTTATGCGGTAGCAAATCATACTCATGGGGCTGGCTCTTATGTCGCAGCAGTTCATACGCATGATGCCGGATCTTTATCCGCTGCGGCCCATACACATGGCGCAGGTAGTTATGGTCTTGATTCTGATGGTTCTGGAGGAGCTAATACAAGTTATGGAGTCAGTATTAATGGAGGAAAATTGTGTTTTGATACTGGCGTATCATATAATAAACCTCAGGCCAAGAGTAATATTACTGGAACCTCAGGTTCTGGTGGTGGTGCTCTAAGCGGCACAACTGCATCAGGAGGGGGAGGAGCAATCACAGGTACATCCGGATCAGGGGGTAGTGGGAATATTACAGGACAATCGGGAGATACTAACTCTTTGCCTCCATATTATACTCTTGCTTTCATTATGAAATTATGATCGATTGTTTTGTAATAATTAATTTTTCAAATTTAATCAATGTAATATAGAATATCTTCTATCGGATTTCAGAAAAAATAAAATTACTAAGAGTAATCTATAAAAAATCTAGTTCTAAAATTATGGATTAGAGTATTTTTACATATTTTTCTTTTTGTACCGTTTTGTTTTTTTTCCCTTATGCATCATAATCAAACATGATTTATTGAAGAATTAGAAAAAAGGCGATACATTACAATGAGAAAGTCATTTTTTATATCTGTATTGTTTGCATATATCGTTCCATCTACTTATGGTCAATATAAGATTGAGAATTTTGCTGGATCTTCTGGAGGTGGATCTGTGGCTGATTCAAAATATATATTATTCTCAAGCATCGGTCAAGTATCTCCACCCGCCACGGCGAGTAAGGGAAGTCATGTTTTGTTAAGCGGCATAATTTATGTATTTGATAGCGAAAAGATTGTTGATATGCCAGTTTTTAATCCTAAAGCCGGAATGTTCCAGGATTCAGTGAATATTGAAATTTATTGCTCAACAAGTGGTGCTACCATTTATTACTCACTTGACGGGTCCACGCCAACACAAACCAGTTTGCTATATTCGAGCCCGATCAGTATTACCAAGAATACCACCCTCAAGGCCAGAGCATTTAAAACCGATTGGGCGCCAAGTGCAATCGATTCTGCGATCTATATTATTACCGGCACGGTGGCAAAACCCATATTCAATCCTCCAGGCGGAACCTATGCGTCTGCACAATCAGTAACCATCGCCTGCGCTACCAGTGACGCCTTAATTTATTATACTCTGGACGGGTCCACACCAGGCCAATCCAGCTTGCTTTATTCGAATCCGATCAGTGTTACCAATACCACTACCATCAAAGCCAGAGCATTTAAAACTGATTGGCTGCCGAGCGCAATAGATTCTGCTGCCTATATGATAACCCATTCGATAACAAAGCTCGTATTTGATCCACCTGGCGGAACCTATACTTCACCGCAATCGGTGACCATTTCTGTTGCCACCAGCGGCGCGTCGATTTATTATACTTTAGATGGGTCCACACCGACGCAAACCAGCTTGCTCTATTCGAGTCCGATACTGATAACAACTACAAAAACCATCAAAGTCAGAGCTTTTAAAACGGATTGGGTGCCGAGCGAGATCGATTCTGCAGTGTATATTATCACCGGCACAGTGGCGACACCAACCTTCAGCAAACCGGTAGGCGTCTATACAGCTCCGCTTGATGTCTCTATTTCTTGTCTGACGGTCGGGGCCACCATCCGCTATACACTAGATAATTCAGAGCCTTTGGAAACGAGTACTGTCTATACGTCCTCGTTACAGATCAACAAGACAGCCACCATCAAGGCTAAAGCATTTTATTCAACATGGATGCCGAGTGCAACCGCATCCGCCACTTATACCATCAGCGACACAGTAGCAACGCCCACTCTTAACCCATCTGGTGGAACATACACAGAAGCCCAGTCTGTTGCGATCTCATGCGCAACATCAGGGGCCACAATTCGCTACACTCTAAATGCCTCTGAACCTATAGAGACAAGTACGATCTATAGCGCACCGCTGCAAATAGCAAGCAGTACGATCCTCAAGGCGAAAGCCTATAAAAGCGATTGGACACCGAGCGTCACGGCAATGGCCACCTATACCATCACCGGCACAGTCGCCATACCGACCTTTAATCCGCCAGCCGGCGTCTATCCGTCAGCGCAGACGGTAGTCCTTTCCTGCCTGACATCCGGAGCCGAGATACGCTATACCCTGAATAATTCCGAGCCCACAGCCACAAGTGCACTGTATTCCTCGCCGTTACAGATCGAGACCACCACGACGATTAAGGCCAGGGCGTTTTATAGCAATTGGACAGCAAGCGCAACTGCTTTAACCACCTATATTATAACCGGCACCGTGGCGACACCAACGTTCAATCCCCCCGGAGGCACTTTTACTTCGGCTCAGTCGGTGACCATTACGTGTACGACAGAAGGCGCTTCCATATATTATACAATAGATGGAACAGAGCCCATAACCGGCAATATGCTCTATTCGACACCAGTACAGATTGCATCGACGACTATAGTAAAGGCAAAAGCTTTTAAGACCGATTGGCTGGCCAGCGCGCCGGCATCAGCTACATACACTATTCAGATGGGTACTGATCTCGTTGCTCCACAAATAACACATAGTGCGCTCACAACCGCCAATGCCGGGCAGTCATTAACTATCTCCGCGACTGTCACGGATAATGCGGCCGTGACGAGTGTTCATCTTTTCTATCGGCAGGGAGGAGCAAATGCCTTTACTTCAGCATCCATGTCGGCTGTTGGGGACATGTATTCGGCTACGATACCCTCAGCGGCTGTCACTGAACGGGGATTGGAGTATTATATGGCTGCTTCTGATTCAGCCGGCAATACCACGACGCGTCCGGAGCGCACGCCACTGAGTTCGCCTTATGGGATTAGAGTCATTAGCGCCAATCTTTATTTCAACGGCACGACTGTTTCGGGTTATTATCGCATGATTTCTGTGCCTAATGATCTGTCGAGCAAAGCTTTTACTGCTTTGTTCGAGGATGATTTCGGCGGCTATGACAACACCCAGTGGCGTTTGTTAAAATTCATCGCCGGCGCTTATATCGAATACGGCGATGCTGATTTGCCGTTGCTCACGCCTGGTCA
>CAYLWO010000082.1:0-29840 GCA_964387285.1 uncultured Cytophagia bacterium | reverse complement strand
TTAGCGGAGACCAGGGGACCGCCACGACAGATGCGAGTGGTTATTACAGCAAGGCGGTTGCCTACAACTGGAGCGGGACAGTCACGCCATCTTTCGATGCCTATACTTTTTTACCGACTTTATTGACCTATACGAATGTAACCACGAATCGCGTTGAGCAGAACTATATTGGCACGCCGCCGGCCTCGCCGGTGATATCCGGCTATGTCCGCACCTCAGCCGGCGCAGCGATAAGCAGCGTGACCATGACGTTTAGCGGAGACCAGGGGACCGCCATGACAGACGCAAATGGCTATTACAGCAAGGCAGTTGCCTACAACTGGAGCGGGACTATAAAACCTTTTAAACAAAACTATCTGTTCGAGCCCGATAGCATTAATATTTGGAATATTATTCATACAACTGAAAATCAGAATTTTCGTTGTGGCACAACACCAGCTGCTCCAGGCAGTTTCAAGGCTGTTGCCATTGCTAAGGATGAGATTGAGTTGAACTGGAGAGATCAAGCCCTTGATGAAACCGGCTATATTATCCTGCGTTATTCTCGCCTGAATCCCTACTGGCGACAGATTGCAGACGTGGCTGTCAACACAACCAATTATCATGATATGGCTTTACAACCTGGGACCACTTATAGCTATCAGGTCTGTGCGTATAATGATTGGGGCTCGTCGCCGTCCGACGTTGATTCATCCTGCACAGCAACAGGCCTTGACGGTGATATGGTGCCGGATTTCGTCATCGATATTCTTGATATGAAAAAAATCACCGACCTGGTATTACAGCGAACGGTTTTTTCGCACCTGGATAGTTTGGTCGCAAATTGCAACCCACCTGTACCAGACTCTTTCATCGATCTTATAGATGTCATCCATGTGATCAATAAGATTTTATCGGGATTGCTGTCTCGCTCATCTCCGTCGGTTATTAGCCGGCTGGTAGCAGGTGAAATCAGAATAGGATCCGTGCAGGGTCCTGTGAATAACAAAAGTGCGATTCCGATAACTCTGTCACTTGTGAAAGAGGTAACGGCGATGCAATTTGTGATTAAGGGAAACAACAAGAGTATCGCATTTAAAGAACCAGAGCTGGCTCTAAGCGATGTTAAAATGGCTTATCAGAATGATGGCAGCCAACTGGCTATTGTCATATATGTCGAAAAAGGCGGCAAGATTCCTGCTGGAGATATGTCCTTATTACGAATTCCCATTGCTGACACTCGTCGGTCCGATGAGAAAATAGAGCTCATTCTTGAAAATGTTCTAGTTCTCACAGATGAAGAAGAAACGGCATCTTTGAGCCTATCCCGGGTCGATATGGCAACTTCCACAGCTCTGCCAAAGTTCGCGTTGGAACATAATTTTCCGAATCCATTTAATCCATCGACTGAAATCTCGTATGCTTTGTCGCATTCCGGTCATATTCAGATTATTATTAGCAACGCCGCTGGACAGGAAATACGCAGACTGGTAGATGAATGGCAGACCTCCGGCAATAAAAGCGTCCTATGGAACGGCAGAGACCGCACTGGTTTGATAGTGGCGAGCGGTATTTATTTGTTCAGCTTGATGGTAGATGGCAACCTGGTGGATGTAAAAAAGATGGCTTTGATAAAATAGGTGTTATGAGGTGTAAATGAAAATTAAACATCGTGTAATTTTACTTGCGACCATTACAACCGGATTCGGCATGCGTTGCTCTGAGCAACCAACTGCTTGCAGGACGAACCAGGGGAATATCAGCCTGCAGTTCAAGCTTTTAGGTCTCAATATCACCAAGGATGCAGAGTCGGCCAAGGCCTCCGGGTGTACTGATGGTTTACATAAAGAATGCCGGTTTCAGAACGTGCTGGTACGGGTTCTGAATTCTACGCGCGAGGATACGATTGCATCATCAGATGCTGATATCAATGAACAGGATAGCACTTTTTATTGCGAATTAAAAGTGCCCATTGGAAGCAATATGCTGCTGGAGGCGGATGTGTATGAACAATTTTCGGATCAAAGTTCCTTTTCTCCGCTGGGCTTTCGCTCCTGGTCAGGCAGCCATTCGCCGATTGTCATAGATGGCGTAAATCCTGTTACGATCGAAGTCGAAATGTTCCCGGTACCCATTAGCGGCAGGCGAGTTGTTTTGGCATATAGAAGCGGAATGGCAACAAACGAAAAACAACTCACACTCGAAATTTCGCTGCTGAACCTGGATTTTATCAAGGGCGTGCAATTGGATATAATATATGATAACCGATTCCTGGGCTTGCCCCTGACGCAGGTGACTGCGCGTACCGAACACTTTAAAATTGAAGCTGAAACTTTAAAACAAACGAGTGAGCAAAATTACTCCATTTTCCGCTTGCTTTTGTTTGATGAAAGAGGTTCTTCGATTTTACCCATTGATGAAAACGAAAATTCAGCGCCGATCCTATTTGTTAATTTTTCAACTGCTGGGGCAATGCCTGATGCGCATGCGATTCGATTACAAAATGCTGTTGTGACAGATGCAAAACTGAAAAGATATGAGGTTTATTTGTCCAGGCGGTAATCTATTAAAGATGTAAGACTGGATCGTGGTGATCGTCAAGGTTATGGTCCTGCTATTTAACTTTTTGGTAAAAGCATGAAACCGGTTAGATATATGAAACGATGGTACATTCTTTTACTCATTTGTATTTGCGACTGCTGCGACGTCTTGGCCCTTGGCCCAGGGGAAAATGATTGCCGGCTGACTTTTACCTCCACACCCTGCCTACAGCAATGGCAGCGGGACGGAGCCCAATGGATTTCAGAAACCAGCATTCCCATGAACCTGCTCTTGAATCTTTCTTCTGCATGGCAAATCAGTGTTGCAATGGACCGGGCAAGCGTTGCGGCAGCCAATCATACCGGCTTTACCGGCTTTTCAGATACACAACTGGCCGCTCGCTATTGTCTGCAAGATCAGAATATGAGTTTCAAACTCGGCGTTAACCTTCCTTATGGAAAAAAGGAGTACACCTATGAGGAACTGGAAACTTGCCTTTTGCTCAGCCAGAGTTTGTTTGCTTTCAAAAATCCTAATTTAGGTCAGGGCTGGATCGTGGCTCCTTCGTTGCTCTGGGCGAAATCTGTCAGCGATTATATCGTGTTAGGTGTCGGCTTGAGTTGTCAATATAAGGGGGCTTATTATCCGGTTTACCACATGGAGGCCTATGATCCCGGGGAGGAGGTTGCTTGCACCATGGGTGCTGACATTCGGTTGAGCGACAAAGCATGGCTGAACGCAGATGTATTGTACACCTATTCCCGCAAGGATAAAATCGGCGATCAGACCGTGTTCGCCGGCGGGTCTAGAATCGCCGTGCACAGCCGCATGGTTTGCTATCTCGGCTTTAATCAATTGACCTTGTGGTGCAGCTATCGCGCCCGGGAGAAGAATCAAATCATTATCGGTAATCGTTCTTTTAGTCAGCGCGATATGATACATCCGGACCATTTTTCCGCCTCTGCTCAATATACGGCTCGGTTGGCGCAGCCCTGCAAGGCCTTCATGATGATCAGTTATGATCATTATGCCAAGACATCTGAACTTTATTCCAATACCGATCTGCTCGGCGCCGGCCTGGGAGGTGCAATGCAATTGTCCAAATCATTATCTCTGCTTGGCCGTGTCATTTATCGAACTTGCCGACTGCAGGATAATGCGCGGGTGACCGGTGTGGATGGCTCGGCGGGTTTTTCAATAACCTGGTAACTCGGTGTGTTTCATGCTCAAGACAGTGAAAATCTTTATCTGGCTTTTGCTTGCGATTATCGGTTGGGCAATCGCCGGCAACGACGAAGACGAAGGTAAACAATTCAGTTTGCTCAAACTGCAAAAGCGTGCCGTTGAACGCGGCACAGATGCTGCAGCCTGGCGGGATCTCGGCATGGCCTGCCTGAACGACAATGAGATCAAAATGGCAATCGATTATTTAATCCAGGCATTTAAATTGGACGCTAATGATCCGCAGACGCTGTTTTATTTGGCGGTCAGTTTGGAGGCTGACGAACGGAATGAGCTTGCTTATCGCATTTATCGCAGATATGATTTCATTCCTGCGCAATCGCCGTACCGTAAAAAAATGGAAGGTCGGTTTAATTGGCTGCTGCGGGAACTCTGCAAGCAGGAGATGCACGAACTGGTGCAGAACGAGAAGGCAATGAGCAACGCACCGGCCGTAAAAAATGCGCTGGCTGTTTTTCCCATTGCCTACGTGGGCGCCGACAGCCGTTATGTTCCGTTAGGTCTCGGATTAAGTGAAATGCTCATGGTGGATCTCGGCTACATCAGAGAGTTACGCCTTCTTGAGCGGGTACGTGTGCAGGAATTGCTGAAAGAGTTACAGCTGGTCGATCATCGACAGATCGATCGCAACACAGTAGCCCGCGCCGGCCGCATGCTCAAGGCAGGCATGCTGCTCAGCGGCGTCTTTGACGTTACCGGCAAAGAGCAAGTGCGACTGGAGATGAATCTTTCACAAACTGTGAAAAATCCTGCTCCGATAATCGTCTCCCATAAAGCTGATTTGTCGGCCTTTTTCGCCATTGAAAAGGCAGTGGTCTTTTCACTTATTGATCGTTTGCACCTGGAAATCACCGAGGAACAGCGCCGGAAAATTTCTGCTAAACCAACGAGGAATCTGGCCGCTTTTTGGAATTATTGCCTTGGTCTGGAAGAGGAGGATCGGGAGGCTTATCAGCAGGCTTTGTTGCACTACAAACGCGCATTAAAGCAGGATCCTGATTTCACCTGGGCGCGGCGACGCGCATGGACCGTCGGTAGTCTGCAGGAAGAAAACAGCAGCCGTCGACAATATATCCGGCGATTGCAGCGTCCGTCCATAGATGTTTTCGAGCTTATCTATGACCGGTTACAACAGATGGATGATCATCTGGACCGATTTCGCTTGCCTGGCGCTGATAACCGCAAAGCGGTGGAAATTGATTGGCAGATGATCCCGGAACCGCCTCTGCCGCCGGATTAGCGGTGGATGCTGGATGCTGGAAGCTGGATGCTGGATGCTGGATGCTAGATGCTAGATGCTGGATGCTGGATGCTAGATGCTAGATATTGAATCCAGTATCCAGCATCCAGCATCCAGTATCCAGTATAAGATTTACAATTTTTCACCGTTATAGCGTGAACGTCTTTCGGTGGGATGCACGTATGTTGTATTTTTTAATGCAAAAACATAAACGGCCAAGTACGATCCGGCTGTTGCTGATTTTTCATTTTGCAGCGGGGTTGTCAGGTTACGCCCAGGGAAAAATCATCTCACAGCACACACAATCTCTTGCAGTGAAAAAAGCATGGCCGAGTTTTCGTCACGATGCGCAGGGCAGCGGACGCAGTGGTTTTTCCGGTCCAGATTCCGCCTATCTGCGTTGGACCTATAATACATCCGTAGTGTCCACGGCCCAACAGACCGCGTCCCCCATCATTGCTGCCGACGGATCGATTTATATCACCGGTCGTGATTCGATCTATGCAATCACTATTGACGGGAAACGTAAATGGCATCAATCCCACGGGGCAACATCAAACTGGGGTGTCTCTTTGCCGGCTCTCAGCCAGGATGAACAAAAGGTGTATTACGCCATCATGTACTCTGAATCCTACAAGCCGCCGATCGCTGATTTGATCTCACGGAATACCAGTACGGGTGAAGAATTATGGCGTTTGCATATGATGAATCCGGCGCCTGGTTTCATCAACGCGCCGGTGGTGGACGAATCTGATATCGTTTATTATCCCTGTAATGATACTTTGTATTCGGTCAACAGCAGCGGTACGGTTTTATGGCGTGCACCAACCCTCAACCATGCGGTCTTCTCGACCGAGCCGGCTGTGTCGAAAACCGGTTATGTGAGCGTGGGCTGTGCCAACGGCGCCTTGTATGCCTTTAACACCTCAGATGGTTCGCTCTATTTTACCCAGCAAGCAACCGGCAATATTATTGCCAGCCCGACCATCGATTCGCAAGGAACTATTTATTTTGGCACGCAGGACACCCTTTTTGCCGTACTTGCGCATTTACCACAGGCGACAGTTAAATGGAAGCACCCATTTGGCATCTACAACTTGCTATCCTCCTCTACTGTGCTTAGTCCCGGCGATTCTTCGCTTTTTTTCGCGACTAGTTACGCTCTTGGTTCTGTTTATTCCGCCAGCGGTCTAGCTCGCCATGGATTGGATCCGGACGATGGGCTTATGATCGCTGCGCCGGCCATCGATGTGAACGGCAATCTTTATTATAGCTATTCCGGCGCAATGTATGGTTTGACAAAAACCTTGGAACCAAGATGGTACCACAGGCCGGCTGGCTCGTACAGCGGCAGCCAAACATCTTCTCCGGCACTGGGTGCGGACAGCAGCGTCTGTTTTGTCGATGATAACGGCCTCGTCTACTCGTTTGGTAAGTGGCGCATTTGCGGTTATGTATGCAACAGTTCCGGTCAACCTTTGCCTGGCGTCTCTATCACCGGCTTGCCGACCCCGGTAGTAACTGATTCGCAAGGCTATTTTTGTGCTTATGTGCGTCCGGGCTGGAGAGGCCAAATCAGTCCCAGGTATGGCTCGTACACCTTTGCTCCGCCATCCCAATTCTTTTGGTCGGTTGTCAAACATCAATCTCTGGTTTTCGTGGGTGCTCCACCGCCTGATCCGATCATCAGCGGCAAAGTCACCTTGCCGGATTCCATTACGCCGCTCGCCGGTGTAATCGTTCGATTTGCCGGCATATATGTTGACACCACTGACGCTTCAGGCTTTTATCGTTTGCAACCGCTCTATGGCAGTTCGGGTGCAGTAGGGCCGTCCAAAAGCGGTTATCATTTCAATCCGACCTTACGTTTTTACATGAACCTTACCTCCAACAAGACGGTCCATTTCATCGCCTATGCCAATCCCTATGTTCAAGGCAAGGTCGAATGGTCAGGTACACATGGCGCCGGGATCCCTGATGTGCAACTGCAGTTTAAAAAAGATGCAGGAGCGGATACGACGGATGATTCCGGTAGCTACAACCATCAGGTGCCCTTTCAGTGGCGCGGCTGGATTGTGCCGTCTAAAGCAGGCGTCACTTTCACCCCGGACAGCGTCTATTGCACTGCAGTAAGCCAGGATACATTCATCGCGCCCATTACCGGGTCATGGAAACAATTCGATGTTTCCGGCCGAATCGTCGATCAGCTGGGAAAAGCTATCCCTTTGGTCCTGGTCACCTTTAAAAGCGGCGATGTCAATGTCAGTGTGGTCTCCAACCCTGACGGCACTTTTAAACGTTCGGTCAATTATGACTGGAGCGGCAGCATTACCTTGAAAAAGACCGATTATGACTTTATACCCAACTCGATTAACATAACGCCGGTTCGGCAAAATACAAACCTGGGTGATATCGAGGGGGGCCGAAATCCTATTATTCGCGGTAACATCCACAGTGAAGATAATCTCTCCAGACTTGCCTCGGTGGTGGTTTATTTTTTGGAAGACAAGCGCATTGTCGGCAGAACGGTTTCGGATCGAACCGGAACTTTTTCTGATACTGTTTCTTACGGATGGTCCGGAACCGTCAGACCCGAATTTACGCCTTATACATTCAAACCGCCGGAACGCACCTATACGACGCTCAAAACCAGCATGCTTGCCGAAGATTATACATTTATTCCTCCTGATGATCGAGTCGTATCCGGTCGAGTTACGCTGCGGGATGCGAATGGCGCCGGCGTTGATAGCGTGCGTCTGACGTTCAGTGACGGCGGTACGGTTTTTACACATGGCGGCGGTATTTACAGCAAAGGCGTAAAATACGGCTGGAGCGGAACGATTGTTCCATGGTTCGATGCTTATACCTTTGACCCGGACACAATCCCGTTGACCAATGTGACCAGCAACACCACTGACCAAAACTTTTTTGCTTTTCCTCCGCCTAATCCCATTGTGGATGGATATGTGCTGACTCTTGACCGTATCCCGGTTGCCGGGGTTGTGTTGCACTTTGACGGATTGAGCAACGATACGACGGACAGTCAAGGTTATTATCAAAAAGAGATTCCCTATGGTTGGACCGGAAGGATGATTCCTGAGAAGGCTGATTTTGCGTTTTATCCGGTCCGATGGGAGTTCTATCAATTGATCGCCAATCGAAGCAAAGATTTTATCGCTTACCCCTATCCGATCATATCAGGCCGGATAGTAGAAAGCCCGACAGAGATGCATCCTCAGCAGCCGGTCGCCGGTGTAGTGCTGAATTTCAGCAATAACGCCGGCACGGCTGCTACGGCGGACGACGGAACCTATAGTCTGATCGTTCCATACAATTGGAGTGGAGACGCTATGCCAGTCAAAGACGGGTGGAATTTTACTCCCGACAAACTGGAGTATCAAGCGGTTCAACAAAACAGGAGTGCTCAGGACTATATTGGTTTTCGCAACAAAATTTTAATTTCCGGACAGGCATATACGGATGCTGATGCGCCAGGCGGAAGCCAGGGCATTCAGGATGTGCTGCTGCAGGGTTTGCCTGATAGGGTCATAACCCATGATTCCGGTCACTATGTTGCTGAAGTGATCTATGGTTGGACGGGAACAGTGACTCCGGTCAAAGATTCATCCCATTACGGTTTTATGCCTAAAAGCAGAGCTTACAACACTCCTTTGACGGCAAATCTGGCTGGACAAAATTATGAAGGAGGTTTGAATCCGTACATCTCCGGCAGGATCATGTTGCAGGGGACCAGCACCGGCCTCCCGGGTGTTGAACTTACGTTCAGCAAGGTCGGCACGGCACGGACGGATGCCAACGGACTTTTCACTCAAACCGTTCCCTACGGCTGGAGCGGACGGGTTGTACCCTATAAACGAGGTTTTGTATTTACGGTTGACAGTCTGAGTTTTCAAACCAGCGTTAAAAAAGACATTACCCAACAGGACTTTTACGCTGTTCCTCCCAATCCCATTATTTCCGGCCGTGCAACCCGATTGAACGGTTCAGGAATTCAGAATGCCGTTGTTTCATTCAGTTCTGCTCCGGACACAGCCAGAACCGGTGCAGATGGCTCCTATGCTAAAATGGTTCCCTATGGCTGGAGTGGGCAGGTTCTAATCAGCAAAGAGAATTACGGTTTTATTCCTGATAGTATCGAATTGTCCGGCGTAATTGCCAATATGCCGGCTGTAAATTTCGAAGGTGGATTGAATCCGCTCGTTAGCGGCTCGATTCTGCATAAAACGACCGGCAAACCCATTGGAAACGTGATCTGTGTTTTTACCAAAGCCGGCAGTGTGTTGAGTGATTCTCTGTCCGGTTTTTATCTAAAACGGATTCCCTACGGCTGGAGCGGTACGGTTACGCCTGCATTTAATTCTTATAGTTTTGATCCGCCATCCCGGTCATATGAAGCTTTAAAGAGCGAAAAGATTAACCAGGATTACCAGGGACTGCCGCCGCCTAATCCGGTGATTTCCGGCCGGATAGTATTGAATATCAATAACCAGGTCGGTCTTGACAGCGTCCTAGTGGTCTTTAGCGACGGCGCCAGCACGCTTACATTCGGCGGGGGCTATTTTTCCAAACAAATTCCCTGGGATTGGAGCGGTACGATCAAACCTGTGAAGCCTTTCTACACTTTTTCACCGGAGAGTCTGCTATTTAATAATGTGAATAACAACCAGGACAATGAAATTTTTATCGCCACCGCCATGCCGATGCCGCTTATTTCCGGTCGAATTGAACTGCAGGATCGATTGGGATTAGACGGGGTGATTATTCGTTTCAGCAATAGGGGAGGCGACACGTTGTCTGATCAGAGCGGTGTTTTTCAAAAACGAGTGCCGCATGGCTGGAGTGGGACCATTACACCGGAAAAAGAATCATATCATTTTTTTCCATTAAGCATCGATAGGGAAAATGTAATACACGATCAGCCGGAACTAACCTTCAACGCGGCAGCAAACCCGTTTATCTCCGGACAGATATTAACCGACTCTACCCTTGGCAGCACGGCGGTGGATCAAGTCATTCTGACGTTCAGTAATGGCGGCGGACGAGCTGTCAGTGATCGTGATGGAAGATATTCGCTTCAGGTTCCTTACGAATGGAGCGGCGACATTTCCCCGTTTAAACAGGGCATGATTTTTTCACCACACCTGAGAAGTCTCGTCCGGGTGATCAGTGACCGGCACCAGATGGATTATCTTGCCAGTTGGAAAAAAATTTTGCTCAGCGGCTACATCCGTACCAATAGCGGCCATGGCGTTGCCGGTGTTCAACTGAGCGGATTTCCGCAAAAGATTTTGACCGATTCCTCCGGATATTTTCAAGCCTGGGTGAACTATGGATGGAGCAATCGCATTGTTCTGCAAAAGGAGGGATTTACTTTAATCCCGGGCGATTATTTTTATCCATCGGTACTGGAAGATGCACCGTTGGTAAATTTTACAGCCTGGCCTGATCACGTTATCTCTGGTCGTGTTGCACTTGCCAATGGCTCCGGAGTGGACAGCGTTGCTATTCATGCAAACGATGGCAGTACGGTCTGGACGGATCGCGATGGCAACTATCGTAAACAGGTAAAACATGATTGGAGCGGCGCGGTCATGCCTGCAAAAAGTGGTTACTTTTTTGATCCGTTGCAATTCACTTTTGAGCAAGTAACCACCGATCTGATCGACCGGAATTTTATCGCAAAACGGGCCAGCCTGAAAATATCCGGTCGCGTTATTGAGATCAACAACGGCCATGCAATGGCTGGAGTGCAAATTACATGGAGCGACTCGCTGTCCACGACCACGGACGCGGATGGACAATACGCCATCGAGGTGAATTATAACTGGAGTGGAGTGGTTACTCCAAGTCTTGCTTCCTTCGGTTTTATTCCCGAGTTCCGCAGCTATACAAAAGTGCAAGAGGACCAACCTATTCAGGATTTTACGGCTTTTAAAAAACAGCTGACGATTTCCGGTAGGATTCTGACAGCAAAGGGAATGCCAATTTCCGGAGTGCTGGTCAATTTCAGCAATGGGCTGGGAGACGCAATAACCGATGAGTTGGGTTATTATGAAAAGCAAGTGCCCTACCGGTGGAGCGGCGCTTGGACACCGCGAAAATCCGGCTATCATTTCAACCCATACAACCGTGGCTTGGAAAATGTTGTGAACGATCAAAAGGATGCCGACTTTGATGCTGCTCAGAATCCCTTCGTCTCCGGCAGGATATTTTTCGAATCAGCTGATGGTGGTGCGGCTGTTTCCGGAGTGGTGCTGTCGTTCAGCAACGAGGGTGGGATCGATACCACCTCTGCTGAGGGCGCTTACCAGCATCAGCTGGCGTATCAATGGAGCGGCATTGTGACGCCCAGCAAAGAAGGAATCGAGTTTTCACCGGCGGCTAAGAGTTACCCGCCGGTCAGTTATGATCAAACCGATCAGAATTTTCGTGCGCGTTGGCTGAAATTTACTATCTCAGGTTATATCCTCACTTCTGATAACGTTGCTTTGACCGGAGTCTGTCTCTATAACGACAAAGGATTGCCACTGGACACGACTGATGCTCAGGGATTTTACAGGTATAGCGTAAATTATGCAACGGATGTTGTGTGCCGTCCGGTCAAGGCCGGCTATGCATTTGTTCCGCCGCAGCTGGACCATCGTGCTGTTACGAAAAATTTAGAAAAGCAAAACCATACGGCCTTTGCCAAACCGCAGGCCCGGTTTTCACTCGTGCTTTGGCATGGCTGCCGCCCCTTCGACTGCCGTCCGGTGAATCTGACGAGCGGGCATGTGGACCGCTGGCTTTGGAAATTCGGCGATGGCAATACCAGTTCGCTTAAAGAACCGACCCATCGTTATGCAAATGTCGGCAGTTATACCGTCAGTTTACAGGCGATAAGCGACGTTAGCGGGTCCAGTATTTTTTCATTTCCATCATCGATTATTGTGTTTGACGTGCAATGTCCGGATACGGTCAACATGTTTGCCGACATCAAGGTGAACTGGCCATTATCTGTTTCACCTGGGGAAGCGCAGGTGATTTATCGCTGGAGCGGACAGCAAAACTGGGCAAATAGGGAACCGTTTCAATTCTCCTCCGGAGTGTTGACGGCAAGATTAGCGGTTCCCGCATCGCTTTTACGCGGGCTTGATTATTATCTTTCTTTTAAAGATAGCGTTGAATTCAGTTATCCTGAACAAAATCCACACGACAATCCTGAACATCTGGTCGTGCGAATTGACTCGAGCCGTTCTCCGGTGCAGTTACAGCCGATGCGTTATAAAATGGTTTCGATTCCTTATCGACTTGATCAGGATAAAATTGAGAACGTGCTGGCAGACGATCTGGGCCGGTTTGGACTTTTGCCGCAACAATGGCGCTTGTTCAGGTGGGTCAACGGCGCATACAGCGAATATCCCCAATTGGAGCAGTCTTTCACTCCTGGCCAGGCCTTTTGGTTGGCCGCCCGTTATGGCGGTTCCTTTGATGGGCAGGGCGGTTATTCCGTATCGGCCATGTTACCCTGTAACATCATTTTGCAGCCTGGATGGAATCAGATTGCCAATCCGTTCGCGTTCCCGGTCGAATGGGACAAAATACTGGTGCAATCGGGATTATCCGCTTCAGTTGTGCAGATGCCGGTGTATTATGATACTCTGGATTATCGCTTTAATTGCAGCACCCTCGATCCCTGGGAAGGTTATTGGGTCAAGAACAAAACAACCGCGTATTTTACTTTGCGGGTTCCACCCATCGAAGCAACACCGTCACTTATGAAACAGAACCTTGTCAGTGTGCGGCATGCATCTGATTTTATCGTGCAACTGTCGCTCCATCAGCCTGGTGTTTTTCGGCATGATGAATTTAATTATATCGGTTTTCTGCAGGGGGCCAATTTGCATGCCGACAGCCTGGACCTCTATCAGCCGCCCAGCGTGGAGGAATCCTGCGATTTACGGATCATCCGCGAAGGGGAAGCTCTGGCCGGCGATTTTCGACCTATGAGCGCAGACGGTGAGATGTGGCTGCTGGAGCTTTTACTTCCACAATCAGGCGGCCATGCTGTCATGGATTTGATTCCCTTCGGCGAGTTGTCGGAAAATTTTATTATCCGGTTGTTGGATGTCGATCAAGGTTGCTGTCTTGCCGTTGAAAATCATCAATTGGACGTGCCGGTTCTGACGCACTGTCCGATACGACATTTCAAGTTTATCATGGGTACGCTCGAGTTTTGCCGTCAGATGAGTGACGGCATTCCTTTGGAGGTTATTTCCTTTGGTATGGAACAGAATTACCCCAACCCCTTTAACCTGGAGACGACCATCGCCTATCATATTGCCAGGACGAGCGAGGTGGAACTGCAATTGTTTGATCGGACCGGAAGAAAAGTAAGAACATTGATTTCCGCGACAAAAAAAGCCGGTCATTACTGGGCCCACTGGAACGGTCGGGACGAGCATGGCCAGACAACCTCCTCCGGTCTTTATTTTTGTCGCTTGAAGACAAACGATTTTTGCCAGGTTAAGAAAATCATTTTTGTAAAATAAGGAAAATCGCGCATGCAGCCGCGTCGATATTGGCGAGCATTAGTTTTTTTGATATTTTTCTCCGGTTGCAGTCACTATTCCTATTGGCAAGGACAGGCTTTGCTGCAGGAAGAGGATTATGCGGGTTCAAAAAGGCAATTTTCGGATGCGCTGCGTTCGGATCCACAAGATTATCGCAGCCAACGGGGGTTGGGCATCGCCTGTTTCAAATCAGGCGAATCTTTGCAGGCGCTGGCATTGCTGCAAGAGGTGAGAAAAGTAAAACCGGATGACGGACTGGCGCTGCTGTATCTGGGCATGACCTTTGAAAAAATCGGTAAATATGATTCGGCATTGACGCAATACGCCCGGTATACGCGTTTAAGCAGAGTCAGCTCCGTACGGAAGCAGATCCAGGCGCGTGCGGCTTTTATATCGAAAATGCGAATGGAGCAACAGGTGCAGGAATCGATACGGCAAGAGCATAACGTTCGGGCCGACTCTTTGCCTGATAACACGGTAGCGGTTCTCTATTTTAAAAATATTGCGCAAAAGGAAGAAATGGATCCGCTGTTCAAGGGATTGGCGGAACTTTTGTCCATCGACCTGGGCAAGGTAAAGAGTCTTAATTTATTGGAAAGAATAAACTTGCAGCGACTACTTGATGAGCGTGCCGTGGAAAAGTCGGCCATGTTCGATAAATCGACCGCGCCTCGTTGCGGCCGCCTGTTGGGCGCCGGCACGTTGATCATGGGCGGTTATATCACTCTGGAAAATGATTGGCTGCAAATCGGAGCCGCGCCGGTTAAAACCGCCACCGGTGAATTGCTCGGCAACGGCATCCAGGTAAGCGATCACATTGAACAACTCTTCAAGATGGAAAAGGAAATTGTGTTTCATCTGATCAAGCAAATGGGCATTGAATTGACGACCGCCGAGATCGAGGAGATTCGTAAATTCCCGACCACCAGCGTGAAGGCCTTTCTCAAATACTGTCAGGGTTTGGATTATGAGGATAAGGGATTGTTCGATAAAGCGAAGCAAACGTACGGAAAGGCATTTTCGATTGATCGCCAGTTCCTGAAGGCCAGGGATAGGAAGAATGAGATCGACCTGGGCCATGTGATTGGCACGACGACCGTGCCGAAATTCGAGATCGCCGTCATTTCTCCACTGATGCCGTCGCCGGCGCCTGTGACCGATTTTTCATTCGGCGCCATCAGGAATGAAACACGATTGAAGAATTTCCTGCAAGAGTTGCAGCAGATCACCACCAGAGGACCGGAAGAGATACCGCTGGGCACGGTTACCATCAGCGGCAAATTGCCGAAATGAGATACAGCTGTGCGAAATTCGCAAACGCCAGGCTAAAGTCCGGATCGCATGGTATTATTGAGAAAAGGCGTTTTTCATGAGCAAAAAGTATTTTATCGGCGTGTTGTTATTGCTTGCGTATGCCGTGCCGGCGTTTGTTCAACCCAGTTTTAAATATCCGGTGCACTATTTTTCTCTTACGCCGCAGTGGAATTACCATCATATCTCGATGGAAGCGCACAACGTCAAGGAAAAAATCAGCCAGTCGCTGCTGCCGTTATCCGTCTCTGTGCCGATCACGGATGCCTTGGGTGCGCAATTTGCCGGTTATTATGTCCATAGCCGGCTGGATGCAAAGAGAGAATACGTTCTGAGCGGCATGGCGGATGCCAGGCTGAGAGTGAATTTTCATTCCCCGGAACGGCGTCTGTTATTGAGTCTGGGCGTCAGTCTGCCTTGTGGAGAAAGTGAATACAACGAGGAACAGCTCCGCGTCGCCAATATTCTGGCCGAGCCCATTCTTGGTTTCCGACTGAGACGATTAGGGCACGGCTTGGATTGGGATATGGGACTGGCCTACGGTTTGTCATTAATGGACAATCTCTTGCTTGGTCTGGCCGGCGGTTATATGATTAACGGTGAGTATCGTTTTGAAAAGGCCCGACGCGATGCATTCAAACCGGGCAACGAATTTGTCTGTTCTCTTGGATTGGAGTGGAAAAAAAATCTGCATGCGGTCAAAACCAGCGTTCTGTTCAGAGATTACGCTCACGACCGTTTGGCGGGCAAGAAGATTTTTTTACAGGGCAGCCAATTTGAATTCGATGTTTCCTACCAAGCCAAAGCCGGGCGCCTGACCGGCCACCTCCGTCTCCATGAGATTCTTAAAGGAGATAACGAATTTTCGTCCAAGCCGCCGGACGTGTACGGCGATTGGAACTTTATCGGCAAGAGTTTCCGTTTACAGACCGAACTGTTGTATGATTTGAATAAAAATTTCACCTTGTCCGGCCAGTACCTTTTCGACAGCTATGGCGACAGCGATTTTCAAATCGATGACGCGTTTCTGCATGGATTTGGCGGCGGAGTTTATGGCAAGATTCTTGAAACGGCGCTGCTGCAAATAAATGCCGGTTATATCGTGGGCCATGCGCAACAGAATCAGGTTAAAATCCACGGCTGTGATGTTTTAGCAGGAATTCAATTCAAGTTCTAAATTGCTGGAAATTTCAGCCCCAACACCTTTTGGCTTTTATTATAGGATTTGATGATGAGAGTGCGATTTACTCTACTATTTCTGGCACTGCTCATGCCACTCGTATTGATTCTGTCCGGGAACGGTGCGATGGCCTCCGCCCCAAGCGTTATTTTTCACTCCCAGGCAATCGCCAATGGCCGGCCGCAGGCATATCGTTCTGTTATGGTCACCGATAATATGCAAGAGGGAGATTCATCAGACGATGATTATTGGGACGATCGTTTTTTTCTGTCTGTTGTTAATGGTACAGTTTATGCTGCAGCCATGGTTGGCACAGATTTGTATATCGGCGGAGATTTTGTTTATGCCGGCGGGGTCAAGGTAGACCATTTAGCCAAGTGGAACGGCAGCGTGTGGTCGGAGGTTGGCGGTGGCGTGAACGGCGAGATTAATACTATTGCGGCTATCGGGAAAAACATTTATGTGGGCGGATCCTTTACCCGCGCCGGCACCGTCGCAGTCAACAATATTGCCATGTGGGATGGAAGGGAATGGACTTCGGTCGGCAATGGGGTTGATGGTACAGTGCATGCGATCGCCATCGACAACAACATGGTCTGGGTGGGTGGTGGATTTATTAAAACAATCGATGAAAAAATCACGGTCAATCACATAGCCCGATGGGACGGCAGAAAGTGGTATGCTGTGGGCTCGGGCGCCAATAATATAGTATATTGCATTGCGCCTTCTGCCGGATATGTGTATGTCGGTGGTTCTTTTACGACAGTTAACAACCTGGATTGTCGCAACATCGCATTCATTAAAGCCCCCAACTCGTGGAATCCATTAGGTGCAGGAGTCGGTGGCAGGAATTACACAACTGTCTATAGTATTGCGATCGACGGCAATTATGTTTATGCAGGCGGAAGTTTTACGACTGCGGGGGGGATTTCCGCCAACAATATTGCCCGCTTTGATGTCGGCAAAAAAAATTGGGAACCGCTGACGACCGGCGCCAATGGCACCGTATACTCGATGGCGCTCGCGGCTGCGAATGATCTATATATCGGCGGATCATTTTCACAAGCAGGGAGTATTCCGGCAAATAATATAGGCCGTTGGAGTGGGAACAAATGGCAAACACCCTCCATGTTAAGCCGTGGATTATCAAATAACAACTATTTTTCCGAAGCAAGGATTCTTGTCAAAAATGGCACTTCGATAGCGATAGGCGGCTTTTTTGACACTGCCGGCGATGTGCATGCGTCGAACATTGTTCTTTGGGACGCTGGCGCTTCTATTTGGTCATCCATAGGAAAAGAAGGACTTGGCATTTCCTTTTACGGGAGTGACTGGCTATACGTCTCTGCTGTTAAAGCAACCGCTACTGATATTGTGCTTGGCGGGATGTTTGATTACGTCGGATATCAAAGTTGTGAAAACATCGCAAGCTGGCGCGGGGACCACTGGGAAGCGTATGATAACTCCAATCGTGAAGTAATCGCACTAGGAACAAGTTATGATAATATCTATTTTGTTCGTGATTTAGAAGGGCCGGATATTTTATATAAATGGAACGGCGAGAGTTGGTCCGAGGTAAACGGAGATTATATTTATTACGCAATTCAATCCATTGCGGCAGACGGACCGCTGATTTATATCGGAGGTGGCTTTTCAAGCATCGGAAAGCGAACATTTTCAAATGTCGCCATGTGGGATGAAAGCAAAAACACCTGGTACAATTTAGCGGACGGATTGGACGGCTTTGTTAATGTCCTGGCATTACACAATAATGAATTATGGGCTGCCGGGAATTTTTCTCACTCGGGCAGCATACCTATCAAGCGCTTGGCGATATGGAATGGTAGAAATTGGCGCGCTTTCCCACAGGAAATCACTTCCATAACCGATATTTCTTCAGTAGCATTTTTGAAAAATCAAGTCTATATTGGCGGCATCAGACAACGCGGACTTGATTCCGTGGGTTGCGTGGCCGGCTGGGATGGCGCTAAATGGACCACCTGGGACACGCATGTTGGCCTTAATCGGAATGGATTAAAAAATCCGAAAAGGATTAATGCCCTGTCCGTCATCAACAACAGCGTTTATGCTGCCGGCGATTTCGATTCGCTCGACGGCAGACCGGCGAAAAATATCGCCAAACTGTACAAGGGACAATGGACGGCATTAGGGAGCGGCACCGATGGTCCCATTGCCGATATGGCCGCACTCGGCTTGTCCCTTTATATCGGTGGGGATTTTCATACGGCCGGCGGCAAACCGGCTTCCTGTTTTACCCGCTGGCAAGCCGGCCCGGAGATTTCGGGTGCAACCTTTCTCGCCTCCGGCAAAGGTCTCGCCGGCATCACCATCTCCTTCAGCGGTCTGGGCTCGACAACCACCGACAGCACGGGTTATTTTAATTTCGAAGTGCCCTACAACTGGAGCGGCGAAATCATGCCGATTTCTGATACCTATGTTTTCTCGCCGTCCCTACGAACCACGACTCCTTTGACCGCTAATCAACCGGACGTCTATTTCACCGGCGGTATGTTGCCGGGAAAACCTGCGAATCTGACTGCAAGCGCCAGATCGCTCAATTGCATCGATTTGAGATGGCAGGATAAATCGACGGATGAGAACGGTTTTCGCATTTATCGCAAGACTCCCGGCGCTTTATCATGGCAAAAGATCGACAGTGTGGCCGGCAATCAGGAACATTATACCGATTGCTCGCTAAAACCCGGGGCCGTCTATCTGTACCAGATTTTTTCCTATAATGCCTGGGGCGGTGCTCCGTCCAACATCGACACGGCGCAAACCGCAAGCGGTATTGCCGGAGATGTCGTCCCTGATTCGGTCATTGATCTGCGCGATTTGAATAAAATTCTCGACATCATTTTAGAAAAACAAAAGGCGCGCTATATCGACAGCCTGACGGCTGATTGCGGTTCTTCTCCACCCGATAAAAAGGTGAACGTCATCGATTTGGTGTTTGTGGTCGATAAAATTTTACACCATTCTTTGCGACAAATGATTATGGTTGATAATGATGCCTCCATCGGTCTGCTGCAAATAGAGCCGGCGTCGCCATACGAATCGGATCACGTGTTGCTTCCTGTCACTTTGTACTTATCCTCCGAGGTTCGGTCGCTGCAATTCATTCTCAAATATCAAGCTGAAAAAGTGGAGGTTGGCGAACCCCTTCTTCAATATAACGAGGCGACGCTTTCCACCTTAAGGGAGAAAGAAAAAGTGGCGCTTGTTGTGTATCGAGCTGATGGCAAAATGATTCCCGCAGGGGACCGGGTATTGTTGCACCTGCCTGTTCGATTCAAAACAGACAAGGTTGAAGAATCGATAGGGCAGATGGACAATTGCACGGTGCTGACTGCTGCAGCGGAATTAGCCACATTAAAAACGGTTGAACCGACAGACGGATTAATTGCCAATCTCCCTGATCGGTTTCAACTTTACCAAAATTATCCGAATCCTTTCAATGCCAACACTGAAATTGTCTATACAGTCGCTTATGACAGTCCGGTGCGGCTGGAAATCGTCAATCTCCAGGGTCAGATCGTGACGGTGCTGGTTGATGGCCGGCAAAGTTGCGGTGTAAAACGAGTGGTCTGGCCGAGCGTTCATTACCGCGACGATCAGGCGCCGACCGGGATCTATTTTTGTCTATTTTATGTCAATGGAGAATGTATCGCCAGTCGAAAGTTGTTGTTGATCAAATGATTTTTTGAAAGATGCAGCCATGAAGAATGACATTGCATATGCCGTTTTTAGGGCCATGAGGCATCGTTGCTTTCAACTTTGTTTACGCTATGGCGTTTTGATTCTTTTATCAGCGTTACTTGGAGTTTGGCAATGCACAAATACGGCGAATCCGCTGCAAGCGGATGAAACCGGCATTGATCTGCGCCTGCTGTTTCAAGCGGACAACATTACCCGGGATGCAGCTCTGAACAAAACGACAATACTTTTTCAGACAGCCACGATTCGAGCTCTCAGTTCCAACAACGCGGATACGTTGGCCGTGGTTAAAACCACGGTAAAAGAGGACAGCACTTTTTCGACGCAGATGCGGATTCCATTGGGAAAATCGTTTTTCATCGAAGCGGCCATATATGAACATACAACCGGAATGACTCAATTAAATTCCGGTCCATACTTGGCCTGGTTCGGCAAGTCTGAAGAAATAGCCTTGCAGGCGAGTGCACCGGCGCCCATTGTGCTGCGCCTGTATCCGTTGCCGATCGCCGGCCGCCAGGTCGTTCTCTATTTGCAAAATGCCATGGAATTTAAAAACGGCCCTGCAGTCGAGATAGCCATGAGCAATTTGAATCCGATACGCGCCGTACAGTTTGACCTGCTCTATAGCCCTGAACTCAGCGCGCCGACGTTCACTCTGGCTGATCGATGCCGGAATTTTACACTTGAAAAAGCGCCGATAACGAACAAAATGGATATGCAAAAATCCTGCTATCGCATCGTCATATTTGATCCGGTCAGCGGGTCATTGATTCCTGTGGTTAAGGACCTATTTTATGCTGAACCGGTCGTACGGATAATTTTCAGGACCATGACAACGTATGTCTTTTCTATGCAAAATGCCGTGGTTACCGACAGCAAGCTGTACAACTATAAGGTTTACCTTGTCAACAATCTACTTGAAAGTCACTTTTGAATTTATTTCAAGATCGTCGCATGAATGGGGCGGTCGGATCGCCATTGATAAAAAGCAGAAAGCCGGATGATGTATGAATAACGATGAACGGGTCGGAAAGACAGTAGGGAACAGCAGGTTTTTAATACTGGATGTCATCAGTGCCGGAGGCATGGGCATTGTGTACAAGGCACAGGATAATGTGCTGAAAAAAATCGTAGTGCTCAAGTGCATCAAGCCTGAATTGGCCGCTGACAAGATGTGGCGCAGCAAATTTGTCGATGAAGCGGTGCTGACAGCGCAGTTTGAGCACAACAACATCGTCAGAGTGGAGGACCTGATCGAAGACCAAGGCGTGCTTTTTATTCGTATGGAATATGTGGATGGCAAAGACCTCGCCGCCATTATCCAAAGCCAGGGACCTTTGCCCTGGCAATCGGCTCTGCCAATTTTTAAAAAAGTATTGACCGCCATGCAGCATGCCCACACATTAGGCGTAATTCATCGAGACATTAAACCGCGCAATATCATGCTGACAACGGCCACTCAGGAAGTCAAAGTTCTGGATTTCGGCATTGCCAAATTCCTGCGTTCCGCGTCGCAAAGCACCAGTGCGACCCTACTCGGCATAGGCACCTTGTTTTATATGTCGCCGGAACAGGTCAAAGGCGCTGTATTGGATCAGCGATCGGATATTTATTCTCTCGGCGTCACTTTTTATGAGATATTGACCGGCCGTCTTCCCTTTGATGAAAAAAAGACCGATTTTGAAATAATCGAAAGCAAAATCAAAGGCAAGTACAAGCCACTGCGCTCATTCAGGCCGGAGATTCCAATCAGGTTGGCCGAAATTATTGAAAGATCGTTTCGTGCGGATTCGGCGCGTCGATATGCTTCAATTGATGAAATTTTGCAAGACCTGCAGCGCATGGAAAATTCAGAAACGGGCCGGAAACTGCCTGATGACAAGGGTATGAAGATCAAGTACATGATAACGATATTGGCCCTGACGCTGTTTTGCATATGCGGTTATTTATTTTTACGTCCTCATGATAAACCAGGGTCGGAGCCGGGCGTTGTTCCGCAAGTCGATACGACGGCAGTCTCGCAGAAAAGTGCCGTAAAATATGTGGAATTTCACATAGAGAGTACGCCCGCTGCTGATTTGTACCTTAATGGCTCTTTTGTCGGTAGAACTCCTTATGATAATCCGCAGCTGCAATCAGGCACATATACCATTGAAATCAAGGAGAAAAAATTTCAGACCTGGAAAGAACAGGTCGATTTGGCGGCGGGCACATCGTATTTCAGACCCGTGACGCTTGCACCGTATGTTGACAGCGGTGAAATCGCCAAGCAGAATGAGACTCGGAAATCAACCACGGTACAACCGTCTCGTCAACCGGGAAAGAGTTTCATTGATTTGCATGTTATGCCAGGAGGTTCTCGCATCGAATTATTTGTTGATAATGATAAGATTATTCGACAAATTCCTGGTACGGATCGCATCCCGGTGCCGGAGGGGAAACATGTATTAAGAATCACCTGTAATCAAATCTCATCAAAGGATACTGTCATTTTTGTCGATGGCGATCGACCTTTGCCGATTTCCTGCTATTGTGAGGGCATGGTTTCGGTCAAGTCATTTCAGGCAGGCACAGATCAAATTCAACGTGCGTCGGTCAGATTGAATAATCAAGTAACCGACTATGAGACCTGGGAAGAAATCCGCCTGCCCGCCGGCCGGTATCAGATTTCGGTTCGCGCCTCGGGATTTGCCGGTGAGCCGAATGAGCAAACACTTTTAATAAAACCTGAATTTTACTTGAAAAATCACAGCGTAGTCTTTAATTTGCGGAAGAATTAGAGGCTGGAAGGAGGTTTTGCATGAAACAAGGCATGTCGAATTTTTATTCATGTTGCTTCATGCTGTTGGCCTTGTTATCCTTCGGCGTCAATCCGAGCCGAACCTTTTGCTCAACGCCACAGCAGGGTGATGATGCCGATGGAAAAATCAACTCAGCTTTGCAGGCTTATAAGGAGGCCAATTTTGATCAGTCCATTCTCATTTTATCCAAATTATCCCAGGATGCCGGATTAAGCAGAACCGATCGATTAAATGTACTGCACCATTTAGCCTTATGTTATACAGCCAAAAAAATGTTCGACAAGGCGTTGGATGTTCTGGGAACTCTATTGGAAAATGAACCGCCGATTGTCGAAATTGATCCAGATCAAGAACCGCATAAATTTATCAAGCTCTATTACCAAGCGCGCAAGAAAAAAGATGGTTCTGATAAACTCAACCTGATCGATCCGGGAATAAAAACAATCGCTGTTTTGGATTTTAGCAACCGATCCATGACCGATTTTTCCAAATATGATCCGATGGGAAAAGGGCTCGCTGATTTCGTCATCAATATGTTGCATGGGATCATCAAACTTAAAGTGGTGGAACGCGAACACATGCAATATATTCTGGATGAAATCGGTATGGAAAACGACCCCCTCCTGTTCGATTCAGCGACAGCGGTCAGAATCGGCAGGCAATTGGGCGTTCATACCATGCTCTTCGGCAGTTTTATGATCCTGAATGAGAAAAAAATGAAAGTCATGGTACGGCTGGTCAAAGTGGAAACGAGTGAAATTCTCATGGGCGAAACGCTGGACGGTAAATTTGAGGATCTTTTTCCGTTGGTAGAAAAGATTACTGAAAAAGTCGCACAACGCATCAATGTGGAAATCAACACCAAGGTGTCGGATCTCAACCCACCGCCGCAATCTCTGGAGGCCATTATGGCTTATTCCGAAGGTCTGTTGCTTTCCGAAAAAGAGGACTATAAAAATGCATACGATAAATTTCAACAGGCCTTGACCTATGATCCCAAGTACGAGCGAGCCCGAAAAAAAATGGAAAGTATTCGTCCGTATCTGAAAATAAAATAGATTATTCCCAACATGGATAAACCAGAACCAAATGTCGGACACCTAGCGTGACTGTCGCAAAAGGCAGAACAACCCCGGGGTCACGGTTTTTGTGACCCCGGGTGTTTCTTAACTTATTGATTATGCGTCGAGAGACGGGGTCTGGACTTTTGCGACAGTCTCAGAAGGTCTTCGATATTTTATGACCATTTTGCGCGAAAAACAACTCGTAATACAATAAAGCAGGAGAACGAGGTATGCCGTCGCCAGCATCATCCCATACCGTATCGCCGTTTACCAGAGTATACAAGGCAGATCGATTCCAATTAGGCCTGACAGACGAATGGCAGGATAAAACCGTTTTTGTAATAACCGGCCCGGTGACCGAGGGGATTCAACACAATCTGACTGTAAATGTCGACCCCGGGGTTACTATGGACTCATTGCAGGATTTTACCGACTGGAACGTTCGCACTCTTTTGGAAGAATTGAAAGGAATCCGATTACTGCTGCAGACCAAGATAACCTTAACAAATGGTCTGCCCGCTTATCGGGTGGTTTTTAGCTGGTTTCCGACTGAAACGCTGCGCATCTATCAGGAGCAACTGTATCTATTATACGAAGGGACAGGATACAAGGTAACGGCGTCTTTTACGAAAAAAACCCGTAAAACGCTCGGCAACCTGGTCCATCAAATGATGTTGAGTTTTTCACCGATTATTCCGCAACGCGCATCATCGTAAAAGGCGCCGGAAACTGATATGATGAACAAAAGAACGAAAGGTTGATTGCGGGATGGATTTGCTAGGCAGAAAAATCGAAAAGTATCTCGTACTTGAGGAATTGGGTCGCGGCGGCATGGGCATCGTCTTTAAAGCCCGCGATGAAGAACTGGATCGATTTGTCGTTCTCAAGATGATGAAGCAGGATTTGGCGCAGCAATTACTCAAACGCTTCTGGATTGAAGTACGGGCGCAGGCCAGTCTAAGCCATCCCAATATCGTACAGATCTATGACTTTCTCAAATCCGAATACGGTTATTTCATCGTCATGGAATATGTCGAAGGGGAGACGCTGGAGAGTCTGCTGCAGCGCAAGGGAATTTTGAACAACGAAACCGCATTAACCCTCTTCCTGCAATTGTTGAATGGAATCAGTTACGCACATCGCAATAAAATCATTCATCGGGATATTAAACCCAAGAACATTCTGATCACCAAAGACCATGTTGTGAAAGTGGTCGATTTCGGTCTGGCCAAGCGGATGGAACTGGATCATGACAGCACTTTGACAAAAAGCGGCGCCGGCACTATTTACTATATGTCGCCCGAGCGATTGCAGTTGGGTCAGGTGGATCATCGATCGGATATATTCTCACTCGGTATAACCTTTTATGAAATGCTGGCTGGACGCAGGCCTTTCAACGATGAAGATACCGAATTCACAATTGCACAAAAAATCGTCAAAGGTCAGATTCCACCGTTGGATCGATTGGCGCCGCAGACTCCCAAACCGCTGGTTCGTATCGTCATGAAAGCCCTGGAACGGAATCCGGATCGTCGTTATCAAAGCGTGACAGCCATGATCGAGGATTTAGCGGCGTTTCGAAATGAAAAACCTGCAGAAACGCCGGAACCGCCGCAGCCCACTCGGAGAAAATATCTAGTCTGGGGAATCGGCAGCCTGTGTTTGCTTTTTTTATTTTCCATTCTTTTTTCATTTTTAAGTAAAACGGATCATTCGCCTCTGGTCTCGATTGATAGCACGCCTGACAGTGCACTGGTCGTTTGTGCACCGGAGTCGCTCGGCTATACGCCTCTTCACAATGTCAAATTAAAATCCGGTTTACAGCTGCTTTCTTTCCGTAAACAGAACTGGCAACCATTAGATACGCTGCTGATCATACCTGATGAGAAACAAGTGCATCTGAGTTTCACCCTAAAAGAGATGACTTTCAAGATCTTGAAATCAGAGTCCAATGCGTTGGTCGAGTCGACGCAAACAAATTCCGGCATCAACATCACTTCCGATCCATCAGCGGCGACTGTTTGGCTGGATGACCAAAATATGGGAGTTACGCCGGTGGTTAGAAATGACGTGTCTGCCGGTCAACATCATATACGATTGGTGCTGGATCACCATGAGATTACAGAACGAACGATCCAATTTAAACCAGGAATGACCTACAAGAAGCATTTTATATTATCCGCTCAAACAGGCGGCCTGGAACTCGATTCTGATCCGCAAGGCGCTGCGGTTTTCATCGACTCACGGGAGTATGGTACAACACCGCTGCAACGCAGCTCCGGCCTTCCGTTGGGTGATTGTATAATAGCTCTTAGAAAAGAGGGTTATCAGGAAGGTCAAATCCCGGTGAATATCAAAGCGCAGATCAACCGAGTGGCCAAGATCATCTTGCAACCGATTATGGGTCTCTTAGCCATCAGGGTTGAACCCTGGGGTTCTCTTTACATCGACGGACAATTGAAAATGGAAGAGTTGAGTAGCGAAACCCAATTTACGCTCCCCTGGGGACGGCATGAACTGGAAATAAAACATACCTCTTTAGGAGTGTGGAGAAAGTCGATATTTATTAAAGGTGAAAAAGAGCGGCTCTATATTAATTTGAAAAAGCAGTATATCGTGACCATCGAATCAACACCGGATAAAAGCGTTGTGTCAATCGATAACAAAGAAAAAGGTGAAACGCCGTTAAAAATCAATTTACGCACCGGCGTACATGAAATCAAGGTGCAGAAGGCCGGATTCGTTGATAGGGATAACGTCAGATTCGTGCAAATTAATGCGGATACGGTGATAAAATTCATATTACGTCCGTTGCCTTGAAAGTTTTAACATCTGTCATCAATGAAGGAGAATCCTATGAAAAGCCGACATTGCATTTTCATTTTAGCGCTTTTTTCCATTTTTTCAACAGCCACGCCGGCGTTTTCCGCGCCACTGCAAACCGGCGCTGATTTTGAAGACGAGTTTCAAATCGCCAAACAGAATTATGACAACAGCAAGTGGGCGGCCGCCATCGAGCATCTGCAAAAGTGTCTGGCCGCCCCCGAGCTGAGCGATAATCAAAAGATGCAGGCCTGGCGACTGCTTGCTCATACCTATCTGGCCGAAAAACTGGAAAATCAGGCTAAGGAGGCGATCCGTTCGCTGCTGGAAATTGTGCCGGATTACAGCCCGGATCCGGTGGATGATAAGCCGTCCTTTGCCAAGCTGGTGGAAATTGAAAAGCAAAAAATAATAGAAGAGCAAAAAATATCTGCTTCGATCCCTGCTGATTCCAGCGCCGCCTTTACGGCGCCGAGTGATAACGGCAAAAAGCATAAAAAGAAATGGTACATCATCGGCGGTGTCGGCCTCGTAGCTACCGGGACGGTGCTTTATTTGGTCACTCGGCCCAAGGAGGAGCAAGATCTGCCCATGCCGCCTTCTTTGCCCTGAACGAACGGTGCAGATCAGATACGCGATTTCACATCCCGGGCTTTTTTAAATAGGATTAAGCTATGGCCAAATCAGTGCGAGTTCTCATCGAACGCGGCAACGCTGCTGCAAAAGAGTATTCTTTTAACAACTCGTTCAACATAGGACGCGATTCCGACTCGTGTCAGGTGATCATAGACGATTATCGCGTGAGCCGGATTCATGTAACGGTCTTTCAAAAGGACGGTCACTGGTGGGTGCAGGATGCGGGGAGTAAAAACGGTACTTTTATCAACGACCATCCCGTGGAACGCCTGCAACTGTCATCCCCCATGAAAATCACATTAGGGTTAGACGGACCATTGCTTCTCTTGAGACCTCCCGAGTTACAGCAAGCCGCTTCGACCGCTTCATCACCGGCGCTGTCCGAGAGTCGCATTATCAAGCACTATTTTGAAGGTAAGGATAATGCGCGGGTTGGCGATTTTACCAGAATTATTATGAGCGCCTATCAAAAACTTGAAAAAAAACAAAAGAAAAAATATACGTGGGTCATTCTGGCTTGCGGCCTATTTGCGTTTTTCGCGATTTCCTGGGCCACCTACAGCTATATCCGGCTTGAACGGTATAAGCGTATGGAAAAACAGGCTGAAAATATATTTTCAGAGTTGAAAGGTATAAAGCTCGAGTTGATAAAGTATGATACGAAACCAGCCATGAACGATAAGCTTAAACAGCTGGAACGCCGATATGAAGAGTTTGTCCAGTCGATGGGATTTAACGACAAAAAGCTAGATGAAAAAGAACAGTTGATCTTGCGCATTACACGATTATGGGGCGAATGTGAAGTCACCATGCCGGCGGATTATCATGATAAAGTGAAGCAATACATCGAACAGTGGAAACATACGCGACGCCTGACCGATGCGATCACTCGACTGCAAAAAAACGAATACACCCCGTTTATCGTGCAAACATTTGTCGAGAACGGCCTGGCGCCTCAATTTGCATACCTCGCGTTGCAGGAAAGTGAATTTAACATCAGCGAATGCGGTCCGGCCACACCCTATGGTTTTGCAAAAGGGATGTGGCAGTTCATACCGGAAACAGCTCTGCGTTACGGTCTGCACACCGGTCCCCTGGTGGCGTTACGCAGGTACGATCCTTTGGATGAACGTCACGATTTTAAGAAATCTACCCTGGCCGCGGCGCAATACATCAAAACAATTTATCGGACCGACGCTCAGGCCTCCGGGTTGCTGGTCTTCGCATCCTACAACTGGGGTGAGAATCGCGTGATCCGCTTAATCAGAACCTTGCCGGAGAATCCTACCGATCGAAATTTTTGGCGTTTATTGGAAAGGTACCGTCAAAAGATTCCGCATGAAACCTATGATTATGTTTTCAAAATCGTATCCGCATCGGTGATTTGTGAAAAGCCGCGTTTATTCGGATTTGATTTTGATAATCCGTTACAGCCGTATTTACTCAAATATCAAAAATAAGAAAAGGAATAAAGATGGCGGTCCAGGATGAAGGGTATCGATTGGTTTTCGCTGCGGCCAGTGAAATCGGTCCGGTCAGAGGTGAGAATCAGGATAGTTTCGGCATTTTTCCTGCGGACGCTCACCAGCACAACGATCGCGGAAAGCTGTTCATGGTGGCGGATGGCATGGGCGGCCTGGAACGGGGCAGCGAGGCAAGTCGCATGGCAGTGCAAACAGTCCAGCAGAGCTATTTCAGCTCTACAACACAAGTTCGCACAAGCTTGCAGGAAGCGATCGACAAGGCAAATCAAAAGATCTATGAAATTTCCCGTAAGAATGATCTTAAAAATCGAATGGGTACGACTTGTACCATACTGGTCTTTTTAAGGGATATGGCGTATCTGGCTCATGTTGGCGATTCACGAGCTTTTTTATTTCGAGAGAATTGCTTGACGCAATTATCTCAGGATCATTCTCTCGTGGCGGAAATGCTGAGTCGTGGCATGATCACAGCTGAAGCTGCCCATAATCATCCGGAACGATCTGTCTTGACTCGTGCGGTGGGTGTAGAACCGAGGGTCGATGCAGATACGCCGGAGCCGATCCGGCTGCAGTCTAACGATGGTTTTCTTATTTGTTCCGACGGTTTATCAACGGTCACCTCAGAGGAGATATGCGAAATTTTGACTAAAAAAGATCCGCAAGCCATCTGTCAAGAATTGGTTGCTCGAGCCGTTCAGAATGGCAGCCAGGACAATGTAACAGTCGTTTATATCAAGGTCGTCGGTACGGCAGTCCGTGCCAAATCTGAAAAAGAAGCGAGCGGTAAAAAGAAAAAATGGCTGTGGGGAGTTGGTCTGGCAGCGCTTATCCTCGGCCTCGTCTTTCTTGGTTTCCATTACCGTGGTTCTTTCAGAAAAATTTTATCTTCCATGTCTTCAAAACAGGTTGCATCTTTCGATTCAGCCATGGATACGGAATCGGGGGCGGCCATCGATGAGCTGATGCGCAGGGCTCAGAATTGGCAGACTACAGAGCAATGGGCAAGAGCTTTGGCTGATTATCATACTATTTTAAAACAGGATCCAACACATATCGGTGCGATCCAGGGCATTAACCGTATCACCGCAGATATGCTGGCCAGAGGCCAGCAACAGTTGCTCGACGGACGCTACTCAGCCGCTTTAGCCTGTTTTGAACTTTTTCAACAGGAATATCCCGATAATCGCGAGATTGCGGACAATATTATCTTTTGTCAAAAGATGATGCG
>CAYLWO010000081.1:21967-29870 GCA_964387285.1 uncultured Cytophagia bacterium | reverse complement strand
CTCTGAAATTTATTGTTAACCATCCTACAGCTGAACAATCGGCATACTGGGCCAACCTGATTTCAGGCCATTGGTCCACGCCGTTAGACTGGTCGGCTTATAAAAGTTTTAATTTCTGGGTGAATGCCCACAGTACCATGTCAGATGTCGTTATCAATCTCTGGGATAAAGACGGCGATCGCTTTATCATCGGCTCTGATAACAAAGCCTATGAGGAGGGCTGGTCGCTGATCAGTTTCAGTTTTGCCGATTTCAAGCAATTCGCCGACAAAAACGACGGCATTCTCGATTTGTCCAAAATCGTGCAATGGGGCATCGGTGCAACGGTCTACGACGAGGGTAGTCAATACATTATGAATATCGATGATATTTATCTTTCAACGGAAACACAGAATTGATTTTTTTTTCTCGTTCCCAAGCTCTGCTTGGGAATGCAATTGTCACAAAAGCTATGCTTTGTTTTTTCACAGACAGGATGGCGCCATGATCAAGAAGCAGAGCTTCCAGTGCAAGTGGGTTCCCAAGCTGGAGCTTGGGAACCAGGGAGAAATTGAATAAACATTCACCACAGCGCTTAAAAAGCGGCGACATGTCGCCGCACTCCAAAAAACGTCCGATGCCGGGACACTGTCAAGGACGGAGCCTTCAACCAGCAGGATGTCGATGCAACAAGAGCCATCAACTTGGCCGGAAAATTCTCCGCCTAAAAGGTGGAACTAGATACGAGAGTCGCCCCGTGATGGGGATCCCTGGGCCATCATGCTTGTATTAAAATGACATTCAAAAATCCCGTACGCTCCAGCCCTGCCATTAACCTGCTATAAAATTGTGCCATCCGCGCCACAGCGTCATTTTTTATGAGTACTTGTTGCCTCAATTTAATGATTTTTTCGTTTAGCTAAAAATTTCAAACTATATAAAAACATATATTTGGTTAACTACGTCATTTGGCGTAACTCTGGTATGGCGTTTGCTTGACCCTAGTCAGGAATTTGTGTCTGGTGTAAAAAAAAGGAAGTAGTATGAAGTTCACAGGGGCAACAACACGGGTTGTACTGGCGCTGTTGCTGTTCATCTCCCGCTCTTGGGGGCAAAGCGGCGACACGACCAGGACGCTTATTCTTACAGGGCTGTCTCAAGATTTTACTGAAAAGTACAACCTTGAAAGATCCAAAGCGGAAAAATGGGCCAAGGATTTAGGCATGGCCACGTTACGGATTTTTGAAAATGGAAAAATCATTCAGATTTTGCATTATTCCAACGACCGTCCGCTTTTTGTTGAAACAGATAATTTGAACAGCGCCATAACGGTCAGCACCAATCGGGTGTGGCCGGGAGGAAGCGCAGGCAGTAGCCTGAACGGCGCCGGCATCAACATCGGCGAATGGGATGGCGGGGCGGTATTGGATACGCATCAAGAGTTGGTGGGCCGCGTGACGCGCATGGACTATTCAGCCTCACAGCCGCTAAGCTTGCATTCAACGCATATCGCCGGAACCTTGATTGCGGCCGGCATCGACCCGGATGCTAAAGGCATGGCCTTCGCCGCCAATCTGCTGGCCTATGACTGGATCAATGACGCTGCAGAGATGGCTGGACAAGCTGCGTCAAATCTCCTGTTGTCCAATAATTCCTATGGTCACGTGTTGGGCTGGCATTACAATTATTTTGGCGACAACCTCTGGACGTGGCTGGGCGATCCGTCGGTGAGTGCGACCGAAGATTATTTTTTCGGTCTCTATTCCAATTACGCCCGAGACTGGGATAAAATCGCGTACAATGCACCCTATTTTCTGATTGTCAAATCAGCAGGCAACGATCGTGATGATGCAGGGCCTCCTGCCGGCCAGACCTATTGGCTGTATGAAGCCGGCGTGTGGAAACAGAGCACCATCAGCCGCAAGTCGGACGGCGATTATGACTGTCTGGGCGATTACAGCGTGGCGAAAAATATTTTGACTGTGGGCGGCATTGCGGATATAACCGACGGGAATTTTACTCCTGCCAACATCACTGCGAAAATGACTGCTTTCAGTTCCTGGGGTCCCACAGATGATGGTCGCATTAAACCGGATCTGGTGTCAAGTGCGGCATCGGTTTACTCTTGCATCTCGTCCGATGCATCGGCCTACGCCGAATTAACCGGCACTTCGGTAGCGGCGCCGGGCGTCACCGGATCGTTGGCGCTTTTGCAGCAGCACTATCATAACGCACACAACAATGAATTCATGCGCGCCGCTACGCTCAAAGCGCTGGCAATACACACCGCAAGGGAGGCCGGTCCTGCAGACGGCCCGGATTATCAATTCGGTTGGGGTCTGCTCAACACCGAGGCCGCGGTACAGGTGATCGATCAAAATATCATGACGCCGATACGCATTCAGGAATTGAGCGTCACCCATGGTGAGAACGATGTGGAACAGCTCACCGTGACCGCGTACGGCAATGAACCGCTCAAGGTTACCATTTGCTGGACCGATCCGGCCGGCACGCCGGTCTATGGTTTGGATCCGAGAACACCCATGGTGATCAACGATCTCGATCTTCATGTGACGCGCCTTTCCGACGGCGCTGTCTATTATCCCTGGAAACTGGATCCGGAAAATCCTTCCGCTCCGGCCACAAAGGGAGATAACACGGTCGACAATGTCGAACAAATTGTAATTCCCAATCCCACGGCCAGCGATTATTTTATTGCAGTCGATCACAAAGGCGTCGTGTACAACGGCATGCAATATTTTTCCATGATCATCACCGGCGCGGGTGTTAAGGGGACACGTCACACTTTGACGATGGTTGCAGATCCGGCGGCCGGCGGAAGCATCGTACCGGCAGCCGGAGCGCATCCGTATGTTCGCGGTGCGACTATTCCGCTGTCCGCCACTCCGGCGCCCGGCTATGCATTCAGCCATTGGACCGGTCCGGTCAATGAGCCCGGCAATGCGAATACGGCCATTGTTTTGAATTCAAGCGTCACGGTAACGGCTCATTTCAACGTAATGGCCAATCCGGCTATCAGCACCTGGTTGCGGTTGGTGTCCAATCAAATGGATTCGCCGGTTGCCGGACAGGGTGTCCTGACGTTGCAGGTGATGGCGCAGGCCACAGACGGCCAGATGCACGATATCAACGATTTTAACGGAGCTTTTTATCTGGATGCGGTCATGCGACAACAAACCTTTAGTATCGTTTTTCACAACAGCTTTTTCCCGATTGCAACCTATGGCAACCGGACTGAGGCTTATGATGATAATCCGTCCAGCGCCTATTATGGTCGTGTTTCATATCAGTATCATCACACCAGCGGCGCTTTCAGGCAGATCGGTCCTGATAGCGTTGGCATAGTGACTGTGCAACTCGGTTATCAAATGACGACGCAGCGCGGCGGTCTCAGCTGGAACAACGGCGCCTCTGAATATACGGTTTTGGATCAGGAAGGTCGACCTATTACAGGTGAAGAACAGCTGCCGTTGCCGGGCAATCTCTTTGATATTGCCTTGCCGGTGGAGTTGACCTTGTTCGCAGCAGAATGGCAGACCGAGGGCGCATTGTTAAAATGGATCACCGAGTCGGAAACAGAGAATCTCGGCTTTTACATTGAGCGCCGGCAACAGGGCGAAGAGAGCTGGACGCCCATCACCGAGACTATGATCGACGGGGCCGGCAACAGCCAGGTCAGAAACAGCTATGATTTTATGGATCAAACCGCAGATCGAAATATTACCTGGGAGTATCGTCTGAGCGATGTGAGTTACCAGGGTCAGCGGTTCATGCATAATATCATCACCCTGGAAAAAATCGTACCGACGAACTTTGCACTTGAACAAAATTATCCCAATCCGTTCAATCCAGCCACCACCATCCGGTATTCTCTGGACAAGGCGGGCGTGGCGCAGCTGCTGATTTATAATGTGAACGGTCAATTGGTGCGCAAATTGTTCGACGGTATGCAATCGGCCGGGATGCAAGAGGCGCGTTGGGACGGCAACGACGAATTCGGCCGTCCGGCAGGCAGCGGATTGTATTTTTATACTCTGATTTTTGGTCAGGAAAGATTGACGCGAAAAATGCAGTTAGTAAAGTGACCCCCGTTTACCCCTGAGCGATTATTCTTAAACAAAAATCGCTCTCTATTTCCTCCATAACGAAAGGGAGAGTTCCTGGTAAGAATTCTCCCTTTTTTTTACAGCACAACCTTTTGGTCCAACGCCAATGATCTGTTGACGCCGGATCGCTGATAATCATTTGCATCACATATTAATTCTATTTATATTGTTTATGTCGGGGATGTCTCCATGATTTGCTCTGCACCGGACCAGCTGAACGAAAAGCTTAGAACACGATCACGGCCACCCCGAATCCACTTTCCTAAATCCCATCTTGCAGTGCGCCAAAAAATTGTCGGGAGAAGAACATGAAAAGAGTGTTTTTTATCGCAATGAAGGTGTCGCTGACTCTGCTGCTTTTTTCAACCAGCGGTTTAACACAACAACAAGGTTTACAGCCGGTGGCGCCCGGCCAGGTGCGTGTGCCGGAGGTCATCGGGGAAGAACTGTCACAAGCCAGAACGATCATGGAAAATGCTGGTCTCAAGGTGGCGCGCGTGATAGAGCGGGAGACCAAACTGGCGGATGGACTGGTAGCGAATCAACGACCTGAGGCCGGCGCGGTAGCAGCCAAAGGGAGCGGCGTCATTCTGGTCGTATCAAAGAAGGGAGCGACGTCGGCAAACGAACCACAAGTGTCCACCGAACTGCCGACCAAACAGGTGCAACTTGCCACGCCACCCAAAACCACGCCGGTCAAGAAAACCAGCGCATTGATACCGGCCGTTACCGGCAAAAACATGCGTGAGGCGTTTCAGGAAATTCGTCGCGCCGGATTCAGCAACATTCAGCCGCAGCGCATGAACAGCGCTGAACCGCGTGAAACCGTTGTCGCTGTTCTGGTTGACAATGCAGCTGTTGATTTTAATCGTGAATACAATTTGGACGCGGCTCTGATTTTGCAGATATCCACCGGCATCGCGGCCAAGCCGACAAAGGATGCGATCATCCAGACGCCGACCAGGGATCAGCAGGTGAAACTGCCGACTCCTGAAGTTGTGGCCAAACCTCCGAGCAAAGAAAAACCAGCCATCATGCCGCAGGGCGCCATACGGGTTCCGGATGACATTATCGGTAAAAGCGCGCTGGCGCTGGCCTCGAATTTGCATAAACACGACATCGCTTATGTGATACAGAAAGTGAAAAGCGAACAAAAAGTCGGCCTGATTGTCGCCTTGTCAATGAACGGCAAACCGTTGTCGTCCGGCGACATTGTACAACCGGGAGATAAAGTGACCATCGATGCCTCTGCCGGTCCGCAATATAACGCTGCGGCTGGACCTGCGCAGGTCAAGTTGCCGGACATTGAAAAGATGGAATTGCCGGACGCTATTGCCAAGCTGCGAAATAAAGGCTTGCCCGCCACCCTGGAAGAGGTGGCCAGCGACCAGCCTGCCGGCACCGTGGTAGGCGCCGAATCGCAGGGACGGCCGCTCAAGCCCGGCGACACGGTATCCGCATCGGTGGATCCGATCAAGATTTCCGTGTCCGGCGGTAAAAATCCGCAAACCCTGCCCACGGGTTCAGCAGCAGGGAACAAACCAGAGATATTGGATTTCACCGCTGATAAAACCCAGCTCACCTCCCTGGTGAATCCGGAAAATGTCACACTCAAATGGACGACCAAAAACGCGGCCAAAGTTGTGGTGCAGAAACGATTTAAAAATGCCAATGGTCAATGGCAAAAGGAGCAGGTGCATACCCAAACCCTGGTGCAGCCCGGCTCAATGACTACAGCAGTACAACCGGGACAGGTGGTGTGCCAGGTGCAAGGCGCTGCCGTGTTTACGCTGTTCGCAGCCAACAAAGCAGGCCCCGCTTCCCGCTCCATTAGCGTGACGGCAGAGGCGCGGCCGCAAATTTTATATTTTGGCACAGGAGACGGATTGCCGACCCCGGCCGTGCAACCGCAATTGCAGGAGCAGACGCAAAAAGAGAGGATGATTCGCACACGCAAAGGTCCTGCCGCGTGGGAGGAGAGTTTTTATGAACCGGCAGCGCCGCCGGAATACCAGGCTACTCTGGTTTGGCAGATTGCCGGTCTTGGCGCCAACGGCACGGCAGTTCTTCAACCGGGCATCGGCACGGTGACGGCCAACAGCAGTTGCACGGTCAGCGTCAGCAGCCCGACTACGTATACGTTGATCGCCCGCAACAGCGCCGGCATGGATTCGGCGGTGTGCGTGGTCGGCATTCCCAAACCGACCATTCCCAGTTTCGGCAGCCGTCCGTCTGTTTTGGAGCATGTAGGCGATACAGTCACTCTGGTATGGCAAACGACCAACGCCGAGCGCGTAACGCTGACACCGCCGGGCGCGACTGTGGGCGCTGATGGAGAATACAGCTCCGGATGGATGGAGCCTACGGTTTTCAAGTTGAGAGCGGAGAACAGCGGCGGCGCTGTGGAAAAAGAGGTCAAGGTCAATATCAAGGATTATGTGTCAGGCCTGTATTTGTTTGAGGTTATACCCGATCATATCGATCCCTACGCAGGCGCTAAACTGCATATTATCGCCTTGAATTTACTGGATTCAGGCGGGATTACGGTGACCTCTGATCCGGTGATTCCGGGATTGGCGGAATGGAGCAATGCGATGGCCGGACACCGTAATGTAGATGAAACTTTTTATTTTTTTTGGATTCCCTACACCACAAAATTTACTGCCAGAGTGGCAACCCTGGATGGCAAGCGGTCAACAAAAAGCGCAACAGTGACCGTGGGCAAGACGCCGCAGGTTGCGTTTTTCGGCACCGAAGATTGTCATTCCGTCAGCGGCAGGATGCAATGTCAATTGCGTTGGGATGTGCGCGACGCCAACAGTGTAACCATTGAACCCGGTATTGGCGCAGTGCAGGCCAGCGGACATTCTTTCATCGATATGAGTGTGCCCAAATTGTACATCCTAACGGCTGTGGGCGACCCGGCCAACAATGTAGTGCTGGATTCCGTATGGAGCGGCGATCCGGCGCAGTTGCAGGCTAAACCGCAAATTCATCAATTCACAGCCACCCCTGCCATTGTGACGCCGGCTAATCGCAGCGTGAAACTCACCTGGTCCGGAACCGGCGTTAAAGCTGCTGTCAGAAAGTTACGCGACGGCCATGCGGTCAAAAGGTGGGATGACTTGCAGGTGGTCGATTCCATCACCGACGAGATACAGAACAATGTGACTTTTGAATTAACTTTAATCTCTCTCGCATCGACCACCTCAAAAAGCGTGCAAGTTGAATATCAAAAGCCCCCCACGCTGACGGTCAGCGGGCAACCGACCAGGGTAATTATCGGCGAGGCAGCTACCCTGTCCTGGCAAACCCAGGACCTGGGCAGCAACGGCCAGGTATTGTTGCAAAACACCACGACTCTGGCGGCCAGCGGCAACAAAACCGTCAGGCCGGAGAAAACCACCACCTATGAGTTTCTGGCGCGCAACACTGCCGGTGAAGTCAAACGCCAGGTCACCATCGAGACTCTGGAGCCTGAATTTGAAATCACCTATTTATCCTGGCCGCCGAGCAGACTGATACGCGAGAAACAGTATCTCATTGATTTGCAGGTACAGCGCGTGGATTCACTGCTGTTTTGGGAAACGTACGAAACCGGCACAAAAGTGCTGGTACATACCACTGTTCCGGCGCACCATAATGAGGTAACCAAAGTCAGCTGGCAGTATAAGCCCATGGTTGGCAGGGCCATGTCCGCTAAAAAGCCCGTCACGCTCTCCATGCAGATGATCCAGAAGGGTTACCCGACCAAGACGCATAACACCACCCATGAAGTATGGCCCAGCGTGGACTTG
>CAYLWO010000081.1:0-21867 GCA_964387285.1 uncultured Cytophagia bacterium | reverse complement strand
TAATCGATAAAAAAAAAGCCCCCTGATTACATCAGGGGGCTTTTCGATGATCAGTTGCCTATGGTTTCCAATACCCTGCCGATGGTATAAATCCGGCCCAGATAGGAATCTGCAATCTTTTCCAATGTCAACGCGTTATCAAGCACGCCCGCTTTTTTAAGCAGGTTAATATACCGTAGAGTTTCCGGCCGTTGGCGCACAACGGCGTACAACGGATTCACCGGGTAGGCTTTTTTCTTTTTCAACACCTTTGTTTTAAAAGCGTTGCTGAAAAATTTGACCAGGTCTTTAGCCAGATAACGCCATTCCGGGGAAAGCGAAGTGCCGGCTTTGGTGGTATGCAAACGCGCCAGATTTTTATCCGCGTCATACAGCATGAGGCGATACTCTTTGGCGAACAGCCGCCGCAGCGGAGGGAGATGCAAACCGAAAGGCAGTACGTTAAAATCCAACAGAATCGGGTAGTAATCCAATCCGGGCTGCCTGAGACTGCGCGGGGTGCGAATGGAAAATTCGTAAAATATTTTATCCGCCAGTTCCACACGGTTTCTGCCGGAAAAATTTTTCATTAAATTTTCATATAGCGTGTCGCTGAATTTTTTACAGGTCGTTTGAAAAGCGCCGGTAAACAGGTGCGTAGGTAAATTGGGATCATAACCCCAGGCGCCGAGCCCGCTGTACACCAGTTTTTTTATGATCGCTTCTTTCCACGCCGGGGCCAATAACGTCGACATGGCCACGCGCCACCAGCCGCCGTCCTTGTGCAACTCGCCGGCGAACCCGCTGATCACCACCTGCATATGCCGCTTTTCCCGTTGCAGATAATTCTGAAAAGTCGTATGGTTGGCCAGTACATCCATCAATCCATCTGCGCGCGTAAAAGTCTCTTCCAGCTCTGCAGCCACATCGATGCCGTCCAACGTGTGCCAGGTGATGTGATGCGGTCTGGCCAGAGTGGCCGCGGCCTGTTTAGCTATTTCATGATCCGGAAAACCGGGAGGACAATCGGTGGACAGCTCGAACGGCATGCCCAGTTTCTTAAGCACAGCAGCCCACGTGCGCGTATCGCTGCCGCCGGACATGTCCAGACTGATTTTTTTATCCTGTAACGAGGTGATGATCTCGCGCAGGTTGGCATACAATTGTTCCCGATTGACAGTAATGTCGTAAATCGGCCGTAGCTGTTTTTTTTCGCGTGTAATGGTCTGATTATGGACAACCAGCATCTCGTCAGGGTGCAGAAACGAAATCGATCGGTATAACGCCTTGGCATGGTAAACCTGGCCGGTGAGAATAAAAGCACAGACCGCCTCCGGCGACAAATCGTCGGCAGAGGGTTTGATGGTTTTTATCAATTCCAGAAATGAGGTCGAGAGGTAATCCTCACTGTAAAACAGATTACTGACGCGGCTGTTGTCGGTAAAAGCATGGATACGTTGCGATTTTTTTTCATGAATCACGCACGTAAAGTTGCCGGACAGGTGAGCACAGGCGGCAGGCAGACCTGACTGATCCGCCAGTTCAAGAAAGCGCACCAGCGATGCCCGGCCTTCAGCCGTTCCTTTGATAAAAATCAATCCCCGCCACCATACGGTGCGTTGACTGTCTTCCAGCACCATCATGTCCTGGCTGGTCGTTATTTTTCCGGATTTGCTGATCAGCACCTGCCGCTCCTTTGTTAAAATGAAGAGTTGCTAAATCTCAAGCGGCTAATGTAGCGATTTTTTCTTTTTCATGCCAATCAATTTTCATTAGCATATCGTTCCGCCTACTTTAGGCGGAGAAATTCCGGGACTGGATGCTAAAGTTGCTTTTTAGATGGCCTCGAAAATGGTCTTTTTATGTTGCCTGGGCATTTGCTCATCTATGAAACAATGTTTTAAGGTAATACGATAATTCTCTGTCCATTTTTTGTAATTTTACCTCTAAAGTGAGAATTTTTTTTTCAATTGGACAAGCGGAGGCAATTGATAACAACTCTTTTATTTATAATTAATTAAAAGTTAGCTCATTTTCAGAAGACATGGAGAAAATCAGGCTTTTTCACACCTGCCGGTATTTTTCAGGCCCAATTTTTGCTTTTTAGCTGCAATGATAATTCTATCCCTTTATAAAATAGCGAAAGCATCGAACATCAGAGAAATGGAATAACCTATGTCGAGTAAAAAACATCTTTTGTTGCTGACGTTGCTGTTGGTTGTTTCTTCTGCAACGTTACTCTGGCCGCAGGGTTATCCGGTGCACACCCGACTTTTATTTGAAGATGAATTACAGAGCGCAGGCGTTAAATCCTACGGCGAGGTTGTGAACGGCAATATGGACAACAAGTGGACCCCGGGTAACTTTATTGCCGGTCAGGGTTGGCAGACCGCCAATAAATTCAGCCAGCTGCGCGTCAAATTCAACGAGTACCTTCCCTTTGAAGGAACGCTGGAATTCAAGGTCAGGAATTTTTATCCGCCCGGCCAGCTGGATGAATCGAGCGTATCGCCGGTGTCCATGTGGTCGCGATCCGCGTGCAATATGGTTCCTTTGGAGCCCACGCCGGCCTCTTTTTGGTATCTCAAGACGGAAAAAAAATTTTTAAGCGGCGCCACAGCCAAATTATTGTTGCGCCTTCATCCCAGTTGGTATAAGGATAACGCCGGACTTTCCCAGCAGGATGTGGAAACCGCGTACCTTACCTGGGATGCCAATAAAGAGTACACGTTTAAGTTTGTCTGGACCGCAACAGACGTCTGGCTGATTATTGACGGCGTTGTGGCGGCGCACAAGGCGCCTGTGGGCAGCGATTACTTTAAGGAAAGCTATAACTTTCTTTGTTTCGGCAACAGCACCTGGGACGGCATGACCGGTCCTGTATATCGGGACATGAAAATATATGCTCCGGCCACCACAACCCCTTTTTCTGATATATCAAAAAGCACGCGGATTGATATTAATCAACTCGTCGGTGTTCAGGGCGTTTGTGTCAGCGATATCAACAATGACGGGCTGATGGACGTATATTATGCATTTGCCCAGGACGCATCCAGCCTCAAATCAAATCTGTTGTTTGTGCAAACCTCTGACGGCTCTTTTCAGGATCAAACCAACGCACGCGGTCTTGGCGACGTCGGTTATTGGAGCGCTTCCGGCTTTGCCGATATCGATGGCGACGGCGACATGGACCTGATTCAGGGATGCAGGACCGCAAGTCCGCGCCTGTACATCAACAGCAATGGTATTTTTTCCGACCAGGCTTCTCTACGCGGTCTCACCGGCGCCGGACGTGATGCGAAAACCGTTTTGCCCATAGATCTGGAGAACGACGGCGATGTGGACATTGTCATCATCGACGGGTCCGCAGCTCATGAAGTCTATGTGAATCGGGGAACCGGCATATTTGATGCAAGTCCTCGCGGCCTCAATGTAACCGGTTCTGTTGCCGGCGCTGTGGCCGGTGATTTTAACGGTGATCGTTATACCGATATTTTTGTCACCCGTCGCGATAATCCCTGCGCTATGTACATCAATAACGGCAGTGGTTCATTTACGGAACAGGCCGCCGGCCGCGGCATCAACTTTAGCGGCAGGTGCAACACGCCGACTGTTGCGGATTATGATAACGACGGCGACCTGGATATATTTATCGGGATGCGCGGTACATCGGAAGACAAATCTCCGCTCAATGGCGTGTTCGAGAACACCGGTACGGGAAATTTCACCAACCGCTCGACAGCGGTAAATATTCTTATCGATACCTATGCGTTATATCCCGGTGATTTGAATAACGACGGTTATGTTGATTTATATGCCCCGCGATTTGACCGGATATTGGGACAAGCGCCTACTTCCCGTATTTATCAGAATACCGGCAGTCGCACGTTTATCGAGCTTGATGATACCGGCGCGGAAATGCTTTACATGGACAATCGCGGCGCTGCCGTGTTCGATTATAATAACGATGGTCTGTTGGATCTGCTCGGTTCTGCCAAAGGCAAGATCGAGCCCAACAGCAGCCTGCCCTACGGCCGCAGCGCTCTGTTGAAAAACGAAATGGCAAAAACCAATCATTATATTCAGATCGCGGTGCTGGACCGTTCCGGCAAATTGAACGGTCTCGGCGCCAAGATTTGGATCTATCGCGCCGGACAATATGAAATCAGTTCCGGTCTGTTGGGCTTTCGCCAGGTGTTTCCGAATCAGGGTTATCAAAGTCAATCCGGTTATGTACAGCACTTTGGCCTGGCTGATCAGTCCTCTGTGGATATCAAAGTGCAGACCCCGGACGGCAAAGTGTATTCTTATCTGAATATTCAGGCGGATCGTCTTTTCAACGTCAGCCCTAGCGCTTTGAAACCAAAAGCCATTTTTAAAATAAGCGGCGACAACCAAACCGGCATCGTCAATTCTTTCCTGGCTGATTCCATCAAGGTTCGAGTCACGGATATCGACGATAAAAATCTGTCCGGCATGCCGGTCAATTTTACCATCACAACCGGCAACGGCTCCTTAAACGGAGGCGCCCCGGTACAACAGGTTTATACGGATGCCAACGGCATCGCACGCATTGCCTGGAAACTGGGCACAGCATCAGGCTATAACAACAACACCCTGTCGGTCTCATGCAGCAAGGACGACGGCACGGCGATTACCAATTCCCCCTTGCTTTTTGTCGCCTCTGCCGGCGCCGGACCCGCTGCGGCCATGACCAAGATCTCCGGCGATAATCAACAGAATTACGCTTTTCAAACTCTGGCACTGCCGCTGGTGGTGCAGGTTGTCGATGCGTTTGCCAATCCGGTGGTGAGCTATGCGGTGACTTTCGATGTTGCCGTCGGCGGCGGTTCGCTGAATGAGACCGGCAGCGGTCATCTGGAGATTATGACCGATAGCCAGGGGCAAGCGCAAACCATATGGAAATTGGGCAGCCTGGTTGGCACGCAAAGAGTACAGGCCTATTCCTCCTTTAACAGCAATTCGCCGCAGGTGTTTCAAGCAACTGCCCTGGAACCGCAGCGCCGGTTGTTGATGCAAAGCGGCAATTATCAAAGCGGCGTTGTAAATCAGACGCTGTCGCAACCGCTGGTGGTTAAATTGCAGGATTATCACGGCAACAATGTTGCCAACGAAACCGTGCGTTTTACCGTGCTCTCCGGCGGCGGCAAATTCAACGGTCAAACCATTCGCGATGTGACTACCGACTTGAACGGTCTGGCGTCGGTCACGCCGACCCTGGGTACGGTCAAAGGCGATAGCAATAATGTCTTTCAGGCTGAATTTAACGGCGCCCAAGGATCGCCGCTGATATTTAAGGCCAGTGCGGCGGCCGGCGCTGCGGCCAAACTGATTGAAGTTTCTTTGAATAATCAAACCGGTGTTGTCAACCGTTTGTTGGCGCACCCGTTTACGGTTCGGGTTTTAGACGCTTTTTCCAATCCGATCGCCGGGCATCCGGTGGATTACGCCGTTATGTCCGGCGGCGGAACGTTGAATGGACAAGCGACACAAAAACCGATAACAGATGCTAATGGGTATGCCGCGGTTACTCTCAAGCTTGGTACTTTGGTCGGCGCCAATACGGTGAAGGTTTCTTCAGGTGCTTTGCAGGGCTCGCCGATTACTTTTAGCGCAACGGCACAAGCCGGAACGCCGTCAAAATTCCTGGAAATCTCCGGCAACAAGCAACGCGGCGTTTTTAATCAAACGCTGCCTTATCCCTTTGTGGTAGCTGTGACCGATTCGTTTGCCAATCCGATCGGTGATCATCCGGTGCAATTCACCGTGACGCGCGGCAATGGGTCCATGGGTGGACAGGGTTTGGTCTCTGTGGCGACCAACTCGGTCGGTCGGGCGGCTGTAACTTTGACTTTGGGCTCTTCCGGTTATGCCAATGAGGTGACCGCCACTACGCAGTACAACAACGTGCCCCTTGGCAGCGCCATTGTCTTTACGGCCACAACCGCAGCCGGGGATCCGGATTCGCTCGTCTATGTCAGCGGCAATCATCAAATCGGCCGCATCAACAATCCCTTGCCGCAACCACTCAAGGTGATGGTCGTCGATGCCCAGGGTGCGCCGATCAGTAATTTCACCGTCGTGTTCCTGGCGGTGTTGAGCGGCACCAGTTTTAACGGCGCCCAAACCCTGGAAGTGAAAACAGACGCCAACGGCATTGCCGGCGCCACGCCTACCATCGGTTCTTCATTTGGCAAAGATAATTATGTGTTTCAGGCGCGGGCGTACTATAAAGAGATTCTATTGCGCAATGCACCGCTGGAATTTTTCGCATCCGGAAGACGCAGTACCGCAACCAAGCTGACCTATGTTTCCGGCAACAATCAGGTGGGTATTGTCGGGCGCCTGCTGCCGGATTCGCTGCGCGTTCGCGTCACCGATGATCAGAACACGGCCATTGCCGGGCATCCTGTTTCCTTTGAGGTGGTGCAAGGCAATGCCGCAATCAACGGCGCGGCAACCACCTATGCCGCTCTTTCCAACGGCGCCGGTTTAGCTGCCATCGCCCTGAAAATGGGATCGCAACCAACAAGTGCGCGCGTACGCGTCAGCGCCGACGACGGACTCGCTCCCTTGACCGGTTCGCCGTTGTATTTCGAGGCCGCAGCAGTTATCGGCCCGGCGAGCGCCATCAAATCAACACGCACGGTGGTGACGCCGGTGGTGGCGGACGGCATACAAAATTCCAAAGTCACGGTGCTGCTGCAGGATGCGGAAGGCAATCCGGTCCCCAACAAGGTGGTGCAGATATTCGCGCAAGGAATCGGCGTTCAGGTCAAACAGCCGGACAAGGCAACGGATCAGAACGGTTTGGCGCAAGGATGGCTTTCCAGTATTCGCACCGGCATGGTAAAAGTATGGACCATGGTAGACGGTGAATTGATGCCGGCTGACACCTCGGTGGTGAGCTTTGTCGCAGGTCCGCCCACAGAAGCGTCGCCGTTCGGCTCCGGGCAGATGGGGTTGCGTAAAACCGTGCTGCCCATGCCGTTGGGCGTGATGCTGTACGATGCCAATGGCAATCCTGTCAGTGATGTGACCGTGACTTTTACGATTTTAACCGGCGGTGGATCCGTCCAGCCGTCTGCAGCGGTCAAGACCGATGCACAGGGAAGAGCAGCCGTACAATGGTTATTGGGACCGCAAGTAGATACACAGACCATGCAGGCTGTGGTGGCAGGCATGGCCGGTTCGCCGATTGTATACAGCGCCATTGCCACGCCGCCCAATCCGGGTTCCATGCAAATGGTTTCCGGAGATCGGCAAATTGGTGTTTTCAACCAAACGTTATCGGACTCTTTTAAAGTGATGGTGCGCGATTCTTCCGGCAATGCGGCAGAGGGATTGCAGGTTTACTTTCATTTTACCGGCCAGGGGCAGGCCGTGAGCGCTAATCCCGTACGCACGGATCGCCGCGGCATGGCCGCTCTGCTTTATCGCCCGTTCGGTCCGGTCATGGGAGAATTCACCGTCACCGCCACGGCGCCCGGTCTGTCGCAATCGGTCGAGTTCCATTTCATCGTGCAAAACGAATGGACCATCCTACTTAAAAAAGTGCAAGAGATCAAGACCGGTTATCGGCCCAGGGAAGTTGTCGAATTGGTCGTGCAGGCTGTGGATGCCTATCAACGCCCGTTAAACAATCATCTGTTGAATTTTGAAATCACCGCAGGTCTGGGATCGTTGCAGGGCAATTTACCGGCTGCAACCGATGTCAATGGTTTTGCCCGCATAAACTGGCAACTGGGACTGATTCCAAATCAAACGGTGCGGGTTTCCTCCATTCAGGTCAAAGCGGAACCGCTGACGTTCACAACCACTGCGGTTAACAGCAAGCCCAAGCTCACGGTTCCCGCCGACATGACCACATTGCCGGGCCAGACCATTACCCAGACCATTGTCGCCTATGATGCGGACGGTGATGCCGTAACCATCGGGGCGCGCAGGTTGCCTGCCGCTGCGTTATTCGATTCCACGGGCAGCAATATTTTTCTCTGGACGCCCAGCACTTTGCATTCCGGCGCCAGCTATGACATCCTGTTCATTGCTACGGATGCGTATTCCGCGGCTGATACGGCGCAATGGCGCATCACCGTTGAAACAATCAATCGGGCGCCGCGCATTGTCTCTTTGACGCCTCCGGATACGCTCCTGGAGAAATATTTCGGCGAAACAATACTGTTTGATGTGCAAGCCTATGATCCGGATAACAACAACCTCAGCTATTTTTGGCGGGTGAACAACGCGTTTGCCGGCAATCAGAAAGAACTGCCCATCGAAGCCGACTCGCTTTATTTCCCGGAGCATACTCTGGTTCAGGTTGAGGTTTCGGACGGCACGGCCTCAACGGTTGTGCGCTGGCATTTAAATCTCTCGCCAAGACCTGCTGCTGTACGCCTGAGCAATCTCCAGGCGCAATGCGTCGGACACAAGGCGGAATTGATTTGGCAGACGTCGTCCGAAGTCGACAATCTCGGTTTCAAGATTCTGCGTGCAACATCCGCTCAGGGGCCGTTTGAAATTGTCAGTGAAACGTTGATTCCCACTTCTGCAAGCGGGTATTATCACTGGGCGGATGAGAGCGTGCAGTCAGGTACGACCTATTATTATAAACTCCGCGACCTGGACCGCAACGGCAAAAGCAATGATCATGGCCCGGTCTCCATCGTAATTGCCCTGCCGGAGGTTCTGGCATTGACGCAAAACTATCCCAATCCTTTTAATCCGACCACAACGATCGCTTTTGAATTGCCCAAGTCGCAGTCCGTGCAGCTGTTCTTATACAATCTCAACGGACAAAAGGTCGCTACGCTGGCAGACGGTGCGTTCGCAGCCGGTGTGCATCAGGTGGTTTGGGATGGACGGGATGAGCAAGGACGCCAGGTTACCAGCGGAATTTATTATTATGTATTGCAGACTGCTGAAAGTAGAATAATGAAAAAGCTGTTGCTGACCAAATAACCCGGCAGCAAGAGAGGCGGGAGCGGATGTGCAAATGATCTGCTCCCGCTTTTTAAATCCTCCATCATGACCCATTAAAAACATTCTTGATTCCCTGCCTGATATTTTATATATTGCCCAACAAGTAATGGGAAAATTTTACACGTTTTCTGTCCTGGTTGGTCAATAGGTGTGTGGTGCATCACTGCTCGCAGCACAAAGCCATCCCCGGGCAGTGAAAATAATGCAACGTGTCGACAAACCTTAACCGGGTTATTGGTGACGCTGCCGGTGCGTAAACCATCTGATTATCTGTAGACACTGCAAGTCAGCTTACGGTAAAAACAGCCATAATAGGGTAACATGTCGCAACCGATTTTGCTGTTACTCGCTTTATCGCCGGTGGTATTGATCCCGGTATTGGTGTTATGGTGCCGACGTCCGGCGCATCATGCACTGGCCGGCGGACTGGCGCTGACTGTAATTCTCGCCGGATTTGCCTGGCAAACGCCGTGGTCCTATATCGCGGCAGCGAGTTTGCAGGGAATGGTCACGGCGCTGGACATCATGCTGATCTGTTTTTTTTAAATAATCGCCGGCTGCGCTGCAGTCGGTCTGGTCCGCATGGAGGCGGTTTTGCTGCGACGAACGCTCTGGCCTTGTCTCATCTATGGATTAACAACCGGCTTGACTGCCCTGGTGCTGATGTTTTGGTCAAAGGCGGGCTTGTTCTGATGAAGAACCAGGTTACGAAAGAGTAGTATGAAGAGACAATTTTATTTATTTGCGATTCTGCTGACCTGTCTGTTGTTGATGACTGCGGATTCCTTTTCTGCGATCCCGCGAGAAAAAGTTGACCAGTTTATCCACAGCGTGGTTACCGCACGGCAAAATCACACTCTGTTCAAAGCGCCGACAAAACTCATTGGCGCCTTGAATCTCGAGCAGGCTTACGACATCCAAATGCAGTTGGATCAAGCGTTGATACCGGTACTGGGTTCCGTGGCAGGCTATAAAGTCGCTTTTGCTGCCAAAGCCAGTCAGCAACAATTCGGCGTGAACGAACCGGCAGCCGGAAGTTTATTCCTCGGCCAGAGAATACCTGCTGGATCTGAATTGCGCTGCAGTGATTTTGTGACCTGTATTGTCGAAGCAGAGGTGGCCTTTACCATTGGTAAAAAAATCGATGCCGCTCTTGCGGACGTCGCCGCACTGAGGCCTTTTGTCAAATGGGTGCATATCGGTTTTGACATCGGCAATGATTTGCTGTCGCCTGGTTCCGAAAAAGCCAATGCAGCGGATGCCATCGCTTCAGGTCTTTCTTCGCATGGATTCGTTATTGGACCTGCGCACTCGCCTGAAGAAATAAATTTGGAACAATTAATATTGACTCTAAGTAAGGATCAGCAGGTGGTGTCCGCAGCACCCGCTACGCAGGTGATGAACAGTCCGTGGAATTCATTGTTATGGCTGGCCAATCATCTCGTTAAAAAGGGTAGATCCCTGCAGCCTGGCGATGTGGTGTTGAGCGGTACGGCCGGTCCTGCTTTTAAAGCCTCGGGATGCGCTGCCGGCGGCGAATTTACTGCAGAAGGAGGCTCCTTGGGACACATTTCTTTACGTATTCTTCCGCCTGGCCCGGATGCAACACGGCTGGTTTCACCGCAGGCGTTCAGAAAAATCCTTGAGAGCAAGAGTGTGGATCTCTATACGCTCAAAAATAAAAACGGCATGACCTGTCAGATCACCAACTATGGCGCAAGAATTGTTTCATTGTGGACACCGGACCGGAATCGTCAATTTTCGGATGTGGTTTTGGGTTTTAACTCGTTGGATGAGTATCTGCACGGCGCTGCCTCGATGGGTGCTATTATCGGTCGTTATGCTAATCGCATTGCCAAAGGCCGTTTCACTCTGCAGGGTAAACAATATTCCCTGACTCTCAATAACGGCGCCAATCATATTCATGGTGGAGTTTCAGGATTTCGCTTCCAGGTGTGGGATGCGGAACCGGTAAATGATCAATTATTGCGTTTGCACTATTTTAGTCCAGACGGCGAAGAAGGGTATCCCGGCAATTTGTCGGTTACTGTTTCCTACAGTCTGACAGATCAAAACGAGCTTGTAATCGAATACCAGGCTGAAACGGACCAGGCAACGGTGATCAATCTCACGAACCACGCATTTTTTAATTTAGCCGGTGAGGGAGAGGAATCCATTGCGAATCACGAGCTGCAGATCCATGCGTCCAGATATACACCCGTTGATTCCACGCAAATACCCACCGGTGAATTGTGTCCGGTTTCTGGAACAGTTTTTGATTTTCAAAATTCGAGGAAAATCGGTGATTACCCATATGGCAGTGATCGGCAACTGGATTTCGGCAAGGGCTATGATCACAATTTCGTTTTGCAGCAACAAAATGGCGAGCCGGTTTTGGCCGCAAGGGTCTATGAGCCTGAATCCGGAAGAGTGATGGAAGTTTGGACCAGTGAACCGGGCGTACAATTTTTCACTGCCAACAGTCTGTCTGGTCGAGATGTCGGCAAACGGGGCAGAACCTATGCACCCAGATACGCTTTTTGCCTGGAAACACAGCATTTTGCAGATTCGCCCAACCACCCTGATTTTCCATCGACCGTTTTGTTGCCCGGCACTCGATTTAACTCTATCACGATTTATAAATTTTTAGCGAAAGGGAGCGAATGATATGATGGTTCATAGTCAAGAGATTATTTTGGAAAAGTTGAATGAAAAAATGTCGCGCAGGATTTTAAATCACAGTCCTGATTTGATGATTGTCGAAGTGCAGTTTCAAAAAGGCGGCATCGGTGAAAGGCATCGCCATAGCGATCATGAGCAGATGGGTTACATCCTGCGCGGCAGTTTTGCGGTCCAGGTCGGCGATGAAAAAAAAGTACTGGTCAGCGGCGACAGTTTTTATGCCGCGAAAAATGTTGACCATGGCGTCGAGGCGCTGGAAGATTCGGCATTGCTGGATATTTTTACGCCGCGACGGGAAGATTTTCTAAAGCCATAAAGCGAACATGGATTTTATGGATGACGAATTGTAAGTGCAGAACGGCAAAAGATCGTTTAAAAAATATATCTGTTAATCATTTTTCAATAGGAGTAAATATGTACGCATGTAAACCGATGATTTGCAAATCAGCCCTCTTGATTTTACTTTTGGCGTTTGTGTCCGTTAACGCGCAATCGACGCTGCTAAACCAGCTGAGCGATAAGGAGAAACAAGCGGGATGGAAGCTGCTCTTTGACGGAGCTAGTTTGAACGGCTGGAAAAGCGTCAAGACCGGAGCGGCGCCTGAAAAAGGGTGGCAGATTGAAAACGGCGTGTTGACGGTTCTCGCCGGGCAATCCGGCGGCGACATCATCACCGTCGATCAATATGCCTCTTTCGAACTGACCCTGGAAGTAAAATTGACCGAGGGCGCCAACAGCGGCATCAAGTATTTTATTCAACCCGGTTCCAGCGTGGGTTTCGAGTATCAAATTCTCGACAATGAAAAACATCCGGATGCCAAGATGGGGATCGAAGGCAATCGCAAGTTTGCCTCCTTGTACGATCTATTGCCGGCGAAAAACGTCAAGACCAAACCCGTTGGCGAATGGAACCGGGTGCGCATCGTCGTCAAAGGCAACAAGATGGAACATTGGTGCAACGGCGCCAAGGTGCTGGCTTTTGACCGCACCAGCGAACGTTTCTGGAATGCTTATAAAAAAAGCAAATTTACGGAATTCAAGGAATTCGGCACCTATAAACAGGGCCATATTCTATTGCAGGAACATCAGGATACCGTCAGTTATCGGAACATCAAGCTGCGCATCTTGTAATACCGGCAATCCGAGACAGGATCAGCGTCATCATAAGCAAAACAGCCCCGGGGTCACGGTTTTTGTGACCCCGGGTGTTTTTTAACTCAATAATTATGCATCGAGTTACCGGAGTGGCCGCAAAAAACGCGGCCACATCCGGCGTCTGGGGTTTTGCGACAGTCTTTCAAGGTGTCCGATATTTTTTGACCGTTTTGCGCAAAATTGAATGACTAAACTACTACGCTGATACCTTGCATCTATAAAACCGTTCCAGCCAATCTCACTAGCTAATGAAGGAAAGTCCCCATGCGTTGGCGCCATGTCGCTCTCCTGTTCATGATTCTGATCGCCGATCTGGCCATCGCCGGAAAAATCGATCGCTATCGCCTGGTCACCCGGCACAATCCGGTCAACACCAGCATGGATGTCTGGTCGCCGTTCACAGTGGGCAATGGATCATTTGCCTTTACCGTGGACCCTACCGGATTGCAGACTTTTAGCGAGCTTTATGAAAAATCAATCCCGCTGTGTACGCTCTCCGAATGGGCATGGCACACGATACCCGATAGTCAGGCATACGATCTTTCCTCTGTTTATCAACCCATTAACACCTATGGCCGTAAGGTGGACTATGCAGCGCAAGTCGGTAATGCGGCTGCCAAATGGCTGCGCGCAAATCCACATCGTTTGCATTTGGGTCGCATCGGATTTGAAATTCGTCATAAAGACGGCTCACCGGCTTTGCCGGATGACTTCCGCGACATTCGGCAAACGCTGGATATGTGGACCGGCATCCTGCATAGCGAGTTTACATTTGAGGATGTGGCCGTTCGAGTGGAAACTGTCTGCGATCCCGATCAGGATCAATTGGCTGTCAGCGTTTTTTCCCCGTTATTGATTGATCGACGTTTGAAAATATTTTTTCATTTTCCTTATGGCTCTTCCGAGTGGGGGTCAGGATGCAGCGACTGGCAACAACCACATCGCCATGAGACGCGCGTTACTGAGCAAACCGCGCATATGCTCCGCCTGCAACGGCATCTGGACTCGACTCGGTATCAGGTGATGATTACCTCGTATAGACCGGTGCATTTCATTTCCACTATTAAACATCGTTTTCTCCTGCAAACCGACGTGCAAGACCGGGTGGATTTTATTTGCCGATTCAGCTTAAAAAGCGACCGCCGTATTTCCGATATAGCAAAAATTTTCCGGGCATCCAAAGAGGCCTGGAAAAATTTTTGGACCCATGGCGCAGCTGTCGACCTTTCTGCATGCACTGATTCCTCCGCTAAAGAATTGGAACGACGAGTCATCCTCTCGCAATATCTGACCCGGATTCAGTGTAGCGGGTTCATGCCGCCGCAAGAGACCGGTCTGACATGCAATTCCTGGTTCGGTAAAGCGCATCTGGAAATGCATTGGTGGCATGCCGCTCATTTCGCCCTGTGGGGCCGACCGCAGTTGTTGGAGAAAAGCATGAGTTGGTATCGCTCCATTCTGCCCAAGGCCGCTGCTGAGGCCCAACGTCAGGGATATCGCGGCGTGCGTTGGCCCAAGATGGTTGGTCCGGATGGTCAGGAAAGTCCTTCGTCTGTGGGTGTTTTTTTAATTTGGCAGCAACCTCATCCCATTTATTTTGCGGAACTGTTGTATCGCCTCCAGCCTGACAACAAGACTCTGAAAAAGTACCAGGATATTGTTTTTCAGACAGCTGATTTTTTAGCTTCTTTTGCTGTATGGGATTCAACCAGCCGTCGTTATTTGTTGGGACCGCCTTTGATCCCGGCCCAGGAATGCCATGCGGCCGGTACCACTATGAATCCGCTTTTTGAATTAGCCTATTGGCGATTTGGTCTGCAGACCGCGCAAAAATGGCGGGAACGTTTAAAAATGAGTCCTGATTCAACGTGGGCTGCGGTCCTGGCCGGCCTTTCTGCTTTGCCCACAGAGGACGGTTTGTATGTGAACGCAGAATCGGATCGCGCGACTTTTACCGATTCGAGCCGTCGTTGCGATCATCCGACGCTTTTAGCCGCTCTCGGCATGCTTGCTGATCCTGGTGTAGATGTTGAGACCATGCGCCGGACTTTAAAAAAAGTGATGACGGATTGGAATTGGTCCAGTACCTGGGGTTGGGATTATCCCCTGGTAGCCATGACCGCTGCGCGTCTCGGCGAGCCGGAGCTGGCTTTGCAAGCGTTGCTTATGCCTGTCGAAAAGAACCGATATCTGCATAATGGGCATAATTATCAGCGCGAGAACCTGCCCATTTATTTACCCGGCAACGGCGGATTGTTGACCGCGGTCGCCATGATGGCTGCCGGTTGGGATGGGGCGCCAGTGCAAGATGCGCCCGGATTTCCTAAAAACGGCCGCTGGCAGGTAAAGTGGGAAGGTCTGCAACGAATGCCGTAGGGCAGTCGGTTAGGTGGCAAAGCGAATGCGGATTGAATGGATGAGACGGATGAGAACGGATAATAATTTTTCTCCATTTTAAGGCCTGGTTATGCTGGAATATATTATCATCGGCAGCACGTTCGGTTTTACCGCTGCCATGCAACCGGGCCCATTACAGACTTTTTTATTGACCAGTGTGTTGCAGAAAGGGTGGAGAGGAACCTGGCCGGCTTGTTTTGCGCCGCTGTTGAGCGACGGACCTATCGTTCTGTTCTCTCTTTTCCTGCTCAAGCATATGCCGCAGGCTATCATGGCCTGGTTGCAAGGCGCCGGCGGCATGCTGCTGTTATATTTTGCCTGGTCCGGTTTTCGTCAATGGCATCGACAGACCGACCTGAATGCAAATTCCGGTCAAGCAGTGCCAAAAACTTTGTTACAGGCTACTTTGATCAATTTACTAAATCCCAATCCCTATCTGAGTTGGAGTTTGGTGTTGGGTCCTGTTCTCCTCAATGCCTGGCACATCCGGCATCTGAACGCCTGGGCGCTGTTGCTCTCTTTTTATATAGTGATTATTCTTGGTCTGGCCGGCACAGTGCTCCTGTTTGGATTGACTGGATTTTTAACCACTCGCGTCAGACGCTTTCTTGTTTTAATTTCTAGCATAATTCTAGGTTTATTGGGAGTGTATTTGATCATCTCCTGCGGCGAAAGAGCGAATTTACTCTGACGCTGTTGTTCTCATTCGGCACGGAACAGACCTGCCGCTCTGTTTTTTCGTGAACCGAGTCAAAGGTTTATCAATTGAACAAAATGCCGGATTTTGTACGTTTTCCAATGTTGGAGGTGTTATGAAAAGAGCACGGATGTTCATCACGTTGTTTGCATTTTTATGGTCATGGATTCAGGCTCAAACTGCAAGTTATGACGTAGTGATCTATGGCGCCACCTCTGCCGGCATCACAGCCGCCATCGAAGTGAGTCGCTTGCATATGCGGCCCGTTATTCTGGAACCAGGTCAACACCTGGGCGGGCTGACCACCGGTGGTTTGGGTTTCACCGATTCAGGCAATAAAGAGGTGATCGGCGGCATCAGCAGGGAATTTTATCAGCGAATCAAAAAATACTACGATGATCCGGCTGCCTGGAAACAGGAACACCCCACAGACTATAGCCGCTATCATCCTGCAGAAGACGCCATGTGGGTTTTTGAACCTCACGTCGCCGAACTCGTCTTTAACCAGATGATAAGGGATGCCGCTGTGCCGGTCTTTTTTGGTGAAAAATTGGCTCTGACAGACGGCGTCCAGAAACAGGATGCTCGCATTATTGCCGTTAAAATGGTTTCCGGTAAAAGATTCAAGGGCAAGGTGTTCATCGATGCGTCCTATGAGGGGGATTTGCTGGCCATGGCAGGCGTGCACTATACAGTGGGCAGGGAAGCGAACAGCCAATATCAGGAAACTTTAAACGGCGTACAAACACAGCGCGCCACCAAACATCAGTTCACTCATAATGTCGATCCGTATATAAAATTCGGCGATCCCTCCAGCGGCCTGTTGCACGGCATTGACGGTCGCGGACCCGGAGTTGAAAACAGCGGCGATCATCGCATCCAGGCCTATAATTTTCGCTTGTGCATCACCGATGTCGATGAAAATAGAGTTCCGTTTGCCAAGCCGGCGGATTACGATGAATCGGTGTTCGAGTTGCTGCTGCGCAATTATGAAGCGGGCGACAGGCGTCTTCCGCTCAAGATCGATATGATGCCGAATCGCAAAACCGACGTCAACAATAATTATGCGGTCAGCACCGATTATATCGGTCAAAATTACCAGTATCCGGACGGTGATTACCAAACCCGGAATAGTATCCTGCAAAAACATGTTTCCTATACAAAAGGTTTTATGTGGACCCTGGCCTTTCACCCGCGCATGCCGCAAGCCATCCGTGATCAGGTAAAAAAATGGGGATGGGCCAAGGACGAATTCACGGACACCGACAACGTGCCGCGGCAAATGTACGTTCGTGAAGCCAGGCGTATGGTCAGCGATTTTGTCATGACCGAACTGACCTGTCGCCGGTTGCAGCCCACGCCGGAACCGATCGGCATGGGATCCTACAACATGGATTCGCATAATGTACAGCGCTACGTCACCGCAGAAGGATTCGTGCGTAACGAAGGAGATATCCAGGAAAGCCCGGGCGGACCCTATCCGATTTCCTATAGGGCCATTGTTCCGCTGAAAAAAGAGTGCGCTAATCTGTTGGCGCCGGTCTGTCTGTCTGCCACGCATATTGCCTATGGTTCCATCCGTATGGAACCGGTTTTTATGATACTCGGCCATTCAGCAGCTGCGGCCGCGGTGCTGGCGATTCAGGATGAACAGTCGGTGCAGGATATTTCCTATGAAAAACTGCGGCAACAGTTGCTGCAGGATAAACAGGTGCTGGAATGGCAGAATAAATTATAATGGTTTTTCTGTAAAAATGCGCTTACATTAAAAAACTTGTTCAACAGTCTTTAAGATGCCCAACAACTAGTTCCAGTTTGTCTGGATTGGGGTTTACAGGAGCAGTTCATGAATCTAAATCGTCGTGATTTTGTCAAAACCTCCCTGGCCGGCGTGACCACCCTTGCTGTACGTCCGGGGCTGAGCAAAGAGATTGATCCGTTTCAGCTTGTGACTCTGGGTCGCACCGGAATCAAGACATCATTGATTGCCATGGGCACCGGCGTCAAGGCATTTAATCGTCAATCCAATCTAACGCGCATGGGCCTGGAAGCTGCCGGGAAACTCGTGCGACATTGTTATGATGTAGGCGTGCGCTTTTTCGATTGCGCCGACACCTACGGTACACACAGCTTTGTAGCGGCCGGATTGGCCGGTTTGCCCCGCGAAAAATACACCTTGAGCACCAAACTGTGGCTGCGGCCCGGCGGCATCCCGGAACCGGAGCGGCCGCCGGTCGATGTGGTGGTGGACCGTTTTCGCAAAGAACTGAACACCGATTATATCGATCTGGTGCAGATGCATTGTATGATTGAAGAAAACTGGCCGGTGTTGTTTCGCCGGCAAATGGAGGACCTGGAAAAACTCAAAGCCAGGGGCGTCATACGCGGCCATGGCGTTTCCATTCATTCTTATGACGCCCTGGCAGCCTGTGTGAACGAACCCTGGGTGGATACGGTGCATGTGCGCATCAATCCCTTTGGCGATAAAATGGACGCCTATGAGCCGGAACCCGTGGCGGAACTGATTCAAGAACTGCATGCGGCCGGCAAAGGCGTGATCGCCATGAAGCTGATCGGTGAAGGACTCTATCGTAATGCGCCGGAAAAAATCAACGCCAGTCTGGCTTATGCTCTTGGGTTGAACAAAATTGATGTGCTGTTGGTGGGTTTTGATCGCATCGACCAGCCGGAGGATTTGGCGCAACGGGTAAAAATCATCCTGCAGGAAAAGAAAAGGAAAAGATAGCTGTGCTGAAGAGATGTGCTGTTTTATGTTGCGCGATCTATTCCCTGTCTCTGCAAGCGCAAAATCTGCCGCCTTTTCCGGAATTTACGCCCGGCCGCGGCTTTTATCAAGAACCGTTTGATTTGACCATCGCTAAATCCGGAGCAAACGTGGAAATACGGTATACTCTGGATGGTTCGAATCCGTTGCATGCTGCGAGTGCTTTTAAAACCACTGCGCCGTGCGTGCTGCACGTTGATCCGAGCAATATAACCGGTCGTTTTATCGCGCCTGCCGTGGTTGTCCGTGCAGTGGCCTTGCAGAACAATCGGGCCATTACCGGCGTCGCCACGCATACTTTTATATTTCCGGAAAAATTAACCGCCCTGTCGCCTGACGGTCTCAGACCCGGAAATGGCTGGCCCATGCCCAACAGCGCGGACTGGAGCAGGCAAATGATCGATTACGGGCTTGATGCGCAGGTGTATCTCGATCCACGCTACCAGTCTTTGCTCATCGCGTCTTTTCTCAGCGTGCCCTCGTATTCTCTGGTCACGGATCTGAAAAATCTTTTTGCCGCTGATTCCGGCATTTATATGAACGCCATGCAGCACGGCGATGAGTGGGAACGTCCGGTCTCGGTGGAATTCCTTTTACCTGATGGCCGGGAAGGATTTCAAATAGACGCCGGCTTGCGCATTCGCGGCGGCTGGAGCCGGCATAACGACAATCCGAAACACGCTTTTCGTCTGCTCTTTCGGGATCAGTACGGGCCGGCGCCGCTCGAATATCCCCTGTTTGAAGACGAGGGCGTGGCCGAATTCGACAACATCGATCTACGATCTTCGCAGAACTATTCATGGGCTTATCAGGGCGACAGCCGGCACACGTTTTTACGCGATCTGTTTTCCCGCGATACGCAAAGGGATATGGGGCGACCATATACCCGCAGCCGATTTTGTCATCTCTATCTGAACGGCGTGTATTGGGGACTGTTTCAAACCCAGGAACGTTCCGAGGCTTCCTATGCCGAGTCCTACTGGGGCGGCAAAACCGGCGATTATGACGTCATCAAGGTCGATACGGGTGAAAATTTTGATCTTTACGAAAATGAGGCCACCGACGGCAATCTGAACAACTATCGCGAATTGCACCAAAAAATTGCCAATAATGTTAAAACCGACGCGCTGTATTATCAGTTGCAGGGTTTGAATCCGGACGGTACGCCGAATGGTTCTTTCAAGCGTTATCTGGATGTCGATAATCTCATCGATTACATGTTGTGCACTTTTTACGTCGGCGATTTTGACGGCCCCATCTCCAGTTTCAGAGGCAACAAGGTGCCCAACAATTATTACGCCATCGACAGTCATGTCAAACCGAACGGTTTTCTTTTTTTTCGCCATGACGCCGAGCATTCGTTAATGCCCAACTCGAACGCCGGACTGGATCGCACCGGTCCATATCCGGCCGGCGCCGAATTTCGCCATTTTAATCCGCAATGGCTGCATCAAAAACTGGTTTATCATCCGCATTATCTGCTGCGATTTTCCGATCATGCCTATCGCCATTTTTATAACAACGGTTGTTTGACGCCGGACCAGGTGCGGGAACGTTTGCTGAGCCGGAAAGCCGAAATACAATCCGCCATCATCGCCGAGTCTGCCCGCTGGGGCGACGCCAAATCCAGCCGGCCATTCACGCGCGAGGATTGGGAAAAAGAGATCAACAACATCCTGAATAATTTTGTCGCTAAACGGACCGGCGTCGTTTTGGCGCAATTGCTGGCAAAAAAGTGGTACAGCTCTGTAACGCCGCCGGTGATCTCGGTTACGGGCGATGACAAGGCAAATGAACGGTTATTCACTTTAGCCGGTTCTGCGGGCAGGATATATTATACTTTGGACGGACGTGACCCGTATTTGCCGACCAGCGAGCCGTGGCCCGCTTACATCAATCCGAAAGAACATCCGAGCGGTGTATTTGAATACCAATCAGCCGTGGCCGTTCGGCAAAACTGTCTGGTGCGCGCACGCGTTTTCAGCGGTACGGAATGGAGCCCTTTGCTGGAAAAAGAAATTCTCGTAAGGGAATCTAACCGGTCGCTTCGGCTTTCAGAAATGCACTACAATCCGCAGGGGGAAAACGGCAGCGATTACGAGTTCTTGGAATTGACCAACGCCGGCGATGCGGCTTTTGATCTGTCCGGCGCCCGCTTTAGCACCGGCATTACATTCACATTTCCTCCAGGAACAGAGTTGGCTTCAGGCGCCTTTCTTGTCCTGGCCTCCAACAGCAGCGCTTTTCAGCAACGTTATGGATTTGCTCCCTTTGATCAGTATACCGGCAAATTGGATAACAGCGGGGAAAAGCTGGCGCTCCTGGCTGCCAATGGCGATACGCTGATTTATCTGCGCTATAATGATAAGTATCCCTGGCCCAATCTCGCCGACGGATGGGGAAGGTCGCTGGTTGCTCAAGATGTTCACAGTCTTTTACAGGAGCGCGATCCCGAGTATTGGCGCTCATCCACTGTGATCAACGGCACACCGGGAAAGGGTGATTTCACCGTCTCTGTCGACAAGGTGGGGAAATTGCCTGATCAATTCACCTTGATGCAAAATTATCCAAATCCATTCAACCAAACCACGGCTATTCGTTATGATTTGCAGCAACCGGGTTATGTGACGTTGCGTATTTATAATTATCTGGGTCAGGAGGTAGCACTTTTGCTAGTTGCGGAGCGGATGCCGGGCCGCTATAGCCTGGTTTGGCATGGCCATGATCACCAGGGTCGAAGCCTGCCGAGCGGATTATATTTTTATCGGTTGCAAGTGGATGATTTTTCCATCACGAAAAAGATGGCTTTGGTCAAATGATCCAACAGTTGCCAAAGCCGGATGAACTGGAGTTTAAGGTAGGACCTTTATTGTATTACGAGTTGTTTTTCGCGCAACATGGTCAAAAAATGTCGGACACCTTTGCAGACTGTCGCAAAAGGCTGACTAACCCCGGGGTCGCGTTTTTTGCGACCCCGGGTGTTTCTTAACTCTTTGATTATGCGTCGAGAGACACCCGGAGTGGCCGCAAAAAACGCGGCCACATCCGGGGTCTGGGGTTTTGCGACAGTCTCTCGAGGTGTCCGACATTTGACTCCGGTTTATCCGGGTTGGATAATTACTTTTACATCTTGGTTTTGTATAACTGATTGACAACACCGTTTGAAAAT
>CAYLWO010000080.1:0-30513 GCA_964387285.1 uncultured Cytophagia bacterium | reverse complement strand
GCCGCCACGGGCACTGCTCTGGCCAAAGTTTTGCCGCCTGTATCACGCTTTTCTCCAGGAGGAGAGCGTTCTAAAAAGCGTGAGACTGTTCTGGATAAATTAACGCGTTTCTTTGAGCGATTTTTTGATATTTCAGGCGGGATGTTTTGAAATCATCCGTAACCATGTGCCTCAGCGGACCGCTAACCGCCGCTGCTGAGATTGAACGTTCAATAGTCAATTGATAATAAAAAATGAAAGGAATCAACCATGCACGTACGTATCAGCGCTGATCCGGTGCGTTTCAGCCGGATGACCACAGACGAAATCCGCGACACTTTTTTAATTGATACGCTTTTTAAAAAAGACGTCATAGAGATGATCTACAGCGATGTCGATCGCGCCATTGTCGGTTCTGCCGTGCCGACCAGCAAACCCTTGGCATTAACCGCAGCGGATGAGCTGCGCGCCGATTTTTTTGCACAACGCCGTGAACTGGGCGTGCTCAATATCGGCGGCAACGGCACGGTGACGGTTGACGGCAAACCTTATAAAATGTCTAATCGGGACGGCCTGTATATCGGCCGCGGCAGCAAACAGATCGAGTTCAGCAATAACGATGCGCAAAAACCTGCTCTCTTTTATCTGATCAGCTATCCTGCGCATGCCGAGTACCCCACCGTACATGCTCGCAAGGCGGACGCGGCTGCCGTGCAGTTGGGAACGCCGGAACAGTGCAACAAACGCACCATTTACAAATATATCCATCCGGACGGCATCAAGAGTTGCCAACTGGTCATGGGTTTTACCGAGTTGGCGCCGGGATCATCATGGAACACCATGCCGCCGCATACGCACGAACGACGCATGGAAGTTTATCTGTATTTTGACATTCCTGAGAACGCGCGCGTCTTTCACATGATGGGCAAACCGTCAGAGACGCGGCACATTGTCATGGCCAACCAGCAGGCCGTGATTTCGCCCAGTTGGTCCATTCATTCCGGCGTCGGCACGCAAGCCTATACGTTTTGCTGGGGAATGGGCGGAGAAAACCAGACCTTTGACGATATGGACGGCGTTGGTATCGAGCAAATAAAATAGGATATTATTTTAACCCCGGGGTCGCGGTTTATGCGACCCCGGGTATTGTTCATGGCTCTTCAAATCCGTGTTCCGTTTTTTTGCAGAGGAGAATTATAATATTTTATGCTTTGTCTTTTTAAGAGATTGAATCAGACCGCCTACAAGAAATTAATCTGGGCTTTGGCGATATCCGAGACATTGCATAATCTGGAAGAGACGATCTGGATGCCGGCCAAATCCCAATCCTTTCATTCTTGGCAGGCGCCGGTTACGGCATTTGAATTCCGTTTCGCAGTCATCGTGCTGACCCTGCTGATCTATGCGGTCATTTACTTTTTTTCGAAAAAGGAGCATCCGGCTTTAAATTTTATGATGGCGGGTGTGCTGCTCGCCATACTTTTTAACGTTTTCGTTCCGCATTTGGTTGGCAGTATTATTCTGGGTGATTTTATTCCAGGTGTGGTCACCGGAGTATTGTTCAATCTTCCTGTCACGTTTTATCTCCTGTGGAGAGGGTTGCGAGAAAAGCTGTATACCTTCAAGACCCTTCTGTTGGGTGGCATCGTTTTTAGCGTTATCGGCCTGGCCTTGATACCGGTTTGTTTTAGCCTGGCTGATTTAATTCAAACATTATTCTGAAACATAAATAAAATCAAGGAGAACATATGATTCTCGATAAATTTAAATTGGACGGCAAGGTCGCCGTTGTGACCGGCAGCAGCCGGGGTTTGGGCCGGGGCATGGCGGAAGGCCTGGCTCAGGCCGGCGCTGATATCGTGTTGGTTGATGTGTTGGATATGACCGATGCTAAAAAAGCCATCACCGCTTTAGGCCGTCGTTGCGAAGCAATTATTGCCGATCTCAGCCGTCGAGATTCTGTGGACAGCATTGTCAATTTTGCCAAAGAGAAAATGGGTTCCATAGACATTCTCGTCAACAATGCCGGCATTATTCGGCGTGCGCCGTTTCTGGAATTTCCGGAAAAAGATTGGGATGACGTGATGAATGTCAATATCAACACCGTCTTTTTTCTCAGTCAGGCCGCAAGCCGCGTGATGGTGCAGCAGGGACGCGGCGGCAAGATCGTCAATGTGGCTTCCATGCTCTCGTTTCAAGGCGGCATTCGCGTGCCATCCTATACCTCTTCCAAAAGCGCGGTAATGGGATTGACCCGATTGATGGCCAATGAACTGGCGCCGTACCATATCAACGTCAATGCGGTGGCGCCCGGATATATGGCTACGGACAACACGGCGCCCTTGCGTCAAGACGCACAACGCAGTCAGGATATTTTGGCGCGCATACCGGCTGAACGCTGGGGCACGCCGGAAGACCTGCAGGGCGCGGTGGTATTTCTCTGTTCCAGTGCCGCCGATTATGTCTACGGTTATACTTTGGCAGTAGATGGCGGCTGGCTGTGTCGTTAACCAATTTATTCGAGTTACAGGGCAAGATCGCACTGGTCACAGGCTCTACCCAGGGTTTGGGATTGGCGCTGGCTCAAGGTTTACTGCAGGCCGGGGCTAGGGTGATTGTCAATGGCCGCGATCCGCTCAAAGTAAACAGCGCGGTTGCGACGTTGGGTGCAAATGCTCACGGCGCGGTGTTTGATGTTTGTCAGGAAACAGCAGTCCTGTCCGCTGTTACGGACATGGAAAAGCAACTAGGGCCAATACAGATTCTGGTGAATAACGCCGGCATACAGATTCGCGGGCCGTTAGAGTCCTTTAATCTGCAGGATTGGCAGGCTGTGTTGAACACCAATTTAACCGGCGCTTTTATTGCGGCCAAGGCTGTGGCCGCGGGAATGATCCGGCGAAAGAGCGGCAAAATCATCAACATCTGTTCGTTGCAAAGCGAACTGGCGCGCCCGACCATCGCACCCTATGCGGCAGCCAAGGGCGGCTTGAAAATGTTGACCCGGGCCATGGCTGCCGAATGGGCCAAATACAATATCCAGGTCAATGCCGTTGCTCCCGGTTATTTCAAAACGCAAATGACGCAAGCGCTTTATGAGAACGAAGCGTTTGATCGCTGGCTCTGCTCGCGCACGCCGGCCCAACGTTGGGGTGAGCCTCATGAATTACTGGGCGCCTTGATTTTTTTGGCGTCAGGAGCTTCCAGCTATGTCAACGGCCAGGTGCTGACTGTAGACGGCGGTTTATCAACCTGTGTTTAAAATGAAAAGGATTTACGGATGTCCCTACTCATACCGGAAGTTGAATTGCGCGTACTGGGTTGTCTGATTGAAAAGCAACTTACCACTCCCGAATATTATCCGATGACGCTTAACGCAGTCACGAATGCGTGCAACCAGAAATCCAATCGCGATCCCATGGTGCAGTACGAGGAATCTCGGGTGCAGCACGCGCTGGATCAATTGCGGCAAACAGGTTTGGCGGCCCTCGTTACCGGCGCCGGCATTCGCACGCCGAAATACAAACACTATTTCAAGGAAAAATTCGGCTTTACGGACGCCCAGGTCGCGATTTTATGCGAGCTGATGCTGCGCGGCCCGCAAACGGTCGGCGAATTACGCACCCGCGCCGAACGCATGCATCCGTTTTTCGATTTGGCAGAGGTGGATACGGTTTTACAGGAATTGATGAATCGAGATGAACCATTGGTTTTACGGTTGCCGCGACAGGCCGGACAGAAGGAGCAGCGTTATATGCATTTGCTGGCCGGCGAACCGAATATGGACGAATATCCGCAACGAGCTGAAAAAGCCGAACCGGTTTCTGCGGAAAGAATGGAATGGCTTGAGCAAAAGGTACAGGAACTGCAAGATGAGGTGGCAGAATTGAAAAAACAATTCCAGGAATGGAAAGCGCAGTTTGAATAATCCGGAAAAAACTATGCAACGCATCATTATCGGTATTCATGGACTGGGCCCCAAACCGGCCAAAGAGCTGTATTATAGATGGTGGCGTAAAAGTTTGTATGAGGGGTTTAGCCGCATCGGTCATCCTCGACGTCGTGTCCCCTTCATCACCTGTTACTGGGCGGATATTTTGCACGCCGTGCCGCAGCTGCCGTCGATCACGGACCGTGACGACAAACGCTTTCTGGATGAACCTTATGTACACGGCAGCGTCATGCCGATCCCTAAACCTTCCCTCATGCGCAAAACCTTGATGGGATTATTTGCAAAACAAATGGATCGTTTGAAATTGGATCCGGACGGCAGCATCATCTGGAAACACATCAGCGATCTGGTTATTCAAAAATATTTTTTCGACCTGGATTGCTATTTTTCCAATTGTCTCAAGCCGGCTGAGGACGGACCACAGCCTGTAGCTGATCGAATTCGCGGCCGGCTGCGTCAGCTGCTGCTGCAGCATCAGGACAAGGAGATTTTGCTCATTGCCCATTCCATGGGTTCCATTATTGCGTATGACGTACTGGCGCATAGTCAACCCGGTTTACGCGTGCATACCTTGATCACCATCGGCGCGCCGTTGGGCGTTCCGGTGGTGGTGCATAAAATCCGAAAAGATTGGAATATGACTGCAGGGCTGCCGCCGGCGCCTGATGCCGTTACGCATAACTGGTACAACCTTGCCGACCTGGAGGACAAGGTCGCGTTCGATTACATACTTTCGGATGATTATACGGCCAATCGTCACCAGGTTGCACCGGTGGATGTCCAGGTAGCTAACGATTATGTATATAACAACCGCCGTAATCCGCATAAGGACTTTGGTTATTTGCGCACGCCGGAGCTGGCGCGCATTTGTTTCGAATTCATCAGCCATGGATTGAGCGAAACGCAGATCAGGCATCAGGATCAGTTATATCGTATTTATGAAATGGTAACCGGACTGCCGCATCTGTTCCGACGAAAGCACAAATGACCGCAATCTCGCAAATGAATTTTATCGACAGTCATCAACATTTCTGGCATTATAAATCTGCCGAGTATGGGTGGATTTCCGCTGCCATGAATATCTTGCGCCGTGATTATCTGCCGCAGGATTTGCAGCCTTTGCTTGCACAAAGCGGGTTTCGCGGAACCGTGGCCGTACAGGCCCGGCAATCGCTTACGGAAACGGAATGGTTGCTGGATTTGGCTGATCGCCATGATTTTATCAAAGGCGTTGTCGGCTGGGTCGATTTGCAGTCTGTGCAGGTGAAGGAACAATTGCAGCGGTTCAGCGCTCATCCCAAGCTGAAAGGGTTTCGTCACGTTGTGCACGACGAAGCGGACGATCAATTCATGTTGCGGCCCGTTTTTTTACAGGGCCTGGAACTGCTGCAGGAATATGATTTAACCTTTGATCTTTTGTTGTTTCCCCGTCATTTATCCGTTGCCTCTCAGGTGGCAGCGCGGTTTCCGCAGCAGCGCTTTGTTCTGGATCATCTGGCCAAGCCGCGCATTCGCGAGCGGATTCTGTCGCCCTGGAATCAGGACATCGCCGGACTTGCAGAACATGAAAATGTGTATTGTAAATTATCCGGCATGGTCACAGAAGCGGACTGGCAGAACTGGAAGCTGGAGGATTTCGAACATTATCTGGATGTTGTGCTGCAGAACTTTGGAACCAATCGCGTCATGATCGGTTCTGATTGGCCGGTATGTACCGTGGCCGGTTCCTATGACACGGTTATGCAAATCGTAAAGGATTATATTCAACAATTTTCTCGAGAGGAGCAGGATAAAATATTGGGATTGAATTGCAGTCGATTTTATCAATTATAGTTATCGGCGTCTGGTGCACAACGGCGCCTCGGCATTTACACCGAGTCTGTCGACGACCGGGATTTGCATCAAGATCGTAGCGTGTTCGCCGCTGGAGTCTGTCCATGCTATTCAAACTTGGACGCGAACAGGATCATGAATTATTTCGCATCCTTTACAACAATAAAATTCAATAACCGCTCCCTTTCCATAATGCTAGCGTGAGGAATCCATGGAAAAACGTCCGTTAGGCAAAACCGGTTTATCGTTGCCCATTCTCTCTTTTGGCGCATCTTCATTGGGACATGGCTTTCGGTCGGTGCAGTTAAAAGACGCTTTGCAAAGCGTGCATACGGCTGTCGAAATGGGCATGAATTACCTCGACACTTCGCCGTTTTACGGTCGCGGCATCTCTGAAGTACTTTTGGGCGTTGTTATGCGGCAAATGCCCAGAGACAAAGTCATCCTCAGCACCAAGCTGGGCAGATACGATACCGATATTTTCGATTTTCGCGCTGCCCGCGTATATGAAAGCGTGGACGTGAGTTTATACCGTCTGGGAGTGGATTATCTGGACATGGTGTTTTGTCATGATGTTGAATTTGCAAATTTGACGCAGATCATAGAAGAGACCCTGCCGGCTTTGCGAAAATTGCAGGACCAGGGCAAGGTGCGTTTCATCGGCGTATCCGGCTATCCATTGAAGATTTTTCGGTATATTTTGGAACGTACGGATCTTGATGTCATTCTCAGCTACTGTCATTACACCCTGCAGAACAGGCGTCTCCTGGAATTACAGTCCATGCTCGCGAAAAGAGGCGTGGGGGTCATAAACGCAGCACCGTTCTCCATGCGGTTGTTGACGCAAACCGGGGCGCCGGATTGGCATCCGGGTTCGCTAGAAATACGAAACGTCTGTCGTCGTGCCGGTGAATTTTGCCAGCAACAAGGCGTTGATATCGCAAAACTGGCCCTGCAGTTTTCTGCGCAAAATCCATTTTGGGCTACCTGTCTGGCCGGCTCGGCAAATCCGGACAATATTGTTAAATGGATGCAATGGGTTGCAGAACCTTTTGATCAAACGCTGATCGCAGAGGTGGAAAAAATATTGCAGCCGGTGATGAATCAGGTTTGGCCAAGCGGCAAAGCAGAAAATAACTGATCCCTGAATTGAGGTATAACATGAAAGCGGCAGTTTTACATCCCTACAAAAAATTCACCTGGCAGGAAACGGCCATGCCGGAATGCGCTCCGCATCAGGTTTTGATTAAGGTGGCCTATGCCGGCATTTGCGGCAGCGACATGCATATTTTCAACGGCGATTTTCACCCGCGCACGCGCACGCCCGTGATACCAGGCCACGAATTCAGCGGCAGCATTGTAGAAATCGGCAAAGAAGTAAAATCGTGGAATATCGGTGATCGGGTGGCTGTGGATCCCATCATCTGGTGCGGTCATTGTGCAGCCTGCCAATTGCATCACTATCCGGCATGCGCCTCGCTCAAACTTTTGGGCGTAGACCTGGACGGCGGTTTTGCCGAATATGTGGCGGCTGATCAAAATATGCTCTATAAACTGGACGATGCTCTGAGCATGCGTCATGGCGCATTGGTGGAGGTGTTTTCCATCGGCTTTCATGCCAAAAACCGTGCCGGTGTCGAAAAAGGGGATACGATCGTAATTTGGGGCGGAGGACGAGTCGGTCAGTGCATTCTGCAGGCGGTGCGCACGCGCACCGACAACACGATTTTTGTGGTTGATATTCTGGATAAAAGACTTCAACTTGCTGCAGAAAATTTTGAAAATATTGTTGCCATTAATGCCCAACGGCAAGATCCTCTGGCCGTTATTCAAGATCGTACGAAAGGCCGCGGCGTAGATATCGCGTTTGAAGCCGTGGGTCATGCTCACCCCATCGACGGACGGCCGAACCCGGTGCGTGGTTGCATTCAGAGCATTCACGGCGCCGGCGTGGTGTGTGTCCTGGGACTGGCTAACGACCCGGCGCCGCTGATGATGAAAGAACTGATCTGGCGTGAAGCCAAAATCATCGCCTCACGCGTCAGTCATGGTGAATTCAAAGAGAGCATTGAGCACATGGCGCACGGGCGTTTAAAACCGGACATCATTGTCTCTGCCGAACTGCCAGCCTCTGAAACGCAACGCGCTTTTGAATTGTTGGCAGCAGAACCGGAAAACTATGTCAAAATTCTGCTTAAAATCTGATAACAAAGGACCGTATCGTGTTTTTTCTCGCCGCTTTTTTTGCCGCTTTTGGCTATGCGTTGCAAATGACCTTAATGGCTTCGTTTTATCGCAAGATGGACACGCTGTCAGCCGTCGCTTATCGCGGCGTGTCCTTGGGTTTAAGCATGTTGCCATTATTGTGCTGGGTTCCGACGGCCCAATACACAACTATTGGCGCTGCCTGGTCGACTTGCTTGCTTTTGTGGATTTTCACAGCAGCCGGCGACTGGACCTTTGCCAACACGGTTCGCTATATGCCGGTGGGCGTGGCCACGGCTCTGGGCAACGGTCTTATTACTATTATCTCTGCATTGATCGGCTATCTTTATTTTCGGGAAGTATTGGGATCTGGGCAAATTGTGATGATCGGTTCTGTCCTGATCGCCATTCTGCTGCTCGGTCTAACGCGTTCTACCGGATCGTTGCCGACCGAGTATCATGTTAAAAAGGGATTGTACAACGCAGTGTTGACCGGTTTTTTATTAGGAGTGGCGTTCAGCACAGTTGGGGGATTGTCGCGTAAATTTCATCCGTTCCTGATCGGTTATATCTGGGAACTCGGCACCGGTGTTGCAGGCTTACTAATGATTCTGTTTCGTCGAATCGCACATGGGCCGGGAGTCGCCCGGTTATCCATGCCGGAATTTGGCAAACTCTTACTCGCTGCTTCACCCACACTGATTGGCACCGGGTTGTACGCACTGTCCATGTCTCTGGGACCCGTAGGATTAGCAACAGCTATTATAAGTACGCAAATGGTTTTCACCACCGTTTTGTCCATGGCGCTGTACAGGGAAAAATTGTCCGGTCTGCAGTGGTTGTTGTTGCTGTTGATCTGCGGCCTGGTGGTGGGATTAAAGATGGCAAGTGAGTGAAAAAAAAGATATATGAATACGGGATAGAATTCACTTTTTACGGTCAGCCGTGGTTGGGTTATCGACAAAATATTTTCCGATTTTTTGGGAGGGATATTGTCTATGAGAGCGATGCTTATTCCCCTGCTTTGGGCAGGCTCGATGGCTGTCCGGCCTTATGCGGCGACGATTTCTCAAATAAATGAAAAAACGGTAGTCGATTCTCAAACAGGAAACTCGGTATACGTCGATGTACGTGAAGAGTACCCCAACAAAACCGTGTCCATACCCTTTGAAAAAGCATCTGCTGAATTTCTTGCTGCTTGCGGCTTAAAGACAGCAGAGACCGAGTCCGGCTCTATAGCAAAACTTGTCATAAGGGCGACCTCTACCGCCTTGGATACTTTTTATGCCTTTATGGGCATCTCGATTCTTGCCTCGAGTCAATATACCGCTTCCAGAGTGCACTGTTCCATTCTGTTCGAGCACAAAGACTACCCGGCTGCTGATTCCACCTCCTTTACTTTTAAAACAGAATTTCCAAAAAAAATAAAGGGACCTTACAGGCCGGAAAATGCACCCATTCCGGTTGAAATGATTTTGGATAATTTCCGAGTCGATTTGGCATGTACGCTGTTGCGCTTGTACAACACTCAACCGCTCAAGGAATTGGTAGCCGCGTACCGGATGACGCCAAAATTCATCGCAGGAATAAATGCACAAAATAGCGTAAAAAAGCATCGCTTCGCCGAAGCTTTAAACAAGCTTCAACCGGACTGGCAAAAATCCGGTTTGGCTGGTCAGATCAATGTGGATCGGTTGTTTGTCGAGCGGCATAGCAAGGATGCGGCTGTTGCTCTGGATGCCATCCAGACTCTGGGCGAATTGAGGATAGCGCGTGCGACAGATATGCTCTTGAAGGTAAACGGATCCAAGGAATACAGAGATTTTGCGCTTGACGATGCTGCAACGCAAGCTCTGGTCAGGATCGGATTGCCTGCGGTAGAGCATCTCATCAGCGAGCTGCAAAGCAGCGCTGCTATCCGTATCCGTTGCCGTGCCGCTCAAGCGCTGGGCAGGATCAATGATCCGCGTGCTCTGCCGGGCTTGATAGTCGCCTCAAGCTCTGGGGATGCCGCGCTGAGAATGAGCTGTGCGGCTGCGCTGGGCAGGTTGGGCGATGCTCGGGCTGTTTCGCCGCTGATGAATTTGCTGGACGACAGCACTTTATACGTCAAGGAGGCCGCCATTGCCGCGCTGGGCGACATCAAAGCTCAGGACGCAACTGAAAAATTGCTTTTCCTCCTGAGTGAAGGCGGCGTTGTCGGCTCTGCTGCAAAAACTGCTTTAGATAAAATCGAACCAGGCTGGCTACAATCTGATTTGTTAAAATCAATGGCATCCAGATTCATTCAATTATTGGCAGACGGTCGCAATTCATCCGGAATACGCTCAGCACTGGAGCTCATTGATCCGAATTGGCAGCGTTCTGCAGCAGCGCAAAATCAAGTGCCGTACTTGATTTCAAAAATAAAAACAGGTCCACCCTATGTTGCGGCCAACGTTCTGGGGCAAATAGCCGATTCGCGCGCCATAGAGCCGCTGATTCTTCTGTCGGATGCCATCGGCTATCTCAACCTGACCGCCATTGAGGCGTTGGTGAATATCGGAGATGCTGCGATGGAACCGCTTATTAAATCTCTAAACCATCAAAGTCCGCTGGTCAGAGAACAATCGGCTATGGCGCTGGGAAGAATGGGTGATAAACGTGCAGGTATGCCGCTGGTGAAGCTTTTAAAAGACAAATCGACCCAGGTGCGTAAAGCAGCGTATTCAGCCCTGAAAACCATAACGCAACAGGATTTCGGCATGGAAACGAAAAAATGGCAGGAGTATATTCGATCAACGGCCAAGGAAACAGATCTCTGAAATGGGCGGAGGTGTTCGTTCTGCTTTATTGTTATGAGCAGGTGTACTCAATATCAATCCGTTCTGGGGTTAAACAGTCAAGTCTCAAAAAGAAGGGTCTCTGACTGTCAGGAACTTGACTTATCTCACCAATACCATCTTGCGCGTAAATCGTTTGCCACTGCTTTGCATGGAAAGAATATATACGCCGCTGGTGCAATGACCCGCGTCCCAGGTCATCTGATGTCTGCCGGCCGGAATCAGGCGATCAACAATAGTCGCCTGTTCTTTGCCGGTGAGATCGAGAATTTTTATCTGCACATGATCGGCTTGCGGCAAGGCGAAAGTAATGCGCGTGACGCTGTTAAACGGGTTCGGATAATTCTGCGCCAAATCCCAATCGACCGGAATCTGATTGTTTTCCAGCATCAAATCATGGACCGCAGACGGCGGCTTTAACATCATCCTCCAGGTTTTTTGGCTTTGCGATTGTCCGTCGGAAATCGTCACGGTGATTTCATTTTCCATGGGAAAAAGCGGAGTAGCGATGATGCTCATTGTGTTTAGATCCCCCAGGAACTGCCCGTTCCACTTCCACTGATATTGCAAACTGTCCTCATCGCTGTCGACAACCTGGACCGTAAAATCGACTCTTTGGAAGTAGGGTATATGCAGCAGGCTTTCTGCGGGTGCAAACGATAGAATTTCAGGAGTGTGATTGAGGTGCTGAATCAACACGCTGACAAAAGCCGTATCTGCAGCGCCGAAGGCGTCATAGGCTGCAAAAGTCAGTACATGGGCGCCCTGCTGATGCCGTCGCGGCAGCCATTTAAATTGATGGTCGCTGGTAAAAATGGCCCCGGCCGGAAGTTGCAGGGCCGTGACAAAAAACGAATCCTGTTCTGCATCCGTTGCCTGGACTGAAAAAGAGAGTGAATCATTGGTGGTTCCTTCAAGGATTGTTGGTGCAGAAATTTTTGGGGCGGTATTGACTATCTGAATTTCCCAGCTCAATGGATTTCCGGCCTTGAATTCCGCATAGGCCAGCAATCGTTGTTTGCCAAAAGCGCCCAAGACCCATTTGTAACGAACCCATCCTTGTTCATCACTGATCATAATCTGATGTGCTGGAGGTTGTCCGGCCTCGCGAACGTCGGTGCAAATAATCCGTTCATTCGCCAACGGTCGTGCAAAGATGTCCAGAACGCGAAATTCGACGGATACCGTTTGTCCGGGTCGTGCTGTTGGAGCCACAATCGAGGGTTCGGTCAAAGTGATGCTGGGATTGGCCTGTATGTGAAATTGAAAAGCAATGCTGTCTGCTACGCCGGATACATGCGCCCAAACCCGGAACGCGCCTGGCACAGGACCGCAGGTTACCATTACCGCAGCCCGGCCATTGGCATTGGTTCTTACGAGCCGGGTCTCCAGGATGGGTCCGTTGCCTTCCAGGTTGAAATACACGTCATGTCCCCTGGCCGGTTTGCCGGAACCGTCGATCACCTCGGCAATGAGCGAATCGTGCAAGACCTGGTTTATCAAACCAATTTGTCGATCTCCGGAAATGATTTGTATCTTTGCTGCCGGTATCGGTTGTGCCAAAGCGGTGATGTAAAAAGTTTCATTCAGTCCTGGTACTTGTACAGATATTTTTTGTTCACCAATTATATCACCCAGTTGCCATTGCCGAAAGGCAAATCCCTCCTGGTTGGTTTTACCGGTGTTGCCCGGCCGTACCAATCCGGCGCCCGGCAGGGTGATAAATCGTATCTCGACATCAGGAGTTGGATTACCCAAAGCATCGCGCACCAGCACACCGACAGAATCGGGCAATAGCGTGTTGTATTGTGCTTTTTGACTGCCATTAATCACTACGATCTGTTGCGCTGGTCCGGCTACAAATAGAACGATTCGATCCGAGTTTGTGATTGGTTTGCCGTTTACTGTGGCTGAAATTTTGGCTTTTCCGGTTTTCATACTCGTGAGCGTGGTCTGCGCCAGTCCCGATGAATCGGTGTTTATTCGGGCTGCTTTTAGATTTACGGGAATACCGCTTACGGTCAAGTCGACCAGCGCGTCCGGAATCGGATTGCGCCATGTGTCCAGCACGCGAACGGTTATTTTACACTCGCTACGGCCATCGGCTATGACCAGACTGTCAGCACTGAATTGACTTTTATCTGAACTGACGGGTCCTGCCAGCACAGTTACCGTGAAATCACATGGCGAGCCTTCCAGGGCGGTTGCACGATACTCGGCGGCTGCACGAATCTGCATCTGTCCGGCTTTATCCGGTAAAGTCAAGCCCGCTGCGACTAGGCCGTCATTCCGGGTGAACACCGTAATAGAGTCCGGTTCCTGGTTGATCCACAACTTGCCTTTGATCGCTTTAAATTTGACAGGGTATCCGGAAACCGGATTGTTCTCGCTGTCCAGAATACGCACGATGAGCGAATCCAACAGCTGGGAATGCACGACGCCACTCAATGTCCTGGCAGACACAGGCGCCAGAGTTTTTATGGTTTTTACGTTAAGTAAAGCTGTAAACCTCATCGGCGCGTTGGCGAGCAGGGCTCCTGACGAAGTAAAGGCGCTGACGTCAAAAAAGAATTTTTCCGCAGCGCTCTGTGAGCTGATGAACGGAGTGGCTTTGGCCAGGCCGTTAAAATCCGTTCGACAGTGTAACGTGTCTTTATTATTATTGAAATACACCTCTGGGGCAACAGCCTGAAAAATAACCGGGTGATTTGGCACAGGATGACGTTTCTCATCCACTATCTGTACCTGCAGGGGATTGGACAATGGAAGGCCAGGTACGGCATATTGCAGATCGCCCTCCGACTTGATCATTGCTTTAGCGGGCCCGGGTTTGAGTGTGGCGTTAAAAATGACCGGACTGTTCAGCAAAGGTTGACCGTTATGACTGCTGGTGACCGATGCTTTGTGATTGTACTCTTCGGCGCCAAGAATTAAAAATGCTTGCGCAACGCCGTCAGCGTTTGTCAGCGTTGCAGAAGAGTTCGAACTAAAACTGCCGCCGCCTTGAATTACCTTAAAGGCGACCGGATGATTTGCGATGCGGTTGCCAAAGGAATCCGTGACAGCCACAACATAGGGTGCGGCTAATTGCGTCCGGGCCACGCCCATTTGTTCATTTCCTGAAACAATTAGTAAATAAACCGGTTCCGACGGAGCGGCAAAAGCCCGGTAGAATGTTACATAGCCGGCCAGCGAAGGGGAGGAGAGTCTGACAACGACCTCGCCGGAATGGATTCCCATCTGCAGGGCGACTTTGCTTTGTCCCTTTGCATCGGTTGCCACCGTGTCCCGGATGCAACCATTAATCAGGGCATCCCCTTTGACTATTTCGTGGATGATGGGCAATCCGGCCACGCCGTTGCCGAACTCATCAGTTATGGCCGCACGTAATCCATCGGCCAGCGTGTTTTGAACCATGATATTTTGATCAGCAGCCGAGAGAACGACGATTTTTGCCGGCCTTTCAGGCAGAGCTGTAACGGTGAATTGCAGCGGCAATTGCACATCGGCCACCTGTGCTGAAAAAATATGCGTGCTGTCGCCGGCCTCGGCGTCCAATACCGGTTTGACGGCAACCATCCCTTTAGAGTCCGAGAGTACGTCCATCGATATCGAGCCGTTAAATCGGCCGTTGCCTTTGATGCATCTAAAAGTCACCGGAATGCCGGTTAACACGTTGCCAAGCATATCTTGGGTTTGCAGAACCAACGGCGCTGCCAACGGTTGTTTGACGCGTTGCTGTTGTTTATCGCCGGAGAGGTAAACCAAGCAGGGCTGTTGATAATTATAGAACACCAACGGTTGCGTCCAGGCTTTTTTTTCATCCCATCGACCGGCGACGACGCGAATATAACCTTCTTGACCGGTTATTTTGTATTCCGCTGTTTTTGCAATAACGGAATCGAGCGTGACGCCCTTTTGTCCAACAAAACGGATATAATCAGCGTTGCGGCTTTTGATGCGAATCACGCCGGGTTGCACCAGGATGCTGTCCAGAAAAACACCGGTGGAGGCATAGTATCGTCCGCGATTGAACGATGAAAGAATGGTCTCCCGCTCATACTCGTGTGCATAGACCATGATCCATGCATGACCGATATCGGCCAGGTCGTGCGCATCGTCGCCGGCAACGCCATATATTTTTTTGCCGCTGGAGAGAACGGCATCCCAGAAAGATTGATCGTCAAAACCGCCGCCGAATTGCACCAGATCATTATGGATTTCCATATGATGCAAAGAATTTAATCGCGCTACCTGATCAACCGTGCTTTTCGGATCCAACCTTGGGTGGTTGAGGATGGCGGTGCCGTTCTGTTTGTTAATTTCACCCAGCAGAGGCTCGAGAGGCCTCGCGGTAGCGTCGACATAATTACGAATATTCATTCCGGTAATATGTCTGATTCCGGTCAACTCTTGACCGGTGTACATCATTAATCCGGGCAAGGTTACTTTAGTGACAGACCAGTGGTCGGTGATGACCAGAAAGTCATATCCCAACTCTTTATAGACTTTGGCCATTTGGCCCGGGCTTAATGAGCCGTCGCTCATATTAGTATGGCAGTGAGTATTTCCTCGATACCATTTGTATTGTGCGTGGGCTGGCGTGATGGTTAGTAAAAGGAAAAAGAGTAACCGCCACACAGCGGAAAAGGTCGGTTTCAGTTTCAGAATGGCCCTCATTCTTCATCAAATTACGGTTTTTGTGCAAAGCTATGATGGAAGGTTGATCATTTTTACCCGATGATATATGTACTTTTGTAAAGGAGGTTTTGCGGAAAAAATGTTATTCTTGATTATTTCCGACATTACTGCGGTTGCCAACGGATTTGCAATATAAAAAGTGCGCACCGGTTCAATCCAGGGACCCGATGTCCATTTGGTTACATATTTGTCTTGATTTTCGCCTTAGGTTTCTTTAATTTTTTATGGGTTATTTGTCATATCTTATCTTTTTCAGATTTTTTTCTTCCACGCGGCCACGATCAGATTTGTAAAATTGATGCATCCCTGCCGAGGCTTTTGACAACATTCTGGTTTTAAAGGAGAATTGCTTCACTTCTCGCAGATAGTCTCCTTTGTCAGCGGCTGTGCCTGTGTTCGCAATGATACGGTTTTTTATTTTGTTGTGGTAATCATGGCGGCTTGGCCATAACAGATTGCTTAAATCCTGGCTCAGCGTGTTGTTTCTTTTTTCTAAAAACGGGCTTTTAAACAAAAGGAGGGCGGCGTATGATAAAGTCCCTTTGTACTTGGCTGATCACCGGTTTGACGATGCTGTTTGTTCCGTTTTTTGTGATGGCCGGAGTTGAACAAACGGTGCAGAGCGAGAGTGCGGCTGCCACGATCATACGCACTATGGTCTATCGCCAGATCACCGATTTTACCACCAGCACCAACCCGCCGATCCTGAAAACCAAAATCAGTGCTGACGGTTCAAAGATCATCTTTAGTCAGGGTTATCCCACGATCATCTATACGGTAAATGCCGACGGCACGAACCTGATTAAAATCTTTGAATACAGCGTCAACACCGAACCGTTCATCGACATCAGTCCGGACGGCAGCCGGATTCTGTGGGGACTGTATTGGGAACCCGATGGCGTGACGATTCAATTTGCGCATTCTGACGGCAGCAATCGAATAACCATCACTCCGACTTTTAGCTTTCCGGATGGAGTCAAGTTCGGTCTGGCCATACCGCAAACGGCTCCAATTCATCCACGCCTGGCTGTTGATAAATTCAAAAATTATTACGTCTATTTTATCAGCCTCGGCGGCAATCCCGATCTTGCCGGTTGTTACCGCATTAATGGCGACGGCAGCGGTCAGACGCAGTTGTTCAGTTACCGGCAAATGGCCAAGCAACTTTTCAACATGTCCGGTGACGAGATGAACGGTTATTGGGCTTTTGTTGATTATTTTGATATATCCAGCGATGGCGCACGGATGGTCTTTGGCACCACCAATTTTGGCGGCATCGGACACACCATCACCTATGACGGCATTCTGCATAAGGTTTGTGATTTTGACGGCCGGGCCAACTATGGCGTGCGCATCAGTCCGGACGGCAACAAGATCGTTACCGGTCATAGCATGGTTTTTGATCCGGATCCGCGGACACCGATTTATTCCATGAATTTTGACGGCAGCAACCAGGTGGTGGTAACGCCAAACTCGAAAAGTTCTTCCAATAATTTCAGCGAATTGACCTGGGACGGTTCGCAGGTGCTTTCGCTGGGCGAGGGGATTCCGTTGCGGATGTACAATACCGACGGTTCCGGTTCATTTCGCATTTTTGTTTTAGAATTCTATATCAGCTTTCCGCATCCGTTCAGTCGCGCGGCGCTGGGCGGCGGCAAGTACAGTTTATCTGCCGACGGCAGCCGTTTCTGTTTTACAACCGAACCCTATGGCCCGAATCAGTTGTGGGTCGCAGATATCAATCCCTCGGATCCTGCCGGCGCTCCGGTCATTGCCGATGTCTCATTTACGCCCAATTGGATTTTAGCCAATGGCGCCAGTTCAGCAACCATCGGTGCACAGATTATCGGAGGTCAGGGCGGCATCAGCGCGGCCGGCATCAGCCCGTTGCGCAGCGGCGAGAATGTCAATCGCTATTTTAATTATGTACTGTACAACGACGGCACCCACGGAGACGCCGTGGCTGGAGACGATCGCTTTACCAATCAGGAGGTGCGCAACGATCTGACGCCGCCGGATGCGGTCAATCCGTTAGCCATTCGCGTCACCGCCATTTCGGGAAATCAACGCCAGGTCACAGCCGCTGATGCGGTGCCGTTTTATGTGCTGACCCAGGCGCCGTCCGGATCAGCCCCGCATCTGGACAGCATCTCCCCATCAGGTGGGGCGCCAAAGACTGAAGTCACTCTTATGGGCAGCGGCTTTGACGCCATTGCCGATAACAACGTGGTTTTGTTCGGCAACCGTCAAGCGTACATCAAATCAGCTGACGCGAGTCGAACCCAACTGGTGGTTTATGTGCCGGCGGATATAGCCTCAGGCGAGGTGCCGGTAACCGTCACGGTGCTCGCTCAGACCAGCAACGCCGTCTCTTTTAACGTTCTGACCAGTGTCGAGCAAGTTCTTTCCAAGGTCTCCCAATTTGAATTGCTGCAAAATTATCCAAATCCCTTCAATGCCTTTACAACATTTGCATTTTCTTTGTCGGTCGTTGGACGTGTTTCCCTGGAAATTTTTGACCTGCAGGGTAGGAGGGTGGCCAGGGTCGTGCATGCGGAATTATCCCCTGGTCATCACCGGGTACAGTGGAATGGCGCGTCAATGGCCAGCGGCGTTTATCTCTATCGTCTTGACGCAGGCAACGCGGTGCAAACGAGAAAATTGCTTTTGCTTAAATGATCCGCGAATCCGGTATTGGTCGAACGTTTTCGCACAGTTTGCAGAGCTTTTAAAATACTAGCCTGTAAACCTTTTACTGATTTCTCTTCCTTTTTCCACGAAAAACCGCATGGTCTCATAGGTCACTTCCGGCGGTTCGGAATGGTCGCTGTGCAAAATATATCCACCGCCGCCGTTTACAATCGGCGGTATTTTTTCCCGCAATTCCGCTTCTATTTTTACACGATCGTTGCTGATCAAAGTACGCGTGTCCATGCCGCCGAAGAAAGCGATACGATCGCCGAAATTGCGGAACAGGCGCAACAGGTCCATGCCCGCTTTTACTTCCATGGCCTGCAGGCAATTCATGCCGGCCTCGATTAAACCTGGAACCAGCGGTTCTACAAAACCGCAGGAATGCACAATCACCGGCAGATCGAGACTGTGCGCAAAATCGAAAAGCAGTTTGTGTCCGGGTTGCATGATTTCACGATACATGGCCGGCGACATGAACGGCTTGAACTTGAAACCCATGTCTTCGAAAAAGTAGAGTCCGTCTGGCCGGCCCGCTTTAGCAAACAGTTCTTGCATATGCATGATGTTGAACCGGCTGTAGGTCATGACCATGTCCTTCACCCAATCCGGATCCAGGGCCATGCCGACGAGAAGATTTTCATGACCGCACATGGGATGCATCTGTTCAAACGGGGCGATGCCGGCCCAGCAAAAAAAGCGCTGCTTTTCCCGGGCCAGGCTGCGTTCCGCGCGCCATTTTTCCCAATTCAAACGACGGCTGTCCACAGCCAAAAGATGAGGCTTGATGTGCTCAAGCCAGCTCGTTCTGTCTTTGACGGTAAAGTCCACATGTTCCGGGGTGGAGGCGTGCAATTTGTGGCGTCGCAATTTGGCGCCGTTGCCGTCCAGGGTCAGAATCGTTTCCTCAGTTTCCTCCAGCACGAGCGGTGTGAAAGCCGGATCAGCGATGGAATTAATCCATCCGGCGCCGCGATAGTCCTGATCAAAGTGCTCGTAGACATCTTCATCCGGGCCGATATATCCCTGTTCCCGCCAATTGCTGACAGTGGCTTCCCAGGGATTGATAACCACGGGAATATGGTCTACCGGTTTGCGGGCCAGGGCGTTGGCCATGCGTTCGTGACTGGTCATTTTGTGATCTCTATGTTTGGGTGAGAGTAATTCATTTTTTAATATAGGAAATTTTCTGTCTTACAACAATAGGAGTTTGTCGGTTTTCGCGTTGGAGGATCATTTTCCTGATCAGGCAATAAAAGACCGTGTCATTGCGAACGCAGGCACAGTCCCTGCCAAAGGGGACTATCTGCGCTGGAGTGAAGCAATCCCCTAGTACTACAAAAGTGTTATCAGCAGGCCTGCTGTTATCGATTCAGGAGTCACAGTTAAGTGTCTTTGGCAGGCCGATGAAGCTGTTCGCGTCACTGTTTTAGCCGCCATTCCGAGAACAAGCGGCGAACAGATGCTTCGCCGCTTTGAATAGTCGTGAAGTGTAATGACCATTCTTTTTTGCGGCTCAGCATGACACGCTAATAGAACCTGTGACGACCGAGTATATTATTGCCATGACTACCCAAACCACTCAAAGACCGTGTCATTGCGAACGCAGGCACAGTCCCTGCCAAAGGGGACTATCTGTGCTGGAGTGAAGCAATCCCCTAATACCACAAAAGTGTTATCAGCAGGCCTGCTGTTATCGATTCAGGAGTCACAGTCAAGCGTCTTTAGCAGGCCGAAGGATCTGTTCACGTCGCCTAGCGACGTTTGAAAACTCGCATACGTCGCTACGCGACGTCGCCGTCTGTCTTGTACCATCCGGGCGTTAAAACGCCCGGCTACCATCAATGGTCGCTACGCGACCAGACGCATTTTTCAAAATAGATGCCTATTTATAAAAAAATAATCCTCTTTTTATGGTGAGCAAAGCTATGCCCTGGCGGAGTATTTGCTCTTTGATAGGGGATTGCTGCTTCTCGATTTGACAACTTTTACCACCCTCTTTAAAGGCGTTTGTAAGTTAACTCCAGATTATCAGAGTCGGGTCAGAGTTATTTAATCACGCTCATTTTCATTATATCTCGAGCATTCTTTGTTTGCATTTGCACTATATATATTCCACTAGCCAAATAAGGGATTTTAATATAGAGCCGATGGGTACCTTGAGGATAGTATTCTTTTTCAGATAATATTGCATGACCGAGATAATTATATAACTTGAATTCTGCCAATCCGGATTCTGCAAGATTAAAAATGACAATAGAATCTGCAAATCCGATATTCTCCCAGCTCTCTCCTTGATTTATCGAGCGGTAAATTCCATTTTGTCGCGTTCCTACAAAGAGATTATTCTCTCCGCTGCACGAGATGGCACTTATGCCAGATTGTTGATAGTAGGCAATCTTGGGCAAACCGTTGGAGACAGGTCGCCAGGTTGCTCCTTCATCCAGTGAGCGGAATAAACCACTGTCTGTTGCTGCAAAAATAGCGCCTACTGGGGTTGCCTGTATCACCGAAGGATACAAGCCAGGCAATTGAGTAAGGGGTTGCCAAAAATCCGTCTGTGAAAAGCGCAAGGAATTTTTGCCTGTAGGGAGGGGGTAGCGGAGGACCCCGCAGTGCCGGCGCCAAATGCAATCATGAGCGCATGCCCCATGGACCGGATAGCGCCGGCACGAGGAGGCCGGAGCGAGGGGGAGACTTCCCCCTCCTAAATTCGTTTTATGCTTTTGAATTCACTCTAAAAGGGTTTAACCGAGAATTTCACGATAGGAGGTAAAAAAGTGTTCACCCTAATACACTGTCCGCGCTGTGTTGTACTGTTCTGATACAATTAATGTCAAAATTGTAATTTAGAAATTTTCTAACACCTTTATTTTTATCATATTATTCCTAATTACATTTTTGGCATTGAACTTGCTATACAAATAACAGAAATGAAATTGATATTTCAGGATCTGGGATGAAAACCGCTCTTGTTACCATTGCAATCATATTTAGCCTGACGAGCATCGCAGCAGCAGGCGTGCCGGCGACAACCAACGAAGAAGAGATTGTGTTGCCGGCGATCAGGATCGATAAGCAGGTAGAAGAACAAGGCGAAAGTTTTCTTGTCCAAAAAGACAAAGATCTCAAAGCACCAGGTCCGCAAACGCAAGCATTGGATTCATTGCAAGAAAAACCGGCAACGCTGCCCGCAGCAAAACAACCGGAAACTTGCAGCGCAATAAAGCAGTAACTGGTCTTCTTTTTTCCTCCTCTGTTTCATTCAGACGCCAAAAGGGCCGCGATGCACATCCGGCCCTTTTGTATTTTATGAGTAAACCTTGCGTAGGTTATTCGGCTAAAGCGAGATTATGAGAGTATAACCATGGTATTCTCTCATGACAGCCTTCGCAAGGATAACATCCGTTTACCCCTCCATGCGCGACACAATCATCATGTTCTGTTTGTTGCAAATGTCCTTGGCTTCCGGCGTGTAGAGATAATCCAGGCGCGTTTGATAGTACTCGACGATTTTGCCGCGCACCATTTTCAGCGTGGTGTTGAGCATTCGGTTCTGTTCCGTGAACGGCTCGCCCAACACGGCTATGGCCGACGGCAGCCATTTGCCCGGGAATTGGCCGGCATAAACGCCGCCTTCTTTGTATTGATCGATTTCGCTTTGCAGCAGCTTGAGCACGCGCCGCTGTCCTGCTTCGCTTTGCACGGACAGGTTTTCCGCCTTCAACATGCGCAATAACGCTTCTTTGTTCGGCGACAACAACGCCACCGTATACGGCGACTGATTGTTGTGCAGCATCATTTGATCGATATACACGGAATTGGCAATGATGGTTTCTTCAATGCCTTCCGGGCTGTATTTTTCACCGTCATTGCTGATCAACAGACTTTTCGCCCGACCCAACACGTAGAGAAAGCCGTCTTTGTCGATATAGCCGAGATCACCGGTATACAACCAGCCGTCGCGTACGGTTTCGTGAGTCGCTTTTTCATTGCGCCAATACCCGGCCATGACGTTTTCGCCTTTACAGACGATCTCGCCTTTTTCACCGACCGCCAGTTCTTTGCCTTTGTCGTCGCAGATTTTCACCGTTAGATTGGCGACTATAGATCCGGAGGAGCCCAGTTTGTGTCGCTTGGGCACATTGGCGGAGATGATGGGCGCAGCCTCGGTCAGGCCATAACCCTGATACATGGGAATGCCGATGGCGTAGAAAAAGCGTTGCAGTTCGATATCCAACAAGGCGCCGCCGCCGATAAAAAATTCCAGACGTCCGCCAAAATTTTCCCGGATTTTGGAGAAAAGGATTTTATCATAGATCATCATCAGCGGCTTGAGCAACATGCGTTTGCCTTTGCCGCGGTCAAAGCCCAGACCGTTGTACTTGTAAGCCGTGGCCATGGCTTTGGCAAACAGTTTTTCCACTTTGGCGCCTTTGGCGCGAATGCCTTTTTCAATGTTTTTGCGAAAGTTTTGCGCCAGCGCGGGCACGCTCAGCAAAAAGGTTGGTCGTGTTTCTTTGATGTTGGCCGGAATATTTTTCAGCGTTTCCATCGGTGTTTTGCCCTGTTGCACCGAAGCCATGGACGCGCCGTTGCTCATGAGCGTATAAATTCCGGCCACGTGGGCAAAAGAATGATCCCACGGCAAGATCAACAGGGACACATACCAGGGCGGCACCGGCAACAACGAATTGGCCTGTTCGACATTGGCGGTGTAATTGCGGTGCGTCAGCATGATGCCCTTGGGATCCGCTGTGGTGCCTGAGGTGTAGCAGATGTTGGCGATGTCGTTTTCTTCGATATTCTGCCGACAGGCGTCAAATTGATTGCGCCGGTGTGCCAGATATTCCTTGCCTTTGTCCAACAGATTTTGTAAAGTAATCTGATCGCGATCATAGTCGGTGGTTTCATCCAGGTGGATGATTTTCTCCAACTCGGGCAGATCCTGTTTGATTTTTTTAATTTTGTCCGCCTGGCCGGCTGAAACTACGACCATGCGGCTGCCGGAATGGGCCAGACGAAATTTGAGTTCCGACAGTTCTTCCAGCTTGACCGACAGCGGCACATTGACGGCGCCGGTGTAGAGAATGCCCAGTTCAGCGGTCACCCAGTCGGTTCGACCTTCGGAGATGAGGGCTATCCGGTCGCCTTTGGCGATGCCCAGACTGAGCAGGCCGGCGGCAAATTGGTGAACACGTTCGCGCATTTGGTTATAGGTGAAGCCTTGCCAGGCATCGCCCTGCTTTTCCCACATGAGGATGTTGTCGCCGTATTTGTCGGCGCCGGTTTCCAGCAAATTGGGTAAGGTTCTCTTGTTCACAATGGGCTCCATTCTTTAATAGTTTGGAAAATCTAATTATTATTCCGGATATAAAGCAAGGTTTTTTTAAAATATTGTGGCTATCACGCAGGATAAAATAGACCAGGTCCGTCAGGCCAGCGACATCGTCGAGGTGATTTCCGGCTATGTGAACCTGCAGCATCGGGGAAAAAACTGGTTCGGACTGTGCCCTTTTCATCACGAAAAAACCCCATCCTTCAGCGTTAATCAGGAACTGCAGATTTTCCACTGTTTCGGTTGCGGCGCCGGCGGCAATGTTTTTACCTTTATCATGCGCATGGATCGTTTGACCTTTCCGGAATCGGTGCGGCGGTTGGCCAAAGCCGCCGGCATTCTGTTGCCTGAAGAAAATGAAGACCTGTCGGTGCTGCAGGAAAAAGAGGCGCTGTTTTATGTCAATCAGATGGCGGCCGATTTTTTCGCTAAAAACCTGCTGGAGGCTAATGAAGCGGCCGAAGCACGCAATTATTTGCAGAATAGAGGCATAACTGCCGAGGAGTGGAAGGAATATGCCATCGGTTATGCGCTCAATCGTTGGAGCGGGTTGTTGGATCACAGCCGCAAGCTGAACGTCAATCCTGAATTGTTGCTCAAAGCCGGTTTGGTGATTAAAAACGAAAAAGGGGATTTGTACGATCGCTTTCGCGGCCGCGTCTCTTTTGCCATACACAATTTGACCGGCCAGGTGGTGGCTTTTGGTTGTCGGCGCTTAACCGAGGATGATTCGCCCAAATACATCAACTCGCCGGAAACGGATATATATCAAAAACGCACCGTGTTGTATGGTTTGCACTGGGGGCGTCAGGCTGTGCGCGAGCAGAACTCGGCGATTATTCTGGAAGGCTATACGGATCTGATCAGCATGCGGCGCGCCGGCGTATTGAATGTGGTGGCCAGCGCCGGCACTTCGTTGACCGAAGAGCACAGTCGTTTATTGCGTCGTTATTCCAACAACGCCATACTGCTCTATGACGGCGATTCGGCCGGCGCCAACGCGTCCTTGCGCGGCGCTGAACTGTTGTTGGCCAACGGCCTGGATGTGAAAATATGCACCTTGCCCAAGGGCCAGGACCCTGATGAATTTGCCCGGGAAAAGGGGCAAGCCGGCGTGCAACAGGTGCTGCAGGGCTCGGTCAATCTGCTGGATTTCAAATTACGGCAGATGCAGGGTACCGGCCTGTTGCGTACGCCGGGTCTCAAAGCCACGGCCGTGCGCGAATTGCTGGCCTCGGTTTCAAAAATGGCTGATCCCTTGCAGCAATCCTTTTATGTGCGCGATCTGGCGGAGAAACTGCAACTGGAAGAACCGGTGCTGTGGCAGGAGGTGCGCAAACAGGAACGGGTGCTGCGCGCGTCCTGGCGCAAGGAGGAACCGGCGCCCGCGCTTTCTGCAGAGGAAAAGTATTTTCAAACCCGGCGCGGCGCCGCAGAATTGGCCTTGCTGGATGTGTTGCTCAAACACCCGGAATTGGCCTCCACCGTCACGCGGATCATTTCATTTGAAGAATTCGGTTTTCCTGAAATCAAAGAGGCAGTGAAAAAAATAGAAATGGATTTGGTGGAGGGCATTAATGTCGAAGCGGCGCGTTACATGGCCAGCATACAAACGCCTTATGTTGCCGCCAGTCTTTCGCAGTCCTTTCAACGCCAGGCGCAATATCCCAATCCGCAGAAATTCGCCTTTGATTGCATCAGGATCATTCGTATTACGGCCCTGGACGAACGCATCGATGAAATACGCCAGATTTTAAAAACGAAACAGGCAGCCACACCGGAGATGCTGCAAGAGTATCACGATCTCATACAGAAACGGCAACGGATTATGCGCGCGGAGGTGGGGTGAGCGATAGTACAGCACAAGCCTCCAGGCTTGTGAGTGGCAGATAATTGGTAATTTTTTTATCCATGAAAATCCGTTTCATCCATGTTCACTTTATTTTTCCGACTTGAGGAAAGCCATGAAAACAAAATATGAAACCGTAGACGTGAAAGACCTGCGCTGGCAATGCGATTGTTCCGAACTGTCGTTTGCTGCGACAGATGGTCTTGCCGAGTTCCCGGCTATTTTAGGACAGGATCGCGCGGTGCGCGCCATCACCTTCGGCCTGCAGATGGATTATCCGGGTTATAATATTTATGTGGCCGGCGCCAGCGGCACCGGACGCACCACCACGGTGAAATATCTGCTCAAGGATCCCAGTCTGAAAAAAGAAGCGCCGGATGACGTGCTTTATGTCAACAATTTCAAGAGCCCGGACCGACCCATGGCCTTGAAAATGCCGGCCGGACGGGGAAATGCCTTTCGCAAAGAGATGGATTCGATGATTGAGCATCTGCGCACCACCATCCCGCAATTGATGGAGAGCGATCAGGTGCGTGAACAGCGCGAAGCGCTTGCGGATTCGTTCAATCAAAAGCAAAGCCAGCTGGTAAAAGAGTTCGAGGCGCGCGCCAATCAGGACCATTTTGCTCTGGTGCAGGTGCAGGTGGGACCTTATGCCAAGCCGGATGTGCTGCCGGTCATCAACAATCAGCCTACGCCGCTGGAAGGACTCAACGAACAGGTGCAGGCCGGCGCCATCAAACCCGAGCAGGTGGAGGAAATTCAAAGAAAATACATTGAATTGAACAAAGAATTGGCCAAAGTTTTCAAAGCCAGTCAAAAATTGCAAAAGGAGAAAAAAAGCAAACTGGCGGCGCTGGATCGCGAAATTATCCGTCCGGTAATCGAAGAACCGCTGAATGAAATCCGTCTTGAATTTACCGGTGAAAAATTGCATGAATATCTGGACGCGGTGCTGGCCGAACTGCTGGATAATCTGGATATCTTTAAACCCAAAACCGAGGGGGAGGAGGATCATGCAAAAAAAGGCGCTCATGATCCGTTTTTGGAATACCGCGTCAATGTCATTGTCGACAACACGGACAAAAAAGGCGCGCCGGTGATTTTTGAACAATCCCCCACCTTTGCCAAATTGTTCGGCGCTCTGGAGCATGTGCCCGACGGCAACGGACAATGGCGCACCGATTTCACCAGAATACGCGCCGGGTCTCTGTTGCAGGCCAACGGCGGGTATCTGGTGCTGTACGCCCTGGATGCGTTGCAGGAGCCCGGAGTATGGAATATGTTGAAACGGGTGCTGAAAAATCGCGCTGTGGAAATTACCGGAGCCGAATCGTTGTTCATGATCGCTCTGTCGGCGATCAAACCGGAGCCGGTGGCGGTTGACGTCAAGGTCATCATGATCGGTGACAGCAGAATTTATCATTTGCTTTACCAGGCGGACGACGAGTTTAAAAAGATATTCAAGGTGCGCGCGGATTTTGATTCGGTCATGGCGCGCGACAAAACCAATCTGCAGCAATATGCCGAATTTGTCAATCGCCTGATTCTCGATGAAAAATTGCTGCCGTTTGCCGTAAAAGCGGTGGCGGAAGTAGCCGAATACGGCGTGCGTTTGGCCGGACGACAAAACAAGATATCCACCCGTTTTACCTATATTGCCGACCTCATGCGCGAAGCGCATCATTTCGCTGCCGCAGACCAGGCCGACCAGGTGCAGGCGAGCCATGTGGAACGGGCATTGAGCGAAGGTCGCTACCGTCTGAATCTGGTGGAAGAAAAAATTCGCGAGATGATCGTGCAAGGCACGATTATGATCGACGTCGCCGGTAAAAAAGTCGGTCAGGTTAACGGCCTTTCGGTGATGAGCATGGGCGACTATGTTTTCGGCATGCCGGCGCGCATCACCGCGCAGACGGCCATGGGCCGCAGCGGCATCATCAACATCGAACGCGAAGTGGATATGAGCGGTCCCACCCATGACAAGGGGGTGTTGATCCTCTCCGGCTATTTGCGCGGCAAATTCAGCCAGGACAAACCGCTGGCGGTCAGCGCCAGCATCTGTTTTGAACAGTCTTACGGCGGCGTGGACGGCGATAGCGCATCGTCCACCGAGCTTTATGCTCTGCTGTCGCGTTTAGCCGACGTGCCGGTTCGCCAGGATTTGGCCGTGACCGGATCGGTAAATCAGAATGGAGAGATTCAACCTATTGGCGGCGTTAATGAAAAGATCGAGGGATTTTATTATACGTGTAAAGCCATGGGTGAGTTGACCGGCACACAGGGCGTGCTTATTCCCCGGCAAAATGTCGCCGATTTGATGCTGAACAGCGAGGTGGTGGAGGCTGTGGCCAGGGGATTGTTCAACGTTTATCCGGTGGACACTATTGAACAGGGCATTGAAATTTTGACCGGCAAGCCGGCCGGTCGTGTTGATAAAAAGGGCAAGTATCCGCTGCAATCGGTTTTCGGCCTGGTGAATCAAAAGCTGCTGCAAACCGCCAAAGGATTGCGGCAATTTGACGGCGGGCGCGGTTGAGGGTGTAAATTGGCTCGTGTCGTCATAAAAACATTATGATGGCGTGTTAGCAGCAACGTATCGCGGCATTCACGCCGCGATTTCCTCAACAACTCGATAACCATGTCCTTGCGAACGTAGACGCAGTCGTTGAAAAAGGGGATTTTCTAAGCTGAAGTGAAGCAATCCCCTCATATATGGAAAGAGATATAAGAAGCGCACTGCGGCATTTTTGCCGTGGCTTGGATTTTACAATCGGACTTTTCAAAAATGGAGGAGCTATGAGCAAATTATTGCGCGGCCTTGCCGCATTTTGGGGCGCCAAAAAATTGGGCGGCGGCTGCCTGTCCACGATTATCATTTTTCTCATTCTGTGGTGGCTGTTGAGTCATTTTGAAATTTTTCGCTAAAGGGCGCGACATTTGGACCCGTGTGGAAACGGATGTCAGGCCGTTTTTCGGTAATTTGATAAAGCGGTGTAGCTTCCGCCGTTCTGGACCGTCGTGACACAGTTTGTTTTGTCATTGATGTAATACTTGAAGAGATCGGAAACAACTTTGCCCTCGGCGCTGCTCTGCTCTCTTCTTTTTAAAAAAGGAAACGCGGAGGTCGCAAAGAATCGACGACCTGGTAAGATTGACGTGTATGAAATTGTTCAAAAACAAAATCGCTTATCTCACCGGATTATTCCTATTTCTGGCCTGCGCCGGCTCGTACAAAGAATGGGGGGATATTCACTGGCCCGATTACCTGGCGCGACCTTTTCCCACAGCAGCCGATTATCCGGATGAGGGTGCGATGATCCTGTTGGATGAAGCAACCCTGGATATTTTTCCCGGTCAGGAGATTGCACAATCGCAGTTGCAACATCACAGCATTATAAAACTTTTCAACGAAACCGGTTTTGATCTGGCCAATGTAACCATTCCCTATTCGAGTTCTTCCATCGTCTCCCATATTCGCGGTCGGACCATCACGCCTGACGGTCGCATACACCCGATTCGCAAGGAGGATATCTATGATGTCACCCTGCATCCCGGGTTCATTTTTTATTCCGACACCCGCGCCAAGCGTTTCGCTTTTCCCGCGGTCTGCAAAGATGCCATTCTAGAGTACCAATATGACGTGACCGTCCGCGGCTATACCTATTGGGATCAATGGCTGTTTCAGAATGTTGTGCCGACACGCCTGTCCCGATTTAAAGTGACAGCCCCCGCTGAATGGAAATTTAAATGGCAATGCCGCCATATCGACCTGCAGCCGGAGACCACCCCTCTGCCCGCCGGATTCAAACAGACCTGGTTGTGGCAGGCTCGTGATTTGCCGGCTCTGGTCGCAGAACCGGCCATGCCGGCCTGGCGTGATGTGCAGGCTTCACTGGTAATGTCGCCGGTGGGCATGCAATCCTGGCAGGATCTGGCGCACTGGTATTATGATTTGTACAAAGACCGGGTACAGAGCGACCAGGCTATTGCTGCATTTGCCAAAGATTTATGTGCTCTGCACAAAACGGATCTGGAAAAACTGGCCGGCCTGTACTGCTTTGTGCGCGATGAGGTTCGCTATGTGGCCGTCTCTATCGGCATTGGCGGGTACCAGCCGCATTTCAGCAAGGATATTTTTTATCATCGTTATGGCGATTGCAAGGATAAGGTGATCTTGCTGCAAACTCTGGCTGCCTGTTGCGGTCTGGAGGTGAGGCCGGTGTTGATTTCCACACAGCAAAACGGCAGTATGGATACCACCGTGGTTTCGCACACCCATTTCAACCACGTCATCGCCCGCGCCCGATTATCGGACGGACAGGAAATCTGGATGGATCCCACCAGCCGGTTCACGCCGTTCGGCCAGTTACCCTGGTATGATCGCGGGCGAATGGTCTTTCTCGTTAATAACGATTGCGGAGGAGAATGGCTTACAACGCCGTCGACCAGCAGCGAGGAGAATTGTTTGCGGAGATTCTGGAAATTCACGTTGCAGGATAGCGCGCTGCATGGCCATAGCCGTTGGATTTTCAGCGGCGCCTATGCAGAACAATTGCGGCGTGACTGGTTTGATTTGCGCAATTGTGAAAGACAGAATTGGATTGAGCGACAAATAAAAATCCGTTTCCCCGGGATTCGTTCCGTTGAAAATAAAATTCTTGAATTTGCTGATGAAGAAAAACCGGTTACGCTCATGTGCGATTTTGTCCTGGCTGGTGATCCATTCATCTGGTCCTGGCGTCGTTTTTCACAGTTTGATCTGGCCGGATTGTTTATGGAAGAGCGGCTGTGGCCGGTGCAACTAATGTTCCCCAATACGGTCAGCGATTCCATAAGTGTTTGCGGGGCATTTCTGGATGATTGCCCCGGTTTATCTGACTCGTTGCAATGGCAGTCGCCTCATGTCAACTGGAGAATGGTCCGTGTGCAAGATAAAGATAGATTCAGTATTAGCCGTGAGCTGGTTATGCAGGATACAGAAATATCTTTGGAGGATTATCCCGAGTTTTATTCAATTTTGCAAAAGGTAGCGGTAGAAGAGGACAAAGCGTTTAATTTCAAGTAATCCCCCCACGTTCCCAAGCTCCAGCCATCTTCTCGTTCGCAAGCTCCAGCCATCTTCTCGTTCGCAAGCTCCAGC
>CAYLWO010000079.1:0-30653 GCA_964387285.1 uncultured Cytophagia bacterium | reverse complement strand
TCAGGACCTCCTGCTCCCAAAGCAGGCGCGCTAACCGGACTGCGCTACGCCCCGCAAAATTTTTTGGCCAGCAGCTCGCGCGCCTGCGCCAGAGCGCGTCCGCGATGGCTGATGCGGTTTTTATCCGCAATACTCATCTGTGCAAATGTGGCGCCGAGTTCTGGAATGTAAAAAACCGGATCGTAACCAAATCCGGAATTGCCTTGACGACTCTTCAATATCAGGCCTTCACAAATACCCTCGACGGTTTCTATAATCTGGCCATGTACGAGAGCAATGACACAGCGAAAACGCGCGGTTCTTTGATCGTCCGGAACAGGTTCCATATCCTGCAACAGCTTGGCAACATTTTCCGCATAGCTGGCGTTTTCGCCGGCAAACCGACTGGAAAAAACACCCGGTGCACCCCCTAACGCATCCACCTCTAAACCGGTATCATCCGCCAGCGTCAGCAAACCGGTGAATTGTGCTAGCGTCTGTGCTTTTTTTATGGCGTTTCCCTGCAACGTCGGCTGGTCTTCCACCACTGCTGGAATATGCGGAAAATCCTTTGCGGTCTTGAATTCCAGGTTTAATCCCTGGAAATAGTGACGGATCTCGTCAACCTTATCCCTGTTATTGGTAGCCAATAACAGCGTGCAGGGCTTTGGGTGCATTAATTATAAACTTCTTTTTCGTTGCATTTGCATACGCCGATGTATTTTTCGGAAAAACGCCAGGAACCTGTGGCTTCGTTTTTCACAGATCGAACCAGATGAACCGTGTTGACGGCGTCTTTGCACACCGGGCATACTTTGCTTGCTATTGCTTGCGATTTGGCGACTTTGGCGCCGAAGGATTTATCTTTGGCCATGAGAGCACTCCGTAATAACTAATAATTTTACCTACAATTATAGACTATATAATTTAGCAGAATTTTTGAAAAAGTCAAGGATTTGCTTGGCAAGGCGGGAAAGATGACTGAAAAATAGCGTAGAAATCGTAGCGCAAGCCTCCCGGCTTGCGTCACAAGCCAGGAGGCTTGTGCTACAAATTGCAGAAAAATATGGCTGTAATAAAGACAACTTGCGTCACAAGCCAGGAGGCTTGTACTGCGATAAAGGATTATTTTTTTAACATGCTGCGCAATTCGCCCAGTTCCTGCTCCAACGAATTGATGCGTTGCAAAATCATTTCCTTTTGGATGGTTTTGCGCCGGGCAGAAGATGCCGGCGTCACAGAGCGCGCATTGGCGCCAGAGTAGGAGAGGGTGGCGCCGTCGCCGGCCATAACCGGATCGGCGCCAACGTCCAGGCTAACGGAAAAGGTGCTGTCCCCGCGCAGCACGCCGAATTGAATTTTTTGGCCTGGTTTGCATTTCCGAATCAGCTGCGCCAGCATCTGCGAACCCTGGATGGCCCGTTTGTCCGTGCTGAAAACGATATCGCCGATTTTCAAGCCGGCGGCATGCGCCGGACTGCTCTGCTTCACGTCGCTGATATGCACCCAGCCCATGCCGCCGGGCCAATCTTCGGCAGACACGCCTATCCATCCCTGTTCCAGGGCCGGGCTGTACATGATTTGTCGCACCCGTTGAATGACAAAGGCAGCCGGAAAAGCCAGAGCAGCGGCATTCAGGGACAGCCCTTCGTTTAAAACATAATCTTCGCCAATAGGACTGACGCGACCGGCCAGTATGCCGGCCAGTCTGCCCTGATTATCAAACAAGGGACTGCCGGCGTTGCCGGCCGCCACCGAAGTGGATATTTGAATCATACCGTCTTCGTGAATGCCGTTGACAATGCCCAACGAGATGGCTGAAGAGATGCCGAGAGAATTTCCCACCAGAGCCACCGTGCAACCGGCTGCCAAAGGCTCGTGGGTGCGCACGGTTGCCGCTTTAAGAAACGGATAACGCGTCTGCAGAACGGCCAGGCCGGTTTCATGATCGACGCCGATCACCTTGCCGCGCGCATGACGGCCATTATAAAAAATGATCTCAATACTGTCGCTCTGCAGCACGATGCCGCTGTGAGTCAGTATGTGTATCGAATCCAGGACAATTCCTGAACCGATATTGATCACATCGATAAAAGAGGCATTGGGCGTTGCGGATATTGAAAAAAATGATTCTTCATTCATTGTCAAGGTCGCCGGCCGATGCGCGGAAACCGTGACCACCGATGGCTTAACCTTTTCAATGAGCTGTTTGAGATCCTGTTCCAGCCTGACCAGTATCGATGACTCTTGACCGAACACCATGCTTGCCAGACCGGCGGCTATCAACCAAACGGCATAAAACGCTTTCACCAATCGCATAGACATATACTCTTCACCGAATCTGTTTAGAACCTGACCTGATTAGCTTGACGCACCATTGTTCGCGCAGGAGGTTGCAGAGTGGTCGAATGAGTGCTGTCCTCGTTCAGCCGTTCCAGTGAACCCTGGCTGCGCAGGCCGCGCTGCCTGATCCACTTTTTCATGTCCGTTATCGGCGCCGGATCCACATAGTTTTTCACCGCCGGTCTTTTAAGCGGTTGTGCGACCAGGGTTGGGGGTGCCTGTTCGACGGTTTGCAGCGGGCCGGATTGTACGGCAACCAGTTCATTGCCGGCTGAGGGCATGGGCGCCAGCGACCATTGGCGTTGCACCAGAACACCGACGGCCATAAAAAGCAGCGCCAGGGCGGCAAAAGCCGGTGCACGCCATAATCCTGAACCTAATGATAAATCCCATAACGGTTTGCGTTTGGTTTCGGTGCGTAGACGCGCCCGCAGTACCGTGTTAAAGTCCGGTGAGGTGCGATATTTGGGCAGAGTCCGCATCGCTTTTTTTAACGCGGCGGCCTGCTGAAATTGCCTCCGGCATTCAGGACACGCATCCAGATGGCTTTGCACCTCTTGGCGTTGCGCGGGGGCTAGAGCATTTTCGTGATAAAGAAAAGCGTTTTGTTTTATTTTGTCGCAAGCGTTCATGAACTCCTCGCTGCTAATGTTTTTTGTTCGCGTTCCACAATATCCGTCAATTTGGACTGTAATTTAAGTCGGGCGCGATTGACGCGCGATTTCACGGTCCCCAGGGGCACCTGCATGATTTTGCTCACCTCTTCATAAGGCAATTCCTGGACATCTACCAGCAGAATCACCTGGCGAAATCGCGGCGCCAGTTCGGCAATGGCCTTTTGGATATATCTTTCCTGAAATAAACCTTCAACCTCTTTTTCCGTATTGGCCTGGGTGTCTTCTATCTCGTACTCTTTATCATCAAATCCCATGTCGGATATATAAACATATTTCCGTCGTTTGCGCTTGCGCAGTTCGGTCTTGGCCAGATTGCCGGCGATCGTATAGACCCAGGTGGAAAATTTGGCTATTTGCCGATATGCATGCTTGTTGCGAAATATGCGCAGAAACGTTTCTTGCACGACATCTTCAGCTTCCTCCAAATTGCTGAGAAAGCGGTAGGCAAAGTTCAACAAGGGATCCTTGTACCGGTTCACGATGGCGTCGAATGCATATATATCCCCATCCTGAAATCTACGGATCAGTTCTTCGTCGCTCAGTTCCGATTTTTTCTGGTCTTTTATTGTCATCACTGTCAGTGAATTATACTCTGCTGCAGGGGACTAGTTCCCGTTTTTTTTAGTGTATATGGTACTGCAATTTGAAAAGCAGGGTTTCCAGAATCAGCCGGGGCTTTTGGTAGCTGGTTTTAAGGTTCTGATCCGCTTCTAGGAGATGAGAAAACGCACTTTTCAGCTGGTCTTTGCTGTACAAGCCGGCTTGACGACTGAAATTTTGCAGGAAAAAGGGGTGAATCTTGAGCTTTTTCGCCATTTGTTCCTGGCCCGCGTTCCTGGCTTTTAATTCACGAAGCTTGGCCAGGATGAAAAAGTGGCGACTGAGCATGCTCAGCAGGGCGGTCGGTTGCTCGCCATTTTGCAGCATGTTGCTGAGAATATTGAGGCTACGGTTAAGATTTTTTGCGCCAACTGCATCGCATAATTCGAAAACCGTGAATTGTTTCGAATTTCCGACAATCTGTTCCACATCAGCTTCCTCAATGCACCGCCGCTCCTGCTGATTGAGACGCAGCTTGTCGATTTCGGCAGCCAGACTGCGCAACGAATTGCCGGTGTGCGCCTGTAAAAGGCGTATTGCTTCGTCTGAAATGGTCATATCAAATTGACGGACCCATCTTCGCACCCAGTCCGGAATATGATTATCATACAGCGGCTTGGCTTCCACATGACTGCAAGCCTTTTGAATGTCGTGCAGTTTTGTCTTCCGACCTTCCAGCTTTTCAGCGGTCAGCACCAGACAGGTTGTGGCGAGCGGACGTTGCACATATTTATTGACAAGCTGTAGGTTGGCGGCATTGAACAGTTCAATATTTTTCACAACGACCACGCGACGGCTGGACATCAGCGGATACGAGGTGGCGATGTTCACCACCTTGACGGCATCCACCTCGCTGGCGTAAAAAACATCAAGATTAAAATCTTTTTCTTCAGGCAGCAGCGCCTTGGCCAAAATCTGTGCGCACATCTGTTCGATGAGAAAATCCTCTTCACCGTAAAAAAGGTAAACCGGTTCAAACCGGCCGGCTTGCCAATCGCTTTTAAGTGCATCAACCGTTGTTTTCATAAGCAGTGACCGTTCTCATTGACTGCACACGTTAATGAATTCCTGCAATAAAGCGAGAGCAGCAACGTCATTTTCCATGGCCTCAGGATGCCATTGCACGCCCAGCACAAATTTTTTCTCCGGATATTCGATCGCTTCCACAATGCCGTCTTCTGCCCAGGCCGTTGCTTGCAAAGGCGCAGCAATGGTTTTGATCGCCTGATGGTGCGAGGAGTTTACCTCAAAACGCGTGCGGCCGATGATCTGATGAAGCCGTGAATGTTCCCTTACCTGCACATTATGTCGGTTCCAGATTGGTTTGTTGGGAGAACGATGTTGCAACGTGCCGTCGATTTGCGTCGCTACGTCTTGATAGAGTGCTCCGCCCAGAGCGGTATTCAGCATCTGGCAGCCGCGACAGATCGCGAAAATGGGTTTATCGACTTGCAGTGTTTTTTTTATCAAGGCCATTTCAAACCAGGTCCTGGGTGCATCGGCCTGCCACTGATCGGATAGCGGCGCTTCACCATAAGCGGCGCTGAATACGTCGTTGCCTCCGGTCAATAACAGGCCGTCGAGTCGGTCGATCATTTCTTCGGCAATCGATTCTTTCCCTGTTGTCGGCAGAGCAATAAACAGGCAGGGTGCTTTTTCAATATAACGAACATAGACATCGTTCAAATAATAAATATCAACGCCTTTGGCAAACGTACGGCTATCCGTTGCCGGACTGTGATCCATGGTCAGGCCGATGAGGGGAAGCTTCATAAACCGTGAGTAATTGATTCAAGAATACATTTTATTATTTTACAAATCTTTAAGCAAAGAAACAAGCAAAAAAAAGCCCTGCGAACAGGGCTTTTAATAACTATACTTTTCTATATTGCGCGATTGCATTATCCATGCGATGGTTGCAAACCTTCGCACTTAACCGCTCAATCTAGAACATTATTTAAGCAAGTAGGTAGCGCCGACATAAATGCCGAGTGCTTCGGTATCCAAATTATAACGAATTTCGGCAAATCCTTCCATATCGCTCGACAGCATGGTGGAAGCGCCGCCCATGAGCAAGATGCCCAGATCGCTTTCGCTATCGGAAGTATCGCCGCCGCCATACCATTCCGAATATTCTCCTTTATATTCAGAGCTCACGGAAGCGATATCGAGCCCGAGACCGCCGCCGACGTAGGGTTTAATGCTGCCGCTGGTTTTAAAACCATAGCGCACCACCGCCATGATGCTGATTACGGAAAAACTGGCTTCGTAATCGTGGCCGATTTCATAGCTTTTGCCCCAGTAATCAACGTAGGTGAAAAACTTGAGGTCCGGCGTGAATTTGCCAAGATAAACGTTGGCGCCAAAACCGATGGTGTTGTCGATGGGGTCATCAGGCATAATGAACGCCACCTGTCCACCAACGCCTTTGAAACCGATGTCGGATTTGGCCATAACCATACTGCAGAGTACGAGCAGTAGAACGATCGCAAGTTTTTTCATGTTGAACTCCTTTTGTTTGGTTTGCGGTCCCTGCAATGATCTTACATTGCGGCGAAAAAGATACAGAGTTTTACTCTTTTTGTCAACAAATAATTTTCACTTTTTATTCAGTTGTTCTTTTAGTTTTTGCACCTCCGCGGTTAATTCGTTCAGTTTTATCTCCAGTTCATCAACGGCTTTTTGCGCTTTGGGTTTGATCTGTGCAATGGTCTCCTGAACCTGCTGTTGCACCCAGATTTTTGCTTCCGAGGTTCGTTGTTCCACCTTTTCCATGGTTTCCTTGACGTAACGGGAGCGTTCATCCTGAGTCAGTTCGCCTCTTTTGATCATATCGTCGATGAACTCTTCCACTTTTTCCTTGGTCATGTCCAGAAAACCCAGTCCGGCCATGACGGTCTTGCGAAAAAAATCTTCCATAATCATGCTCCTTTCTTAATTTTCGAGTTTGACAATATTGCCGTTTTGGTACTGCAGAATGTGCACGGATTGATTGACCCGGGAATCTGCAGAAAAACGATAATCTCCGGCTAATCCTTTGAAAACCGGCGTCTCTTTCAAGTAGACGGCTAAAGAGGCGCTCCAGGCGTTGCCGGCATCGTACATCGCCAACAATTGGTGCGCCAGATCATAGCCGATCACGGACAACACGGTAGGCGATTGCAAAGTTGCCAAGCGATATTGGTTTTTGAACTGGATATAATCCATATCCGTGTCATTAAGATATTGCCCGCTGAAAAACACGGCGTTATTGATGTAACGGCGCTGTCCGGACAGTACTTCGACATGATTCCAGTTATCTCCGCCCAGAGTCTGTGATTGAATGTTGACCAGAGCATACTGCGGCGCCACAATGGGCAGATCCTCTTCATAGATCGGAAAGAAAAAGCCGTCGATGGATTTTACCGGCAGTTCGAAAGCATCGTCCTGCGAGCCGAGCACATGTTGGCCGGTTTCCGCCAGTTCTTTTTTTCGGCGATAAAGACGGTTGATCTCTGCCGAATCCGGCGGACTGAAGCGAAGGGCGGATTCGCGAATGGTCTGGAAATGACGTTTAAAATCCTCGGTGCCTGGATAGTACCATTGTTCGGCAATGATGGTCCCGCCTAATTGATCGACAGCGCCGGCAAACGCGTCGGTCAGGGCCTGGCCATACTCATCAGCAGGCGCCAGCGTCGCAAAGCTATGCAGGCCAAGTTTCTCTACGGCGTAGCGGGCCAGGGCACGACCGCGCACCTGCAGATCGCTGTTCATTTGAAATACGCGTTCACCCAGTGCGGCGATGCCGTTATTGGTTGCTACCGGACAAAGAAAAAGTTTGTTTTCCTGTGCAGCCAACGCAGCCAGCGCAGTGGAACGATCACCGTCCAATTCGCCAATAATCAGCGATACATTGCTGTGCAGCAGTTCGGTCATAACCCGACATGCCTCAGCCAGGCTGCCCTTGCTGTCTTTGAGAACCAGTTCTACCGATTCGTTGCGTTCTTTCATGGCCAGTAAAAATCCGGACAAAAATCGCCGTCCCTCGTCAGCATAATCGCCGGTGAGCGGAAGTATCAAGCCGATGCGCAGAGGATAGCGCAAGTCCTCTTCCGGCGTCGCCTGCCACTCCTGCAGGGTGGCGAATTGTTTTTCCGAAAGCTCCGAGCGTTTCATGCCTTCCAGGAGCGCATAGCCTTTTTCTTTTTGACCAATGCCGTAATAGTAGCGCACGGTCCACAATTTGAGCCATACTTTAGCCAAATCGGTGCGCAGATTTTTCCGCATTTCCAGCAAAGCGGACTCTTCCATGCCGGAATTCACCAGGGCGGTCAGCCGATCCTCGCAAATGGACCGCATGGCCGCGTTTTCAGAGTGCTCCAAAATCCACAACAGGTGGCTGCGTGCTTCAAGCCAATCGTTTTTCTGACAAGCGACGCGAGCCAGTTCAAAATGAAACCAATCGCTGTATCGGCTGGATGGGAAACGGAGCAGACACTCCTCTGCCGTCTGTCGCGCCTGGCTGAATTGTCCGAGTTGACTGTAGGTTCGCGCCAACAGTAATCCGGCCCGGCTGGCACAGCATTGGGGGGAATGATCCGCTTTGGTCAGTTCGCGCAGTAAAGGAATCACGTCATTGTACTGCTGCTCGCGATAGAGCGCGATGCTGCGTTCAAACAGTTCTTCGGCATCTTTGACCTTGGCCGAAAGCAAGCCGCAAGAAATAACGAGGCATATCCAGAGTCGTTGAAAAAAAAGTTGATACATTGCTGGTTCGCTCCTCAAGAACCGGATGAGGCCCGGATTATTCAACAGTTACGCTCTTGGCAAGATTTCTCGGTTGATCCACATCACATTTGCGTAAAACGGCCATGTGATACGCCAGTAGCTGCAAGGGTATAATGGTAACAAGCGGATTAAAAATTTCCATTGTTTCCGGCACATAGATGACATGCTCGGCTTGTCCGGCAATTTCACGGTCGCCCTCCGTGGCGATGGCGATGACGCGGCCACGGCGGGCGCGCACTTCCTCAATGTTGCTGACAATTTTATCATAAACCGAATCGCGCGTGGCGATAAAGATGACCGGCATATTGTTGTCGATCAGCGCAATGGGTCCATGTTTCATTTCCGCGGCCGGATAGCCTTCGGCATGAATATAAGAAATCTCTTTTAATTTCAGCGCTCCTTCCAGGGCCACGGGAAAGTTGTAACCGCGACCGAGATAGAGCATGTTGTTGCAATGATAATATTGTTCCGCAATCTCTTTGAGCTGTTGATGATTCTCCAGCACCGACTGCACCTTGTCGGGAATGGAGGCCAGTTCTCTGGCCAATTTTCGACCGCGAACGCTCGAAACGGAACGGATGCGGCCCAGCAGCAGCGTAATCAAGGCCAGCACCGTTATCTGCGAGGTAAAGGCTTTGGTGGAGGCAACGCCGATTTCCGGACCTGCATGCAGATAGACGCCGGCATCGGTTTCCCGGGCAATCGTGGAACCCACCGCATTGCAAATGCCGAACACTTTGCTGCGTTTGCGTTTGGCCTCGCGGACCGCGGCCAACGTATCTGCGGTCTCGCCGGATTGACTGATGGCCAGAACCACTGAATCTTCTTTTAAAATGGGATCACGATAACGAAATTCGGAAGCATATTCCACTTCCACCGGTATGCCGACCAGATCTTCAAACAGATATTCGCCGATGAGCGCGGCATGCCAGGAGGTGCCGCAGGCCGTGATGATGATGCGTCGTGCATACAACAGTGATTCCACATCATGTTCAATGCCGCCCAGTTTGGCCGTACCCTCTTCGAACAGCAAGCGGCCACGCATGGTGTCACGCAGCGTCTGCGGCTGCTCCATGATCTCCTTCAGCATAAAGTGCGCATAGCCGGACTTTTCGATCTGCTGGAGATCCGTCTCCATGGCCTGGATGGATTTGGTGATGATGCGGTTGTCGATCGTTTTTACGTTAAACTGTTCCCGCGTCAGAATCGCCATCTCGCCGTCGTCGAGATAGCTGACGTCAGAAGTATGGCCGACAAGCGGCGCGGTGTCGGAAGCGAGAAAAAATTCGTTGATGCCGTGACCGATGACCAGAGGGCTGCCTTTGCGCGCCGCCAATAACAGGTTTGGATTTTCCCGATCCAGCACCGCAATGCCATACGTGCCCTGTACGCGCCGCAGTCCCTCTTGCACGGCCTGGGCGAGTTCAGCGCCCTGAGTAAGGCATTCTTCGAACAAATGACACAAAACCTCGGTGTCGGTTTGCGAAACAAAAATATGGCCGCGTTCCAGCAAGTCCTTGCGCAGGACCGCAAAGTTTTCGATGATGCCGTTATGCACCACGACGATTCTTTTTTGACAATCGCAATGCGGATGCGCGTTGACCTGATTGGGTTCGCCATGGGTGGCCCAACGGGTGTGACCGACGCCCAGCGTGCCGGGCAACGAGTCGCCGTTGAGGGATTTTTCCAACTCGAGAATTTTACCCACGGCCTTTTTAATGCAAAATTCCCGGTTCTGCATTAAAGCGATACCCGCTGAATCATAGCCGCGATATTCCAGGCGTTTCAAACCCTGCAGGAGAATGGGCAACACTTGTTGTTGACCGATATATCCGATGATTCCGCACATGAGGGCTACTCCCACTCGATGGTGCTGGGGGGTTTGGAACTGATATCGTAAACGACGCGATTGATGCCTTTCACCTCATTGATGATGCGGCTGGAGACGCGCGATAAAACGGTACGGGGGATTTCCGCCCAATCCGCTGTCATGCCGTCAAGACTGGTCACCGCACGCAAAGCTGCCACGTTTTCATAGGTGCGTTCGTCGCCCATGACGCCAACCGATTGCACCGGCAACAGGACGACAAAGGCCTGCCAGATTTTATCGTACTCCTGGCTGCCTTTCAGTTCATCCATAAAGATGCGGTCTGCCTGGCGCAGGATGGCCAATCGCTCTTCCGTGATTTCACCGATAATGCGCACCGCCAAACCCGGGCCAGGGAAAGGATGACGTTTAAGGATATAGTCTGGCGCCTGCAGTTCCTTGCCGACGCGCCGAACCTCATCTTTGAACAGCTCACGAAGCGGTTCGATCAATTGCAGGTGCATTTTTTCCGGCAAACCGCCGACGTTGTGATGGCTTTTAATGGTGGCCGATGGACCTTTGGTGGATACGCTTTCTATCACATCCGGATACAATGTGCCCTGCACAAGAAAAGCGATATCGCCGATGTCTTGAGCCTCTTTTTCAAAAATGCGGATAAATTCGTGACCGATGATTTTTCGTTTTTTTTCAGGATCGGTAACCCGAGCCAGTTTGCCGAGAAATTGCGCACCGGCGCGCACCAAACGGAAATTAAAATCAGCATGTTCGTAAAACCGGCAGACCTCTTCCGTTTCCCGATCGCGCATTAATCCGGTGTCGACATAAACGCAGGTCAACTGCCGACCGATGGCCTTGGCCACCAGCATGGCGGCAACCGTGGAATCCACGCCGCCGGAGAGTGCGCACAGGGCGCGTGCTCCACCGATGCGGTTGCGGATTTCCTGCACTGTGTTTTCGATAAATCGTCCGGCATTCCAATCGCCCTTACAGCTGCAGGCCTGAAAACAAAAGTTGGCCAGCATCGCGCTGCCGGCGGGCGTGTGCACCACCTCGGGGTGGAACTGAATGCCGTATATTTTTTTCTGCTCATGACGCACGGCCGCGATGGGTGCGTTGGCGGTATGCGCGATAATCTTAAAATGCGCCGGCAATTTTGTCAGGTGATCGCCGTGACTCATCCACACCGACTGCTGCAGCGCCAGGCCGGTGAACAGCTCGGTCGGCTCATCGATGACCAATTCGGCAGGACCGTATTCACGGCGCTGAGCTCGTTCCACTTCGCCGCCCAGCAAATAAGCAATGGTCTGTAATCCATAGCAGATGCCCAAAATGGGAATGTCCAGAGTCAACAGTTCCGGATCGGGCAAGGGGGCATCCGGGCTGTATACCGAGGACGGACCGCCGGACAGGATGACGCCGCGTGGCTGCAGTTGTCGGATCTCGGCAACAGCCATGGAAAAAGGTTTGATCTCTGAATAAACGCCCAGTTCCCGCACGCGTCGCGCGATCAGTTGCGTATATTGTGAACCAAAGTCGAGTATGAGTATGCGCTCTTCGTGTGTCATAACAGGGGTATTTTCCAGCTTGCTAGCTCTGATAAAAACGGGTAAAACGTCAGATCGTAATGCACCGGGGTGATGGAGATTTTGTTCTGCAGAATGGCGCGATCATCGACCTGTTCGTCGGATTCGATCTCTACTTTTTCGCCGGTGAGCCAGTAATAAAATCGGTTGTGCGGGTCTTTACGCGCACTGTACTCTTCCATATAGTTGGCCTGGCTCTGCCGGGTGATCTGCACACCCTGAATCTGATCAAGGGGAACCGCAGGCACATTGACATTCAAGAAAACCCCGCTGGGCATCCGCTGTTGCATCAAGAGTTTTGCCAAACGTCCGGCGAATTGCGCAGCCACGCTGAAATCCGGTTTTACAAATGTGGCCAGGGATATGGCAAAGGAAGGGATGCCGAGAATGGCGCCCTCGGTTGCGGCGGAGACCGTGCCCGAGTAGATGATGTTGATGCCGGTATTGGAGCCGAGATTGATGCCGGAAATCAGCAGATCCGGTTTGGGTTGATCTTTGAGCAACACCCAGTGCGCGAGTTTGACGCAATCAGCGGGAGTGCCGCGCACGGCATAACCAAAAAACTCGCCGTTCTTTTCAAAAGGCGTGACGCGGAGCGGATCGCTCAGGGTGATGGCGTGTCCGACTGCGCTCATTTCTGAAAGCGGCGCCACGATGGTGACCTCGCCGTATTTTTTCATTTCAGCGGCTAATGCGGCAATGCCGGGCGCGGCGATGCCGTCGTCGTTGGTGATAAGAATTCTCATGAGGTCCGTCTATTTTTGATCTACAAAAAATGTCAGAATTTGCTGCAAGCGGGTCTTCATCTCCTTGCGGGGGACGATGGCATCCAGAAATCCGTGCTGCAGCAGAAATTCGGAACGTTGAAAACCTTCAGGCAAATCCTGGCCGATGGTTTGTTTGATGACCCGCGGTCCGGCAAAACCGATCAAGGCGCAGGGTTCGGCGATGATGACATCGCCGAGCATGGAAAAGCTGGCCGTAGTTCCGCCGGTGGTCGGATCGGTCAGGATGGAGATAAAAGGCAGCCTGGCATCGGATACCATGGCCATGCGTGCTGACGTTTTGGCCATCTGCATCAGTGAAAACGCCGCCTCTTGCATGCGCGCGCCGCCTGAAGCGGAGACGATGATCAACGGCCGTTTTTCGGCAATGGCGCGATCCGCAGCGCGCGAGATTTTTTCACCGACCGCTGATCCCATACTGCCGCCGACAAAGCGGAAATCCATAACGGCAATGATGATCGGGATGCCGTTAAGCGTGCATGCGCCGGTGCGCACCGCTTCGTATAATCCGGTTTTGGCCATGGCGTCTTTGATGCGATCAGCATATTTTTTCGAATCTTTAAATTTTAACGGATCAGCGGATTGCAGCGTGACGTTGAACTCTTTAAAGCTGTTTTCATCCGCCAACAAACGGATGTATTCATCGCTGTTCATGCGAAAGTGAAAATCGCATTTTGCGCATACGCGTAAATTACGATCCAACTCTTTTTTGTAAAGGATCTCGCCGCAATTGTCGCACTTGATCCAAAGCCCGTCAGGCAGTTCTTTTTTTTCCGTGGGCTCCAGACCTTTGTTGGTGCGTTTGAACCATTCCATAAGCAATCCTCTGGTGAACAATTATCTACGGACATATTGGCGCAACGGCTGCATCTCCGCGCTGAAAAATACTCTGGGCAGAATCATTTTCTCTGTGGCTGCTGGACAAGCATTTTACTCATCAGCAGCGCGTCCTCCTGATCTTCATAATATCGCTTGCGGACGCCGGCTTTGCTAAAGCCCATCTTTTGATAAAGCCGAATCGCTTTCTCGTTGGATTTGCGCACTTCGAGAAATATAATTTGTTGTCCCGACTGTTCCGCTGCCTGTTCAAGGTAGCGGATCATCCATTCGCCTAATCCGTGGCGTTGATATTCAGGCGCTACCGCAATGTTGGCCAGATGCGCTTCATTAAAAAGCAAATAGACCACCATGTAGGCGATCACGATTTCATCATCCTTGATGACCATCGCAAGAGAATAGGGCCGATCCGTCAATTCCGCGGTAAAAGCATTCCGCGACCAGGGTGGATGAAACAACCGCTTTTCCAGAGCTGCCACCTGGTCCAGATCGGCTTCCGTCATGGACTGCGCCACATACCGATTCCCGTCTTCGCTGTCGATAATCGCAACCGGTTGTATCTGCATCACTGATTCCATGCCATCCTGCGGCTGTCGGATCAACTGGGCGGCATGGCCGGTTTGGCCGGACCGGTTATAAAATCCTGCATATAAGCCGGCTCCAACGTATCGCTGTTCGCTATCTCGCCATCGGCCATGCGCATAACGGCCAATTGAGCCACGCTAAAGGCTGAAGGGTAAACATAGTACACGGACGATACGGGCAACTTGCAGCCTGGCTCGGCTATCAGCGTACACTCCGCGGTTAGGCGCTGCTGCAATTCTTTACCTGACAGAACAGCGGGCGCCGCGATTTCAACCAGGCGATCATGACGCCATCTAAAAAAACCGGCATAGTATTCATCGGCGCGCGAACGCACCAGGCTGCAGATTTCTCCGGCTACTCGCGGCGCCTGAAATGCCAACGCCTGCAGCGTCGGCACTGCGACTATCGGCAGCTGCCTGCTAAAGGCCAATCCTTTGGCAAAAGCCAGGCCGATGCGCAATCCGGTAAAAGAGCCCGGTCCGATGGATACAGCGACGGCAGACAGTGCCGGATAATCCACCCCGCCATCATGCATGATTTTTTTTACACTATCGGCCAGAACGCGGCCATGGGCATTTTTAACATACAAACGGTATTCGGCCAGTAAAAGATTTTCTTTGCTCAAACACAAACCACACAATTGCGTGGCTGTTTCAATGGCTATCATCATAACAATCGCAAGACCTCGATTATTCGTTCTTCGCGTCCGAGTTTTTCAAAATCATAGCCGAGTCGGATCGCCCAGTGTTTGTTTGGCAGGAATGATTGTGCAATTTCCGGCCATTCGATCAAACATAAACCATCGCTGTAAAAATAGTCTTCCAGCCCCAATTCTTTCAATTCATGACTTCCGGTCAGACGGTAAAGATCCATATGATAGATGGGCCAGATCCCACGATATTCGTTAATGATGGTGAATGTCGGACTGGTCGCCGTTTCCAGAACCTGCAAGGCCTCACAGAGACCGCGGATAAAGGTGGTTTTGCCGCTGCCCAGATGGCCATAAAAGGCTACCACATCTCCGCTTTGCAGAGTCGCGGCCCAGCGCCGGGCAAACTGCACCGTGCTCGTTTCGCTGGAAGCGATTTCCCGCTGCATCAGCTCGTAATCCACGCTCGCGACGTGCAGGATTTCTCGCTGCTGAGGTCTGGTATGCGACTCGGCGGCCGGCAACGGTTATTTCGGCTCCAGAGTAATGAGCGGCAATATCATCTCTTCCAGTGAAATGCCGCCATGCTGAAAGCTGTCGGCGTAAAAGTTCAAATAATAATGATAATTGGTCGGATAGACGAAATAGAAATCTTCTTTAGCTATCAGATAATTGCTGTTAATGCCTCGGGCCGGCAGACGAAAAGTTTTTGGATCTTTGACTATCAGCGCATGCTTGGAGTCGGCTTTGATGTTCTTGCCGAATTTATAGCGTAGACTGGTAGAGGTCTCGCGATCGCCGATTACCTTGGCGCCGCGCAATCCGCGGATGCTGCCGTGATCCGAGGTGATCACAACGGTATTGCCCATGTCCGCCAGCTGTCGCAACGCCTGGAAAATATGCGAATGTTCGAACCAGGAGCGGGTCATGGAACGAAAAGCCGCCTCATTGGGTATCATTTCTTTAATCAGGTCGGACGAGCTGCGCGTATGCGCCAGAATATCCACGAAATTGATGACAATGGAGGAAAAGGGTGTGTCACCGTACTCCTGGATGCGTTTGGCCACCGAGCGCGCTTCCTGGATATCCAGGATCTTGACGTATTTGGGCGCAGGTTTGAGTTCCATTTTCAGATTGTGCAGCTGTTTTTCCATGAGCTGACTCTCAAAACGGTTGCAGCTCAAATCATCGTTTTCATCGCTGTTCTGCCATAAATCCGGAATTTGTTTTTCAATATCTCCCGGAAACATGCCGCTGAATATGGCGTTACGGGCATAGGGCGTGGCGGTCGGCAGAATGGAAAAGTATGATTCGCGCGTGATGCGAAAATAGTCGCGCAACAAAGGCTCCAGCACCAACCATTGATCATAACGCAGATTGTCAATCACCAGCAAGATGGTCCGTTGTCTCTTATCGATGTGCGGTTTGACGTATCTTTTAAAAATATCGATGGAGAGCGCCGGCCGGTCGTCGCTGAACAACCATCCGCTGTAATTTCTCTCAATGAATCGGCCGAATTCGGTGTTGCAGTCCCGCTTCTGATCGAATAGAGTTTGCTGTAAACCCAAATCCGGATGTTGATCCAGATCCAATTCATAATCGCACAGTCGGAGATGGATTTCAATCCAGTCTTTCCAGGTCAGCGGTCCCATGATGCGTGCGGCAATTTGACTGAACTCTGAGGAATAATCGCGCGAAATGCGTTCACCGGCTATCTTTTTGCTTTCCAGGATTTTTTTGCAGACCAGTAAAATCTGACTTGGATTAACCGGCTTGGTTAAATAATCAACGATGCGCGCGCCAATGGCTTCCTCCATCAAACGCTCTTCTTCGTTTTTAGTAACCATGATCACCGGTAATCCGGGCTGCAAATTCTGGATCTCATTCAGGGCAGTCAGCCCGTCCATTCCATTCAGCATTTCATCCAGCAACAGCAAATCAAAGTCGGTTCGAGCGGTCAGTTCGATGGCATCCTCGGCATTCGTGACGGTAGTGACCCGATAGCCTTTTTCCTCCAGGAACAGGACATGCGGCCTGAGCAATTCGATCTCATCATCCACCCACAAAATATGTCCTTTTTCGTCAGCCAGATAGCCTCCTGCAGCAATGCTCTATTCAGAGAATGAGATAAATTTAATTTAAAAAATAACCATTTTTTTACATCCAGTCAAGCTATTTCCGGATCAAAAATATTAACTTACGAAAAAATAATATGTTATTTAATTTGATTATCCAGAAAGACAGCCAGGATCAAGCCGATAATATAAGCGAGTATGTCACTAAAGTTGAATACACTGCCAAAGACATAAACAAACGGGGCCGGCAAATGCCATGAAGCAGGGACGCCGCTGGCCTGAAAAAGCTCGACGAGTACGGCATAGGCCAGGACAACGAGGGCTTTATTAATCCTGGACCATGAGAGGGCAAAGAACGAGAGAGCAAAGTAAAACACGCCGACAACCATAACATCGCCGACATACGCGTTAGCAAAATGCCAGCAAGGGCCACGATAGGCTTTGGAGGCAAATGCGACGGCAAGTAAAAAAAGAGCCAGAACAATACAATACAAACGATATTTCCGAATGATCTTCATTTCGTTTATTCTTTAACCTTGGATAAAAAGGAGGCCAAGCCCATTTTGTAGAAAGATTCTCTGATTTTCGTCTCTTGCTTTTTTAGAAAATCAATGATGGTTTCCGCCGGCGTGATAAAAGTAATGCCGTAGTTGATGCGATTCACGGAAGCTACATATAGCTCGCCATCATAAGGAACCTGCATATCATATTCCGCGTCCGGCGAGGGAATGAGGATGGCTTCGGGTGCACCTGACGTTGAATAAGCCATGCCGACCATTTCGAAATTGGGCACACCGTCGCGAATGCCGAGAACGACGCCGCCGCTAAAGCCGCGATTAAAGATGCCGTCCAACAGAAACGCGCCATGTCCATCTCGATCGGGTTGACTGACTATCGCCTTGGTTACCATCTCTTGACCTTGAGGGTAGCCGATCATGTAAACAAAGCTGCCCCATTCCAATTCCTTGCTTTTGCCGATCGGATAGGAAAATGCCGGAATATACTTATCCGGCGGTTGCTGCCACACCTTGCCGACCAGGGCGATGTCCGATTCCGTATCTTGCGCGATTAATTCGATCATGCCGTCTTCCGGGAATCCGGCAGCCAATAACCTTTCCCGCGTTTTGATGGCGCAGGTGCGTATATAGCGTGGGTTGTTTTTGCCGTCTTCTTTGTAATAGGTAAAGATGGAATCGCTGTGAAAAACCACATGACTGCAGGTGAGCAACAATACCGCCTGACTGTTGGACGAAATCACCAGACTGCTGCCGGAAACGGGATTGTCACCATAGCTGACGGATTTACATTTGACCAGCAACTTTTCTTTAATGTCGGCATGCGTCATCTTGTCGGATCGGTCGAAATAATAGATCTTGTACTGGGTAGTGCAATAAATTTTTACAATCGTTTCGGAAATGGCTTTAATCTCCTGGGAGCAGTTGCGATAGGGAAATTCGCTGTCATATTTCCCGTCGCTGAGCAGGGGATAGACGGAACGGTAGAGGTTGCCGGAACAAGACATCAGCAACCCGGCAAAAATACAGACTATTTTTTTCATAGATCATCCTGTGTAGGACGGCATTTAGGCCGTCATTTCTGCGATGACGTTGAATTTAGGGCAACAAGCTTCGTTTCCCTAGGTGGACGTCATTAGAAGATAGAAAAGACCGGTAGATGAAAATTAGCAGGAATTCGGCACATTGACAAGAAAAAATTATGAAAAAAAGCTTTTAGCAGGTTGGAAAAATGAGTACATTTAATGAATAAATTGAAGCATTTTCATTATTTGATACGAGGCGGTATGAAGTACTGCAACTTGATTCTGTTAGGTCTATTCATGCTGTTCGCTGCCGCATTTTGCCAGATCAAGCCGGATACCTTGCAGCTGTGGCCGGGTGCAGCTCCCGGGGCGTTAGGCAGCAAACCGCAGGACATCCCGACACTGGCCGTATGTCTGCCAGAGCCGGCCAAAGCGAGCGGCACGGCCATTGTGGTTTGTCCGGGCGGAGGTTATGGCCATTTAGCCATGGATCATGAAGGCAAACAGATTGCAGAATGGCTTAATCAGAATGGCGTGGCGGCATTTATTTTAAAATATCGCATCGCGCCGAATTATCATCACCCGTCGCCGCTTATGGATGCACAACGGGCCCTGCGCACGGTGCGATATCATGCCCTGGAGTGGGGCATCGATCCGCAGCGCATCGGCATTCTTGGTTTTTCCGCCGGTGGACACCTGACCTCAAGCGCCGGCACACATTTCAGCCAGGGAACTGCCGATGCACCGGATGCGATCGATCAGCTCAGTTCACGTCCTGATTTCATGGTGCTGGTGTATCCGGTCATCAGTATGAAAATTCCAACGGCACATCGTGGATCGCGTAAGAACTTGCTAGGTGAACAACCGGATACGGCCTTGGTGCAGTTCATGTCCAGCGAGGAACAGGTCACCGGCCATACGCCGCCGACTTTTTTATTTCATACCAGCAATGATCCGGTTGTGCCTGTGGAAAACAGCATTTTATTCTATCAAGCCTTGCGTAGAGCCGGCGTTGCTGCGGAAATGCATATTTATCGTGACGGGCGTCATGGCGTGGGTTTGGCTCAGCAAAATCCGCTTTTACAATCGTGGCCTAAACTCTGTTTAGATTGGCTCAAAGGCATCGGTATGCTGAAATAACGGACAGGGGGGACCTGATGGAAAAAAAATATATCCTCACCCACGACCTGGGCACCAGTTCGAACAAAGCTGTGGTTTTTACGCTCTATGGCGATGTGATTGCCGACAGTCGCGTGGATTATAGCGTGCATTATCCGCAACCCGGCTTTGCCGAACAAGATGCGAGCGAATGGTGGCGAGCTGTGTGCGCGACAACGCGAGATGTGTTAAAAAAAGCCGCAGTTCAGCCACAGGAGATAGCCGGAATAACTTTTGCAAGCCAGATGCAAACCGTTGTCGCAGTGGATCGACGGGGTGAGCCGGTCATGCCGGCGATCTCCTGGCTGGATACCCGCGCTGCCGATATTATGCGTAAATATCTGTGGACGCCGCCCCGGGTGCAAGGATACAATGTATTTAAACTGCTTAAATTTCTCACCATCACCGGCGGCTGCCCTGGTCATGCCGGCAAAGATCCCATCGGCAAAATGATCTGGCTCAAAATACACGCTCCGGACCTGTACACGCGTACTCATAAATTTTTAGATGCCAAGGATTTCATCGTTTATAAAACGACCGGCGAGTTCGTCAAGTCCGCGGATATGGCCGTTGTCTGGTGGCTGCTGGATACGCGTAAAAACCGCAATCAATGGCATCGCGGGTTGTGCGACATGGTGGGCGTGGATATGACCAAACTGCCGCGGGTGGCGGAAAGTGCGGAGGTGGTTGGCGCATTGACGGAAGAGGCTGCAAAGGAACTTGGTTTGCAGGCAGGAACTGCGGTGGTGAACGGAGCAGGCGACATCAGCTCTGCTGCTCTGGGTTCCGGCGCCATTGAGGAGGGTGAGCTTAACATCAGGCTGGGCACCAGCGGCGGTGTGTCCGGGCACTATCGAAAGCGCAAGGTTGATATTGCCAACTATTGCGGTTGTATCGGCAGCACGTGGCCGCGTGAATATTATTTGGGTCTGGCGCACCAGGAGACGGTGGGCATTTGTCTGGAATGGTTGCGCAACAATATCGTTTACCACAAGCAATGGTTGAAAGAAGAGATGCATGTGGATGAGATATTTCAATTGTTGGATCAATTGGCGAGTCAGGCGCCGGCCGGTTGTCATAATCTCATTTTCACGCCATGGATGTACGGCGAGCGTGCGCCGCTTAACGATCAATTTGTGCGCGCCGGCTTGTACAACCTGGGTTTGAACCATACGCGTGAAGATATCATCCGCGCCTTTCTGGAGGGCGTTGCCTTCAACATGCGCTGGGCTTTACAAAGTCTGGAGAAATTGTATAATCCTGTACCGTATATTCGTGCCATTGGCGGCGGCGCCAAGAGCCGTTTGTGGTGTCAGATTTTCAGCGATATAACCGGCCGGCCGATCCACCAGGTTGCGGATCCGCAGCTGGCGAATGCCAAAGGCGTGGCCTTGTTGGCAAGTCTGGCTTTGGGACATATCAAGAATTTTTCAGACATAAAAAACCATATCCGCATCAAGGAGGTGTTCACGCCAAATCAGGAGCATCGGCTGATGTATGATCGCATGTTTGGTGAATTTAAAAGGCTTTATCGACAGAATAAGAAATGGTACCGCCGTATGAATCAGGGCAGGGTTTAACGAAGGCAGGAGAGCGTAGAATAGGTTGCCTGCATAATTGGGTGGGAAAAAAGTTTTGCAAAATCCAAAATAATACGTAACTTTAGTTTTTGCCAACAGGACGATTGCATCATTCTTGTGAAGGTTGACAACCTTCGCCGGTTTGTTTAGCAAGAACTCTTGTGCATCTGACACGGAAGGGACGCATCCGCCATTTGTTTGTTTTTTTTGTAAAAAAACGAAAAGGTCGGCTATATATCGCAGATGATAAATTGTACGCATAAAGTGGGATTAATTCTTCAGCCATGCCAGGGGTCAACAGACGTTTTAGCGCTTGATCAACTGATTTATATTGGAAGAGTTGGTGAATTATGAAAAAAATAATTACCGGCAATTATCATTTAGTGAAAAAACTCAACAATAACATTGTTCTTAATCTGATCCGCAGCCGTGGACCCATCTACGGCGCTGATTTGGCAAAAATCACCGGATTGCGATCGTCAACGATCATGAAAATATTACAGGACCTGGAACGCAAGGGCTTAATCATCAAAACCGGTCTTGGCTCATCGACACCGCAAGGCGGACGTCGGCCGACTTTTTGGGAAATCAACGGGAATCACGGTTATATCATCGGCATAAAAATCGAACTCAATGAACTGCTGGGCGTGCTCACCGATCTTAACGCCAATATCATCATGAAAACCCATATCGAAACGCCGGACAATTTAGATACAGCCACTTTGATCAATCTGGTCAAGCAAATGGTTGATCGTCTGCTTAATACGCACAAGCTGACGTATAAACGAATTTTAGGATTAGGCATCGGTTTATCCGGCGCTGTGGATTTTTCACAAGGCTTAATCATCAAAAGTTCGTTGTTGCGGGACACCTCGGTTCCGCTGCGTCGCCTGCTGCAGGAATACTATCCATTTCCAATTTTTACCGAGAATGACGCCAACGCCGCGGTTTTATGCGAAAAATGGTTTAATCGCGACTTTAATGAGAGTCACATGTTGTACGTACTTTTGGTGATTGATCAAAAGGTTTTCGGCATCGGCTACGGCATTATTCTGGATGATCAATTATATCGGGGTGCGCACATGATGGCGGGCGAGTCGTGCCGACATGCCATCACCATTAAACAGGTGTTGCATGATTTGACCGATGTCAACGACGATCAAGTCCGGCTGCATGGCGTGCAAATGGCTAAAGAGAAAGTGACCATGCAGGATTTGCTTGCGGCCTTGGAGACCAAAGATGAACTGGCGATACGTTATTTTTCACACATTGGCCGTATTCTTGGCGAAGAGCTGGCCCGGGCTGTAGATACTCTGGATCCCAAAACCGTGCTGCTCGGGGGAACCGTGACACGAGCTGGTGAGCGTTTGCTTACGCCTCTTGCCGGCGCATTGTATGCCAAATCTATTCTTGGGGATATTCGTAAACCAAAGATCGTGATCGCCGGGTCGCAGCAAGCCGACCCGGTGGCCTTGGGCGCCGCTTCGTTGGTATTGTCCAATATTTTTCAAAATCCTGATGTTTCCCGAATGCGCGTACAAAATTATTAAGAATTATTGTTGACTAGCAGCAAAAAAATCGCTATTATTTAGTAAGTTTTTACAGAAAAAAAACTAAGTTGCCTGTTATTCACAGGCTTTTATTGTAAGTAATTGTTTTTTTATAATTATAATATATAGTGTGATGAATTCATAAAGTCGGTAACTCTCATGATGAGTCATAAAATAACCTGGAGCTGTGTTGCGCTTTTCTGCCTGATCGCTTTGCTCGACAGCGACTGTACCGCACAAACAACGCGTACATTCCCCCAACCGGCCATCCCATTTGCACCGCGACATTTCATCTGCTATCGTACCAGCGCACCTTTACAGATCGATGGAACGTTTGCCGAAGAGGATTGGTCGCAAGCGCAGTGGTCAGAATCCTTTGTGGATATTGAAGGACCCGGTAAACCATTGCCGGCCTGGTCGACAAAAATGAAAATGCTCTGGGATTCCACCTATCTCTATATCGCTGCTGAACTGCAGGAACCGCATGTCTGGGCCAGGCTGCAACAACGCGATACGGTGATATTTTATGACAATGATTTTGAAATTTTTATTGATCCGGATGGCGACACGCATCAATATTATGAATTTGAAATGAATGCTTTGAACACAGGATGGGATCTGTTGTTGATAAAACCGTACCGAGACGAAGGCACGGCTGTCAATGGTTGGGATATCCAGGGTCTGAAAACGGCCGTCTCTGTTCAAGGCACGCTCAATGATCCCAGGGATCAGGATCAAGGATGGCGCGTTGAAGTGGCCATGCCCTGGAAAGCTCTGCAGGAATGCAGCCATCGAAAAACGCCGCCGTTGGATGGGGATCAGTGGCGCATCAATTTTTCCAGGGTGGAGTGGAAAACATTTGTTCAAAACGGAACCTATCAAAAACTCATCAATCCGCAGACCGGTCGGCCGTTTCCGGAGGACAACTGGATTTGGTCTCCCCAGGGCCTCATTAATATGCATTATCCGGAGATGTGGGGGTATGTCCAGTTCTCAACCCGGTTGGCCGGGGAGAAAGAGGTTGAGTTTATCCAAAAGCCGGAAGAGCTTGTAAAATGGGCGTTGCGCAATGTGTATTATGCTGAACGCCAGTTCTATTTAAAGAACAAACGATATACGGATCAATTTCAAGAGCTCGGGCTTGACGTCTCTGCGCCGCCCGGGTATACCTGGCCGCCTGAAATCCGGATTACACCCTTTGCCTTTGAAGCGACTTCTCAGATCGACAGCAAATCAATATGGCGTATCACCAATGATGGGTGGATAGGGCAAGTAGCGCGTGAGTAAACGGGATCATCCCAATGCTCAACGCTCGCGTTTAGTGTTTTCTTTGCGTTTTCTGCTGTTCATGCGTTGTTAAGGAGTCGTTTATGCGTTACGGTTTTTTCGACGATACCAATAACGAATATGTGATTGAAAAACCAGATATACCGGTCTCGTGGACCAACTATATCGGCGTCCGTGATTTATGTACGGTGCTTTCTCATAATGCCGGAGGTTATTCATTTTATAAAACTGCAGAACACCATCGCATCACGAGATTTCGACAAAACGGCGTGCCTCTGGATCGCCCGGGTCATTATGTTTATATTCGTGACGATGACACGGGTGAATTCTGGTCCATTTCCTGGCAACCGGTCGGCAAAGATCTGAATTCCGCCAAATACGAATGCCGCCATGGCCTCTCCTATTCCCGCTTTACATGTGATTATCGCGACATCCAGGCTGAACAAACAATTTTCATCCCCATCGAGGATGACGTCGAACTGTGGGATGTCCTAATTCACAATGTAAGCAACAAACCGCGTCGTCTGAGTATTTTTTCTTATGTTGAGTTTTCTTTTCACCATATTGAAATCGACAATCAGAATTTACAGATGTCCTTGTATGCCTCCGGTTCCAGCTATAAGGACGGCATCATCGAGTACGATTTTTTTTACGAGCCATGGACTTTTCACTATTTCACCGCGAATTTTTTGCCGGACAGCTATGACTGCGTCCGCGATCAGTTTATCGGCGTTTATCATTCAGAGACCGATCCTCAGGCCGTGCAACGCGGCCTTTGTTCCAACAGCAGTGAATTGGGAGGGAACCATTGCGCTGCGTTGCATAAACGCATAACGCTGGCGCCCGAGCAATCCGCTCGAATGCTTTTCATGCTCGGCGTCGGCCCGCGAGACGCGGCCAGAACCATACGCGCCAAATATGCCGATTTGAACAACGTTGATGCCGCTTTTATGCAGTTGCGCGAATACTGGCAGGCCAAACGCGACATTTTTCACTGTCAAACACCCAATCCGGGTTTGAATGCCATGATCAACACCTGGACTCTGTTTCAGGCCGAAACCTGCGTGGTCTGGTCCCGATTTGCCTCCTTTGTCGAAACCGGCGGTCGGACCGGTCTCGGTTTTCGCGACACCTCGCAGGATGTATTGGCGGTTGTGCATTCCAATCCGGAAAAATGCCGGCAGCGGTTGTTGGAGCTGCTGCACGGCCAGGTCAGCGCCGGTTATGGTCTGCATTTGTTTGATCCGGAAATATTCCGGGACAAAAAAGATCACTTGCCGGGCGTCAAACTGCCTACGGTAGTGCCCACCCCAAGCCCAAAAGATATTGTTCACGGCATTGAAGACGCCTGTTCTGATGATGCGCTTTGGCTGATTGCCGCAATCTGCGAATTTGTTGTTGAAACCGGCGACGTCGCTTTTCTGGACAAGCTGGTGCCGTACGCTGATGAGGGGGAAGCGACGGTTTATGATCATATGAAATGCGCTTTGGATTTTTCAGTGCGACAAGTCGGCGCCACCGGCATCTGTAAAGGATTGCGTGCCGATTGGAACGATTGTCTGAATCTCGGCGGCGGCGAAAGCGCCATGGTCTCTTTTCTGCACTACTGGGCCCTGGGCTTGTTCATTCAAATCGCTCAGCATCTGCGCAGACCGGATGACGTGAAAAAATATCAGGCCATTGCCGATGCGGTGCAACAAGCTTGCGAACGGGAACTGTGGGACGGCAACTGGTATCTGCGCGGCATTACACGCAAAGGCATCAAAATCGGTTCGCATGCCAACCAGGAGGGCAAGATTTTTATTGAAAGCAACAGCTGGGCTGTGCTTTCCGGAGCTGCCTCTGTAGAACGCGCCCACGCCTGTCTGGATGCGGTGCATGAACATCTGTTTTCAAAATACGGTTTGCACTTGGTCTGGCCCTCTTTCACAAAACCCGATGATGATATCGGTTATGCGACGCGGGTGTATCCCGGCATAAAGGAAAACGGCGCTATTTTCAGTCATCCCAATCCCTGGGTTGTTATTGCCGAATGTAAAATCGGCCGCGGCGACCGCGCCATGGAATATTACAACGCGTTATTGCCTTATAACCAAAATGACATGATTGAAATACGACAGGCAGAACCCTATTCTTATTGTCAATTCATTATGGGGCGCGATCACACCGCCTTTGGCCGCGCACGACACCCCTGGCTGACCGGCAGCGGCGGATGGAGTTATACAGCCGCCACCCGCTGGATTTTGGGGATTCGGCCAACCCACAACGGTTTGCTCATCGATCCATGCATTCCGGCAGAATGGAAAAATTTTTCGGTCCGGCGCCAATGGCGCGGCGCCGCCTATCTCATAGAGGTGCAGAATCCGCAGGCACGGCAAAAGAGAATAAAGTCGATAACCTTGAACGGTCAACCGACCACGAATCCGATTCCTCCACAACCGGCCGGTTCAGTGAATAAAATTCTTGCCATTATGGGATGAGCATGAAAGGGTTGCATGAATAACCGCATTGAAAAAATTTTTACCGGTCGGATGGACCAGTTTCATGCCGTTATCGGCAAACGAATTTTGGGTCCCTGCATACCGTTACTTGCCGAGTTCTCTCCATTCACAAATGCCGTTCCTTTTTCTGAACGCTTAACAAGGAATTATACTCCCATTCAGGAAGGACAGGTGTGGGGACAAGCGTGGGACAGCGCCTGGTTTCATTTACAGGCGCAGGCGCCGTCTGCCTGGCAGGGAAAAACCGTAGTGGCACAATTGGATCTGACCGGAGAAGGTTTGGTATTGGATGCCAATGGGCAGCCGCTGCAAGGCATCAGCAAAGGTTCGGTGTTTGACAAGGATTACAGCCGCGACCTCGTACGTTTGTTTCAACCCTGTCAGGGCGGTGAAAAAGTGGATTTGTGGGTCGAGGCTGCCGGCCATGATTTGTTCGGCCTGTTCCTCGAATTGGATCCGGCCGCTGACGATCCGGCCCGCTTCGGCCATTATGAATGCCGCTGCCAGCGGATGCGCTTGTGTGTTTTTAACGAAGAGCTGTGGCATTTATGGCTTGATGTTGTCGTCCTCAAAGGACTGGTTAAAACCCTGCCGGAAAAAAGCGTGCGACGCAGTCGTATCATACGGTGTGTGAATGAAGCCATAGACGCCTTTCGCGACGATGCGGCCAACGTGCGCCTCAGCCGTGATATTCTGCAGCGTGAATTGAGCAAACCAGCTTCTGCTTCAGACCTGCAGGTTCTCGCTGTCGGGCATGCCCATATCGACACAGCCTGGTTGTGGCCGGTTTGTGAATCCGTGCGCAAGTGCGCCCGCACTTTTGCCAGTCAGGTATCGCTGCTCAAGCGCTATCCGGATTATGTATTCGGCGCCTCACAGCCGCAACACTATCAGTTTGTCAAGGACACCTATCCTGGTGTGTATGACCAGGTCAAAGAATTGGTGAAACAGCAACGCTGGGAACCGCAGGGCGGCATGTGGGTGGAGGCGGATTGTAATCTGATCAGCGGTGAATCCATGATCCGGCAGATACTGCGCGGCAAAAACTTTTTTAAAGACGAATTCGACGTGGACGTTAAGAATCTTTGGCTGCCGGACGTGTTCGGTTATTCTGCGGCCATGCCGCAAATTATGCGCAAGAGCGGCATTGAATATTTTTTAACGCAAAAGATATCCTGGAATCAGGTCAACGAATTTCCCTATCACACCTTCAAATGGCGCGGCATCGACGGCTCTGAAGTGCTGACCCATTTTCCGCCGGAAAATAATTACAACAGCCAGCTCAACACCGAATTCGTCGTACCCGGTCGGGATCATTTCAAGGAAAAAGATTATATCGATGAATTCATTTCCCTGTTCGGCGTCGGCGACGGCGGCGGCGGTCCTAAAGAAGAGAATATCGAATACGGCAGGCGCATGGCTGATCTGGAAGGATCGCCGCGAGTCCGTTTCGGTCGTGCGCAGGACTTTTTTAAAAGATTGGAGGCGTATCGCGATCGCGTGCCAACCTGGGTGGGCGAACTTTATCTCGAATTGCACCGCGGCACCTTAACCACGCAGGCTCGCGTCAAACGCATGAATCGAAAATTGGAACTGCGTTTACGCGAGGTGGAGATGCTCTGGTCCTGTTTGCCGATGCCGTTGTATCCGGTTCAGGAATTGTCGCACATTTGGCGATTGGTGTTGATCAATCAGTTCCATGATATTTTACCCGGTTCCAGCGTTCATCTCACTTACGAAAACACACATCGCGAACATGCCGAATGCCTGACGCGATGCAACGAGTTGATTGAGCAAGCACTTTCCCATCTGACGCAGAAAAGCAAAAATGTCGCCACAGTCATCAATACGCTTTCCCTGCCGTTCACAGCTGCTGTGGAATTGCCGGCGGGTTGGCAGGGAGGCGCTGCGGATGAAAAAGGCCTTGCGTTGCCCGTGCAATGGGAAGCAGAGCGATCCGTGGTGCGCATGACCCTGGCGCCTTTGTCTGCTGCAACCATCCACCGTATCGACGCCGCAACACTACCGATGACTGTCAGCAATTCGCTGGTATTGGAAAATGAGTTGGTGTATTATGAATTTGACCGCAACGCCGTTATCTTGCGCGCCTATGACAAACAGGCGCAACGTGAGATATTATTGCCCGCCGGCGCCGGCAATCTTTTTGCCCTTTATAACGATCGACCGAACGAGTGGGATGCCTGGGATATCGATTTGCACTATGAAAACAACCTGCTGGAAAACGCCCGCGCTGTTCAGGTGCAGCGCTGCGCAGACGGCCCGGTTCGTCAAGGACTCTTTTTTACTTTAGCCATCGGTCATTCGACCATCGGGCAAAAAGTTTATCTGGAAGCGGACAGCAAACGGCTTGACTTTTTTACCTTTGTTCGGTGGCAGGAAAAGCATCACATGCTGCGTGTTTCATTTGCCGTCAATGCCCGGTCAGAGTCTGCGCATTTTGACATCCAGTATGGATTTTGCAGCCGGCCCACACACCGCAACACCAGCTGGGATCTGGCGCGCTTTGAGTCTGCCGCGCAACGCTATGTGGACTTGTCGGAAGCTGATTACGGCGTCGCCCTGATCAACGATTGTAAATATGGTCATAAGGTTTTGGACTCGGTGCTTGATTTGAATTTACTGCGCTCCTCCAATTATCCTGATTATGACGCTGATATTGGCGAGCACGAGTTCCGCTACAGTTTATTCCCGCATTTGGGGAATCATGTCGAGAGCGACGTCATGGCTGAAGCCGCCCGCGTAAATCAGGGATTAATCGTATGTGAAAATCGGCGCACGACCTCTTTAAATTTCCCCTGTGGGTTGCAGGGTCAGGGTTTGTCTTTGGAGGTGGTTAAAAAGGCCGAAAAGGAGGAGAGCCTGATTCTGCGCATTGTCGAAACGCATGGCCGGCGTTCATCCGGTCAATTACATTTTCTTCAACCCATGCAGGTCTATGCCACCAATCTGCTGGAATGGACCGAGACTCTGCTCGCGTCTGCGGTGCATTCGCTGCCGATCCATTTGGCGCCCTTTGAAATTCTAACCTTGAAAATAAAATCCGTTTAGAGATTACGCCATGCAACGATACGAACAAAATCCTATTATTGCCCGACGGGATATCCCGGCGGCAGCGCCGCAGTTGGTCGATGTTACATCGGTGTTTAATCCCGGCGCCGTACGTTTCGGCGATCAGTTTGTGTTGATTCTGCGCGTACAGAACCGCGGCAGAGAAACTTTTATGATGAAGGCGGTTAGTTCAGACGGCATCCATTTTACCGTTGCGCCGCAGCCGATCATTTTTCAGGGTATGGAAAAAATAATGCAACGCATCTACCACTGTTATGATGCGCGCATCACGGCACTGGACGGTCGTTATTACATCATGTTTGCCATGGATATGGAGGACGCCTGTCGGTTGGGGCTCGCAGTCACCGATGATTTTGTCTCTTTTCAGTTTTTGGGCATCGTCTCTGATGATGATAATCGCAACGGCGTATTGTTTCCGGAAAAATTCAACGGCAAGTATTTGCGCCTGGACAGACCCAACCGCACGCAACTGAGCGGCGGTCCCACGTCCGGCAGTTCGATCTGTCTGTCCGAATCGGATGATTTACTGACGTGGCAACCGGTGCAGGTCGTTATCACCGGACGTTTTCATTACTGGGATGAGTTGATCGGCGCCGGTCCCACACCCATCAAGACCAAACACGGCTGGCTGCAGTTGTACCATGGCGTGGCCACCCACTTCGGCAGCGCCAATATTTATCAAATGGGTGTCATGCTGCTGGATCGCCACAATCCGGCAAAGGTGTTGACTCGCGGTCGCTATAATATTTTAGAGCCGCGCGAGTTGTACGAGCAAGTGGGGCAAGTGCCCAATGTCGTATTTGCCGGCGGCGCGGTTGTGGAGAATACGGATAAAGACGGCGTGGCAGTGGACGACAGCCGGGTGTGGGTTTATTACGGCGCAGCAGATACCTGTGTGGCTTTGGCGACCACAACGATACGGGATTTGCTGAATGCAGCCGGACAGGTTTAAAATTTTTCCAGAAATGCGTTAAAAATTAAATCTTGAGATTTCTCCAATAACACGAAAACCGTGTCATGGCGAACGCAGGCACAGTTGCTGACAAAGGAGATTGTCTGCACTGGAGTGAAGCAATCCCCTTATACAGCCAAAATGTAAGTTGGTCGCTCAACAAGGATATGAGTGCCTGAGTTGAGCGATCGTATTATCCTTGCGGTTGTCCAAAAAGTAACGGAAGCGTGTTATTCCGAACCCGCTTTAGCGGGTGAGGAATCTATCAGCGAACTGTTTTTACGTCA
>CAYLWO010000078.1:26713-30784 GCA_964387285.1 uncultured Cytophagia bacterium | reverse complement strand
ACCACCACATCGCCCGGTTGCACATGGGCGCTGAAACTCGGATCCAAATCCTCCATGGCAATGCGCGCCATCTCTTTGGGATCGGTCACGGTATAGGTATATTTCCCGGGAAAAATGACGTCGGTGTTGACATCGTCGCCGTATTTCCAGATTTTGCCGGTGATGAGGGACATAAGGATCCTTTCCTGATTTTGAAAAAAATTTACCACTTTCATACAACGCGTAAAGGAGCGTTGCATGGCACACACGTCATGGCGTTAAAATATTTTCCACACCATGTATGATCCGTGTCTAAAAATATCAACCACGAATTGCACGAATTTTCACGAATTGAATTTCAAAAGGTTGGAATTCTCTTCATTAGTGAAATTGGTGAAATTCGTGGTTTTTAAAGCGGACTCGCGTTTAACAAAGGAATTTGACCGTTGCATCCACGTTCGCTTTTTCATCATAGAGAAGCGATGCAATAAAGATAATATTTAGCCCGAATAATCGCAAGAATAATTACCGCTATGACCTGATTTTATCTTGACTTTTGCCGGTATTGACTCAATATTTTTATATTCCTTACCGACTTGATCTGGAGTCATGCAATGCCGTCCTCAGCTATTCGGGATAACTACAAGCACGGTTCTGTAGGCGAATTTTTGCAGGCTCGGTATTGGTATGTCTGGCAAGCGTTCGATAGGAATCCTCGAAAAAATACGAACTAACGAATAAAGCCAGTACGAGTTTTTACCATGTCCATGATTATGGAAGAATTGAAAATCATCCCTGAAAAAGGCGGCAACGTCATCATTCATGAAATCGATTCCAACGATCGTAGGGGCGGCCGGCCGGTCGCCCCTACGTGCATTCAAAAAATATTTGCATGCCTTCCAATATTTGATTACTTTTAAATTCAAAAATAAATAACCAACGATCCTCCACACATTTAAAGGAACTTTGCCGCATGCCGCCAACCTCCATCTCCGCCAAAGAACTGGAATCCACCACCCTGAAAAACGACGCCCTCACCCGGCGCGGTTTTCAAATATTTGAAAGCCAGCTTTACACGTTGACCTTCCAGGACGGCAAAACGTTCCGCTACCTGATCGAAGACCGGTTGTCCAACTATACCGTGGACATTCAACTCAAGGCCGACGGTGCACAGACCTCCTGCTCCTGCGCGTTCGCCGAACAGCGCTGTCCCCATATCGTTGCCGCTATTCTGGCGCTGCGCCGGCAATTATCCGCCAAACCCGGACCTGCGGAGGGTTCCAAATACACGCGCGAGGAGATGATCGAGCGCGTCACCGAAGAGCGGCAGGAAAAGGCGGCCCAGGAGGCCATGAAACTGCGGCTCGGCGAAACCGTGTTCGGCATCCATAAAGTATCCGGCGCCGGCGGTTCGACCTATGATCTGACCATTCGCGATTTTGAGCCGCTCAACGGCCATTGCTCCTGTCCGGACTTTCGCACAAACAAACTGGGCTTTTGCAAGCACCTGCTTTTTGCCGCCAATCAAATCAAGGGCAAAAAGCCGCTGCGGGAGCGCATCCGGCAGAAAAATTATCCCTTTGGCGAAATCTATTGCGATCCGCTGCAGGATTATCAAATCACTCATTTCAATGTAACCGTGCAAGCGGACCGGCTGGCGCAGGTGTTTCAGGGCCGCAGCCACCTGACGCCGGACCGCTATCCGCATATGTTAAATTGGCTGCGCGACCGGGATGGTGAAAAAAATCTTTTGATCCGCCCGGAGGTGTACGATAAAATCGAGCGCCATTTCAATCAACGCAGCCTGCAGCGGCTGGCGGAAACGGAAAAGGTCGAGTTTTCTCCGCTAAAGCTCACTTTGTTTCCCTATCAGCAGCAAGGGGTTCAATTCGCCGCGTTCAAATCCGGCTGCATCCTTGCCGATGAGATGGGTTTGGGCAAAACGGCCCAGGCCATTGCCGTGGCGGTGAATAAAAAACGCATCTTTGACTTTAAACGAACGCTCATTGTCTGCCCGGCCACGCTCAAGCATCAATGGCAAAAAGAGATCGAACGCTTTTCTCATGAAAAAGCGGAAATCGTCCAGGGCTTCCGCGTCGACCGCTTAAAGCAGTACCGGCAATCCGACGCTTACTTTCTCATTCTCAACTATGAAACCCTGTTGCGCGACATCCCGGAATTGAAAAAGCATGCGCCGGATTTCATGATTCTGGACGAGGCGCAGCGCATCAAGAATTATGCCACCAAGACGGCCAACGCGGTCAAGGCCATTCCCAAAAAGCACAGCCTGGTCATCACCGGCACGCCTATTGAAAACCGGCTCATCGATCTGTACTCCATCACCCAGTTCATCGATCCCGAATTGTTGGCGCCGCTGTGGGAATTCTCCATGAACCACTGCTATTTCGACAAAAACAAAAAAAACAAGATCACCGGTTATTACAATCTGCAGGCGCTCAAGGAGAAAATGAGCGGCGTGCTGCTGCGCCGCGAGAAAAAAGAGGTGCTGCAGCAATTGCCGCCGATCCAGGAAATGACCGTGCCCATCCAATTGACGCCGGAACAGGCCGAAATGCACGCCGGATTCGCCCAGTCGCTGCAGTCCATCGTGAATAAAAAACACCTCACCCTGTTCGACATGCAGCGCATCCAGCAAATCCTCACCTCCATGCGCATGGTGTGCGATTCCACCTATCTGATCGACAAAGAGACTAATTTGTCGCCCAAACTGGACGAGTTGCAGGACATTCTGCTCGAGCAACTGGATGTCCTGCGCAGCAAGAGGAAAATTCTCATTTTTTCCGAATGGAAAACCATGCTGCATCTGATCGCCAATCTGCTGGTCAAATACGACGTCGGTTTTGTGACGCTCAGCAGCGACGTGGCGGTAGACAAACGCGGTGCGTTGATTGACGAATTTTCCGGCAATCCCGACTGCAAGGTTTTCCTCTCCACCGAAGCCGGCGGCGCCGGTCTGAACCTGCAGTGCGCGGACACGGTGATCAATTTCGAACTGCCGTGGAATCCGGCCAAAAAAAACCAGCGCATCGGCCGCGTGCACCGGCTGGGACAGAAAAGCAGTCACATCACGGTCATCAATCTGGTGGCGCAGAACAGCATCGAAGCGCGCATCGCCGAAGGACTGGTGCTTAAAAGCTCTTTGTTCGAGGCGGTGCTGAATGAAAAGAATCAGAATGACGAGGTGGATTTCAGCCGTCGCGGTCGCGCCACTTTTATCCAGGAACTGCAGCAATTGATCTCTGGTTTGGAAATCCAGCCTTTGCAAGAAATGATAGAGACCGAAGCCACATCGGTCGACGGTGTAGACGAGACGCGTATTGAAAGCGAAGAAGAGGAAAAAATGCCGGCGGAACCGGCGTCGGTTGTGGATCAGGCGGTTTTACAGCAGACTCTGGATCAGGGATTGCAGTTCCTCAACGGCATTTTCAAAATGGCCACCGGCAATTCATTGCTGACGGAACAGCAGACCATCGCCATTGACGCCGAAACCGGCGAGGTGACCATAAAGTTTAAATTGCCGAAAATGGGCAAGCAGACCGAAAATTAATAAGTAATTGAACGTTTCTATCGAATGTTATCACAAACTGCCCCAAAATGAGCTTTTCCTGCAGAACGTCAGCTCAAGATTCCAGGCAGCGCTGTTGCACCAATAAGTCAATCCCCATCCTGTCGATCATGTAAATCCTGTAATCCGGTCTTCTATAATGACAGGATATACAGTATTTATAAGACAACCTCGACATCTTCAAATAAAACTTTTGGTGTAGAAGGGGATTGCTTCACTCCAACGCAGTATATCATCTTTTTCAGCGACGGCGCCTCGTTCGCAATGACACCGCTATCATGTTATAAAAAATTACCGGCCTTGCGAAAATCCGTAATCTCACCGGTCAGCGCGCTCACCGCCGCGGTTAATGGGCTGCATAGATATACCTCGGCGTCCTTGCAGCCAAACCGTCCTTTGAAATTGCGGTTGGAGGTGCTGAGCACCCGCTCGCCTGCAGCCGGCACGCCTTCGTGGTTGCCCATGCATGGCCCGCAACCGGTGTTGACGATCACCGCACCGGCCGC
>CAYLWO010000078.1:7657-26613 GCA_964387285.1 uncultured Cytophagia bacterium | reverse complement strand
CGTCTCGGGCACACGCAGCCAGATTTTCCCGGTGGCGAAGATAACCGCCATCTCGCTGCGGCCGATGCCCGTGGCCAGAGCGCCAAAGGCGCCATAGGTGGTGGTGTGCGAATCGGAACCGACGATAAGAGTGCCGGGCAGGGCAAAGCCCTCTTCGGGCAACACCTGATGACAAATGCCGCGCTCGATGTCATAGAAATTTTTAATGCCCTGCTCTTTGACAAACGCGCGGATGTCTTTGTGATTTTGCGCGAATTTGTCGTTGGCAGCGGGTACGCAGTGGTCGAGAATAATGACATGCCGTTCCGGATCGTGAATGGCCGCCACGCCGATCTCTTTAAAGGTCTTGGCAATGGCCGCGGTGTTGTCGTGGCTCATGGCCACGTCCGGATAGACTTCGACGATTTCACCCGGCGTCACTTTTTTACCGGCCTTTTGACTGAGAATTTTTTCTGCAAAAGTCTGGCCCATAGGCAGAACGCTCCTTTTCAATTTCCAGACAAAAATTAGCAAGAAAAAAGAATTTTAGCAAGGATTAGAAGCACCAAGGAGAGACAGAATCTGTAGTAAACGGCTCCGACTTGCTCAAAAGAAGCGTACGCCAAGAACCGGGTAGACGGCAGTCGTTCCAGCTTTTGCCTGCGAATAAGTTATTGTGGATTAATTAAAGCCACCCCTGACAAATTTTATATAATAATTCATCACATGGATTACCGGGTAATAGGGCAAGAAGGCGTTCACCTAGTTGCGCTAGATTCGCCGTAATAGCAGAAATGACGGCATAAATGCCATCGCACACTTCTAATACACTTTCCTTATATAAGGGGATTGCTTCACTCCAACTGAAATAATCCCCTTTGTCAGCAACTGTGCCTGCGTTCGCAATGACATGGTCTTTGTATTGTTTGCGTAATCATGGCATATATGCCATAATTTCCTCAGCATAACAATCCGTTTCAACGCGATAGGGTAAACACCGCCGAGTTCAAGGTCTCTGAAGATTGGCATTCCGCCTGGCTGATGGGCTTGCCGTCTGTGCAAGAACGAAATACAGAGACCGTGAAACGATGTTCACCCGTTTGCAGCAATCCGGCATAATAGGACTCGGTATACCGTTGTCCTGGTGCAATCTTTCTGGCAAAGCCTTCCCAGACGCATACTACCATGGGCGAGACCACCCAACCGGTATCGGTCGCTGTGTTCATATAAAACACATTGCAGCCCTCTAAATAGACCGGCTGATCCGAGCCGTTCTTCAATGTTATTTTTATGGTATCGCTGAGCGAGTAATGCAATTTATCTGTGTACACCGAGACACCGGCTGCCTCTTCCGGCCCGCTGATTCTCTGCCATAGGTCGCATTGCAGAAAACAGAGGCAAATGAAAATCAGGTATTTTACGAAACATGTTTTCATGACAACCTCCTATAAAAAATCGCCGCTTTTTACAATAACTGTAAATTCGAAGTGATGTAGGTAAATCCGCCATCAATTGGATGCAATTGCGGATTGACATCTAAAAATTCCGGATAACCATATTGCGCATTGTAGCGAACCACCAGCGAATCATACTGAAGCGCTCTGATTATACCAAACAAAGAGTCCACGGTAACGTAATGTGGATAATCGACGACAACCCCATCGCTGATGCGCATGACCCAACTGATGGTGTCCGCCTGCACGGTAATCCGCATCACTTCAGCCGCATGCGGACAAAAGCACATGCGCTGCTGATCGATGGTGTAATTGGGCAGATGCAGGCTGCGCCATTTCTCATAGGGGGTCTGCGCTTTTGGCTCTGACGGCAACAACAACCTGCAGGCAGATAGCAACAATAGCGATCCTATTGCAGAGAACAGAATCTTTTTCATCCAACCATCTCGCTCTTTGTCTAGAAAAATGGCGGCCAAGTAATATTTTGTCGCACCAGGGGATTGCTTCACTCCAGCACTGATAAGCCCCTTTGTCAGCGATCCTGCCTCCGTTCGCAATGACACGGTTTTCGTGTTATTTGGAATACAAAAGCACGCTGCAGCGGATCAAGGTTCCTTGTAAACCGGCAAACTATTTTATATATGAGATGCTCCTGACCATATGCACATCCTCGCCGTTCAACCGCACAAAATAAACGCCACTGCCGACCGGCTGCAGATCGTCCGTCGTTGCGTCCCAGAACAGCTGATAGCGGCCGGCGTTCTGTTTGCCCTGGAACAGAGTTTTGATCTTTTCACCTTTGACGTTATAAATTTCTACACATACCTGCTGAACATGCGGCAGATCATAACAGACGGCGGTAATGCCGTTGAACGGATTGGGATAATTTGACAGATCAAAACCACGGACCAGAGCAACTTGCGCCGAAATCCCGGTTTGCGCGGCCAGAATAAAATGTGTGCGATAAACAAGCGCAGCGCCTTGCATGGGTATGTTGATCGTTACATAGTAGAGTCCGGCGTTCAACAGATGCGTACCAAATACAATCTGGAAGCTAGTCATAAAACTGGAGGGAATCGGCGTTATCCTGTCCACATTCCACGCACCGTTCTCACCGGTAATTTGCACAGACGGCACGGCGGATTCTTCCGATGAATCTAAATGGATGAACAGACGCAATGAATCGCCCTGCTGCAGCGTCTGTTTCGCCGAATCAAACCGGGCGATAAACGGCATGGCGTTCGGTTTATTCCAGGTGTAAAATCCGGGCAAGGGATTGATCACCGGCAAATCAGCGGTAAAACTTTTATTCCAGGCCACCGGCTGCGACGGATTGTTGCTCGTCAACTGCTTTCGCCATTTCTCATCTGTCAAGCGATCGTTCATGGGCCAAATAAATTCATAATAAGAAAACCCGGCGCCTCGCGTCAAAGTAGGACGACCTTCAATGTTGCAGATCACATAGACGGCAAAGGGATGGCCCACGCCCTCTTCCAGCACCGTGTTGCTGTTGGCGTCGGTGTGCACATCGGCAATAATGGGCATGGGTTCCAATCCGGATTCAGCTGCACGATAGCCCGGACCTTCGGGTCCGCCTTTGCCGAAAGTGACAATATCGAACATTGTTTTACCAAATTCGTTGATCACAGCATAGTCCAGACTGGTCAAAGATTCCTGCACCAACTCTTTTTCTGCAATCTTTTTAAACTGCAGTGCGGTATTGTAGAACATGGTCAGTGTGGGAGCGAATTCGTCAAATAACAGGCCGCGATTGACGAGCCCCTGTTGCATAAATTCGGCCAGTGCGGCCAAACGGCCAAAGAAATGGGGATTGGGTTCCACATAACCCTGCGCCGGCATGGCCGAAAGCGGTATGCCCCGTTCCGTGCCGCTCTGTTTGGCGTAAAGAATCGTATCATGGCGCAATTCTGCCCAGGACGCCAATGCGGCGTTCAGGTCTTTATCCTGCCACGCCTCTGTTTGCATAAACCAGGGATAGCCTGCGCCTTTGTTCCACAACAACGGCATCAGGGTATACAACCAGTTCCAATATATATTTTGCGCCCAGGTCTCAGCCGGATAAGCAATGAATTTGTTTTTCAGCGAATCCATAGCCTGAGCATAGTTTGGATCGCTGCGATCTTTATCAGGCAACAGCGCAAACGCCCGCTCGCTGCCCAGCACCTGCATCACATCCAGGCCTGTGGGCATAAAGCGGCCCGGAACATGGGGATATACCAGCTGATCCAGCATATAAGAGTCCGGGATGAATCGCTGGCCCATAAAACGAAATCCTTTGGCAGGCTGGCCGGGATAGCCGATGGCCGCTTGCGGCAGAGTCTCGCATTTTATCAGAAACCGGGTCAATAAAGATTCGTTCAGAAATTGGTCAACGCTTTGTAACGGGAAATCATCGCCATAGGTCTGTTCGATCAACGGCAGAAAATTGAGAAAATTGACGTCATCGCTTTTGCCGACAAAAAACACCGTAGGCTGATAAATCTCATCCCACACGGTCATAGCCGGCTGTCCATTGACGCGGCTGCGCTGAAACGCCTGCACCAGAGCCAAAGCGCTGCGCGTGGCCGCCCGGCTGGCCGGATTGTCAAAGCGCTCACAGGAAAAAGTCATGCGGCCCAGCCACATCATGGCGCGGAAATAATGCTGCAATTCGACGCTGCGTGTATAATGACCGCGAACGATGTACTGGCTATAGTCTTCTTCGTAATTAAAAATCGGCGAATTAACCCAGCTCGAAGCATTGGTAATCAGGGTCAATTCATCTACATAAGGACCGGACGCAATGGGCGCCACATAGGCGCTGTCCAACAGTTTTTTCGCGACAATGAAATAATTAAGATTTGTCTCCAACGCAGAACGCATGGTATCCGAACCGGCTTCTGCAAGCAGCGTTGCGGTTTCCGTCAACATGGCGTCCAGCAGCAGATTCAACCGTGCGATAAACCGTTTCTCCTCGCACACCTTGAGAACATAATCGAAACAGAGATGAAACGAGTGCAGCATGGCGTCGCTGGTGATGAAACTGGGCATGTTGTTGTCACGATTTTCGCAATATATGTCGAACAGCTCATGGTATCCCGAGAGGTTGCTTAAATGAGCCGGTGCAGTAATCGGCGTGACCACAAAGTGATTTTTTTTCAGCAATGCGACAGCTTCATTGGACAAATTCACCCTGTTCAGATTGCATACCTTTTCCAACTCGGCGCCCGGATCGCAGGCCGGCGCATCGGGCGTTATGGTTACCAGTTGCGGTTCGTACACAGCAAAATCAGTTACCACCGTAGAGGTGATTTCTGGCAGACGGCTTTGTGCGACGACCGGGCCGGTTAGGATGGCAAGTAAGAAAAAAATACTGCGATTTGTTTTCATGGCGCATCCCTTAATCAAGTTCGAATATATTGGAATAATCATGATAGACTGTTGCGCTGTCAGAAGGATTTTCCACATCATAATAATAGATCTGCGGCGTATGATTCTTGAGCGTCCCTTGAATAATCGCCATTTTGCCGTTTTCGGTGCGAATCCAGGAGTATTCATCTTTGTCGGTGGCAATGCCAAATTTACTTTGCGTGGGGCGAAAATTGTCGGGATTGACAGGCCATTTTTCGCGAGTGCAAAGGGCGCTGAAAAGCCAAAAAGCGAACAACAGGATTATATTTACCCTGAATTTCATAGCTGATCCCGCACTGAAAAAATCATGTCCCCCCCCGTATTTATCCATCAGGTTTGTAAACAAAACCAGCGCAACTTGCACAAACTCGTACCTCACAAGTTGGGCAGACATGTGAGGATTGCCCGGCAAGTTGCGCCGTCGAACAGAATATGGTAAAACAGCCGGGGCTGCACGAACAAACGCAACCCCGGGGTGTCTGGGAGGGGACGTTTATTTCAACAGCAGCATTTTACCGCACCGTGTCTGATTGTCGGTCTGCAGACGATAGAGATACAAGCCGCTGCCGCCGGTCACTGCGCGCCAATCGACCGCATGGCTGCCGGCAGACAGCCGGGCATCCAGCAGGCACGCGACCTCTTGACCGGCCAGGTTGTACACCGACAGTTTTACCTGCATCTCCTTCGGCAGACTGAAACGAATCTGCGTCGCCGGATTAAAGGGATTGGGATAGTTGCCGTACAACACCACTGATTCGGGCCGGGTCGCTCCAGGGTTCGGCTTGACGCCGGTTGTGGAAGATGGGCTCAGCGTCAAATCCACCTGTACAACGCCGTTGCCGACGTTGATATTATTGGCGCCGTCAGGTGTTGGAACATTGCCGTTAAACACAGCCGCATAGCCGATCTTGACGACCTGCACGCGATAGTTGCCCGGCGTCATGCCGGACAATTGATAACTGCCATCCGGATTAGAGTTGGTAAAAGCGATGGCTTCGCCGCTTTCATCAAGCAGATACACCATGGCGTCCGCCACCAGATTGCCGGACGGATCGGTAATGTTGCCATAAACCATAGCGCCGGAATCGTTGCGGCTGTTCTTTACATTTTCACGCATATAAAGATAATAGAGCGGCTTTAAGGCAAAATCCACACCCTTGGTCGGTTCTGTTTCAACCACCTTGACCAAAACCGCTCCTGTCGGATCATAGACATTATCGTAATATTCCGCCATATGAAAAGCCGCAAAACTTTTCACATAATACTCACCGGCCGGAAGCCCGGTCAGCTTGTACGATCCGTCCTTTTCGGTCAGCGTCGTATAAAACATTTCCGATTGCGGCCACTGCATAATGGTCACCGCCGGTTTGGCCGTAACCACGGCCATATCGATGGGATTGGCTTGCGTGGTGATATAACCCGCGTTTGCGGCATTGTCAACGCTGGTGTCGGCCGGTTGGATGCCATAGTCCTCCGTCACCAGGCCGCTGATGATCCCCTTGCCATCCTGGCGCAATTGCATCTTGAAATTGGCATCAATTCTTTGACCACCGACGACAACCAGCGGCTCGGCCTGTTCCAACACAACGCCGTCTTTGAAATATTGAAAACCGCCGTTGCAATAAACAGCCAAAATGTATTTGCCTTCACGCAGCCAATCAAGAGCATATTGTCCGTTGTCATCTGTGTAAGCATATCGGGGATAGTACCAATACGGTCGAAAAGACTTGTTGAAATTGATGCTTTCTACCTTGATTTCAATATAGGCCCGGGAAATCGGTGCGCCGGTAGCCGCATCGGTCACGATTCCGGTAATGGAACCATAGATCGGTTTAATGGTCAGATTGAAATTAATTCTGGTTTTGTTTTCACGGTCAGCCAGGGTGATGACATCCGCAACGCCGACGCTGTCTTTATGATCCCACCACTGCTGGCCAAAGCTTTGCTCCTGCCAGCAAGCGGCATAGATGGTATATTGGCCGGCAGTCAGTTGATCGATTTGATAATAGCCGCTGGTGTCCGTGTTGGCCCAGGCCATGTTGCCGGTCCTTTTCTCGTCATCCAGCGCCGGGGTCAGTTGAATGTTGGCCCAACGCAATGGTCGGCCGCTTTGATCATAGACATAACCACTGATGGAGGAATGGCCCAGCGTCAGCGGCAAATTAAAATCGATGTCGTTGACTGCCTGGCCATCCTGAACCTCGATGGATTGAGCGTTTTCCATGATTTCAGCATCCGGCCACCAGCGATAGGCGTACTGCCAACCGCTCTGCGCCCAGCAGGAGAGATAATAGGAACCGCCGTAAACCCGATCAAAACTGTATTTGCCTTCACGATCCGTGACCGCCGACATGCTGATGAAGGGCCCGTTAAAATCTCGCGGCGCCGCAGTTTGCAAATATACTCCTGCATTGGCGATCGGCAGACCGCCCTGATCATAAACATGACCGGACAAAACGCCAAAACCGGCAAAATTGCGCACGCGAATATTGATGTTGCGCGTTTCAACCCCTAACTGTACCATCACCGGCTGTGCCCCACTGAGGTCGCGGGCATCAGGATACCAGGTTAGGGTTTTATACTCCGGGTACTCAACCACGACGCTGACCCAATAAGATCCTGGTGCAAGTCCGTCAACATGATAATCGCCGTTCTCATCGGTGGTATCGACGTTGACCGCACCGTACATGGGTTTTTCACCGTACAAAGTATCTGCACTGGCGAGCATGACATCCACCCAGGCGCCAGCTACCGGCCGGCCATCCTGATTGGTGACCCGGCCGGAAATAGCGCCTGCCACACCGAGAACAAAATCAATCCCGCCTGTGTCGCCGGGCTCGATAACCTCCACCTGCTTGGCCTGGAAAGAATCATAAACATTATCGTAGAGTTCTCCCAGATAGCCATCGGCAACGACCTGAACGATGTAATGACCACTTTTCAATTCATCGATTTTATATCGTCCCAGACTATCGGTAAGGGCTTTGCCGTAATGATATTGTTGATCCCATGCATGCGCATATACGACGGCTCCAACAAGGGCTTCACCGGCTTCATTGGCCACCTGACCGGAAATGCTGCCGCTGCCCGGAGTGATTTTCACCAAAGTAAAATCGATGTTGTTAGTGATTTCTCCCGCTTTAACCAATACTTTATCGGCGTCAACCATATCGATCGCATCCTGATAGTAACTGCTTTCGTAACCTTCCGCCCAGATGGCCACATAATATTCACCGGCAGCCAAGCTGTCAATTTGATATGTAAACGTGGAATCAACAATGGCAAAGCCCTTGTAATAGCCCTCTGCTGTCACAGTGTCCTTCCAGGCTGTAACATAGATGCGTTGATTTTCGTCGGCAGTGAATCCGTGCACTGAGCCTCTGATGCTGCCGAGGTTGGCAGTCTGCATGGAGCGCGGATGATGGCCGGTATTTTGCATCGTTTCTATGCCGGCCCTGAGCAAAGGATCGATTGTTCTATCCGTTGCTGCCAAACCGAGTGAAATAAGCAAAAACAACAATACAACTCCCCAAGCCAGTGGTTGACCACGACGCATACGTGACTCCTTTTTATTTAATTAATGAAATGGGTCTGATTTGCTTCAGATCCCGCCCTTGCAAGCGAATAAAATAAACGCCGCTGCTCAGCAAACGCTGGTTGTCGTCCGTTCCGTCCCAATGCAACTCATGGGGCCCGGCTGTCTGCCAACCGCTGTGCAGCGATTTTACTTTCTGGCCTTTCGTGTTGTAAATCTCTACCACCACATCCTGATCCGAGGCCAGAGCATAGCCGATGGTGGTGTTCGGATTAAAAGGATTTGGCCAATTGGCCAGCAACTGATAGGCATGCACCGGCGTAGGTTTTCCTTCCACGCCGGTCTGGCCGGTGATGGTGAAATGGGTGCGATACTTTAACGTATCTCCAGACACCGGCAGAGTGATGATCAGATAATAAACTCCCGGCAGCAGCGCCCCGGTATCAAAACTGGATGCAAATTCAACCGGCCACGACTCTGGTACAGTACGGACGTCGTCGATTTGCCAGATTTGGTCTTGTTTGACAATTTCAACCTTGGGCGGATTAATGTGATCGTACATGCTGGTTCGAATAGCCAACTGTAAAGTATCTCCTTCATCCAGCGTTTGCTGAGATGAATCAAAATCCGCGACACAATGCCAGGAGTCAAGTTTTTTCCATAAAAAAAACGTAGGCAGCGGATTATATTCCGGTAAATCCGCAACAAAGCTTTTGCACCAGTCAACAGGTTGTTGTGGACTGTTCGAAGTTTGCCGTGAGCGCCATTGTTCATCGGTCATGCGTTCGTTTAACGGTCTGGTAAATTCGTGATAGGAAAAACCGGCGCCGCGGGTGATCATGGGCCGGCCTTCGATGTTGCACACAACATAGATGGCATAGGGATAACCGACACCCTCTTCCAGGACCGTTCCCGAATTGGCGTCGGTATGCACGTCCGCAACCACCGGCATTGGTTCCAGCATGGAACCGGGCGTATAAAACGGTGAGGATGGACCGGTCAAACCCGGTACGCACATGGTGGCGATTTTGAACAGGGTGATGCCAAAATCAAAAATAAAGGCATAATCGTCGCCGCTTAACGGCGTCGCGATCAGCTCTTTTTCAGCAATGTTTTTCAGTTGTATCGCAGTATCGTGGAACAGGGTCAATGTGGTTTTGAATTCCGTGAACAACAGATTACGGTTATTTAAACCTTGTTGCATGAATTTGGCCAATGCCGCCATGCGCGCAAAGAAATGCGCATTGGGCTCCACATAACCCTGCACCATTCCAGCTGCGACCGGCATGTTTGTTTTCGTGCCGCTCTGCTTGGCATACAGAATGGTATCATGCCGCAGTTCAGCCCAGGAAGCCAGCGCGGCGAACAGATCTTTATCCTGCCAGGCCGTGGTTTGCATGAACCAGGGATAGCCCTCGCCTTTGCTCCAGAGCAGAGGCATGAGGCTGTACAGCCAGTTCCAATATAAATTCTGCGCCCATTTTTCTGCAGTATAACCGTTGAATTCCTGTTTCACTTTTTCCATCTGCTTGACATAATCCGCATCGTTCTGGTCCTTGAGCGGCAAGAGGGCAAAAGCGCGTTCGCTGCCCAACGCCTGCATGACATCCAGTCCGGTGGGCATAAAGCGTGCCGGCACTTGTGGAAAAACCAGTTGACCCAGAACCCACGAATCAGGAATAAAGCGCTGGCCCATAAAGCGGAATCCTTTAGTTGGCTGGCCGGGATATTGAATAGCCGCTTCAGCCAACTCTTCAGTCAGCAACAGAAATTGCGTCAACAGAGCGGGATCGGCAAAAAGATCGGGTGATTGTACCGCAAAATTCGCTCCATACACCTGTTCGATAAGCGGCAAATAATTCAGGACATTAATATCATCGCTCTTGCCGACAAAAAACACCGTGGGTTGGTAGATCTCGTCCCACACGGTCATAGCGGATTGACCATTGATGCGTGCGCATTGAAACGCCTGCAGCAGAGCCAGGGCGCTGCGCGTGGCTGCCCGGCTGAATGGATCATCCACCCGTTCACAGGAAAAGGTCATACGACCCAGCCACATCATGGATTGAAAATAGCGGCGCAATTCCGCAGACCGCGTGTAATGACCGCGTACGATATATTGACTGTAATCTTCATCATATTTGAAAATCGGCGAGTTGATAAATCCCTCTGCGTTTTGCACCAAGGTCAGTTCCTGCAGATAGGCGCCGCCGTTGATGGGCTCTACATACGTGCTGTCCAGCAGTTTCTTGGCAACGATAAGATAGTCGAGATTCATATTCAGGGCGCTGCGCATCGAATCCGCATTTGCTGCCGATATCTGTTGCATGGTTTCAGACAACAAGCCGTTCAGCAAAAGATTCAACTGCTGGATAAACCTTTTCTCCTCGCAGGTCTTGAGGATATAATCAAAGCACAGATGAAAGGTATGCAGCAGGGCGTCGCTGGTGATGAAATTGGGCACGCCGTGCTCGCGGTTTTCACAATAAAGATCGAACAATTCGTTAAATCCGGTGGAACTGCTCATGTACGGTGGACGGGTGTTCGGCGTCACACAAAAGTGATTTTTCTTCAACAAGCTGATTGCCTCTTCGGAAAGATCAAAGGCGCTTAAATTTTCCACCTTTTCCAGATTAACGCCGGGATCGCAGACCGGTGCATCGGGTTTAACCGTCACCAGCAAAGGCTGATAGACGCCGAATTCGGTGGTCACCGGTTCGGTGATTTCCGCTAACCGCGACTGACCCATCGCCACAAACGCAGCGAGGCAAACGAGGATAAGGCTACTTGATGATGACTTCATATACAGCTCCAGCTGATATTTCCGGAATTGCGCTTCTTTTACAACGTCTACGGCTTGACAATTTTGCCGATGAACAAAATCGACTCCGTTGCATGATCATGTATGATCATGACAAAAGGTCGGTCCGCACGCAGATAAAAGCTATGCATTGGCCCCATGGAGGTGGCTGCAAAAACAACTGCCGTAACCGCAGCAGCCTCGGTACCTTCTTCATCTACCTGTAAAAACGTTTTTTGCTTTACCAATGAAATAAATACCGGATCATTGATATTGATGCCTGAAAAATCAGCTTGCCCTGGTTGAAAAGCGATTCCCATACCGAGATGCCGCAGAACCGAGTTAAGCGTAATCTCATACTCCAGTTTCAACTTGGGCATAACCACCACCCCCTCGTGCAGGGCAAACCGGCTGCGCCATTCGTTCCATTGTGTTGCGGTCAGAGTGCGGATTAACTGATCGACGGTCTGCGCGCCTTTGGGCACCAGCAGAGTCATGGCGAAATGACCTTTGCCGTAAGGCATTTCCACCGCCGCGAGATCAGCGGTTTCAAAATACTGAAACGACTCTTCCACGCGCATCATAGCGCAATGGCTGCGGCTGCCGTCGTTCAACATGAATTGATCAACAACGGTCTGTTTTTTATCAAATGCATAGGTCCAGGTTCCCTTAAAGTACAGGGCATTGAGCAGGGTCAATCGGTCTTGCGGACCGAGAACGTCAAGGATTTTATCGATGCGGCCGTTGGTATGATCAGCGCACCACTTGTTTATGACAGCAACACTGGCAGGATTCATAAAATCTAACGCCGTCACCGGTGCGTAGAAATAAGCCTGATTCAATCGCACAAATTCGGGCAACACCGAAAATGTGTTATGCTGCCAAATGGAATTGGCGATTTGCATTGTCACCTTTAGGTCCAGATGGACCAGCACATCGTACAAAGTCTTGCAGGACTCGTTGATCTCGGTTCTGGAGAGATGGCCGTATCCCAGTGTTGTGCGCATTGCCTCTTCCGTCGTACCGTTAGCGCCATTGTAAGCCATGGTCAATGCCATGGAAGCGCTGAGCGGAGAAATAAATATATTTTTCTCATTTTCCTGGCGACAGGTCTCCTGAAAAAGATCAAAACTGAATGTATTCGCCGAAGCCACTACCTGTTGCGCTGCTTTGGAAAGCTGCACCGGCGAAGAGGAGGTATCTTCTAGCGGTGAATCCATTGCAGAAAAATCACGACTGCAGCCCTGCAAAATAATAAAGATGGCAGCAAGTTGTAAAGTCAGAACAAAACGTTTCATAAGCCTATCCCTTCAAAATGCCTGACGCAAGTGACCTGTCATTCCACTTTTATTATGGTCTCTGCCGTAATGCCGCCCGGTACGGTCAACAATTCTGCCACAATGGCCACCTCTCCCTGTAAGCGCAGACCTTGTTCGTTTTTGCCGTCCCATGTCTGGGTAAAGCTGACGGATTCGCCGGCACGCAGCACGCCTTGCTCTACTCCGGTGAGAACTTCCTGTCCAGCGCTGATCCAGTCGTCGGGAACAGCCCCTGGTGCAGCGGCGAACCGATAATACCTATAAGCATAGAACCGGTATAATCGGTCAGATTGGAAAGCCAGCTGTATGTTTGCGGTCCCGGCGTTATGCACGGTCAGCTGGCAGGTCGCCCTTTCGTTTGCATGCAGTGTGGTGGGACTGACCGTCAAAGTCAATTCCAATCCGTCATGCACTACCCGGTCAACCACGGCATCCAAGGCCGCGACAATCTGCGCCAATCCGGCGTTGTTCAGCAAATCATTCGTCCGCACCTGATTGGACTTGCCGTCAGAATGAAATGTAATTACAAAAGCCAGCGGAGCCGCATTATACTTGTCCATAAGCAAATTGGGCATCTGCATAAAGTCATTTTGTACAAATTGATCTCTGAGCGAGTGCAATTCCTGACTGGAAAGACAGCCGGTCTTTTCCACATACAAACGATGACCGCCAACCACGGTCACGCCATCGTTATATATCTCTAAATATTGCCAGGGATGATCAGGGGACGAGACTACAGAAGCATTTATCAAGACTTCATGTGTTGCAGGATCCACGACCCGTTGGGTTTGCTCCACAGGTGAAAAAATACGCACCGAGTCGCATCCGGTTATCAGAGTGAAAACGAGCAGAATATATAACAAACGATATTTCATGACAGTTTTAAAAAAGTTAGAGATACATTTTGACAACCAACAATCACGATAAAGCAACTCCTGTGCCAAGCAGCTATTTAAAAACCCAAACCCTATAACTATTTAACAATAAAACAGATACCAGGCAGCGTTGTCCAGGGCCATTTTTATTATATTTCGAAAATTTTTCAAAAATTTGATTTAAAAGTCAGGTTTTTGAGGGTTATGGATCTTGATCTCGCCAGCTCTTGGCCGGTGCAACCAGCCAAGATAGATATCGAAATGAAACGGGTCTGGAAAAATTCTCCGGAAAGAACTCTTAAAATCAAGCGTACCTAAAAAGCGCGGGCCATCAGACCCGCGCTTTAGCAAAAATTGGCGCTCTTAGGGTGATTAAGGTTACTTGATGAAATTCATTTTTCTCGTCTGGTGGAACCCATTGACCTCTAAAGTGTAAATATACAGGCCAGTGGCTATGGTTTGTCCCTGGTTGTCTTTGCTATCCCAGGTAACAATATGTTGACCCGGGCCTAACTGTTGCTCGACCAACGTGCGCACCAATTGGCCTTGCGTGTTATAGATATTCACTTTGACAAACCCTTCTTCCTTGATCGAAAAACGGATCGAGGTGACCGGGTTGAATGGATTGGGATAATTCTGTTCCAGGGCATACTCGGTCGGTGCTTCAATGCGCGCTATTTTCGGACCATGGAAGGTAAGAGCGCCAGCATAATTCATATCCGCAACTTTGTAGTACCAGGTTTCCCCGGTATATACATTCTCGTCCAAATAACTGTAGGTGTGTGTTGTTTCACTGTTGCCGGCGCCAGGTATGATCTCCGCGGTAATTTGCGTAAACGGACCCTCTTTTGTTTTTGATCGATACACATAAAAACCGATATTTTCTGTTTCTGATCTCGTGGTCCAGTCTAACCGAACATGACAACCTTCGACGCCCACTTCGAATCTTTCCATCTCTACAGGCACATACACGATGACCTGATAATCTTCAACTTCACCGTCCTGGTGATAACCGGTGGGAGCTAATCCGCCCGCTCGGCTGAGACGGAATCGGGCAAATGTGGTGCCGGCCGTTATCGCGGGTACATTAATCACCAAAGCATTTACGCCTGCGTTGAGCGGTTGCGATGCGAATATCTGCTCGCCGGCATCAAGCCAATCACCGTCTATGTTATAGTCGATCCAGGCATCCAACAACCCGGGTTGCGAAGCGGAGACCTGGATTTGCGCCGGATTATTAAAGATGAGCTGGGTTAGTAAAAGCACGCCATCTTCGTCATCCGCCGGATCACCGTCATTGTCATCGCCTGAGGCATCAGGAGTCTGCTGGCCGTTCGGGTCCGCATCAATGGCAGCGCCGAGGAAAAAGCCGGGGCTGATCTGGTGGTTAGCGCCGTTAGAAACAGCTAATGTCGGGTAAGGCACATCCGGAGCATCTCCCCAATCCAGTTCATCCTCCACCATGATCTCCAGCAAATAATCTTCGGTTTCACCATCGTCAAACATGCCGGAACCGTCCCAACTGCTGTTTGCAATCGGACGATCGGTAATGGAAAAGCGGGCCCAGACATATCCAGAATTGGGGCCAATGTAAAAGGCCGGAGGCGCCAAAGCCGACAACGACCCGATAAAGCCTGCTGGAATGGGAAAATCCGCCAGAACATATTCCGGCGCCGCCGCGCCCGGACATGTGCTGATTCCACCCCAGACTCCGTTTTGATCCCAATCAATCAGGACATTGACAAATTTCAAATTGACCGGATCCGCATTTACCACCTGGATATCGATGTTGGGTCCCCAATATATCTGCGTACAGGTAAAGCCCAATGGTCCGCCGCTCGCGGTGCAAGGCACCACGACTTCCGATCCAACAGCGCCAATAATAGTAAAACCGCCTGGTGTAATCAGGCCGGCGTCATTGTCGTTGAAACATTCATCCTGATTGTAACTGTTGGGATTAAAGAGCGGACATACACCGGCATTACCGTCCGGCTCGGGATCAATGGACGGTCCAAAACGGGCAAAAATGTGCATATGCACAATGTAGGAAGTGCTCGTGCCTACACCAATACAGGTCGGAAAAGCACCCAGCACGCCGGTGCGGGGATAAGCCAGTGCACCTTCCGGAGCATCTCCGAAATCGGTTACCTGTGCCATGGCGGCAGCCGAGAAAACCAGCATAGCCGGCAAAAAGTAAAACCATTTTGTTTTCATTTCCTTTCTCCTCATGGAAAAACACCCTCTGATGCACAACAGCTGACTTTGTCTGTCATTTGTTGCTTTACTTGGTCAGAGGTAAAAATTTTGTCCCTTTATTGCCCCACTCGTAAGAAATTATTTATTAAATAAATATTTGTTTATTAAAAAATTAAAAATATTGGATCCCTTGCACACAAAATAGAAGGTCAAAATCCATGCCATATTTGTTCTGCATGAAATTTTCAACATGCTTTGGCAATTAAAATCGCCAAATTATCACTCATGTTTAAATTGGGAACGATGGAGGAAATAAATGCAACACGTGAGGAACTTGAGAGAAGCCAAACCGGCAACCTTGTTATTGAAATACTCGGCGCCGGCCTTCATCGATCATACCTGTGGGGCGAAAAAAAATATGATCGTGTACAGGCGGTGATAAAAAGGCAGTCCGCTTTCTTACTTTTCATGCATTATTGGATTGTTTCTCCGACATGAATTGTAACATCTCTGGCCCTGGCCAGAGATGACCGTTGCTGCAAACGCTGCGGATTTTTATCGAGCTGGTTTAATCAGGGCAGCATGGGAATTTGAATTCCCATTTTGCGCGCCGCATCGCCGGCGAGGGTATAACCGGCATCCGCATGACGCACGATGCCCATGCCCGGATCCGAAGTCAAAACCCGCTGTAACCGTTCTTCGGCTTCACGGCTGCCGTCTGCCACCACCACCATGCCGGCATGAATCGAATTGCCGATGCCCACGCCGCCGCCATGATGCACAGACACCCAGCCGGCGCCGTTCACGGCGTTGATCAGCGCATTTAGAATCGGCCAATCGGCAATAGCGTCGCTGCCGTCGATCATGCTCTCGGTTTCGCGATTGGGCGACGCCACGGACCCGGCATCCAGATGATCACGACCGATAACGATTGGCGCTTTCACTTTGCCGGCAGCGACCAAATCGTTGAACACCCGTCCCATTCTTGCTCGCTCGCCGTAACCAAGCCAACAAATACGCGAAGGCAAACCTTGAAAGGCCACACGTTCTTGCGCTTTGGTAATCCAACGACGCAAGGAATGATTATCCGGAAAAGTTGCCAGCAACGCGCGGTCTGTGGTAAAAATATCTTCCGCCTCTCCACTCAGGGCTGCCCAGCGAAAGGGTCCTTTGCCCAGACAAAACAGCGGTCGAATAAACTCCGGTACAAACCCGGGAATGTCAAAAGCATTAGACAATCCGTTCGCCAACGCTTCACCACGAATGTTGTTGCCATAATCAAACACGATGGCGCCCTTTTCCTTGAATGCCAACATGGCCTGCACATGCCGCACGATAGCCTGTCGCGACAGGTGCATGTACTTTTCCGGATTTTGTTTGCGCATCAGCAGCGCTTCATCATAACTGACGCCGTTGGGCACATAACCGTTCAACACATCATGCGCCGAGGTCTGATCCGTAACCATATCCGGCACAATGTTTCTCTGCAAAATTTCCGGCAACACATCAGCCGCGTTGGCCAATAGACCGACCGATACAGCCTGTTTTGAATTTTTCGCCTCCAGAACAATATCCAGCGCTTCATCCAAACGCTCGGTCATACGATCCAGATAGCGCGTCTTTAATCGTTTATCAATGCGCTCGCGGTCCACTTCAACGCACAAGCAGGCGGCGCCGTTCATGGTCGCTGCCAACGGTTGCGCGCCGCCCATGCCCCCTAATCCAGCGGTCAATAAAAATCGTCCGGCTAAAGATCCGTTAAAATATTTTTCACCGCAACTGGCCAGCGTTTCATATGTGCCCTGTAGAATGCCCTGCGAACCAATATAGATCCAGCTGCCGGCGGTCATTTGGCCGTACATGGTTAAACCCAAAGCTTCCAAGCGGCGAAACTCTTCCCACGTCGCCCATTTGGGCACCAGCATGCTGTTGACGATGAGCACCCGCGGTGCATTTTCATGAGATTTGAAAACTGCCACCGGTTTGCCCGATTGCACCAACAACGTTTCATCGTTGGCCAGATTTTTCAGGCTGTTGACGATAGCGTGATAACAATCCCAATTTCTCGCTGCTTTGCCGGTGCCGCCGTAAACAATCAACTCTTGCGGTTTTTCCGCTACTTCAGGATCGAGATTGTTCATCAGCATGCGCATGGCCGCTTCCTGCACCCAACCTTTACAGGTCAGGCGATGACCGCGCGGGGAAGATACGGTTTCTACCATAAGACTCTTTCCTTTTGATGTTTTGATTCCACTGAAATAAAATAGCTATTTTTTTTATGTAAATCTATTTACTTTTTTAATGTTGGTCGGCAACTGCCGATAATGAAAAAAAGGTTGCTTGTAATTTGAAGTATAAGTAATATAGTCACATACATAATATTTACAGGCCTTGAGCAATAGGCGCCGAAAAACAACCTTCGCAAGGCTCAATGCAGGAATTAGCGAGGAGCAGCAAAATGCCAAAATATTTCACAGATAATACGCTGTCCATCGGCCGTACGCCCCTGATCAGATTAAACCGCATCATCAATGGGGGCAAGGCGACTATTCTGGCAAAAATTGAGGGACGCAATCCGGCCTATTCGGTCAAGTGTCGTATCGGCGCCTCTATGGTCTGGGATGCGGAGAAAAAAGGCCTTCTCAAACCGGGCAAAGAAATGGTGGAGCCCACCAGCGGCAACACCGGCATCGCGTTGGCGTTTGTGGCAGCTGCTCGTGGCTATAAACTGACCTTGACCATGCCGGAAACCATGAGTATCGAGCGCCGTAAAATATTAAAAGCTTTGGGCGCGGACCTGATATTGACAGAGGGGGCCAAAGGCATGCCGGGTGCTGTGGCCAAGGCCGAAGAAATGGCTAAAAATGATCCGAAAAGATTTGTCCTGTTGCAGCAGTTTAAAAATCCGGCCAATCCCCATATTCATGAACAGACCACAGGTCCGGAGATTTGGCAGGATAGCGAGGGACACATCGACGCCCTGGTCGCGGGAGTAGGCACGGGCGGAACCATCAGCGGCATTTCCCGATTTATAAAAAGGAAAAAATCGATTCTCACGATAGCTGTGGAACCGTCCGGCAGCCCGGTGATTTCGCAAAAGCTGGCTAATCAACCACAAAAGCCCGGGCCGCACAAGATTCAAGGCATTGGCGCCGGATTCATTCCCGACACCCTGGACCTGAAAATTTTGGATCGCGTAGAGCAGGTAAGCGATGAAGAGGCCATAGAAACGGCGCGCAGACTGGCGCGCGAGGAAGGCATTCTCTCCGGCATATCCTCCGGAGCGGCGGCGGCTGCGGCCATTCGCCTGGGCAAACTGCCGGAATTCGGCGGCAAGACCATCGTAACGATTTTTCCTGATTCGGGTGAACGGTACCTGTCCTCCGT
>CAYLWO010000078.1:3527-7557 GCA_964387285.1 uncultured Cytophagia bacterium | reverse complement strand
GCAAGACCATCGTAACGATTTTTCCTGATTCGGGTGAACGGTACCTGTCCTCCGTTTTATTTGAAGGTTTGTTCGACGGAGCAACAGGGTTGTAATTTTCAACAGAAATGTTTATCTTTGTGCTACCCTGACGAAGGTTTAAAATCTTCGCAAGGGTAGCTTTTAAATCACACTCATTCTTAACACACACTTGCAGAAAAATGAACCATCATTCGGTCGGAATAGTCGCCACCCAATCCTTTTCTTTTGCCGAACCACCCAACGAGATGGCGCTGGACAGCGGCGATCGTTTTGGTCCGATCACCTTGGCGTATGAGACCTATGGCCAATTGGACAGCACCGCCTCCAACGCCATTCTTATCACCCATGCGCTCTCCGGCGACAGCCACGTGGCCGGCTATCACCACGAATCGGACCCGAAACCGGGCTGGTGGGATTATATGGTTGGGCCGGGGCGACCGTTTGATACGGATAAATATTTTGTCATCTGTTCCAACGTCATTGGCGGGTGTAAAGGATCCACCGGTCCTACCTCCCTGAATCCCAAAACCGGTCAACCTTATAATCTCGATTTCCCGGTGATCACGGTCGGCGATATGGTGCGCAGCCAAACCTATCTGTTGGATCATCTGGGCATTGAAAGACTGCTGTGCGTGGTCGGCGGGTCCATGGGCGGCATGCAGGTGCTGGAATGGGCCATCGAATTCCCGCAGCGCGTGCGCTGCGCCATTCCCATTGCCACCACCAGCAGACAAAATGCGCAAGGCATCGCTTTTGATGAAGTCGGCCGACAGGCCATTTATGCGGACGCGGATTGGTGCGAAGGCAACTATTTGCTGCATGGACGCAAGCCGGTCAAGGGGCTGGCTGTGGCGCGCATGCTGGCGCATATCACTTATCTCAGCGAAGAATCGATGCACAACAAATTCGGCAGAAAATTACGTCATAAGGATACTTATGGTTTTGATTTTCAAACCGATTTTGAGGTGGAAAGCTATTTACGCTATCAGGGTGAAAGTTTCATCAAGCGCTTTGACGCCAACAGCTATTTGTACATCACCAAAGCCATAGACTATTTTGATCTGCAGCGCGATTTCGGTTCTTTGGAAAACGCCTTTGCCAAGGTACAGGGCCGGTTTCTGGTCATCTCGTTTTCATCAGACTGGCTGTATACCACGGCGCAGGCTAAAGATATTGTGCGTGCCTTGAAAATAAATAAAAAAAATGTCACGTTCTGTGAAATCCCCTCCTCATACGGGCATGATGCCTTTTTAATCGAAAATCCACATATGATGAAGATGATTTCCGACTTTATCGACCGTGTTTATCAGGAAGAGGCCTGATCATGACCCGACCTCATCTGATTCGGCTCGACTTGCAGATCATCTTTGACCTGATTCCGAACAACAGCCGCATTCTCGATTTAGGTTGCGGCGATGGCGAATTGCTGGACAAGCTGATGCATGAAAAACACATTCAAGGCCACGGCGTCGAGCTGCACAATGAACACATCTATCAATGCATTGCCAAAGGCGTACCGGTGGTCCAGGGTAATCTGGATGAAGGTCTGTCCGATTATCCAAACGGCTTTTTTGATTATGTCATTCTCAGCCGCACCTTGCAGGAAGTGCACAAGCCGCCGGTCATTCTGCGCGAAATGGTGCGCGTGGGCAAACTCGGCATTATCAGCTTTCCCAATTTCGGTTACTGGCGCACGCGCACGCAGCTGTTCTTTCAGGGACGCATGCCGGTCACCAAAGCACTGCCCTATCAGTGGTACGACACGCCCAACATCCATTTGCCTACGGTGTGGGATTTTAAAAAATTGTGCCTAAAGGAAAATATTCGCATCGTCAGGCAAATTAATCTGACGGCTGGTCAACAAAGGTTGCTCGGCCGATTATGGCCTAATGCGTTGGCGGAATTGACGGTGTTTGTACTGGAGCAAAAAAAAATTAACGGGGGCCGAGTAGAAAAAATTTAATACCGCGTTAAGCGGCAAGCATCCCTCTTTGCGTTCTCTGCGTCTCTGCGTTAAAACAACCTTGCGAAGGCTTGAATCCTTCGCAAGGTTGTTTTTCGAGCAATAACGAATCTAAAAGGCTATCAGCGACGCATCATACTCTTCCGGTTTCTCATATCCCAACAGATTCAACATCGTTGCCGCAATGTTGGACAAACCGGCGTTGGCAACGTTTGCCAACTTGTACTCGCCTTTGTAGGCCGGATCGTAAATGATAAACGGCACCGGATTGAGCGTGTGCGCGGTTTTGACCGACTTTACCCCTTTTTTCACCGTAAACATCTCGTCCGCATTGCCATGATCTGCGGTGATGATGGCCAGGCCGTTCATTTCTTCCACCGCCTTGAGCAATTTGCCTACGCAGGCGTCCACGGTTTCTACGGCCGTCACCGTTGCTGCGACCACGCCGGTATGCCCAACCATATCGCCATTGGCAAAGTTAACGCGTCCCCAGCGATACTTGCCGGTGCGCAGCAGCTCGGCTGCTTTTTCCGCTATTTCGTTGGCTTTCATAGCCGGCGCCTGGTCGAACTGAATTTTATCCGACGGTATTTCGATGAACAACTCTAATTTTTCATCGATGTATCCGGAGCGGTTGCCGTTCCAGAAATAGGTGACGTGTCCGTATTTTTGCGTTTCCGACAAAGCAAAAGAGGGCACGCCGGCGGCGCAGAGATATTCCGACACCGTGCGGTCGATTTCAGGCGGCGAGACCAGAAAATGGGCCGGGATATGCAGATCACCGTCATATTCCATCATGCCGGCATAGAGAACATCCGGATACCGGCCGCGATCAAATTCTTTGAAATCCTTCTCCTCGAACGCGCGGGAGATCTCGATGGCGCGGTCGCCGCGGAAGTTGAAATTGATGACCGAATCGCCATCTGCAATGGCGCCCACCGGCTTGCCCTGTGCATCCACGATGACAAAAGAGGGCAGATACTGATCGGTAATCTTGGCGTCTTCATCATAATAGGTCTGCACCGCTTCAGCGGCGGATGTGAACGATCTACCGGTCCCGTGTACGTGTGCATCCCAGCCGCGTTTAACAACGCTCCAGTCCGCGTTGTAACGATCCATGGTGGTGACCATGCGGCCGCCGCCGGAGGCGATGCGATAATCCAATCCTTTTTCCGCATTCAATTTTGCCAGAAATTGTTCGGTCTGTTCGATATAAATCAGCGCCGTTTTCTCACCCACATCGCGGCCATCCAACAAAGGGTGCAGGCGCACTTTTTGCACGCCGCGTTCGCTGCAATTCTGAATCAAGGCAAAAAGCTGTTTGATGTGCGAATGCACATTGCCGTCGGACAAGAGTCCGATAAAATGCACGACGCCGCGGCTGGTCAGCTTTTTCCAGATATCGGTGTTGAAAATGGATTTACTTTGAATGGCGTTATCCACCAGCTTGGCGCCCTGACTGAAAACGCGTCCGGCGCCCATGGCATTGTGACCCACTTCGCTGTTGCCCATATCTTCATCAGAGGGCAAGCCGACCGCGGTGCCGTGCGCCTTGAGTTGCGTCTGCAGAGTACCGGCCATGAGTTTATCCAGCACCGGAGTTTTCGCCAACCAGACCGCATTGCTTTCGTCGTTTTTGCCGATACCGATGCCGTCCATGATGATCAACAACAACGGACCTTTGCGACCGTTGAATCCCGACAGCTTTTTCAGAGTAAGAGCCATACATAATTCCTTTTGTATTTTTTCATTTTTTTAATTTCTATAATGCAATAAACTCGATACCGTGTCAAGTTCTATTCGTGTTTATTCGCGTTTATTAGTGGTCTCCGGGATAATGTAATAATTTTTCTGCAAACGTAAAAGAGTTTTGCAAAAAGGTTGCATTTATGAAGCAGAGGTTATATATTTGATATGAAAATGGACGATTACCAGAGAATTTTCCAGCGAAAAAAATTTTTCATGCTGGATTATCGCCCGACAACACCCTGACCAGGAAGATTATGACGCAAAACAACATTATCCTCTTACTTATCGGCGGCCTGG
>CAYLWO010000078.1:0-3427 GCA_964387285.1 uncultured Cytophagia bacterium | reverse complement strand
ACCAGGAAGATTATGACGCAAAACAACATTATCCTCTTACTTATCGGCGGCCTGGGTGGGATACAATCAGGCCCCAACATGCTCACCGAACTGCAGCAGGCGCACCGGCCGAATCTGAACGCGTTGATGCGCAAATCCATCTGCGGTTTGTTGCAACCCTCCGGGCTCGGAAAAACACCGGATAAAAAATCCTCTTTACGATATCTGTTAGGGTATGGTTCCGGCCGCACCATCTCCTTTAAACAAAAATATCATCGCACCGCCGGTTTGATCGCGCACGATGCGATTTATCAAAAATCCGCCACGGCGTTGGGCATCCAGGTGCATAAAAGCGCGTCGACGGTGCCGGCTTTTTTTCAACTGCACGAGCAGTTGACGAATCAATATGATTTGCTAATCCTGCACATCGATACGGCGGAACCGTTTGCGTTGCAGAAAGAGTATTATGAAAAAATCAAAACAATTGAAGAGATCGACGCCTTTGTTCCGCAGCTGATGAAAAATGAACGGACCGTCCTTTGCATAGCCGGTGATTATTCGCTGCCCACAGCCCTGGGCCGCATCACCTGGCACCCTACGCCCATCATGATCCATTCGCCGTCCTGCCGATACGACACGGTGCAGACCTTTGATGAAATCGCCTGCATTCAAGGGGGCTTGAAAACCGTCAACGCCAGCGAGCTGATGCCATTGTTGCTGGCTCATGCCGAGTAACCTAGAACAGGGAGTTTGTATGACCGATTTTGAAAAACTGGGACAATTTTATCTTGGCCGTAAATATGATGTGGTGAAAAAAGCTTTGGCTGAAGACCTGGTGCTCTATGATTCCAAAGATCTGGTTACGCACGGCGTTTGCGTGGGCATGACCGGCAGCGGCAAGACCGGCCTTTGCATCGCCCTGTTGGAAGAAGCGGCTATCGATAACATTCCCGCCATCATCATCGATCCCAAGGGCGATATGAGCAATCTCCTGCTCACCTTTCCCGATCTGACCGCCGAAGAGTTCAAGCCCTGGATCAACAGCGATGACGCCAATCGCAGCAATCAGACCGCCGAACAATTCAGCGCCGAGCAGGCCGCGTTATGGAAGAAAGGTTTGGCGGATTGGGGCCAGGACGGCAAACGCATTCAAAAGCTCAAGGACAGCGCCGAGTTTAACGTGTTCACTCCGGGCAGCACCGCCGGCACGCCCATCTCCATTCTCAACAGTTTTGCCTGCCCTTCGCAGGAAACCCTGGACGATGCCGAAGCGCTGGGTGATATGATCTCCTCCACAGCCACCAGCCTGTTGGGTTTAATCGGCATTGTCGCGGATCCCATTAAAAGCCGCGAGCATATTCTCATCGCCAACATTTTGCAGGACAGTTGGAGCAAAGGCAAGGACCTGGACCTGACGGCCATGATCACCGCCATTCAATCACCGCCGTTCAGCCGCGTGGGCGCTTTTAACGTCGATGCTTTTTATCCGGCCAAAGAGCGTTTTGAACTGGCGCTGTTGTTGAACAATCTGCTCGCTGCGCCGGGCTTTAACGTCTGGTTGCAAGGCGATGGACTGGATGTCGGACAACTTTTGTACAACCAGGCCGGTAAACCGCGCATGTCCATAATCAGCATCGCGCATCTGACCGATAACGAACGCATGTTCTTTGTCACGCTGTTGCTCAACCAGGTGGTTTCCTGGATGCGCAGCCAGCCCGGCACCACCAGTCTGCGCGCATTGCTTTACATGGACGAGGTGGCCGGCTATTTGCCGCCGGTGGCGAATCCGCCGTCAAAAAAACCGTTGATGATTTTATTCAAACAGGCGCGCGCCTTCGGCGTTGGCGTGTTGTTGGCCACGCAAAATCCGGTGGATCTGGATTACAAAGCTCTGGCCAATGCCGGCACCTGGTTTATCGGCCGCCTACAGACACAACAGGATGTCGATCGCGTGATGCAAGGACTGGCCGGCGCCAGCGCCGGCATTGATGCGAAACTCGGCAGGGCCATTTCCGCTCTGGGCAAACGGGTCTTTTTGATGAAAAATATTCATGAGAGCGAGCCCGATATTTTTCAAACGCGCTGGTGTCTTTCTTATTTGCGCGGTCCGTTGACCTTGGCGCAAATAAAAACCTTAAAAAAACAGGACCGTGCCGCACCTGTGGCGGCCAGGAAAACCAAAGCAAAACCCATTGAACCCAATAGCCGTCCTGCCTTGCCGCCGCAGGTGAATGAATTTTTTGCGCCGGTGCGCGGCAGCAAACCCACGGATGCTGCATTGACCTACAAGCCGTTTGTCTTTGGTCTGGCTGAGGTGGCCTGGCCAGGCGCCCCGGTTTTACGTCGTGGCTCTGTCACGCCGGTTACGGATAATGTATTGCCCGTGAACTGGGACGATAGTACAACCGTTTCATTTGCTGAAGGCGATCTGGAAAAACAGCCGGAAGAAAGCGCGGCTTTTGCCTCTTTGAATCCGGCTGCAAGCAAAGCGGAAAACTATAAAACCTGGACTAAAGATTTCGGTGATTTTCTCTATCGCACGATCGAATTGCAGACGTTTGAATGCCCTGATTTGAGACAAAAGTCAAAACCCGGCGAATCGGAACGGGATTTTCGCGTGCGACTCTCACAAATGGCGCGCGAAGGCCGCGATGACCAGGCTGAAGCGCTGCGAAAAAAATATTCTGTGAAAATGAACGCTCTGCAAGAACGCGTGTTGCGCGCACAGCAGCGCTTGGATAAAGAACGCGCAGACGTGCGCAGTCAGGGACTGCAAACAGCTGTATCCATCGGCGCGACGATTCTGGGCGCATTTATGGGGCGTAAAACCATCTCTTCGACCACCATCAGTCGGGCGTCTTCCGCCATGCGCAGCGGCATGCGCACCGCCAAGGAACAGGGCGACATCTCGATCGCTTCCGAAAGTCTGGAAAATCTGCAGCAACAGCTCGCTGATCTGCAGGCCGAGTTCGATGCGGAGATGCAGGCGGTTAACGCGTCGACAGATCCGCTGCAACAGAATATTGTCGCTACTTCTTTGCGGCCGAAGAAAACCGACGTCAAGGTGCGCTTGACCGCACTGGTGTGGCTGCCGCATTGGGTCGACGCTGACAGTAATGAGAGTTCCGCCTATGGCCAGTCGCTTTGAGATAATCGATCATACCGCGGACGTCGGCATAAAAATGTATGCCGATTCGCTGGTAGAAATCCTGCGCGCCGGCAGCTTTGGCCTGATGAAAATCATCACCGGAGGCACCCCCCTGTCGGACGTTGTCGAGACAGACGAGATCCGCATCACGGCCGCTGATCACGAACAACTTTTGGTCAACTGGCTTTCAGAGTTGAACTATCTTGTGCAAACCCGACAATTCTTTTTTGCCGGATTTCGAGAAATGCAGTTCACAGCTGAGGGTTGTCGCGCCCGCGTTTACGGAGAAACGCCGGCGCA
>CAYLWO010000077.1:23766-30969 GCA_964387285.1 uncultured Cytophagia bacterium | reverse complement strand
AATCCCAGTTTAACGATTACCGCAATAGCAGAGTACGCTATGAGCCATATTCCCGCACAGGAAGGATGAAACGAATGCAAGAGATGCAACCGGATTGCCGGCAGGATATCATTTCCATCAATCCGACCGATGAAAAAGAGCTCGGGCGAATCCAAGCCGATGGTCGTCAGGGCGTGGATCGCGCCATTCAGGCTGCTCGGCACGCTGCCGCCGCCTGGTCAACCTGTTCAATTAAAGAACGCAGAAAATTTTTAGTAAATCTGCAGCGCATCCTATTACAGCAAAAAAACAGCATCGCTGAATTGGTTGTGCGGGAGCAGGGCAAACCGCTGACCGAAGCGCTGACCACAGAGGTCTTGCCGGTGTTGGCGCTCTTGAAAGATTTGCTCAAACAGGCGCCGCGGCAATTAAAGGATGAACCGGTTGCCCATCAAACCATTCTCTTTGCCCATAAAAAAAGCCGTTATCGCTATATTCCTTACGGCGTCATCGGCGTTATTTCGCCCTGGAATTTTCCCTTTTCGGTGCCTATGCCGGAACTAGCGGCAGCTCTCATCGCCGGCAATACCGTCGTGTTCAAGCCGGCGCCGCAGTCGGTTTTGATCGGCAAAAAAATCGAACAGCTGTTCAAAGAAGCGGGATTTCCCGATGGCGTCCTGAACGTGGTTTATTTGCATGACGTCGATGCTTCTTATTTAAGCGGTCATGAGGGGTTGGATAAAATCATTTTTACCGGAAGTACGGCTGTCGGTAAAAAAGTCATGGCCGCAGCCAGCGAGCATGTTACGCCCGTCGTATTGGAACTGGGAGGAAAAGATCCGGCCATCGTTGCTGCTGATGCCGATATAGCGCGAGCCGCCAGGGGAATCGTCTGGGGCGCTATGATCAACGCCGGTCAGGTGTGCGCGGCCATTGAACGGGTTTATGTGGAAAAAGCTGTTGCGGAATCCTTCATTCAGGCTTGCCTGGCTGAAATCAAAAAATTGCGGGTCGGTGATCCGTTGCAGGCAGGCACCGACATCGGTCCTCTGGCATTGCAAAAACAGCTGGACAAAGTGGAACAACAGGTAGCGGATGCTTTGGCCAAAGGCGCCTCTTTGCTGTGCGGCGGAGAACGGTTGCACCAACACGGTTATTTTTTTCCGCCCACCTTGTTGACCCATGTTCATCACGGGATGAAAGTCATGACCGAGGAAACCTTTGGCCCTATATTGCCGGTCATGGCAGTAGATTCTCTCGATGAAGCGATACGCCTGGCCAACGACTCGCCTTATGGATTATCCGCTTACGGTTGGACCAGTAATCGGAACACCGCTGCTCGATTTATGAAAGAACTGCGCGCCGGCACGGTACTCATCAACGACAGCACCATGACCTGGGGAGAACCGACGGCGCCCTGGGTGGGATTCAAGCAGAGCGGCATCGGCCTGACCCATTCCCGATTCGGTCTGCAGGAAATGGTGCAGGTTCAATATGTGAGTTATGATGCCGGCGGCAATGAACGCAATTTGTGGTGGTACCCGTACCAGAACGGCAAGGAACTTTTTAACGCGGCCATTGATTTGCTGTTTCGGCCGCCAGGCGTGATTAAATTCACGGGACTGTTGACTTTGCTGGCTTTTGCTCGTTTTTGGAAAACAACCCACTGGTTGGCGGTGATAAAGAATTTGCGCAAGATGTTCTGAGGATCGTAACCTTGCGAAGGTTCATAACCTTCGCAAGGTTGTTGCTGGAGCGCAGGTCGCTCTGTGAAAGATCAACAAAAAGGAGTCCTTCATGTTAAAAATTTTATTTTTCTTTGCCTGCTTTGCAGCTGGAACCATATGGGCTGCTGAAGCGGAGGACCTGGCTGAACCGTTGCGACCGTTCAAACCTTTCTTGAATAAAACCTGGAAAAGTCAGCCTTCGGTCACCGGTCAGGAAAAACCCATGGTGGATGTATCTCGTTGGGAGCGTGCCATGAACGGCCAGGCAATCCGCATTCTGCATTCCGTCAATGACGGAGAGTACGGCGGTGAAACCATCATCATGTGGGACAAGGAAAAGAAAGAGTTGGTGTTTTTTTATTTCACGACTGCCGGCTTTTACACACAAGGAACCATGACGATTGACGGGAGCAAGTTTGTCAGTTATGAAAAAGTGGTCGGCAACAAAAACGGCATCACAGAAGTGAAAAGCAGTTCCGAACTGACGGCGGACGGCAAGATAAAGACACAGGCGTACTATGGCGTGAACGGCAAATGGGAAGAGGGTCACTCTTTCATCTACGCGGAAGATCCGGCAGCGCAGGTCCGGTTCAACTGATTGTGCATTATCCTTCAGGCTGTCTGAAAAGTCAATTTTAATCAATGAATGTCAAATCAGAGGTTCAAATGTCCAAACAGGTATTTACAAAAAACATTTTATGCATCGGCGCCGGATATGTCGGCGGCCCGACCATGGCCATGATAGCGGCCAAGTGCCCGCAATACAAAATTACGGTCGCGGACATTAATGAGGAAAAGATCAGAGCCTGGCAAAGCGATCAATTGCCGATTTTTGAGCCGGGATTGCTGTCCGTCGTTCGCCTGGCGCGCGGACGCAATCTGTTTTTTTCAATCGATATTGAAAACAGCATCCGCGAAGCGGATATTATTTTTGTCTCAGTCAACACGCCGACCAAAACCTTTGGCGAAGGCGCCGGCAAGACCGCAGACCTGCAATATTGGGAAAAAACCGCGCGCACCATTCTGGCCACCTCCACATCGGATAAAATCATTGTAGAAAAAAGCACATTGCCGGTGCGCACGGCCGCCGCCATGGAACGGATCCTTAATTCCAACGACCGAGGTTTGCATTTTGAAGTGCTCTCCAATCCCGAATTCCTGGCCGAAGGCACGGCTGTCTCCGATCTGGAAAATCCGGATCGGGTGCTGATCGGCTGTCATGACACGGCCGGCGGTCGCGCCGCGTGCCAGGAACTGGTCGAGGTGTATGCCAATTGGATTCCGCGCGAGCGTATTCTTACCACCAACATCTGGAGCTCCGAGCTGTCCAAATTGACCGCCAATGCTTTTTTAGCCCAGCGCATCTCTTCCATTAACAGCATCTCGGCCCTATGCGAAGCAACCGAAGCCGATATTCGCGAAGTCAGCCGCGCCATCGGCGCTGATACGCGCATCGGCAACAAGTTTTTACAGGCCAGCGTCGGATTCGGCGGTTCCTGTTTTAAAAAGGACATTTTGAATCTGGTGTACATATGCGAATCCTACGGACTTTATGAAACAGCCCGATACTGGGAAAACGTGGTGGCGATTAACGAATATCAGGAACGGCGCTTTGTGCAAAATATGATACGCACCTTGTTTCATACTTTGGCGGGCAAACGGATTGCTCTGTTTGGTTTTGCGTTTAAAGCCAATACCGGCGATACACGCGAGTCGCCGGCCATTCTGATAGCAAAGAAATTGGTCGAAGAACATGCCCAGGTCGTGGTCACGGATCCACAGGCGTTGGAAAACGCTAAACACGATTTGCGGGATTTACCCATTGAATTTGAACCGGATCCCTATCGTGCGGCTGCAGCCTGCCATGCCATCGCTGTTTTAACCGAATGGGAGCAGTATAAAAATCTTGATTATCACGTTATCTATCAAGGGATGCAGAAACCGGCTTTTATATTCGATGGCCGCAACATTTTACACCATAGCCAATTGTTTGATATTGGTTTTAACGTTTACCCGATCGGCCGAACCGGTTTGTCCCATATTTAGCCTGAGAAAGATACTGCAATGAAATTATCACCATATAAACAATTTTTGATCACCTTTATTCTGCACCTGGTTTTATCTGTTCTGTCTTGCTTGGCTGGAGAAACCAATCCTACAACTCCAGGTGCTGCTGAGCTATCTCCTATTCTGTTGCACAATCGGATGGGATTGCGCATCGAGTTGAACCTTGCACAGCAAGAGCTGCAGATATGGATATCACCGCTCGCAGGCCAATCGCAGGATTATGTTGATCGTAATTTTTCCAATCGCGATGATCATACCTGTTTATTCGACAGAATACGCTTGCCCAATCTTTCGGCAGCGGATTTTATAAGCTGTGATCATGATCCTTTTCAACCGACGGTGGTGTTCAAAAATCAAAAATTGCAGGTAATCAACCTGTTCTCACAACCCGCCATGGCGCTTTGGTTTGAAAAAAAGGAAATCGTTGATTTTAAAAGCGACAAACAGGATCGTCTGTTGAAAGCCGGAGAAAAAGTCTTTGCAGTAGAACACCCCGACCGCAAACGGATTTTTCATTTTTATGCACAAATGGCTGGCGGCAAAGGCGGTTTTTCCACCTCGCCCTTTAACAGTCCTGGTCGCAGTCTGTACAGTCGTGCACGCTGTGAAGCGGGACAAATGCTGATCATCGCCGGAGGATTGGCTGAGCAGGATCCTGGTGCACTCGTTGACCGGGTAGCCTCTCAATCGCTTGGCGATCTGATTACGCAGAATGACCGCTCTATCATGCAGACGATTCAGGCCGGTGTGATAAAGTTACGCGATCGGATGGAACTGGAAAAATACATCGATGCCAACCGAGCACAGTTGGTCAGCCTCCAGGATGCTTCAGGCGCTGTGCGTATTTCGTCCGATCGTCAAGAGTACCTGATTGCGCATCGCGAAGCCAGCCAGGCAACAGCCTGGTGTGGTTATAGCGGCTGGGTAAATCCTTTAACGCAATGGTGCAGCATGCAACTGTCAAATCCTTCTCATAGTAAAGAAGAACCAGCCGGTAAATTTTTCGGTCGTCTGGTAGACGGTCTTTGCGGCGGTCGACAGGAGGACGGCGTTTACTATGCCATCTGGTCCGCCTTTACGCATTGGACACAGACCGGCAGTCGTCGTGTCATTCCGCCAGAGTCCGTGCAGGTTTTAGAGCAGGCTATGGATTGGCTCGAGCGTTATTGCTACGATGCCAAACAAAACGGTTTCGGTCGATTTTACCTAGGCAACCAACCTCTATCCGGCAGTCAAGATTACGGTTGGGACGCCGCCTTTGCCGGTCCGGACTTCGCGTCGCCGATTAAACTGAATGGCAAGACAATCGACCGTTCATTCGATTTGTATATCAATCAATTGGCGTATTCAGGCTATCTCATGCTGGCAGCTTTGGAGAGCCGTGAAAAATCCGAGACCTATGCCAACCAGGCAGATAAACTGGAAAAATTTTTGGAATCCTATTACAAAAAATCCGGCGCCTTGCCGGCTTTTGGATTTGTCTGGGATGACAAAGGCAAAAAGATGCAGGCAGATCCCTTTACCTTGTCAGCGGATGACTATCTTTTTGCGCTAAGCATGCCATTGTTCTACAGCGATTATCCATCTCTACACAGTGTGCGGGAAAAGGCGATAGCTGAAGTGATAAAACGTCTGCCGGAATTATCGACAACCGCGGCGTTATCTTTTTTAACCTCTGTTGATCCGATTTTTCAGAATGAAAAAGCAATCAATGAATTGTTCAACGCCGTAACAACCCGTCTGTTGTCAGAGGGCCCGATTTTGGCCGGTCGGTTCAAACCAAACGACGTCGCATGGCACATGCGACCGGCTAGCGCTCCTATCGGCGCGCTGTTGGCCGGCGTCAGCAATATGGGATTGCGGCGTATGCCCTTTGGCATCGCGGTGCGAGCCAACGCCATTCTGTCGCGGCTCTCCCAATATGAGTATAAGGGCCGGCTTTTAGAAATTCGCTTTGAGGGTCAAGGCCCGGAAGCGACGCTGCAGATCAACGGACAGCGCGTGGCGCATACGCTGCAGGCGCCGGAAGCGGCTTTGCAGGATGGGGTCAATGAAATTTCCGTTGTCATGAATGCAGAAAAGCCTGAAGCCAATCAACTGGTTTACTCTACCGTTCGATTGGAACGAGTGCGCCGGCAGGGTAGCGAGTTGAATTTTGAGATTGAATGTTACGGCAAAAATGTGCTGATCTTTAAACAAATGTCCGGTCAGGTCAAGATGCGCAGCGCAGACGGCGCCACGGTGCCGGTCTTGACCGAAAAGAAGGGCGGTTTTACTTTTATCGAATGTTTCGGACGGGATCGCATGACGCTGATGATAAAGTCCTGAGTGGAATTTTGGTATGCAGAGCGCTTTGAGCACCAACCGTTGCGACCTAACCTGGCCTGGGCTGCCACAGACTGTGTGAAGACCAACAGCCCCTGGAAGTGGCCACGTTTTTGCGGCCACTCCATGTGTCATACAACGCAAAAACAACTTGCGAAGGTCGGAAACCTTCGCAAGGGAAATGCAGCCCCGGGTGTTTGTTAACTTTTAGATGACTCTACCGCTGTTTTTCAAAGATCATTTCATAGTATTTAGCCACGCCATAGACGCCGATGCCAGGAGCGAAAATTTGCACCAGCCGCCAACCTTCGCGTCCATGTTGGTGAATGACGTCTTGATAACCATCCTTGGCCTCTTTGCGCACACCGAGAAATCCTTCACCCATGCGGACAAATTTATATTCATAACTTGGCATTTGACTCTCCTTTTCTGTTTTTAATCCTATGGAGATAGTAAAAATCTGTATTTTTAACCGTCTTGAATTGCTTTATTGCATTATTCACTGGCCTTCCAGACCTTGCAGCCCAGGTTTTATTAGCATGCACACTATTTGCGAAAAACAGCATAAAAACGATTAGCGGATAGCTTTATTTACGAATAAAATTTTTCAAAGGTTTCACTGCATTTTGATTCATAAAGGTATTGTCTGTTTTATCCATTGTAAAAATATTTTGTTATCGAATTAACTTTTTCAATTTTGCAGCTACCGCTAGGGGTGTTCTCTAAAAATTTGATGATATTTTCTCAGGGCAAGAATAAAGTCATTTTTCGTTAGGAAGCTACAGTGGGATTTTTTTTTATATGTAAAATGATCAATATTTAGTAATTTACTGATTAAAGGAACGCTTGAAGAATTACTATTTGAAAGATCAGATTATGAAAAGTTTTTTCATCCAGATGATGAGTCTGTTGCTGTCGGCTCTGGTTCTGTTGGCTGCTGATGCCAAAGAGATCACGGTGGTTGATCTGCAAAAACATGTGACCTATCTGGCTGCTGATGAATTACAGGGCCGGAAACCCGGTACAAAACAAAACGAAAAAGCAGCCCAGTATATTGCACAGGAATTTAAGAAAAATAAAATCCAACTTGTCGCTGATCAGGGCA
>CAYLWO010000077.1:0-23666 GCA_964387285.1 uncultured Cytophagia bacterium | reverse complement strand
TATATTGCACAGGAATTTAAGAAAAATAAAATCCAACTTGTCGCTGATCAGGGCATGCAGAAATTCAGTATTGTGGCTTCTGTTAAAGCAGGCGACGGTAATCAGCTGATGCTCGGCGATACGATCGCCAAGCCCATGGAAGATTTTACGCCATTGGCTTTTTCAGCTAACGGCCGTGTACAATCCATTCCGGTTTTTTGCGGGTATGGTTTTGATTTTGATGCAGATTCGCTTAAATGGCATGATTATGACAGCGTGGATGTGCGCGGTCGCTGGGTTGTTATTTTGCGCGAAGCGCCCGATGGCGGTGCGCCCAACAGCGGTTTTGAACCTTTTGTTTCTTTGCGTAAAAAAACTCTGGTGGCCAAGGATCACGGCGCTGCCGGCGTCCTGTTTATCTCCGGTGAAAAAACAGACAAGGAGGATGAACTGCTGCCCTTGCGCTATGACGCCAGCCCTACAGATGCCGGTATTCCGGTTTTACACGTCAAGCGCCGGCTGGTCGAAAAAATTCTACCGCAATCGGTTGCGGCATTGGAAGCAAATTTCTATGCAACTAAAAAGCCGTACAGCTTTTACTGTCAGGATTCCGTCCTGGCTGTCAGCGATGTGCTTCTGCAACGGGCCGAGGTAGCCAACGTCGTAGCCTTGCTGCCCGGCCATGATGCCGCGTTAAAAAATGAGTATATCGTCATCGGTGCGCATTATGATCATCTCGGTCTGGGCGGCCCCGGTTCCGGTTCGCGAAAGCCGGATACGGTGGCTGTGCACAACGGCGCTGACGACAACGCTTCCGGCGTGGCTTCTTTGCTGGAACTGGCGCAAGCGTTGGCCGCTGAAAGAAAGCTTTTGTCGCGCAGCATCCTCTTTGTCGCATTTACCGCCGAAGAGATGGGTACATTGGGCAGCAAATACTTAATCGAAAATCCCCTGGTGCCGTTAAAACAGATTAAATACATGATCAATCTGGATATGGTGGGACGTATGAAAGCGGATGATCCATCATTCACTATCGGCGGAACCGGTACGGCCGTCGGCATGGAAGAACTCGTCAACCGTTTGGCGCAAGGTCAGGCTTTTACCGTAAAGCTCAATCCCGAGGGCTTTGGGCCGTCGGATCACGCCTCATTTTACAGCCAGGACATTCCGGTGTTGTTCTTTATGGCTGGCATGCACGAGGATTATCATACGCCATTTGACGATAGCGATCGTCTCAATTACGATGGTCACCGGCTGTTGACCGATTATGTTCTAAACGTGACGCGCGAACTCGCCAGGCAGCCGCAAGCCATGGCTTTTCGAGAAGCAGGTCCCAAAGCGCAACCACAGGGCAACCGTCGTTTTAAAGTAACCTTCGGCATCATGCCGGACTTTTCTTCAACCGGCATTAAAGGCGTGCGCGCCGAGATGGTCATGCCCAACCGTCCGGCCAGCCGCGCCGGCATGGTGAAAGGGGACGTGATCATCGCCATAGAAGGCCGACCGGTGAATGATATTTATGAATACATGCACCGCCTGGGTGAGTTGCGGTTAGGAGATCGGGTCAGCATTGAGGTGATGCGCAACGGGAAAAAAGAGATATTGATAGTTCAATTATAAGAGGCAAAGTTTTGAAACCATAGCAAGCTTGCTTTTGAGTATTAATGAGAGTTGTATTACATGTGGAAAAAATTTGTTGCCTTGAATGTGTGGTTATGCTCGGTGCTGTTTGCCGGTTATACGGTGCAAACCAACGATCTGCTGAAGCAGAGCGGATTTTCCTGCAATGCCGGAGGACCGATCCTGATCCAATGTGATACGCTGCGCAACCGCCTGCTCGTAGCCAACACGTTGACCAGCTCCTTTACCGTTATCGACGGGCCCACGCACTGGGTGCGCAACATACCCCTGGCCGGGCGCGCGCTGCAGCATCTCAAGTCTGAAGCCATGACCCTGGATGAAAAAAGCGGTGATGTCTATTTGATCGGCACACGGTGTTTTTTTATTATTCATATTCAAGAGAATCAATCCGAATGCATCCCGACAAACCGGCAATTTGAAAGCATCGCCGTGGATGAAAACAGCGGCAATGTATTTTTGGCCGGCAAAGAGAGCGCGGCATTGGCTTTTTTCCAAAATCGGACCAGTAAGTTGTTCTATTTGCCCTGGTTGCAAACAGAAGAGCCCATGTCAAATGCCAATGCCACGCCGCCGCCGCCGCTGCGCAAAGTGGTTGCTGATCCGTTGCTCCAAAAAATCGTCGCTGTGGATGGTTCAACCGCAACGCTGTATGTTTTTGACAGCCGGACCGGCAAACAGCTGTCGCACCGTTTGCTGGGCCTCAATCCGTGTGGACGCTGGCATTTTGCCGGTTATAATAAAAATACGCATTGTCTGTATTTGACCATAGAAACGACTGACCGCCGGGTGGTGCAAACCGCGCGCATCGGCATTCAGACCGGCCAGGACGATATTGTAAAAATGCCCGAGCTGCGCGAAGGCGTGGGCATTGCCTATAATCCCGTGCGCGACGAAGTTTATGTGCCATATGACAATCATAGCTGTGTGCATGTGGTCGATTTTATCCATCCCGTACAAGAGATCGCTTTGCCCGCTTTTGGCAACGATGCTACGGCTTTGGACCTGAAAAATCAGCTGCTGTACATAGCCTCCTGGCCGCAAGGCGATGTGGAGGTGGTCTGTTTACAAACGCGCCAATTTCTCAGGCGAATAGCCCACAAAGGCATTTTACCGCACATGTTCAACATGTCCTTTAATCCTCATGACGGATTGCTGTATATTCCCAAAGGCGCTACCGCCGTCAACGGTGCTTTTGGCGCAGCCATCACCACTCTGAATCCTGCGGATGAGTCAGTGGCGAAAATTTATACCGGTTGGTTACCCATGGATTTGGTGGAGTGGGGAAAAGACTTTCTGGTTTTTAACAACGAAGATGAGGCGCTGCTGATCGATGAACAGAGTGTTTTATCCCGACAGCGTCTGCCGGTAGAGTACCCCATTCAGGCGATTCCATTTGCAGAAGGAACTGTCTTCTTGTCTTATGGCGCTCATCAATCCTACTGGCCCAATGTTTACATCTGGGATGCTAGAAACGGTTTTCTGACCATTAACAAAGATTTTTCGTTTTATGACCGGCGCATTCCGCGGCAGGCCCTGAAATCAGTGCTGGACAGCAAAGGCGTATTGCATTTTACCCAGAATCCCTGGGGCACAGAGGAGCAGTTTCTGGCCAATCTGCCGGATCCGGTGCGCTTGTTCGAAATCGGGACGCGCCTGTTGTTGACCGACAAGGTGGACCGTGAGACCACACAGCGCTTGCTGCAATATGACGCCAAAACAAAACGATTATATCTCGCGCGCGTGGCAGAACAGGATACGGCAGCCGGTATTTTACAGATCATCGATGTCGAGCAGAAAAAAGCACTGGCCCGCGTTCAAGTAGGTCAATGCCCCACGGATTTGGCTTTTAACGATTCAACCGTTTTTGTCGCCAATTTCACGGCCAACAGCGTATCGCTGGTGGGGAAAGATAATTTCAAAGTGCGTTCCGTTCCATGCGGTCGGCAGCCTCTCAAGATTGCTGTTTTGCAGCAGCAGGCGTGGGTAATTAATCATCAGGACAATACGATTCAGGAGATTACATCCGGGAGTGCCGCCATTCCCATACCTGCTGCAGGCCGGCCGGATCAACTGGTGGTCTGGCATGATCGCCTGATTATGACCGTGCATAACGCCCACGCGTTATCGGTGTTGGCTTTTACTCCGCAAACTCGAACCTTTGAGACTATAATAAGGAGCGACTACCCTTACGGTGAAACCTCGTTCGCCACAACCAACAGCTCTTTTTATATGACCGGTCAATTCGGTGATGCGGTTTTTTCGTTGAATCAGATAAAAGTGGACGCCAATGGGCGACTTTGGTTGAGCGATTTTTTGTCCGGTAAGGTATTTGTGGTGGAAGAAAAAGAGTAATCATACTTTTTATTCATGTACCGGTCTCATATTGGAGGTTGATTATGGCAAAATGCAAAGCTCTGTGCGTCGGCATCAACAAGTTTAAGAACTTTCCTGATGCCGCTCTCAACGGTTGCGTCAACGATGCGCGTGATATGTCGTCGTTGCTGGTCAAGTATTTCGGATTTAAAAAAAAGGACATCACTGTGTTGACGGACGCCAAAGCGACCAAAAAAAACATTGTGAATAATTTAAAGAAGATGGTTGCCGGCGCCAAGGCCGGGAAATACGATTATCTGGTTTTCTCTTTATCCAGTCATGGAACCCAGATTGCGGATGCAAGCGGCGACGAAAAAGATCTGGCAGATGAGGCTTTTTGTCCACACGATCTCAAACAGAAAAAGGAGGACTGGGATCCCCGATACATCATCAGTGACGATGAACTGCACGATCTGTTCGTGCAAATACCGGCGAATGTTTTACTCGAAGTTTTTCTGGATACCTGCCACAGCGGCACCGGATTAAAAGCCATTGATCTGCTGCTCACCCGGCAACCCCGGTACTTGCCGCCGCCATCTCTCTCCAGGTTCAAACAGTTGCAGGCCTACTATAGCCGCACCTTGCGCACCATGATTTTGGATGGCGAGAAGCCCAATCACATTCTCTGGGCCGCCTGTCGCGACAATCAAACCAGCGCCGACGCCCTGATTGACGGCAAATACCATGGCGCTTTTACCTACTATTTTTGTCAAGAACTCGGCAAAGCCCAAGGCAACCTTGTGCGCCGCGATTTGTTGAAAAAGGTCAGAGAGCAGCTGGCAAAAAATGATTTTTCTCAAGTTCCGCAATTAGAATACAAGGCGACTTTACGTAAAAAGAGTTATTCATCCCGTTAATGAGAGCTTTGCATAAACCTATCAAAGCGAGCGGGAAATACCGAAAGATCGGCTTGTTAAAAATTAGCCATTCCGGCGATAATAATGATGCAAACAAACATGGCCATCCACATGAGGCCTTGCTTTTTTGCGGTCAACGGCTTTTTTAACAAGGAAGGCAGAAATTGAAAAAAGAAAATCACCAGGACCGGCAGCAAGGCAGCAAGGTGATGATATTCGCCTACCGGTAAACGTTGATAATTGGTAAGCATGAATCCGTCCAAATAAAGCAACAGCAGAAAAAATCGACTGACGTGAGCCAGCGTTCTCATGAGCACCGAGGGACGTTTTTCTTTCAGAGTCCACCAGCGCCAGGCCAGAAAAGCATAAATCACCAACAATAATATTGTCAAGATCGGGTGTAGTTTTAATGTGAATTGATACATAACTTTCCTTTCAAGAGTTAGGTTTCATTTTTACTCGATGCGATAGCAAAGCGTCCACCAGCTTGGCCGGCCCAAAACGAAGCACATCTGTTGCCGGCAACTGCAGGTGATCTTCCACCCGTTTCACCTCATCCATGGCGTGGTGGTCATCCGTACAGGCCATCAGATTTATCGCTACGCCGACAACCTTGGTCTCAAACACCGGTCGACAGATACTTTCATATAGCCCGATCATGGTCTCCAGGGAAGGCATGGGTGTTTCCGGTGCGCCGCGCATGAATTCCCGGCCGTATTGATGACACAGGATCAACGCCTGCGGGCTAAAACCGTACAGCATGCTGAGCGTGACGCCGGCATAAAGCGGGTGGGTGAGACTTCCCTGACCTTCAATCAGTAAAAAGTCGTTATGCTGATTTTCCAGCACCAAACGCTCGGCAGCGCCGCTGACGAAATCAGCTATCACCCGGTCCATAGCAAGGCCTTTACCGGAGATCAAGATACCGGTCTGACCGGTGGCCAGGAATTCGGATTGCCGACCTGCGGCGGTCAAGGCGTTATGAATCTCGATGGCGGTGATTTTCTTTCCGCAATTACAGTCCGTGCCTACCGTGTGAACGCGGAAGGTGGCTGTCTTGGCAGCACGGCAGCGGTTGACCGTCAGATCATCCGGCGGTCGACGCAGATCAGTAAGCGTTACCTTATGTTCCAACGCGGCTTTACAAAATTCCTGATCCTCGGTAAGAAATTCGTGTAATCCGCTGATGACATCCATCTGCAATTCAATCGCCTGTAAAATGATGGCACGCCAGGATTCCGGCAAACGGCCGCCGGCCGGTGTGATGCCGATTAGCAGCGTGTTGGCGCCCTTCTCTTTAGCTGTCTGCAAATCGGCGATGACAGGCACGCCATGTCCCACACCCAATAGTTCGCCGCTGTCGCGACCGGCCTGGGTGCTGTCCAATAAGGCAACCGCATCCTGCGGACAATAGCGCAAAAAACCAGCAGCGGTTTTTGCCGGCGTCGGATGGGTTTGTCCTTCGGTTAAAATGACACAACGTCGCTTTCTATCAGATGCGGCCACGGAACCCTTCTCCCAGCACTTCATGAACATTGTTCAGAATGACAAACGCTTGCGGATCGGTTTCTTTAATCAGATCCACCAGATCGCCCACCTGTTTGCGCGTTACCACGACATAGAGCGCAGGACGTTTTTGCTGCGTGTACACGCCGGTAGCCTCTATCATAGTGGCGCCGCGCCCCAGGTCGGCGGTGATGCGTTGGCCGATCTCTTCTGCGTGATCGGAAATGATGACGGCTGAATGGGCGTAATCAAATCCTTCGATAATGACATCCACCAGATGGCTGGAAATGAAAAGCAGAAAAAAGGCATAGAGCGTGAGTGTAACGGCATGTCGTTCCACGGCCAAACCTTTGCTGTGGATGATAATTCCCGCCAGCAGGATAACCATGGAATCCACAATGATGAAAACCGTGCCCGGTTTGATGCCCCAACGTTTTTGCGCCACCGCGGCAATGATGTCCGAGCCCGCTGTACTGCCGCGGAATTTGAAAATGACGCCCAGGCCAATGCCCAACATGACCGAGCCGATGAGAATAAGAAATAAAAAATCGTTCTGCGAGAGCTTGACAATGGCCGGATGTTCATGCAAGCGGATAAAGGAGAGGCCGGGAATCTGGCCGCGTAACAAGTCGATAAAGAACGAGTTCAGGGTGAAACCGACAAAGGTGCGGGCGCCAAACTGCTTGCCCAATTCGCGCACGCCCCAAATATACAGCGGAATGTTCATCGTCCACATGAGCATGCCAACGGGCACGATTCCGCCGGAAAGATAATGAAACGCCATGGCCAGTCCGCTGACGCCGCCCGGCACCACTTTGGCGTCCACCAGAAATACCGCGATGCCGGCAGCCATGATAAAGGCGCCGATGCTGATGGCAATATAGTCGCGGATCATCTTGCGGCGTTTGTTTAAAGATCTTTTCAGTTTTTTAACCATACTCATCCAATTTATATTATCTACAAGTTACGAAAAAAAAATTCTCTATACAATAAATTCAAGCAGTCAGGAAAAATTTCTTGCAGGTAATGATTGTAGGATATATATTAAGTCAGCAAAATAACTTGATGAATCATGATCCGCATCTCGTTGTATGGCATCCACTTTCGAACCGCAGTTTGACTACCATGGATCAAGCCGATATCGATTATTTTAATTTAGTATAGTGAGGAATCGGCATGTCAATTCCCATCCGTTTCATTCTAAACCAACAATTGATTGACTATTCCGGGCCCACCGGCCTGACCGTATTGAGCTATTTGCGGGATCAGATTCGCTTGACCGGCGCCAAAGAAGGGTGTCGTGAAGGGGATTGCGGCGCATGTACGGTTATGATTGGAGTTCCGGACGATAACGGCGTTTATTACCGTCCGGCGCCCGCGTGCCTGGTTCCCATGGCAGAACTGCACGGCAAGCATTTGGTAACCATAGAGGGATTGAATCAGGATTCGCTGTCGCCGGTGCAACAGGCTTTGGTGGATGAAGGCGCAGTTCAATGCGGATTTTGTACGCCGGGCATCGTCATCTCGCTGGTCTGCCATCTGCTGCAAGCGGCCAGTCGTATGGAACCGCCTGATATAAAGAGTATTCTCTCCGGCCACCTCTGTCGCTGTACCGGTTACAGCGCCATCAAACGGGCGGCAGCCCGCTTAGCCGGGCTGACGGCGAATAAAAATCAGGCAGCAAATCCGCGCATGCCTTTGATGGAAGCAGGCGTGCTGCCGGCATATTTCGCCGGCATCCCTGAAAGACTTGCCAGGATTGAAAAAGCCTCTGAAATGAATGATAGGGATATCCTGGTCGCCGGCGGTACGGACCTCCTGGTGCAAAAGGGCGAATCCCTGCAAGAAGGAAACCTCCATTCCTTATATTCTCGTCGAGACCTGACTGATATTCGACAAACCGCCGACGGTTTGCTGGTTGGCAGCCTAACGACCATTGAAGAGTTCATACGCCATCCGTTGATCCTGTCCTTAATTCCGGATATAGCCGAATATGGCGAGTGCATCGCATCGTGGCAGGTGCGCAGCCGGGCCACGTTGGCCGGCAATATCATCAACGCCTCGCCCATTGCGGATATGACCATTTTATTACTTGCCCTACAGGCGCAGATCGAACTGGACGACGGCCATAACAAACGCCGCCTCGAGTTGGCCGATTTTTTTCTGGATTATAAAAAACTGGACAAATCACAGCAGGAATTGTTGACCAGAATTTTCATACCCAGAATCCTGCCGGATACGCGCATCCATTTTGAAAAAGTGGCGAAACGCAAACATCTAGACATCGCTTCGGTGAACAGTGCGATAAAAATTCGTGAGAAACACGGCCGCGTAAGCGAGGCGGCTATTTCATGCGGCGGAGTGGCGCCCATCCCATTGCTTTTGCGAGCAACCGGTCGTTCTCTGACCGGAAAGCCGTTGCATATGAATTCATTAAAAAAGGCAGTGCAGGTCATGGAGCAGGAGATCAGACCCATCAGCGATGTTCGCGGCAGCGCTGACTATAAACGGTTGCTCGCTCGACAGCTTTTAATGGCGCATTTCCTTTATCTCTATCCCGAGGTATGCGCCGTGCAGGAGGCGTTATGGATATGTTAGATGCCCGTTTGCTGACCACCGGCGCTGCACAGTATATTGATGATCAACCCCGACCTGCTGATCTGTTGTTCGCGGCGGTCCTGCCGTCGCCTGTTGCACATGGTAAAATCAAGACCATCGACATTCAGGCAGCCCGGAAATCAGCTGGAGTGATAGCGGTTCTGTTGGACCAGGATGTTCCGGGAAAACACCTGTTCGGCACCATTGTGCAAGATGAACCGGTTTTGGCGCACGACACGGTTGAATATTACGGTGAACCGATGGCCCTGGTGGTTGCTGAATCCAGACATTGTGCAATTCAGGCTGTGCAAAAAATTAAAGTCGGAATGGAACCGTTACCCGCTATTTTCGATCCTCGCCAGGCTTTTCAGGCCGGAAAAATATTTGGCAGTCCGCGCATGTTAAGTCTGGGCGATATCGATGCGGCATGGTCGCAATGCGATGTCATTGTCCAGGGACAGTGTGAGACCGGCGGACAGGAACATGTCTATCTGGAAACTCAGCGTTGTCGCGCTGTACCTCTGGAAGGAGGGCGGGTACGGCTCTACTCCTCTACCCAGGCGCCTTCGGTGGTGCAAAGGGCTGTGGCGTCGGTATTGGGACTGCAACAGCATGACGTAGAGGTGGAGGTAAAACGGTTAGGCGGCGGTTTCGGCGGCAAAGAAGACCAGGCTACCCTGTGGGCTTGTTTGGCGGGTTTGGCAGCTTGGCACTGCAAACGGCCGGTTGAGATCGTGCTGTCGCGCAGTCAGGATATGCGTATGACCGGCAAACGTCATCCCTATTCTGCCGATTATAAAATCGGTTTGAACAGCAGAGGCAAAATTCTTTGTTATGATGTCTCGTTTTATCAAAACGCCGGTTGTACGGCGGATCTTTCAGCGGCCATATTGGAAAGAACGCTTTTTCATTGCACCAATGCCTACTATATCCCCCATGTTCGGGCCATGGCGGTTTCCTGTCGCACGCATATGGCCTCTAACACCGCCTTTCGCGGTTTTGGCGGCCCACAAGCCATGTTTGTCATCGAAGCGGCCATTGCCCATGCTGCGGAGAAAATGGAAATGCCGGTCACAGAAATACAAAAGCAAAATTTATTACAGGACGGGAATTTATTTCCCTATGGACAACAAGCCGAAAGCATTCGACTCTCGTCGTGCTGGGAGCAGGCAGAAAAAGATTTTCAATGGCAGGTGTGGCGCAAACAGGTGGACGTGTTTAATCAAAACAACAAGCGTTTTAAAAAAGGGCTGGCGGTGATGCCCATATGTTTCGGCATATCGTTCACCAACACCATGCTTAACCAGAGCAGCGCGTTGGTGCATGTCTATGTGGATGGCAGTGTGGCCATCACCATCGGCGGCGTGGAGATGGGCCAGGGGTTGAATACCAAAGTGGCGACCATCGCCGCTCGTGCCCTGTCCGTTGATATAGGACGCATTAAAATCGAAAGTAATAATACCAGTAGGGTTGCCAACGCCTCACCAACAGCTGCCAGTGCCAGCACCGATTTATATGGTTATGCCGTGCTGGACGCGGTCCGGCAAATTCAGGATCGGTTGAAAAAATTTCTGACAGAGAAAGAACCTGGCGTGAATCAAGATGAGATTTCATTTTTTCATGAACGGATTTATTTTAACGGTCAACCGACAGAATGGACCTGGGAAAAATTGATACAGGCCGCTTATGCAAGCCGCGTCGGCCTGAGCAGCATGGGATTTTACGCCACCCCGGTTGTGTTTTTCGATAAAACTGAAGAAAAGGGACATCCGTTCATCTATCATGTCTGCGGCGTGGCCATGACAGAGGTTACTTTGGACGGTTTGTTGGGCGTGTATGAAATCGATCGGGTAAAAATCGTGCATAATCTCAACGAATCGCTGAACGAACGCATCGACCGCGGACAGATTGAAGGCGCCCTGGCGCAGGGGCTGGGGTGGATGACTTGCGAAGAGTTGGTGTACAACGATCAGGGACGGCTGCTCAGCGATTCGCTTTCCACCTACAAGACGCCGGATGTATATTTTATTCCGGATGATGTGGAAATTCATCTGGCCAATTTCAGCGAAGAACCGGCCGGCCCGTTTTGTTCCAAGGCGGTCGGCGAACCGCCGTTTATGTACGGCATCAGCGTGTTCCATGCCCTGCGCCAGGCCATGCGCGAGCTGCGCCCCAAGGCATCGTTGCCATTTGTGGCGCCGTTAACGCCGGAACGGGTGTTGATGCAGTTGTATGCTAAAGATACCACGGTATTTATGCCGTGATGGCCGCTAGCGGCCTGGCAAAAGCGAACCTGGTCACAGGCTCTGATAAAGGAGATTATCTGCGCTGGAGTGATGCGATCCTTTTGATAGGGAAAGTGTTGTTGGCAGGACACACCGTTGCAGGAGAGATGTAAAAATTTTTTATGTGGGAGGGAGGATCTTATGCAATTCTGGTTTTATCGTTTTTTCAAATTAACGGAACACGAGACCACGATCCGCACCGAGTTCACCGCCGGACTGACCACTTTTATCACCATGGCCTACATTATCTTTGTCAACCCGGCTATTCTGTCGCTCACCGGCATGGATCGCGGCGCCGTATTCACTGCAACGATTCTTTCCACGGTCATCGCCACCCTGATCATGGGATTATATGCCAATGTGCCTTTTGCGCAGGCGCCGGGAATGGGTCTCAACGCGTTTTTTACTTTTACTGTTGTTCTGACCATGGGCCTGACCTGGCAACAGGCGTTGGCCGTCGTGTTTTTGTGCGGCGTACTGAATTTCATCATTGTCGTGACCAATGTACGTAAAATGCTCATTCAGGCCATTCCCTTATCATTGCAGCACGCTATTGGCGGCGGCATCGGATTGTTCATCGCTTATATTGGCATTAAAAACGCCCATTTCCTTGATTTCATCACCGAGGGCCATAATGTGGTGCATGCCAATCTGCAGGACGGCAAAGTTGTAGAAATTGTCGCCAGGGATGTTTTACCGGCTTTGGCTCACTTTAATGATCCGGTCACGTTGCTGGCCCTGGCCGGAGTCATCATGACCGTCGTAATGCTTCTGTTAAGATGGCGCGGCGCCATTCTTTTGGGTATTCTCGTCACTACCGTTCTGGGTTTGCTGGTCGGACTGGTGCATTGGCAGCCATTAAGAGTGCAGGATTTTCTGCCGCCGTCCCTGTCGCCGACCTTTTTCCATCTGGACCTGGCCGGTTTGTTCAGCCAACCTGATAAATTGTTCTCTATTATCGCTGTGATTATTTCCTTCAGTTTATCAGACACCTTTGACACTATTGGAACCTTTATCGGCACTGGCCGCAAGGCCGGCATCTTTGACGACAAGGACGAAGCGCAGCTGTCAGGAGGAAAAGGATTTTCTTCCAAGATGGATCGGGCTCTGTTCAGCGACGGCATCGCCACCTCTGTGGGCGCCTTGTTGGGCACCAGCAATGTCACGAGTTATGTGGAAAGCGCAGCCGGCATCAGCGTCGGCGGTCGCACCGGACTGACCTCGGTGTTTACCGCCCTGTTCTTTTTGGCGGCCTTGTTTCTGGCGCCTTTGGCTTTGCTCATACCGGCCTCAGCGACGGCAGCCGCTCTGATTGTCGTGGGCATTCTCATGATCGAAAGCTTGCGTCAGGTGGCCTGGCAGGATCTGGATGAGGCTGTGGCAGCATTTTTCACCGTGGTTATGATGCCTTTCACCTACAGCATTGCCAACGGCGTGGCCTGTGGTTTTATTTTTTATGTGTTGACCAGGCTGGTGAAAGGACAAGCCAGAACCGTGCATCCATTAATGTATATCGTGACGATTCTGTTTGTAGCGAATTTTGTATTTGGAGCACTGAGATAACGTCAAGGCACGATTGTATTATCCTTGCGAAGGTTGAAAACCTTCGCAAGGTTGTTTTTCGAGTACCTATCGTATGATTTAGGTATTTTTTTATACATCGTTGCTCCTGCTAGAACTTTTATCCTAGATCGCAACTTGCTGTAAAGGAGTCTATTATGTACGCTATTCAGATATCTCGATTTGGAGATCCTTCTGTGCTTGACTGGCGGGAAGTGGAACTGCCCAAGCCTGCTGCAGGCCATGTTCTGGTTCGCGTGCAAACCGCCGGAGTCAATTTCATCGACATTTATCAACGCACCGGTTTGTATAAAAATTCTCTGCCGTTTACCCCAGGGATGGAGGCTGCGGGAATTGTTCACGAGATTGGCCCTGGCGTGCCTGATTTTAAAAAAGGAGATCGCGTCGCTTTTGCCATGCATCTGGGCGCCTATGCCGAGTATGTGTCGGCGCCCTGGGAGAAACTGGTGATCGTTCCGGAGCAGATTAAAATGGAAACCGCAGCCGCCGCTCTTTTGCAGGGATTGACGGCGCACTATCTGGCGCATGATGCATTTCCTTTGCAGACCGGAGATATTGCTTTGGTGCATGCGGCAGCCGGCGGCACCGGTCGGCTGTTGGTGCAAATGGCCAAACTTAGAGGCAGCCGGGTGATTGCGACGGTTTCGAGTTCTGAAAAAGAACAACACGCCAGACAAGCGGGTGCAGATTGGATTATAAACTATAAAGAGGAAGATTTTGCGAAAAAGGTTAAAGAGTATACCAATGGACGCGGCGTCAATGTGGTGTATGATTCGGTGGGCGCCGATACTTTTGCCAAAAGCCTGACCTGTTTGCGGCCGCGCGGTTATCTGGTTTTATTCGGACAGTCCAGCGGACCGGTGGCGCCGCTGGATCCTGCTGTTCTCGCCAGTCACGGTTCACTCTTTCTGACTCGTCCCAGTCTGACTCATTACCTTGCCGAGCGCGATGAATTGGTCAAACGCAGCAGCGACCTTTTTGCCTGGATTCGTCAAGGATTGTTGCAGGTGGCCATCGCAAAAATTTACCCCATGACCAAAGCGGCCGAAGCACAGGAAGCGCTGGTTTCAAGAAAGTACAGTGGGAAAATTCTGCTGCAGGTGTGACGCGGCATTGCAGAGCAAAATCCGTTTCATCCGTTCAATCCGCGTTCGTTTTTCTTTAGAAAAGCGAACACGGATATGACGGATTGGACGGATCTGAACGGATAAAGAAAAAATATTTGCACCCGGATGAACAAATGCATTCAATCCGCACTCGCTTTTTGTGCTAGTGCAAAAAACTAGCCGTGAATATGATCGCCGATCCTGTGCATGCGCGCCAGTTCCTGCTCATGCATAGGCCCCTGTTCCAACACGGCGAGGTTTTCCCGCATCTGTTGCAGATTTTTAGCGCCCATCATGCAAATATCAATGGCCGGTTGGGATAAAACAAAACGGTAACACTCTGCCGCTGTGGCCGGTTTTTCACCCGCCGGCATTTTTTTCGGATTCAGCAACTGGCGCCAGCGCGTGGCGGTAAAGGACACCATGGCCGGGCGGTTGTCTGCCGGTAAAAAAGGAAACACATCTTGTTCCGCACCGCGATGGGCAGCATTATAACGCACATGATAAAGATCGAAAATGTTATCCTTGAATAAAAGCGGAAAAACCGAACGATGGTGGCTGGATAAACCGATATAGCGCACCAATCCCTTTTCTTTTAATCTGAGAGCGCCGTCGATGAGCGCTTGACTCGGTGGTTTGGAAAAATAACCAAGCAGTAAGACATCGGTATGATCTGTGCCCAATTCGCGCAATCCCCTGGCCAACCCCTTTTCCGTCCACCAGTTGTTATGCGCATAGGTCCACATGGACAGGATGAGATCGTCGCGTTTGCCCTTGGCGATAATGCTTTGCAACGCTTTTTTCATTTCCGGCGAACGGCCCTTGATAAAAGTGCCCCACGTTAAATAATTGCAGCCCCGTTCAAACGCTTCCTCGATGGCGGCTGCCGGCGCGCCAAAGCTGGAAGAGATGCCTAATCGTCCGGCTGACAGACCGGTGCGTCCCAGTTTCCTTGCAATGTCAAAATTCACGAACGGCTCCTTCATTCTTGTTCCGGCAATTAAAAAAAGGCCGGAAGTTCAAGCTCCGGCCGGGTCATATACTATTTTATAAATCGCGCATTCTTTTTCAGGAAATATCCTTCCCGTCCGTCCAGCAACTTGACCTTGTACCAGTCTCCGCCGGAATCGACCACTTCCAATTCGATTTCACCGGGCACGCGCACCAGTGTTTCGCTGTTTTCATCCGGTCCGGCTTTGACGTCCCAGCGATCCGTGCTGCTGCCGTTGATGATGATTTTTTTCGAAGTGGCGCTGGCCATCTGTTCGGAACTGACGTTGAAATTGTACTCTTCGGTTATCACGCCGAGATTGCGCAGGACTTGCTCAAAGTTTTTACTTCGGTTGATGCGTTCATATGCTTTGACGTAGCGGTCTTCGGTGCTCTTGAGTTTGCGGGCCATCTCGTACTGTTTGCCGGCTTTATCGTAAGAGCCGACCACCTCATACAGAACGCCCAGATTGTACAGCGCCGCATGATTGTAGGGATCGCGTTCGATGATGGCGGCATATTGCAGATAGGCGCCGTTAAGATCGTAGACGTCCAGCGCTTTTTTTGCCGGTTCGATGAATCTTTTATAATCATCGCCCTCCACTTTGGCGAAATCGAATTTCTTCTGTTCGAATTTGGGCTGGAAATAATCCACCAGCTCTTCTGCTACGGATTTCAGGCATTCGTCCACCGTCTTTTCCGCCGGCGGCATGGATCCGTAATCCCCTTCGCATTTCTTCAAATCCTGATTTTTTCGCGCATCCTTTGAACCGATCAGTTCAGCGGTTTCTACGCGGCTGATGCGTATGGTGGCGGTAACCTGGCAGTCGCGCTTTTGACAATTAATTTCTTTGGTCACTTTTTTTTCTGTGCGTTTTTCTTTAACCCAACTGTCGGAGACCGCCACATTCACCGTGCCGGTGATGATGGCGTCCGCGCCCAGCATCTTGCCGACCTGTACGGCTTGCGATTCATCGACCAGGCCGGTTTGCGACAGTTTTAACTCTTCCATGATCTGATCCATGCGGTCACGTTCGATGATCGTAAAAACATTTGTACGCGCACCGGGTATGAAAGTGCGGCCTTCCTTTTTCCCCAGACCGAGAAAACCGCTGCCGACGTCGTGCACGCCGCGCTGATCATCGATCAATCCGGCAATGATCATATCCGCCAGCTTTTTACCGCTGTCGTTAAAATAGGTGTTTTGCATTTTGGCGTCCTGGGCCTTGTCGATAACGTCTAATATTCTATCGACCGTTTTCTTGCTGGTCCGGTCGTTGTTGAAATAACGCGTGTTGATGGTGAAATCAGCCACCGCGACGGTTTTGACGTTTTCCAATAACTGTGTCGGCGGCTTTAGAATAAAACATTTAATATTTTGCGCTTGCACTGTGATTGCCAACAGGCTGAATAAAATCAGAAGCAAATGGCAGGGGTAGGGCGCACGGCGTTTCATAAGCTACTCCTTTTTCTGATGCTGGTATTACCGTATTTATTCGTAAATTTTACAAAAAAAAATGGATAAATGCAACCTCCAATTCCAGGGACGTCCGTTTTTTTCCGTTGTTTCCGAGTGCATTTTTGATTATCTTGAATTTTATGACTACAATGACCTGATAAATGACGGCATGATTATGAACCTTCCGCCTTTGCATCGGTATCGGTATATTTTATGGGATTGGAACGGCACATTGCTTAACGATTCATGGCTTTGCGTCGACATTATGAATAATTTGCTTACACAGTACGGCAAGCCGGCTATGACCCTGGAACGCTATCAGGATATTTTTGATTTCCCCGTACGCGCGTATTACAGCCGGTTGGGATTTGATTTCTCGAAAACCCCCTTTGAGCAGGTGGGCAGCGAATTCATGGAGGCCTATTACGCGCGCTGGCGTCAATGTGCCCTGCAGCCTCATGCACGCGAGGTCCTGCAAACGATGCAGCGGAAAAAAATGCCGCAATCCATACTTTCCGCCGCAGCGATAACTCTGGTGCAGCAAGGACTGGAGCATTTTCATTTGACCCCTTTGTTCGATCAGATAAACGGATTGAACGATCATTATGCCGAAGGCAAGTTGGGCGTGGCTCAGGCCTTTCTTGCGGCCAGGAATCTGGCGCCGAAAGAGGTTGTATTGGTAGGCGACACCACTCATGATTTTCAGGTCGCGCAAGCCGTCGGCATGGACTGCATTTTATTCGACGGCGGCCATCATGCGCTTGCCCGATTGCAAAGCTGTGGCGCGCCCATCTGCAGCGCGCTGGCAGAGTTGCTCTCCTGGGTTTAAAGAAAGGGAATGGATTGGATATTTCCAAGGAGTCCATGTGGGAGCCGGCTGAGAGCATTTCTCGGGCAGTGGTTGAAGCGGCGCAGGATTTCGTCTTTATTATTGATCGCGACGACAATGTGCGCTATGTGAACAAATTCAGCGCTGATTACCTCGGCATGCCGGCAGATCAGATTATCGGCAAAAAACGCTCCATCCTTTTTCCGCCGCCGATTTCTTTCAGACAAAAAGAGTCTCTGGATTTTGTCTTCCAATCCGGGCAATCAAAATATATTGAAAGCCCGGTTTCGCTGACCCATCAGCCCGAGTGGTTGGGCACCTGGCTGGTGCCGCTGCGCGACAACTCGGGAACCGTGCAACAGGTGCTCGGCATATCACGGGATATTACGGCGCGCATCAATATCGAAAATCAATTGCGTAAATCTGAAGAGCGCCATCGCGACATCATCGAACGCTCCCTGGACGGCTATTATTTTCTCGATCTCGAAGGCCGTTTCATCAGCGTAAACCATGCTTTTGAACGCATCTTTGCACGCAAACGGGAGGAAATAATCGGCAAGGATTTCCTGCCGCGGGTTCCTCTGCCTTTCTTTTTAAAGATGCGCCGCATGTTCGCTCAAGTCCTGAGCGGACAGGATGTGACCTGGTCGGAATTTTCCTATCCGCTTCGCTCCGGCGCCATCGTCTGGATTGCCTTTAATGCCCGCCGCGTGATGCATGAAGGACGTGTGCTGGGCGTGGAAGGATTTTGTCGCGACATTACCCAGCTCAAAAAAAATACCGAGGCTCTGCAAAAAAATGAAGCGCGCTATCAGGCGCTTTTTGACAGCATTCCCTACGAAGTGTTCAGTTTGTCGGTGCAGGGACGCATTCTGGAGGCGAATCGGTTCTTTGTGCAAAATTGGGGAAATGTTCTCGGTTCTTTTCTCGCCGATATACCCTCGGATGAAGCCACTCAGGCATTATATCGGAACCTGATAAAAAAGACAGTCGATAATCTGATCCCAATCCAGGAAGCGTTCGAATTGGTGCGCAACGGCGCCAAGATTTACTACACCACGATGATCAGCCCGGTCCTGGCGCATGACGGCGCCCTGATCGGCCTGGTCGGCTTAAACATGGATACAACTCTTCAAATCCTTTCCTATAATCGACAGCGCCAGTTGTCCGCCCGTCTGGTTCAGGTACAGGAGGAGGAACGTTCTCATCTTTCCCGGGAAATACACGATTCTTTGGGCCAATATTTGACCGCTCTGCAATTGGAAGTGGGCGCCATGGCGTCGGGATGGAATCAGTCCGACGATACGATTCCCCAAAAACTGGAGAACGTCAAGGCCGCTATTGAGGAGGCGATCCGCGTCGGTCGTTCTCTCGTGCAATTGCTGCGAACACCGGTGCTGGATGATTTCGGATTAAAGGCGGCTATTGATGATTTTATCCAAGAGTTTCAGAAAAAATGGCAGATCGATGTCGACTTTACGACCGTGAACATGGACGGCTCTCTGCCCCGTGAAATCGAAACGACTCTGTATCGCGTCATGCAGGAATCACTGAATAATATTCTCAAATACGCGCATACGAATCGGATTGAAATCAGATTAAAAAGAGGCATGCGCGCCGTCTCTCTCTCTGTGCGCGATTACGGCGTAGGCTTTGATCCCAGAGGACAGGAATACAACCGCAAGGAACATTTTGGCCTGTTCAGCATGCAGGAGCGGATCGAGCTGTTGGGTGGTCGTTTTCGCATCATGTCCGGATTGAATCAGGGCGCCTGCATTATCGCTCTGATTCCGTTACAGCCAGGAGAAGAAACATGAGAAAATGGAAAGTGGTTGTTGCCGATGATCACACATTGGTGCGCACAGGCCTGTGCCATTTATTGGCCACCTTTCAGAAATACGAAATTGTCGGTGAAGCGGGAGATGGATTGCAGGCCATCGAACTCGCGCAGCAATTGCAGCCCGATATCGTGCTGCTGGATTTGGCGATGCCCAAGATGCGCGGCATGGAAGCCATTCAGGAGATCAAGCGCGTTTCTCAGGCCAAGGTCCTGGTGCTCAGCATGTATGATCGCGATGAATATATTCGCCAGGCAATTAAAAACGGCGCGGATGGGTACTTGCTCAAAGGTTCTGCCGCCGATGAGTTAAAGACGGCGCTGATGCATATTCTTGAAAATCATATTTATCTCAGCTCTGCCATATCGAAAAATATCGTAAAAGAATGGATTCACGGCCAGCAGGCTGCAGAACTCAATATCCAAAAAACAGGACTCACAGAACGGGAAAATGAGGTGCTTAAATTGCTGGCCGAAGGTTATGCCAACAAGGAAATAGCCGATTTGTTGCACATCAGCATAAAAACCGTAGAAACCCATCGCAGCCGCATCATGGATAAATTGGGCAGCCGCAATCTCGCCGAGTTGGTTAAATTTGCCATTAAACGAGGATTGGTGGAACTCTAGTTTTTTTACTTGACTTTATGCTATGAAATGTATTAAGTTATGGTTGTGCCGAAAGGCACTGTGTCGGGTGTGTGGGGTAGAGTGTGTGTGGATGTGATGACACCCAAATAAGCGCTGACCTTGCGTCAGCGCTTTTTTTATCTTTTGCCAATATTGGAATAAACGTTAAAATGAAAATCAAGACATCACCATTCACAGAGACTCCTGTCGCCTTTCGCAGCCAGGGAAAGCAATTGATCGGCATCTGGCATCATGGACAAAGCAAAAAACTGGTCCTGCTTTGTCATGGCTTTACCGGGAACAAGGTGGAAGGCAAACGCATCTTTGTGGAAGCAGCTCGCGTTTTCGCCGAAGAAGGGATCGATGCATTTCGTTTTGATTTTTTCGGTTCCGGCGACAGTGAAGGAGAATTCGCGGACTCGAGCATGACCATCAATCTGGCCAATTTGAACGACGCTTTTGTCTGGGTTCGCGACAAAGGGTATGAAGCGATTGCGGTCCTTGGTTTGAGCATGGGCGGCGCTACCGCTGTTCTCGCGGCAGCTCAATTGCCGATACATGCCGTTGTCACCTGGTCGGCCGTGCCGGATATGAAAAAATTGTTCTCCAGTCTGATGCCTAATTGGCAAAATCAGGCTGATTCCACGCAGATTTTAGAATATGAAGGATGGCTCATTAAACAGAATTTCTGGTTGGATGCATTGCAATACGATATTCAACAAGCTTTTCGCGCCATTGCGTTGCCCAAGCTTGTCATTCAAGGCACTGCCGATTCACCGGTGTTCCTGGACGGCTTTCAAACCTTTCGCGAAACCGCCTTGCCTCCGGCAGATTTTATGGAAATTCCCGGCGGCGGTCATACCTTTCCGTCTCCCGCTCACCGACGTCAAGTAATCCGCCAGACCCTGATCTGGTTAAAACGACACTTATAATTTTTGGAAATATCATGGCAAAAAAAAGCAAGCCTCAAGCTGCACCTGTGGCGCCACAGGTCAACCGGCATTCGCCGGAAAAAGCCTATGCAAATCTGAATTTTTTAAACAGCCCGGACGCCCGCCCCATCCGCATCATCGCCGAATATCTTGAGCCGTTGCAACGGCTCCGTAAACATCGCATTAAGGATACCGTCGTGTTTTTCGGCTCTGCCCGCGTCTCTGATCGCGAAGAGGCCCTGGCGCGCTATGAAATGATGAAGGCGCATGCCGGTCGCAAACCCTCACGACTGGACCGCGACACCATGGCGCGAGCCAAACGAGCGCTGCAGGTCTCAACCTACTATGAAGAAGCGCGTCAGTTAGCGCACAAATTAACCAACTGGTCCTCTTCCTTGCGAGAAGATCGTCGTTTTGTGGTTTGCTCCGGCGGCGGCCCCGGCATTATGGAGGCGGCGAATCGCGGCGCCATGGAAGCAGGCGGGCCCAGTATCGGCATGAATATCAGCTTGCCCATGGAGCAATTCGCCAATCCGCATATTTCGCAGGACCTGGCTTTCGAATTTCACTATTTTTTCATGCGTAAGTTTTGGTTCGTCTATCTCGCCAAGGGATTGGTGGTTTTCCCCGGCGGTTTTGGCACTATGGATGAATTTTTTGAACTGCTTACCCTGGTGCAAACCAGGAAAGTCATGAAAGAGATGTGCATCATTCTCTACGGATCGCGTTACTGGCATGATATGATCAATTTTAAAAAAATGGTGGAATGGGGCATGATCGATGAAAAGGATTTGTCGCTTTTTCATCTGGTCGATGATGTGGATACGGCATTCTCTATTCTGAAAAATCATCTCAAAAGCCGTTTCGCCGGCAAAAAACAACACATCAGCCTCAAGGGCTGATGAATCGAAATGAACGCAATCCGCCTGAAACTGTCTTTGTGTGGATTCCTTTTGCTGACGGCTGCCGTTTCTTTTGGTGCACCTTTACATCCTCCATTCAACCGTTTCTCCTATGATCACGATGCCATTGTGCGCGCCGATACCACGCATAAATCATTAGCGTTGATTTTCACCGGCGGCGATTATGCGGACGGCGGCCGGCACATCCGCAAGGTTTTGCAGAAAAAAAACATAAAAGCCGGATTCTTTTTTACCGGTGATTTCTATCGTCGGCCGGATGCGCGCGAACTGGTTCAGCAGCTGTACCAGGATGGCCATTATCTCGGCCCGCACTCTGATAAACATTTGCTGTATTGCAGCTGGGAGAAACGTGATTCCACCCTGATTACTCGGGAGGAATTTGTTGCGGATCTGTCGGCCAATTATCAGATCATGGAACAGGTGGGCATTCATTTTCCCAAATTATTTTTTATTCCACCCTTTGAGTGGTACAATCGTGAACAGACGGCATGGGCCGCAGCCCTGGGCGTGACCCTGTTTAATTTTACACCCGCCATCGGCACACAAGCGGATTACACCACGCCGGACATGGCCAATTATCGCTCTTCACAATATCTGTTTAACCGCCTTTTTGACTATGAAAAAAAAGATCCGCACGGTCTTAGCGGCGCTATTGTGTTAATCCATATCGGCAGCCATCCGTCGCGAACCGACAAGTTTTATGACTTGTTAGAACCGCTCGTGGACCGATTGCAGAATTTAGACTATGATTTTGTTCGTATTGATTCTCTGTTGACCCGCCAATGAAAGGACCTTGCATGATACGGCTTTGCGGCTGTCGTCTGGCTGATCGGAGCGAACTCGTTGATCTCTATCTGGAGAAAGGAGTCATTGCACGCATCGAATCCTCTGCAACACATTTGCATCAACAAGAGGATTTTAACGCGCAGGGACGGCTGATCACTCCGGGTTTGATCGACGTACATACCCAAGGCGCAGGAGGCGCGGAGGTATTGTCCACGTTACCCACGGCTATGGCACAGATGGCCCGCACACTGGCGCGCCAGGGCACCACCGGCTTTCTGGCCACGACAGCGGTGCAGCGCAATACCGCTAACGAGCATCTGGCGCTGGCAGCTCAGTTCATTCGCTCCGGTTGTGCAGACGGCGCCGTCTGCCACGGCATCCATCTGGAAGGACCCTATATTAATGTGGTGCGCAAAGGCGGCATCGGCGTGGAGAATATTTTTTCTCCGGCAGTAAAAGGTTTGGATGAAATTTTACACCTCTGTGAAGGCGGCTTAAAGATGATGACCCTGGCGCCGGAACTGCCCGGCAGCCTGCCGATAATCGAACAACTGGTGCAAAGCAACATTATCGCTTCGCTGGGCCATTCAGATGCTTCTTTTGAACAAGCCTGCAGCGGCATCGGTGCGGGCATTTCTCATGCGACCCATCTGTTCAATGCGCTGCCTGGTCTGCACCATCGTAATCCCGGAGCTCTCGCGGCCGTGTTGAATCACGAAAGCATTACCGCACAGCTGATCAGCGACGGCGTGCATATTCATGGACAAATCGTCAAACTGGCCCATCGGCTGCTGGGCGATGCACGTTGTATTCTTATTACCGACGGGATGCAGGCAACGGGTCTGCCGGACGGACGCTATCAATACGACGGCAAAGCGTACGAAACCAGCAACGGCACGGCCAGATATCTTGACGGGACTTTGATCGGCTCCACGCTCAGTATGATGCAAATAGCGCTGCGCTTTAAATCATTTACTGGTTGTTCGCTGCAGACCGCCATCGATTGCGCCAGTCTTTATCCTGCACGAGTATTGGGCATCGATAACCGCAAGGGCTCTATTGCTGTGGGTAAAGATGCGGATTTGGTGGTCTGGAATGACGATTTTAGCGTGCATGCGACCTTGATTGGCGGGAGATTAATATAATCTCATCTTGCTCTTTATTTCCATTTGTCATGCGGAGTAACTTACAGCATAGATGCCATGATTACTCCAATAACACAAAGACTGTGTGAAAACAATTGACGAACCCCGGGGTCGCGGTTTATGCGACCCCGGGTGTTTCTTAATTTATTGATAATCCGTTAAGAGACACCCGGAGTGGCCGCAAAAAACGCGGCCACATCCGGGGTCTGTTG
>CAYLWO010000076.1:0-31057 GCA_964387285.1 uncultured Cytophagia bacterium | reverse complement strand
CAGATGATTGAGGTAAATGAAATAATGCCTATCCCCAAGGTATTTACATCTCTGCGAAAATTAACAAAGAGAGCAGATTAAATCAAGTAAAAAGAGCGATGATCATAATCAAGGCCGGCTCACAAAGCCATTTCATCTCGTTGCCGAGCTCCGGCCTGGACAGCGTGTGTGAAAACCAACAGACCCCGGATGTGGCCGCGGTTTTTGCGGCCACTCCGGGTGTCTCTCAACGCATTGTCAATAGGTGGAGAAACACCCGGGGTCGCAAAAACCGCGACCCCGGGGTTTATGGAGCCTGGGAACGGGGATAAACTTGCCGGAAAGCCGAAACGCAGAGTGGGTTTGGGTAACGCCCGATTGGCCAAGCGCTTAACGAAAAATCAGTGTTTTTCGCTTTGGCATATTTTTAGCAATTTTATAAAATTCACTTTCTGTGATTGTTGTGGGCCATTCCAAAATAATATGAATTCTATAATTTCTTCCCTCATCAATCTTCTCCGCCCAAACTGCCTTTAGGCGGATTAAATAGTTCAAATCTCTGATTAATGCATCTGTTGGATTTTTCAATTTTCCATATACAGCCAATGTTTCATTTTTAATTTTTTCGAGTTCATATATTTCTTTTTCGAGCAATAAATTTATTAAAGTCCTGTGCCTTCCGGTTATAAACCCTCTCTTTGGACTCTGCAATCTTTCAAATAAATCAATCATCGTATTCCTATATAAGGCCTTTGAGACATTTCTCTTTATTTCTTCAAATAACTTGTTGCATTGTAATTCAACACCTTTCAGACCAAATATTAAAAATTCTGTTAAATCATGAGACGCAGATCTTGCCTTTGCCAAAGTTTGTAAATATCTCGTTTTCTCTTCATAATAATAATTTGACATCGCGATAAATAATGTATCGCGGAGACCAATATGTCTCAACATAACGGCTTCTAATGCCCTGGCAGTCCTTCCGTTTCCATCGCAAAACGGATGCATGGTCGCAAAATGATAATGGAACGCCAGAGCTTGTATGAGCTCATTGTGTGCTTTAAATTCATTCTGAACCGCTCTGCATAATTCATGGAATGCTTTTTCGCACGCCTCTCCACCTTCTGCACCTCTGTGTTGTGGAGTCCCAAAGTTCACATTAACATCCTTCCCGCGCAATTCACCAGGAACGCAATGATCATCATCCGCATTAGTTATGATTAATCTATGAATATTAAAAACAAGGTTTTCATCAATTGGTTGATTAATTGGCAAATTTTGAATCCAGCGATAAGTTTTTACCGCGGCCGCTGCCTGCCTTTGGGATCTTGTAACGAGTTGCTCTGGCGTTACGGATATGGCCGCTTCCAGCTCCCGGTCGGTAAAATCTGCTCCTTCGATTCTTGAGGTTCCAGCCACCTCTCGTTTTAATTGAACAATCTGTAATTGATCTACCCAATTTCTTTGATAGGGGATGTTTTTCAGGGAAAGTACGGCAGCGAGTGCATTTGTCAAGTTGTTGACAAGTTCTTGAGTTAACGAATATTTTATCCAGTTATCTGGGAATAAATACTTGATCATTTCGACCTCCGTTTTACATATATCTCGGCTAAATCCCCGAATTGATCTAATATAATTAATATGTTGGCAAAGTGCAAGATAAATTCGTCCCCTTAAAATTACCTATATATTTTCCATTATATCTCCATAAAAAGGCTTACTGAATAAATAATTGATAATCCAAGCAATTCAAAGACTTGAGCTGAATATGACAGAAAAGGGTAATAGTTGAATCCTTCGGGATGAACGTACGAGTCGACCTTACACCATGCAGGAATCTCCGGGGTGATCATTTGTTGTCAACAGAGACAAAATCCGTTTTCATCTGTTTGATCCGCGTTCGCTTTTCCCATCATTTGATTATAAACAACCCTGCCGGGTCCCGCACACCCAACGGCTCTCTCACCAAAAACGGTTCCCCATATTTAACACCAATCCGATGCCCCCAGAATTGCGCCCGGCTGACCAGGGACTGATAATACTCCGGACTGCTGATATAGGTTTTATCCTCTTCCGGCAAAACCGTTTCCGCGTTAAACACCTGTGACTTGTAAGCGCGAATGGCCTGCAAGCGCTGCTCAAACGTATCGGTTACGTCGACAATGAAAGAGGGCTGGAACGGATAGTGTTCGCAATAATAGATGATTTTTGCCGGTCGGTGCAGCACCTGACCGGTATCGATTTTTTTCAAACCGGATAAAAACGCCGCTTCGCGCACCAGTGTAGAGCAGTTGCCGTGGTCCGGATGACGGGTTTTCCAATAGGGCGCGAACAGAATCTGCGGACGATAGGTGCGAATAGCACGAATGACCTTCAGTTTATTCTCCCGACTGTTATCGACAAAGCCGTCGGCAATATCCAACATATCACAGCTGGACAACCCCATGATGGCCGCCGAGTCGGAAAATTCCTGTCGCCGTATTTCGGGCGTACCGCGGGTGCCGGTTTCGCCTGCGGTCAAAGAGATCATGCCGACCCGATAACCCAGCTTGACCAGTTTGATCACCGTACCGCCGGCCATGAGTTCCACATCATCGGGGTGCGCGCCGAACGTCAACACATGCAATGCTTCCAATTTTTACTCCTTATTGTATAACAGGCTAAAAAGCGAACGCGAATTGAACGGATGAAACGGATTTTAACGGATAAAAACCAATCATAAATCGGATTTGCTCAAATCAGAGATTGAGAATTTGGTGATCCGGATTGTTTAGGACAATTTTTTCATACAAAGAGGTTAACAGTGAATCACCATATTTTATTAAAAACGGCATGACATTTAGCGATCGTTCCTGCAATCCATTTTCGGGCAACAGCGCGGCGCTGATGCTGAGCAACTGTTCAGCCGTTATCGTTTCTTTTTGTTGCATGGCGCGCATAACCCTGGCTTGCAGCTGCTGCAGGCCGGCTATGATTTGCGCCTCTGTTTTTTGCACCGGCGTTTGCAGCGTAGGATCCAACCTGGTCACAGCTGCTGCTAATTGCGGCCATTTGTCTTGCACCACTTGCAGAAAGTAATTGAAATTATCAGCAAGATCGGCCGGCAACAACTTGGTGCGCACCCGGTCAAGCACCGTTTCACCTTCAACGATCACGTCTGCCCCGTGCAATGAAAATTTTTCCAGATGGCGTTGTATTTTCGGCTCCACCAGCGTAAAACCGGCTCGTGGAACCACTACGGGCATAGGCAAGCCAAAGGCCTCGTACACCCGTTTTAGCTGGGCCAGGTAAGCAATTTCACCGGGGCCGCCGACATACGCGATGGTGGGCAACAGCCAGTCCTGCACAATGGGCCGCAACGCCGCTTTGGGGCTCAACCGCTCCGGCTGCTGCACCAACTCATTTACCGTATAGAGTTTGTGCGCGTGCATATCGCGCAAATGTTCCCCCTCCTTTTCCAGACTATGCCGGCCCTGATCCAGTATAAAGAGATGGGGCCGCGAAGGATGCACGGCCAGTTGTGTGTGATAGCCGGCAGCGAGCAACTCGGCATTGGTCTGCAGCATGGCCTGCACAGAAGTCAGATTTGCCAGCTCTTGATGAAAAACGGGTTGCGCCAGTTTTTTCAAACGCGCATCCGAAGCATCCAGCAGAATGACGCCGAAATTTTGCAGCAATTGGGAGAAAAGCCGGGCAAAGGCATGGACAAACGAAATCCCCGGTGCATAGCACTCGCGCAGCAACGACAGAAACCGGTTTTTAAATTCCGTGTCCGGCGTTCCATCCGCAAGATGTTGCAGCAGCGGTTCCACTGCCTGATCCAGGAGAATTTCCGCCACCGGAATGCGTTGCGGAGAGTAATCCGGCGCATAAATCACTTTTTTGAACCCGTCCTGCTGCAACAGACCGAACCAACGCACCTCTTCGAAATCATGATCTTCGGCCACCAAATAAAAAACCGGCACCACTGGCCGCTGTAATTGCAAGGCCAGGTACTGCGCCAACTTGCAGGTGGTCAACGCCTTGTAAATGGTATAGAGCGGGCCAGTAAGCAGACCAGCTTGCTGTCCGGTTACCACAGCCAGGCAATCCGGTTGTTGTAACCGGGAGAGGTTTACCATGGTTTCAGGACCGGCGTTAAACGAACTATTTTGCGCCGTCAAACAGTCGATCACCGCGGCCCGATCAGCCCGCTTTGCCTGTGTGACTCTGGGCGCAACCTCCTGAAATACCTGCGGATATCGATAATTGCCGTTGAAAAACGTACCCGGCTTTTCCCGGTTGGCAACATAGTCCTTGGCTAATTGCGAGCCGAACGGCAAGTGAGAAAAGGGAATGGTAGTCATATCGTTTCGAAAAATACGGTTATTGTTTCAACATAATGCAACAAGCTGTTACGCGCTTGAGCGATGGCGGGCAGGACGCCCGCGTTCCAAATTGGGCCAGGCACAGCCGCAAACGCGGCCCTGAAAAGTAATATAATATTGCATAAAAGACAAATCCTTTGTATCTTTTATCCTTTCATTTACAGGTAATGCTCTATGCAACAGAAAAAACTGCTCATTTTTGATCTGGATGGAACGCTGCTGGACAGCGCGCTGGATGTGCACAACAGCATCAACCGGGCGCTGGCCATTATGTTCAGGCCGGCCATTGATATGCAGCAGACCAAAAAAGCCATCGGCCCTGGTTCCTGGGAATTTTATCGATCTCTTTTCGGCGAGGACCGGGAAAGGTTGGAAGAGTTTCGCACTCATTTTCTAAGTGATTATGAAAAAAAATGCATGGTGCACACCCAACCCTTCCAGGACATTCCCAAACTGCTTGCAAGCCTGTCGCAATACGATTTGGCCGTGGCGACCAATAAAAAAAACTCCACTGCTCATGTATGTCTTCAGGATGCGGGATTGGCGGATTATTTTAAATTGGTGGTAACGCCGGAGATGGTGAAAAAAATTAAACCGGCGCCGGATATGATACAATATGGCCTGGATTATTTTTCTTGTTCCGCAGATCAAGGTCTGGTGATCGGCGATACGGACAATGATTTGTTGGCGGCGAAAGCGGCCGGCGTGGCCTGCGCCCTGGCTACCTGGGGATATGGAGATATGGAAGAGAATATCAGGCTGCAACCTGACTATGTGTTGGCGAATCCTTTACAGTTGTTGGAAATCCTGAACCAGCCAGCACAGGCAGCGGCATGAGTCTGCGTGAAGAACTGGCCGCAAAGGTGGCTGCGCTTGACGGGTCCGATGCTGCATTGCGCAGGTTCATTGGTGGACGGACCTTTGTGCTTTTGTTGATTGCGGTCGCTGCGTTTGTCTGCAATTTGTTGCTGACCACCCTGGCGTTGGTTTCCCTGGTTTGCGTGTTGGTGATAGTTGCTTTGGCATGGCCGCAAAGTTTGCGATTTTGGCAAAAGGCATCCTGCTGTTTTTGGCGCCTGGTTTACCGCCTGTCCTTAGATCTCTGGCGTTGTCTTGTTGCTTATATTTTCCTGCCCGCGCACATGTTTGTTCGGCGTATTGGGGCTATTCTGAAAAATATCACAGCCAATCGAAATTAATATCCGCGTTTTTCAAATCCGGCAGTTGCAGGTCTTTGGCAGAAATGATCGGCGATCCCATGGACGGCCATTGAATCGCAATGGTTGGATCGTTCCAAATGATGCCGCCTTCGCTTTGCGGCGCATAATAGTCGGTGCATTTATAGCAGAACTGGGCCGTATCGCTTAATACGCAGAAACCGTGTGCAAAGCCCATCGGGATGAACATGGCCTTATGGTTGGCTTCTGAAAGCTCAAGACCGAACCAACGGCCAAATGTCGGCGAATGGCGGCGTATATCCACAGCCACATCCCATACCACACCCCGGGTTACACGCACCAGCTTGGCCTGCGCATGCGGCGGCCGTTGATAGTGTAATCCCCGCAAGGTCCCTTGCACGGAAAAACTGATGTTGTCCTGCACAAAATCAACATCAATGCCGTTTTGTTGATAGAGTTTTTTTTGAAAACTTTCCAAAAAATAGCCTCGGTTGTCATGAAAGACGCGCGGCTCGATAACAATCACACCCGGCAGCTCGGTGGCGAGAAAATTCAACGGGCTCTCCTTTATCTGGTTTGCAATAAAAATAAGTTTTGTGAAAAGGTCTGGTCCACAGCCGTCAACAACATTCTGTTTTGTTTGCCGACTTGTACAAGATGTTCAACCGTATGAATTCGGATCCGGTGACCCATGAGCCGACGCAGCGTGGTAAAAAAACCAGGCGGTGAAGCGGTCACAACGATTGATCCCGGCGTGGCCAGGGTCATAGCCATTTCTTTAAAAAAAGGTTCAAGTTCAGACAAATATTCAATCAATCCGATCACGCTGATGAGCGAAAAAACATGGGGCTTGAAAGGAAGCCGGCAGGCCTCTGCCGCTACCACCACCTGATGCGCTGTGCGACAACGCCGGGCCATGGCCGGTGAGCGATCCAGGCCGATCCGCGTCAGGGTGGCGGGCAACAAAGCATAGGATGCGCCGCTGCCGCAGCCGAGGTCCAAAGCACGCCCTTGCTGCAAGGCCAAAGCAGATAATACCTGGTGCGCCATTTTTTTTTCGCGATCAAATATGATCTTGAACGGCCAAATTTTCTCCCGCCAATGGTAAAGCGGGGCCTGAAAATCCCATAACTTCATTGCGCCATCCGGTCTGCCACGCTTAAACTACGGATCTCGGTACGCTGATATTTTAGTGCAATCCATTCCGCAGCAATAGCAACGGCAATTTCTGCCGGCGATGACCCGCCCAAATCCAAACCGATCGGCGTATGAATTCTACTTACCGCTTCTTTGGGAACGCCATTGGCAATCAGTGTTGTCAAGGCTGTGCTTACTTTGCTGCGGCTGCCGATCATGCCGAGGTAGGCAAAGGGCTTGGTCGCACAATAGGTTAAAACTTCCTGATCGTGTTCATGGCCATGCGTCACAATAACGATATAAGCGTCGGCGTCCCATTCTAATTCCGCCAGAGCCCGGCTGTAGGGTTTTGCGACGATCTGATCCGCTTGCGGCAATTGCTCGGAATTGGCGAATTCAGGGCGGTTGTCCACAACGGTAATATGAAAATCCAGCATTTTCGCCAACACAATCAATGCGCGCCCGATATGACCGGCGCCGAACACGATCAGGTTTCTACGCGCCGCCAGAGGCTCATAAAAAAGCGTGACCTGACCGCCGCAGGACATGGCCAAATCCTTCTGCAAATCATAGCACTGCACAGAGGTCTCTTGCGAACCCAGAAAACGCACCGCTTCCCTGCGGGCGTCATGTTCCAGACTGCCGCCGCCAATGGTGCCGGAGATTTCTCCGTTCTCAAAAACCAGCATGCGGCTGCCCGGTTTCGCGGGCGTCGAACCGGTTGCCGTAACAACAGTCACCAATACAGCGCGGCGATTTTTACGTACGAACTCTAACATCAGTTCAGCTAACGTCACGATGGTATCCTTAAAATGCAAAAGTAAAATTGGCAAAGTATTTTCTAAAAGGCAAGAGAAAAACTGTTTTGCTCAGCAGAGGACGGCTTGCGGACAAATGAGTTCGAATCGCGTCGTTTTGGTTTTTTTACCGCCGGATTTCATTATGTAAAACAATCGATCGTCCAGGCTTTTGAAATCAGTCAAGGCCATTTTGCTGCTGCCGACGAAAGTAAAATTCAACGCCTGCCGGGTATCTGACCAAAGCAATTGACACGAGTGGTCTGCACCCGAGTTGCGCTGCCAGAGATAAAGCGACATCTCATTGAAATCAGGTTCCGTTAACAAGCGCAAGGCCAAACAATCAGCCGGCAGTTTACTCAGATCAAAATCGCGCAGTCGGCGACGGCCCGGCTCGCCGTTGGCGCTAAAGACCAGTTGCGTGCGATAGGCTTTGGCAAAGCGACGGTTTTTTTCCGGAAAGGGCGTGCAAATCAACAAACCGTAACGCACGGATTTCGGGGCGAAAGATTTCGTCATATCCAGCGCTGAGTTGGTCAGCGGTTTTTTCATTTCTGCGACGAGGAGTTCATAGAAACGATCAAGACCGCGAAAGATGCGGCGGCAGGAAACGCACTGCGCCAGATGACGGCTTACGCGCAATTTTTCAGCCCGGGACAGTCCGGTTTCCAGACTATATAACTCTAAATCAGACCTGGAGGGACAACGTGATAAGGGTTTGTTTTCTTTTGACATGTTTGCCCGAAAAACGATTCACTATACGGCAAAAAGGTTGCATTCCGTTTTGCTGTACCTATAGTGCGGGCAAACAGGGAAATTTGCGGAAAAAAATTATAGCATTTCGTTGAGATGTTTGCGGAACTCTTTTTTGGCCAGTTTGGCCAGATATTCAAAGATTGAGCGTTCTTGTTTTCGATATCCTTTTTGCGTCAAATCAGGCAGATAATATTTCAGATTGCGATAATAGGATGAGTTGTCTTTTTTCTGAAGCAAATCAAACAGCACATCGCGCAGAGCCCGGTGATAAATTTGCGCTTTGGCCGGCGCCAACTTGCGCGTGCGCAAATACTGGCTGTCCATGCGCGACCACATGGTTTTCATGACGATATCGATATAAGACTCCATCTCTTTAGACTCGAGATGGTCAGAAGGAGTCAGCACCTGATCTTGAACCAGCATGCTTTCACGAAAGGCGTCAAATTTGATGTGACGCACCATCTTGACCACCAGATCGATCGAGATGTAGTTTTGATAGTCCTCCAGATCGTGAAGGTCCTGCAACAACTTGCGGATAACGGCCGACACCGGGTCTGCGGGCTGATAGACATCCTGAAAACGCCGGCTTAGAAGCTCATCAGGAATCGGCGGCATTTGTTTGCGCAAATAATTGCACAACGAGCGCGTCAGTTCAACTTCCGTTTCAGCAGATTTCAAACTGCAACCGTTGCTGTAAAAAACAAACTCCCGGCCCATGTCATGAAACGTGTGCAACTTTTCCGCACTGCGAATCGCGACCTTGATGTTGCGCACGATTTTTGCGCCCTCCGGATCCCGTTCGCGAAAAATGCGCGACAACTCTTGTTTGGTTTTGCGCACCACCAAACGACGGGTGAGAATGAGGGCTTCGGCATCATCCACCGGTTGTTCCGCGAACTTGGTTTCATAGTAGCGCTTTAACTGTGAGAACTGGTGCTGCTCATCGCGACTGAATAACTCGGCAATGCAATCCAATGCCAAATCTTCCAGCTCTAGGTCGGATTCGGGGCGATCACCACTGATGCGTTTGCCCAACATCTCTTGATATTTGAGATAGCTGAGGGAAATTTTTTGCGCCAAATTGATAAATTCGGCGAGTTCCGACTGGCGATAATGGCCGGAGCAGAGGTTGCAGACCAGTTGCTTCAGATTCGATGTCTTCATAGAGTGCGCGTAATTCTAAACTTCGTTTGCCATCCCATTAGCCCCGTAATGCCCATCCCACAAGTCCCAACCCAATTAAAAAAGGACGGCTAAAACAATTACGGGCGTTTTGTTGCTTTGTCGGTCAACGCAGGTTCGTTTTACCGAAAGCAGGGTATATTTTGTAGTCAATACCTACGCAAATCATGTACCAAAAATTCGGCAAGTTTAAACTACATAACTGTTTGATTTTATTGAAACGAAAAAGGGCGAGGCAAACAAAAGCCTGATCAGAATTGCGTTATTGTGATACAGTGTTTCAGGGTGGAACAAGGGAAAATATCAACTTTTGTTTTTATTCAAAAAAAAAGCCGCACGAAGAATGCGGCTCTTAATTCCAGAACGACGATCATGATTTGACCATGGGCAAACCGTATTTTTTCGCCTTGCGGTAAATGGTAGCCCGACCGATGCCCAGTTTTTTGGCAGTCGCGGAAATATTCCCCTCACACTCTAACAACGCCTGGCGCAACGCTTCTTCTTCCAATTTCTCAATCCAGCTCGCCAACGTGTTGTCGGATTCGTAAATGCGCTTTTCGCCGAGCGAACGAACCGCAGCCGGCAGGTCTTTTGCCATAATCTCTTCACCGGTAGCCAAGACCACGGCGCGCTCCATGGCATTTTCCAACTCGCGGACATTTCCCGGCCAGTTATAAGCCATCATCAAATCCAGAGCATCGGGTGAAATGCTTTCTATCCGTTTGCCTTCGTGTTGTACGAATTTATTTAAAAAGTGCGCAGCCAGTAAAGGAATATCCTCTTTGCGTTCACGCAACGCGGGCAGTTTGATGGGAAAAACCGAAATGCGATAATAGAGGTCTTCACGAAACTCGTTTTTCTTCATCTCCTCTTCCAGGTCCTTGTTGGTCGCCGAGATGACGCGCACATCCACCTTGATCAGTTCATTGCCGCCGACCCGTTCAAACTCCCGTTCCTGCAAGATGCGCAATACTTTGGATTGTGTGGCCGGCGTCATCAAGCCGATTTCGTCGAGAAAGATAGTGCCGGTGTTGGCCATTTCGAACTTGCCGATGCGTCGACCGGCAGCGCCGGTGAAAGCGCCCTTTTCATGGCCAAAGAGTTCGCTCTCCAGCAATGATTCCGGCAAAGCGGAACAGTTTACGGCAACGAACGGCTTGCCGGCCCGCGCTTTGGAATGGAAATGAATGGCGCGCGCAATCAACTCTTTGCCCGTGCCGCTTTCTCCCTGGATCAATACGGTGACGTTGCTGTTGATCACCTTTTCCACGGCTTTGAAAACATCCTGCATGACGCCGCTTTGCCCGATGATATTTTCAAAAGTGTATTTGCCTTTTAATTCGGAGCGGAGTTCGTCCACCTCTTTTTTCAGGGAGCTGTTGAGCAAGGCGTTTTGCACCGTGACGATCAAGCGGTCGCGCGCAAACGGCTTGGTGATAAAATCATAGGCGCCCAGCTTCATGCTGGTCACTGCGCGCTCAATGGTGCCATGCGCAGTCATCATAATCACCGGAATGCGCGGATCTTCCTGCTTGATTCTCTGCAGGGTCTCAATGCCGTCAATGCCCGGCATCTGGATGTCCATTAAAATGAGATCCGGCTGTTCCTCCTGAATGGTTTTCAGGCAGGCTTCGCCGTTCAGCGCAGTCTGAATTTCATATTTACGCTCTTTTCTCAAACTGGCTTCGATCATCTTGCAGATGTTTTTATCGTCGTCAACGATCAAAATATTAGATTTTTTAACCCGCTCTTCCACAAAAGCTCCTAGTTATACAAAAATGGTTCACTGCGAGACAATACTACAATAAATTCTACATAATTTTAATAAAAATATCAAGAGATTTTTTGTATTATGTTGATACAGTTCATTTTTAGCGATTATTTTTCATCTGTATCCAGGGCTGAAAAAGCTTGTTCAGGATATCATCCGTTTTGGCTGGATCATTCGGCGCAATGCATATGCGCAAACAGCGCCACGGTCCCTCCGGTTTTATCCGGGCCTTGAGCTTGACCCAATCCTTCTCTGTGGTAATCAGCACGGCCGTATTTTCCTTTTCATGCAATTTTTCCAAACGATCAAGATCAGCCGCAGAATAATCATGATGATCCGGAAAAGAGATAAAGGCCCGCAGCTTTAGATCCAGCTGCTGCAGAGTCTGCCGGAATCCCTGTGGATGCGCCAGACCGCAAAAAGCCACCACGGCTGTTCCTGATGCCGGCAGCGCTTGCACACGACCGTTGCCATCCACAAGGTCCACAGGTTTATAATGAGCCTGCACAACCGGTATGTTCGGCCAGATGTACTGCGCCGGCGGTTCAGCGCCATTGCACCACAGTAAATGGGTTTGCGCCAGACGGCGATGACTTTCACGCAAGGGACCGGCTGGCAATAAAAAGCCGTTGCCAAAGGGTGCGTGGCTGCGAAAGGTGACGATATCCACATCGCGATACAAGCGACGGTGCTGCAGACCATCATCCAATATCAATACATCCGGTTGAAACTGGCGTTGTGCTAATTCTCCGCCGCGCACGCGATCGCGATCCACCACCACCGGGGTGGAAGGTAAGCGTGTCGCCAACAACAGCGGTTCATCGCCCACCTGATCGACCCCATGCAGCCGGCTGTTCACTACGACGGTCGCTTTTTCTTTTCTACCATAACCGCGCGTAAGAACGCAGGCTTTGATGCCCCGTTGCTCTAGCCATTGCGCGATAAAAATAACCGTTGGTGTTTTGCCGGTTCCTCCGACAGTAATATTGCCGATGCTGATCACAGGGATGTCCAGTCGATGTTGCTTGAGGATGCCGTATGTATAACCGGCATTACGCAGTGCGGTCACAAAACGATAAATCGATGATAAAGGCCATAACAGGAGCGCCGGCCATCTAGTTTCGAAAAAACTCATCGGCCTCTTTCTCCAGGCTGTCCATGCGCTTCTGCGCCACCTGACGCCAAGTCTCCAGACCCGCTTCATCCAGGTTGGCCGGCACATAGATCGGCTCGCCATAAAGCAGGCACAATTTGCTGAAAGGCCGCCACAAGGTGAATTGATCCCAGCTTTTTAAGGCAATGGGTTTGGCCGCGCAAAAAGTGAGCGGCAAAAGGGGTCGTTGGGATCGGCTCGCCAGCAACACCACGCCCGGCTTTAGATAATGGCGCGGACCGCGCGGACCGTCAGGCAGAATGCAACCGATAACGCCCTTTTTTACCTGGGTCAACAGCTGGACAAACGCCTTGACGCCGCCGCGTGTACTGGAGCCGCGTACGGTGGTATAGCCGAGGCGATGAATGGTTTGACTGATCATCTCGCCGTCGTCGTGTTCGCTGACCATGGCGCAAATGCCCATATTGCGGTGCATATAAATAGGAAAGAGCATTTTTCCATGCCATAAAATAAATATGAAACTGTTGCCCTTAACCCTTTGAAAATATTCCGGGTACTTCACCACAACACGACTGGTTCTGCTTAATATCTGCAGCACCAGCCAGGTTAAACGCGGCGCCAGAAAAAGTAATATTTTTGTTTTCGTTTCTTTTTTCATGTTTTATATACGCAGGGATTATCGATTGCTCTGTGCGTGCGGTCACAGATTAGTTTTCTCAACAATACTATTTTTCCAGTCAAGGCTGGGCAGATTTTTGAAGACCTGAATCCATCCATCTTTGTTTGCCAAGTTGAAAAATATCTTTTCCCAATTATATATTCAGTATCAACCTTGCTGTTTTTTCCGAAGCGCCGGGTTCGCCCAGCTTGCTTTTAACAGCAGACAGATTCTGCTGTAATGTTCTGCGCAGCTGGGAATCATGCAACAATTTTTGCAGCTCTATTTGCAGGTTCTCCGTATTCGCCTCATCCTGTAAATATTCATTGATAATTTTTTCCCCTGCCACCACATTCACCAATCCTATATTCGGAATTTTCACCAAACGCTTGCCGATGGCAAAAGAGAGCGGCGCCACTTTGTAAACGAGAGCAAAGGGAACCAAAAAACAGGCTGTTTCCAGAGTCGCTGTGCCAGAAGCCACCAGAGCCGCTGTCGCCACGCCGAGTAAATCATAGGTGGCATCATCAATGATTTTTACCTGCGCATGGGCTGCTGTCATCGGTTCAATAAAAGAACGCGGAATTCCGGCGGCGCGACTGACGGCAATCTGTACACCGCGCTCCTTGTCGGCAATGCGATTAGCAGCCTCGAGCATCACCGGCAACAGTCCCAGCACCTCCTGTTTGCGACTGCCGGGCAGGAGAGCGATAACCGGACGGTTTTCATCCAGACCGTACTTGAAAAAAAATTCCTGTCGGGAAAATTTGGGCCGCATTCCTTCCAACAGGGGATGACCGACAAAATGCGCGTCAATGCCGTGTCGGCTGAAAAACGGCACTTCAAAATCAAATATCACGGCCATCTCATCGATGAACCTGGCCATTTTTGCGGCCCGGTTTTCACGCCAGGCCCACACCTGCGGTGCAATATAGTAAAACGTTTTCACGCCCAGAGCCTTGGCTGCTTTAGCCAGACGCAAATTGAATCCGGGATAATCGATCAGCACCAGCACATCCGGCTTGCGCGTTTTTATTTCACCCAACAGATGATTGAAAACGCGGCGAAAAAAGAAATAGTGCCGCGCCACCTCGACAAACCCGATATAAGCCAGCTGATCCGCATGATACAGCAAGCACATACCGGCCGCCTGCATGTGACTACCACCCACGCCGAAAATATCTATATCAGGATCCGATCGCTTCAGCGCTGTCACCAATCGACCGCCGTGCAAATCACCGGAAGCTTCTCCGGCCACTATCATTATTTTCGACATGACAGATTCCTATTTCAAAATCCAGATTAAAACAATGATGAGCGTGACCGCTGTGAAGCTTTGCAGCGAATTGCGTTCGGTGCGCAGCGCTTTTTTCAGCGTTGTCGGAACCCGATCTCCTTTGCCCCAACCGGTTAACCGCGGAATCATACGCGGTACGGCTGCTTCATATTCCCTATAGACGTTGCCGAATTTATTGCGCAAAAAATCCTCTTCCAGCGTAATAATGCTGTAGTATTGCACGCCAAACAGCGCCAAAAAAAATAACAGCATCCACGGCATCCACGGCCAGGCCATGACCGTCACGCCCAGGCTAAGCAGAAAATTGCCCAGGTACAACGGGTTGCGCAGGTGACCGTACGGACCGTTGGTCACCAACTCATCGGCGCCAACCCGGCCGGTAGTGCGGGTGGCAGAACCGGAATAACGCAAAGCCCACAGCCGCACCGCTTCACCGGATGCTGCGATAATAAAACCGCTGGTAAACGACCACCAGGTGGTTTTTGCCAAGATCAATGCTGCGACGATCAACGGTATGGGCGTATAGCTGCGGTATTTAAAAAACAGTTCGCGATAGTGCATAAAACCTTCCATTATCATTTATCCGCAAAATAATCAGAACATGATCGCGCTGGAGATTCCTCCGGCGCGTGACCTGTAACAGGACATTCGCCCCTCTCCTCTTCATTGCGGAATATACATCCCATTTCAGCTTGCGCTCAGTAGAAATCTGCCGAGCGCTCTTGAATACCTTTATTCATACTTGATCCGCCCCATCCGTGCTCGCTTGAAAATCACTTTATGATTTCAGTGATTTTTTTTGCCACCTCCAAAGCATGCAATCCGTCTTCACCGCTCACCACCGGCCTGGAACCGGTTCGCAGGCTGACGATAAAACTGTTCCATTCAGCGGTCATGGCATCGCCTTCTGGTATTTCAGCTTGTTCATAAATAATATTGCGTTTACGACTACCCTTTTCTATCTGTCCCAGGATCACGGTGCTGGGTTGCTCTGATGCGCCCTCTGTCAATTGAAACACCTCGGTGAGTCGTTGCAGAAAATCGATCGAAATATAGGCGTCCCGCTGGAACAAACGCATCTTGCGCATTTTTCGTTGTGAAATGCGGCTGGCAGTCATATTCGCCACGCAACCATTGGCAAACTGAATGCGGGCATTGGCAATATCCACCTCATCGGAAACTACGGCAACGCCGTTGGCATGAATGTCGACAACTGGGCTCTGGGCCAGACTGAGAATAATGTCGATGTCATGAATCATCAAGTCCAGCACCACAGCCACATCGGTGCCGCGCGGGTCAAACGGCGCCAGTCGATGGGATTCGATGAACATGGGTTGCATAGCGCGGCCGTCCAATGCGCGAATAGCCGGATTGAAACGCTCGATATGTCCCACCTGCAACGCCAGATTTTTTTTCTGCGCCAGAGCAACCATTTCTTTCGCTTCCACAGTGGACGCGGCGATGGGTTTTTCCACAAAAACCGGCTTGCCCATTTCCAGGGCCTGCATGGTTACTTTATGATGCAAGGTGGTTGGTACGATTATACCCACGGCTTGCACTTGGCTGCACAACGTCTCCGGTGTGAGAAAAGCCGGGCAACGATGTTTCTCTGCAATTTCATGGCAACGAGCCTGATCTGCATCATAGACCCCCACCAGTTCAACTTGCGGATTAAGCGACAGGGAGTTAGCATGCATAGCGCCCAGTTTGCCAACGCCGATTAAGCCGATTTTGATTTTTTCCATAGTCTCTTCTTTCAGAAAAAAAGTTATAAAAAATAAACCTAACGATGCGCTACGGCTGTTTCATAAACGGCCACAATTCTTTCCGCTGCGATCTCTTGCTGAATATTGTGCACCTGGGTAAACACATAACCGCCGCCCGGTGCAAACACGGCGATATTTTCCGCAACATGTCGACGAATTTCATCCAGACCGGCGGACGGCAAAACATGCTGCGTATCGCAGCCGCCGCCCCAGAATACCAGCTTTTTACCAAATTCTTTTTTCAATTTTTGCGGCGACATGTTGGGCGACGAGATCTGCACCGGATTGATTATATCCAAACCGATTTCCGCCAGATCGCCGAGTATGTCATAAATAGCGCCGCAGGAATGCAAAAAGATCTTGATCGAGCTGTTTTCATGAATATAGCGAAAAAGTTTTTCCTGTCGCGGCTTGAAAACCTCACGATATAATTTCGGCGACAGTTGCAGCGCCTCTTGCGTGCCGAAATCATCGCCCAGTTGTATGACCTGAATGCGATTGTTCACGCATTGCAGATAAATTTTCAAATCAGCCAGATGGCTCGCCACCAATTTATCAAGATAATATTCCACCAGATCGCGATCAGTAACCAGCATTTCCATAAACCGCGCATAGCCGAAATCGCCTTGACCACTTTCCAACAGATTGCCGCCAAACGCACCCAGAATGGCGTAATCGGTTTTTTCAAACAAGCGCATCGATTCCTGTATCAGATAATCCTGTTCTTCCGAAGAGATGGCGCCGAAATCATGCCCATCAATATCTGCAACGCTTTGCGTATTTTCCAACGGATGATGCACAGAGTCAAACCAGTAGCCCTGCGCCGGTCGTCGCGCCAACACGCGGCCATTGACAACAACTTGCAGAGAACCATCCTGATTAACTTGCGGATGAAATCCGTCAGGTACCAGACACGGCGAACCGTCGGACAATACGTCGGGTCGCCACTTTTTGATGGAAACGCCGAAAGCAGGGCAAAGGCGATGCAATTGCACCACATCGCCGCCGAACCTTTGCAGAATATCCGATTCCGGTTCAGCCAATTGTTGAAAAACATCGTACAACCGCGTGTTGTTGACCGGCAAACCGAGATGGCGACGCAAGCGATTATAAGCAATGACATTGATGCCGGTGGAACGCATGGCGCCGAAATCAATGGCCATCTTATCCGGTTGTTCATGGTTCAAGGTGCATAAAATTCGTTCTCGGTGCGTCATGGCAACTCTCATTATTTTGTGCTTGGTTGAATGGCAGAAAGAATAGCCAACAAAAATTTGGTTTGATCCCAGGCGCGGGAGTTTTTGGTATAGCCCATACGCACTACAACCAGGTCGCTGGACGGGATAATCCAGACGAACTGGCCGTCGTGGCCGCGAAAAGAGATCATATCCTGCGGCAAACGATTGTATGGCCGCTCCTGTGGTTTATCGGGTGGACCCAGGTTAAGCCAAATATGTGCACCATACTGGCCTTTTGACGCGCTCTTGCTGGGTGTGATCATATACTGAATCCAGCCCGCAGGCAGCACGCGTTCGCCCTGCCAAAGGCCGTCCTGTAACACCAGCAAACCTAATCGCGCCCAGTCGCGCGGCGTGGCGTACATAAAGGAAGCGCCGAGCAAAATTCCGGAAGCGTCCGGTTCGATCACTGCGCTGCTCATGGCCAAACGATTAAAGAGCGCCTGTCGCGGAAAAGACCAATAGTCGGATAAAGAGCCCTTGAATTGATCGCGAATAATATAAGAGAGAATATTACTGGTCCCGCTCGAGTAACGAAATTTCTCACCAACGGGCGATTCCAGTGTTTTATCTATGGCGACCCTGGCGGCATCGCTGACGCCGAAGAGCATTTTGGTCACGTCACTGACCTCCGTGGCATAGTTCTCGTTAAACGCCAGACCGCTTTCCATATGCAGCAAATTGTGAATGGCGATGGTCTGGCGGCTATCGTTTTGCCAAAGGCTGATCGCTGCCCGCTGTTCTACCGACAGTTTGCCTTGCCCGGAGAGAATGCCGATCAGGAGACCAGTAACGGTCTTGGTCATAGACCAGCCCAGCTGGGGAGTTTGCGCTGTGAATCCGGGAGCGTATCTTTCCGCGACAAGTTTTCTCTTGTAAACCACCACCACTCCGCGAGTTAAACGGCTTGGGCCATTTTGTGGCTCGCAGAACGCACTGTCCAATGCCTGGGCCAATCTAACCTGATCCACTTCCTGTATCTGATTTTGCAGATCAACAGCCTCGCCAAACGGCCAGAGCAGACTAGGGTCGGGCCGTACGATATTCGGCTGGAACCCTTCTGCCTGCCGATAAAGGTCTTGCTCCTTGCAGCCAATAACAAGCGTTGCTCCCAAGCCAGGTCGGAAAACGGCCTTGCGCCGTGCCAAGCCATGAATCGAAGCAGTGACAATCTTCTTCAGCGTATCAATATCCGTGGCAATATAATCGAACGCTGCCAACTCTTCCCTGACAACCGACACCGGCGTTCTTTTACTGACGAACACGGCGGAGCACATGGTCTTGGCGCAAAATCCTGTGGCTAGTTGCGCAAGAGAATAATAGTGATAGCCGACCAAACTTGCAACAACAACAAGGACGACCAGCAAGGACGTCAGGATACGTCGCAGAATCATAGATTATTTTTCATTAATTTTTACGGTTTCATTGCCCAATAAATAGTGCGCAACATCGAGAGTGAGATTCTTGTTTTCCAATGCTTTTCTCCAAAGATGCCGGACGGCAGTCAGGCCGTCACTTTCGGGTAACAACGCTCGTTACCCGGCATGAACGTCATTTGAAGCAAATTCAGCTAACCAGCACTCCTTTTGCCAGCAGAATAAAAATGACGATGGCTAATATCACCCGATAATAGGCAAAGGGCTTGAAATTATTGTTGCGAATATAGTTCATGAAAAAAGCAATCACCGCCCAGGCCACCAGAAAAGAGACCACAAAACCCACAGCCAGGGTTTGCCATTGCAGCGTTGTCAGCTGCAAATTGGCTTTCAACAGAGAATAGGCAGAAGCAGCGGCCATGGTCGGGATGGCGAGAAAAAAAGAAAATTCAGCCGCTGCCGGTCGCGACAGTCCCAACACCATGGCGCCGATGATGGTGGCAGCAGAACGGGAAGTGCCCGGCACCATGGCCAGGCATTGAATGAAACCGATGGCGATCGCAATACGCCAGGGCATTAATTCCACGTCCGTGATCGTGACGCGTCGCGGACTGCTTTCCAGCCACCATAAAATCACGCCGCCAACAAGCAAGGCCAGAGCGACCACGACCGGATTAAACAGCAACTCTTCGACCTTGTCGCCGAACAGGGCGCCGATCACCAGCGCCGGCAGCACGCCAATTATGGATTTTTCCCACAACATCCACGTGCGTCGTTTTTCCTCAACTGTTTTGTTCCTGGAAAAAGGGCATAACCGGCGCCAAAAAAAGACGACGACGGAAAGAATGGCGCCCAGTTGAATGATGATGTCAAACATGTTGGCAAAATCGCCGGTGAATTCGATAAATCGATTGGCAATGATCAGATGACCGGTGCTGCTGATGGGCAAAAACTCGGTAATGCCTTCAATGATGCCGAGAATGACGGCTTTGATGAAGAGATCCATGAACTTCCTTTTATTTTTTTTATCCGAATTAGAAAATATGCAAAATCTTTGCGGAATATTTTCATGCGTTTCGTTGCAGTTCCGCGACCACTTCAATGTGCGTTGTGTGCGGAAACATGTCCACCGGTTTTACTCGCATCAGGCGATAGTTCTCTGCGCATAACAATTTCAAATCGCGCGCCAGACTTGCCGGATTACAGGAGACGTGCACAATGCGTTGCGGCTGCAACCGCAGAACCGCTTCAACGGTTTTCGGATGCATGCCGGCGCGCGGCGGATCGATGATCATGACGTCCGGTTTGCCGTAGGTTGCGACAATGTCACCTGTATCGGTCAGCTGATCGCGCAGGTCGCCAAGAACAAAATCGCAGTTGTCCACGCCGTTTTCCTGCGCATTGCGATGAGCGTCCTGGACCGCCGCAGCCACGGACTCGAAACCGATGACTTTTTTCGCCGAGCGACTGACATAGAGCGATATGGTGCCGGCGCCGCAATAGAGATCGTAGACTATTTCATGCGGCTGAATAGCAGCCCAGTCCGCAATAACGTCATACAATCGTTTTGCCTGCAGGCTGTTGGTTTGAAAAAACGAGTTGGCCGAAACATTGAATCCCAGTGGGCCGATATATTCGCGAATATGGGGGCGGCCATGCAACAGATATTCTTTTTCACTAAAGGCCACACCGGCGCGATTCTGCGTTGTGCTGAACAGAATGGTGGTGACCGCGGGGAATTTAATCAACATTTCTTTTTTGAATTGCTGCGCCGTTTCGTCGTCATACTCATAGGCCACCAGATTAACCAGCAACTCATCTGTGGTTTTAGCGTGTCGCATCACCAGAAAACGCCAGAATCCATCATGCGTCTGCGTATCGTACACCGGTTTGCCGCTGTTACGGGCAAACTCTCGCACAAAGCGCAGAATGTCATTGCTGACCGGATTCAACAGCCAACATTGCTCCACATCGATGACCTTGTTGTAAAATCCCCTGGCATGCAAACCCAAATGAATGCCGGCGTTCAGCGGCTCGCCTCCGGCCAGTTCCTCGCGCGTCAGATATTTAAACGCAGCAAAGGAGAACTCCATTTTGTTGCGATAAAAAAAAGGTTCCGGCGCCGCTAATGGCTCCTCCATATGCAGATCCATGAAACCGCCGATATGCTGCAGAGACTCGGCAACCTGTTTGGCTTTTTCTTCCACCTGTTGACTATAGAGCAGATGTTGCCACGTACAGCCGCCGCAATGTTCAAAGTGAGCGCAGCGCGGCGCTTGCTGAAACGGCGAGGGTTTGATCACCCGAACCAGCCGGGCTTCAGCAAAATTTTTTTTCTTTTTCAGAACAATCGCTTCAACACTCTGTCGCGGCAACGCGTCTTTTACAAAAACAACCAGATCCTCATAACGCGCAACACCGCTGCCGCCAAAGGCCAGACTGTGAATGTCCAGGGTCAGCAGATCTCCCCGTTTAACGGGATGCTTTTTTTGCTCAGATGGCTTAGGGTAGAAATCTTCGGGCGCCAATATAGTTCTCCGAAAAGGGCGGGTCGCTTAGACAGGAAAGCGTCACTCCGCTGGAAACCGATGCGTGAATAAAAAAGCCGTTCTCAATATAGAGTCCGACATGGGTCGGCAGACGACCGCGTCCGTTATTAAAAAACACCAAATCAGTAAAACGCAACAGCTCTGCCGGAACCGGCAATCCCTGATCAAAAAGATCAGCTGTTTGACGCGGAATATCCACTTCTGCAGCCCGTTGGTAGATGATATAAACCAGTCCGGAACAGTCTGTCCCCTGGGGCGAAGCGCCGCCCCATACGTACGGCGCTTGCCAAAATCGCCGGATTTCTGCTTTAAAGCGTTCCAATAGCGCTGCGTTAAGCGGCACGTTGCTAACGCTAATCGCGCCGGCATCCCGAGAAGACCAAAAGGGGCGCCAACGACCAGCAGTTCGATTTTCCGGAGGAAAGGTGCAGGAAACCAGCAAGCTGGACAGTGTTATAGCGAGTAAATAACATTTTCGCATGGATTAATTTAAGTAATTTTAATCAAGTTACAAGCGTTTTTCTTACTGGCAGCCAGTTTTTGCTTGACTTTTGGCTACGATAAGATTATATTTAACAATAAGAAATCCATCTTTTTGCCTGAAAGAGGCTTGACAATATGAGTAAAAATACTAAAATATTTTTTTTCCTTCTCATAATTGCGGTAGCCGGGTATTATGTCTACAAACGATATCCTCGCGTGATCTATAGAATGAGAACGATGGATATCAGTTGTCTCAAGCCTGATCCTGTTGTTCAGTACTTTGAATATGATACAGATCCCAGTAACGACAGTCTGATCAAACGCGGGTTGAGAGGCGAGCAGTTCAGGTTATTGGATAGAATACTCGATGAGGAGGAGCGCAACGGCGGCATGCGTTTGAATGCCAATACGGTCAAGAAACTGGCTCGAGAAGACCGAGCTGTCATTGAAGCCTATGAACGTTGGCGCAGATGCATAATGTTGATGCGCTCAGAAAATCATGTTATTTACCCAAGTGAGCGCCGAGAACGGCAGCAAAGAAATTAGCTGTTGTTGCTGGAGTAAAGGTCTTACGGACTACTAATGTTGCGACGGATGAAATTAATCAGCGCGGTTGTTTTGTGGGTGTTTTTTTGTTTTAAAACAACCACCGGTTGTCCTGTTGCCGGCGAGGAAAAACAGCTATTCTTTATAGCTGCATTCGGTGAACAGGGCGATCGTCCTGGACAGTTGCGTCTGCCACAGGCGGTTTCCGTTGATGCTAACGGCAATATTTATGTGGCAGATACCGGCAACCATCGCATCCAAAAGTTTGACAGCCAGGGCCGGTTCTTGACCATGATCGGCGGCTTTGGTTGGACCCATGAGCAATTTCAACGTCCTGTGGATATTTGCGCCGACAACAACCTGGATGTTTTTATTGCAGACTATGAAAACCGGCGCATTGCCCGGTGCGACAAAGAGCTGCACTGGATCACAACTTTTTCCGCACGGGAAACCGAAAACGAAAAGCTGCGTCTTGGTTTTCCTGTCGCGGTCGGCATATCCATTCATTCCGATCTATTCATCGTGGATGCTGAAAACAGGCGCATTCTGAAACTGAATACGCAGCGTGTGCCGGAGCTTTCTTTCGGCGATTTTGATTGGGGACAGGGCGTTTTATTAGAGCCGGTATCGTTGTGCGTTTCCCGCGACGATCGCGTCTATGTCTCTGACCGGCAGGCCGGCCGAATTTCCGTTTATGATTATTTCGGAACTTTTCTTTATAATTGGGGTGAAACCAATATCAAGCAGCCGGCCGGACTGTGCATGGATGAGCGCGGCGTTTTGTGGGTTGCGGATTCCGGCCATCAGCAAATTTTCGCTTTTGATCGCGCCGGTCATCTCCTGCTGCAATGGGGCAGTCCCGGCGATAAATTCGGCGCGTTCCAAAACCCCAACGACGTGGCGGTTTTTCAGAATCGGCTTTATGTTGCGGATACAGGCAACCATCGGATTCAGATTTTTGCCATTCAGTAACGCTCAAGACGGTTCTCTTTTGTGTTGCTAATTCATGGGTGTACGGCTCCCCACCATGGGATGAAGGTGATGAAGCGGTGGTTCCTGCTAATCGGATTTTTCTTTTCCGTTCTTTCCGGCCTTTCCTGGGCGCAAACACGCGGTAAGGTCGACCGTCTCAGTTTGTATGAAAAAGATTTACTGATGATGGGCGAAGGACGTCGCGGTCCCTATCAACTGCCAGACAGCCTCATTATTGAAAATTCTGCAAAGGTGTTTCTCAACAACCGTTTGCTGGATAAATCGGCTTATGAATTAAACTGCATTCACGGCGAATTGCGTTTCAATGAACCGGTGCCAGAAAAAACGCAGATTCGCGTGCTCTATGCCAGATCGCCGGTTTCTCTGCAAAAATCCTACAGCCATCGCCCCATGCTGCAGCGCGTTTTTGGCGCACCGACGGAAAGTGTGACCATGCCGATGCAGAAAAAATCCGCCGAAGAAGATTACGCCGGCCAACTGACCAAGAGCGGCAGCATAACCCGCGGTGTGACTGTAGGCAACAACCGCGGCTTGAAAGTGAACTCCAGTCTGAATTTGAACGTCTCCGGCAAAGTGGCGGAAAACGTAGAAGTGGTGGCTGCGTTGACCGATCAAAGCACGCCCATCCAGCCCGAAGGCACCACGCAAAATCTGCAAGAGATCGACAAAGTGTTCGTACAGATCAAGTCCCCCCATCTCGGCGCCACGTTAGGCGACTATTACCTTGAACTGCCTGAATCGCAATTCAGTCGTTACAACCGCAAGCTGCAGGGCGCCATGGCTACTGCCGATTACGGCCGCATCAAAGCCACCGCTTCAGGCGCTGTGTCACGCGGCAAATACTATTCTCTTTCCTTTAACGGCCAGGAGGGCAATCAGGGGCCTTATCAACTCAAAGGCGACCGCGGTCAAATCGATATTATTGTCCTGGCAGGCACCGAGCGCGTTTTCATCGACGGCGAAACCATGGTGCGCGGCGAAACCAACGACTATGTCATCGATTACTCCACAGCCCAGATCACCTTTACCCGCCGCCGCTTAATCACAGCTGATTCGCGCATTGTGGTGGATTTTCAATATTCGGATGAAAAATTTCGCCGTAATCTTTATGCTGCCCGCACCGAAGGCCAGGCCTGGGACGGAAAACTCAAAATAGCCGGAACCCTGCTGCGTGAGGCGGATGATAAAAACAATCCACTCGATTTTACCCTGTCGGAAGAAAACCTGTCCGTTTTGCGCCAGGCCGGCGATGAAAAAAACAAAGCTGTGGTGGACGGCGCCTCGTATGTCGGTGCGGGTCAGGGTCGTTATATTCGTACGAGCGCCGGACACTACCGCTACACCAGTTCCGATTCCGGAGATTATCGCGTGACATTTTCAGATATGGGCCAGGGCAACGGCAGCTATATCAACAAAAGCCTGGGCGTTTACGAATATGTCGGCCCCAACCTGGGTCGCTATGAACCGGTGAGCCTGTTATCTACCGCGCTCAATCATAATTTGGTTGATTTGGCCGTGGCTCTGTCGCCGGTGCGCGCCTTTTCGCTTAATGCCGAACTGGCAATAAGCAGTCTGGACAAAAACACCTATTCAACCCTGGATGACGACGATAACCAGGGCACAGCGCAAAATTGGCAATTGCGTTTTAATCCGGATTCGTTGCGCCTGTTCGGCACAGGATTGGGAAAATTACAGCTGACCGGAAAATATCGTTCGGTTCAGGATCGTTTTAACGACATCGACAGGACCAGCGAAGTCGAATATAACCGGCGTTGGGATCTGCCGGGTAATGCCGGCCGCGGTGAAAAAGTGCTGGAAGGACAGGGGCGCTACGAACCGTGGCAAGGTTTCTCCTGGGCCGGCGAATACGGCAGTATTCGCAAAGGAGATGATTTCAATTCGACGCGCTGGCAGATCGAGAACCGGCTGTCGCGCGTCAAATGGCCGGAATATTCCTATCGGTTGGAGCGCATCCGTCGGGAGGAATCGAGCAGCACTAACAGCGATTGGCTGCGACAGCGCGGCAACATAAATTATCGTCGTGGAAAATTCAATCCGGTTTTTGATTACGAGGCGGAAATAAAAAAAGAGGATTGGGCCGATACGCTGCACACCGGCTTTAAATTTTCCAGCTACACCGGCGGCCTGGAATTCAAACCCGGCAGCCGGATTACCGCCTCGGCCAAGGCGATTTATCGCAAGGATTGGAATTATAACCAGCGGGGCGTGTTTGTCGACAGCTCGGATGCGCTCACGGAAAATTTTTCGCTGCGCCTGCAACAATGGGGCGCCTTTTCCGGCAATCTGGATTTCACTCATCGCGAACGTAATTACGCCGCGGCCGGTGCGGAGAATAAAAACACCGATCTTGCCGAACTGCGGCTCGCGTTCAATCCCTGGCGCAATGCGCTGAATTCCGAATTCAATTACCAAATCTCCAACACCGCCACCGCGAAAAAGGAACGCATCTATATTAAGGTTAATCAGGGCGACGGCAATTATCGTTATGACGAACAACTCAATGAATATGTCAATGATGTGCTGGGCGATTATGTGATGCGCGTATTGACCACCGACGAATTGATGCCGGTGGTCGAACTCAAAGCCAGCTACCGGTTACAGTTGTCGCCGACTCGTTTCTTTTCGAACCGCAGGAATCAAGCAAAAACCGCTTTAAAAAAATGGCAAAAAATCGTGTCTGCTTTTTCCTCGGAAAGTTTTATCAACATTGAAGAACGCACTCAGGAAAAAGACGTCTGGCAGATCTATTTAATGAACATGAGCAAATTTCGCAACCCCAACGCAACCATCTACGGCAACTTGCAGCTGCGCCAGGATCTGTTTCTTTTTGAACACAATCGCGATTTCTCTCTGCGCCTGCGCTATCAGAGCCGCGACGAGAAAAACAACCAGTACACCGAAGGCGGGCAGGACCGCCTGGAACGCGAGTACAACGCCCGTCTAACCAATCGATTTTCCGAACGATTCAGTTCTCAATCAGAACTGACGCATAAACGTACGGCGCGTACCTTTGGTTATTCCGGAAAACAGAATCGCGATGTGTTTGCGGATCAGATTCGCCTGGATGTTTCCTATCGACCGCGTCAGGCGCTCGAGCTGGCGATCGAAAATCGTTTTTCCCGGGAAGAAGATCGCGTGTACAGCGATCCCACGCGCGTAACCGCCATTGCGATTACGCCGCGCGCAAATTATGCGGTGAAATCCAGGGGACGGTTGCGCGCAGAAATCGAATACAGCAACGTGGCCAGCACGCCACAAGACCGGGTATTGCCATATGAAATGGCCAACGGCCGCAGCATTGGCCGTTCCCTGAATTGGGACCTGCGTTTTGACTATCGCATGTCGCAGACGATTCAGGCTTCATTTTCTTATAGCGGCCGCAATGAACCACAACGTCGCGGCACCATTCACACGGGCCGCGCCCAGGTCACGGCCGCTTTTCGGTAATGGATCTTTATTGTTAGCAAGTAGGTTGCCATGTAGAGGTTGTATAAAAAGTACGTTAATAATTCTAAGTAGAAATCAATCAGCAATAGCACGAATGCGCAGATAAAAATTAACATAATATTTTTACAAGTATGTAGTTCCGCCTTTAGGCGGAGAACTACAGACTAACGTTTCTTCTGGGACACCCTCAGAATTAATAAACGAAATGTCGTTTTTATGAAGGCTAAACACTCGAAAAAAATTTCTTTGCTGGTGATGTTTTTCATCTTTGCCAGCGGCTGGTCACGCGACCCGTTGGTGAAACGCGTGGATTTCATCGGTTTGCATAAAATCGACAAGTCTCAGGCTTTGAATTGGTTTGGCGTTCGCGAAAACACGCCCTTGCGTTTGACCGGTCTGACCAGCGGCGGCGAAGCATTGCTCGCCGCGCTGGCGCAAAACGGCCGATGCTTCAGTCGCATCGATTCGATCGTTTATGCCATCTCCAGCGACAGCAGCGAAGCAACGATTCAAGTTTATCTTTTTGAAGGCCGGGAAATTAAACAAGGCGATCTTACGGTTAACGGCCTGGACAGTGTGCAACTAGAAAAAATCACCGGTCGATTCAACACGCGCCGCGGCGCGATGCTGGATGTTGCGCGGCTGGAAAACGATTTGGATGACGCCATCAGCCAGCTGGAACTGGCAGGCCATCCCTTTGGTCGCTTTGATCTGCAGGCCATCACTCTGGATTCAATAAATGAAAAAAGCACAGGATTAACTTCCCGCTGGAACACGACGCTGGGGCCGAAATTAATAATTGCCGAAATTCAACTTGCCGGCAATAAAGTGACCAAGAAAGAGGTCATTCTGCGGGAAATAAATATTCATCCCGGCGAGGTCTATCAACCGCGCAAAGTGGCGCGCATTCCATCGCGGCTGATGAAACTGGGGTATTTTGATGAGGTGGAAGAGCCGCAGGTTTTCTGGACCCGGGCCAATGAGGGCGGTTTGTTGCTGACCGTCAAAGAAGGCAATGCCAGCCGGTTTGACGGCGTATTGGGCTATGTTCCGGCTACCGGTACGCAAAAAGGATATTTTACCGGACTGCTGGATATTTCCATCGGTAATCTGTTAGGCACGGGCCGCTCGCTGCTGGCGCATTGGCAACAGCGTGATCAAAAAACCCAGGACATAAAATTGGCCTATACGGAACCATGGATTGCCGGATTGCCCCTGAGTTGCGGCGTTGGGTTCAGTCAGTTGATTCAGGACACGACTTATGTGCAACGGGAGCTTGGTCTGAATCTGACTGCGCCGTTGTTAGAAAATCTTGCCCTGATCGGTCAAGTTTCTTCTCTGTCCATCTCGCCCGATTCTATCGGCAGTTATGTGTTAGGCTTGTTAAACTCGCGCACGCTGACCGCTTCCATCGGCATCGCGTATGACAGTCGCGATGATCCGATCAATCCACGACGCGGTGTTCTGTACAGCACTTCGGTACAAGCAGGTCAAAAGAAAAACCTGGGGCCGGCTGATCTGTTGCTCTCTTCCGGCAGCAGAAAAAAAAGCGACAACAAACGTATTTTTCTTGATGCCGAGTTTTATCTGCCGGCATGGAAACGGCAGGTGCTGGCCGTCACTTTGCACGGTCGGCAGATTCAGAGCAATGAAGGCGTTATTCCCACGCCCGACCTGTTTCGTCTGGGCGGCGCAAAATCTTTACGCGGTTATCGTGAAGATCAATTCCGCGGCAGCGATGTGGCCTGGTCCAACGTCGAGTGGCGTTATGTGTTGGGCCGCCGGTCACGCGTATTTCTATTTATGGACACTGGTTATTTTTCCAATCAAAACGAACAAAATTTCAAATTAGGTTACGGATTCGGTTTTCGTCTGGAAACCGGTCTGGGTATGATGGGCGTTGATTACGGCATGGCCAGGGGCGACGGCGCCCTTGCCGGCAAAGTGCATGTGGGGCTGGTGAATGAGTTTTAATGGGATGAAGGGATCAGCATGCTGTTCAATTCCGTCGCGTTCTTGATTTTTTTCCCAACAGTCGTCATCCTCTACTTTTTCCTGCCCATGCGGTGGCGGTGGCTCTGGTTGTTGACCGCCAGTCTTTTTTTCTACATGTACTGGAAGGTGAGTTACGGATTTTTATTGCTCTTCACCGCCGGCATCGATTATCTCATGGGCCTGGCGCTGGGGCGGACAGATTCGCCGCGCGTTCGCAAAGCATTGCTCTGCATCAGCCTGCTCAGCAATCTCGGCATTCTGTTTTTTTTCAAATATTACAATTTCTTTGTCCGTGCCGCTCAGGACGCGCTTGCGCAACTGCACCTGACGTATCTTATCCCTTACTCTGATTTTTTATTGCCGGTGGGTATCTCGTTTTACACTTTTCAGAGTCTCAGCTACACCATCGACGTCTATCGCCGCATCATTCCGGTGGAAAAACATTTCGGCCGTTTTTTATTGTTTGTGACCTTTTTCCCGCAACTGGTGGCCGGCCCCATTGAGCGGGCGAAAAACCTGTTGCCGCAGATGTATCAAAAATTTCCCTTCGATTATCAGCGAATCCGTACCGGTTTGCTGCAAATGGCCTTTGGATTTTTTAAAAAGCTGGTCATCGCCGATCGTCTGGCCATTTACGTCAATGCGGTTTATAATCATCCGGAGCAATTCACCGGTTTGCCGCTGTGGATGGCCACCTTCTTTTTCGCCTTTCAGATCTATTGCGATTTTTCCGGCTATTCCGACATTGCCATTGGCGCCGCCCGGGTCATGGGTTTTTCCCTCATGGGAAATTTCCGGCGGCCCTACTATGCCAAATCCATCCACGAATTCTGGCAGCGCTGGCATATCTCTTTATCCACCTGGTTCCGGGATTATTTATATATTCCCCTGGGCGGCAATCGCGTCTCTAAAAAACGCTGGTATTTCAATCTGTTTGTCGTTTTTCTGATCAGCGGTTTTTGGCACGGCGCCAATTGGACCTTTATCATTTGGGGCGGTCTGCACGGATTTTATCTGCTTTTCTCCATCTGGACAAAACGGCTTCGAGAAAAATGGATCGTCTGGTCTCATTTGGACCACTATCCCTTTTTACTCAAGGTTTTGCGCGTCGGCATCACTTTTCATTTGGTGTTGTTGTCCTGGGTGTTCTTTCGCGCCAACAGCTTGCACGATGCTTTTACTGTTTTAAAGAATATGCTGGTGTGGACGTTCGATTACCAGCGTGTGGCGCTGGGAAAAGTGGAACTGGCGGTTGCCTTCTTTAGCCTGCTGATTCTGGAAACCGTTCATCTTTTGCAGCGCAACCGTCAGGCATTGACAACTTTTATGAAGAAACCTGCCTGGATGCGTTGGCTTGTCTATTATGGCGTGATCATGCTTATTCTGCTTTTCGGTGAAATGGCGACGGAACAGCAATTCATTTATTTTCAATTTTAGAGCTTTTTAATGAAAGAATCTGTTTTTAAACTGGCGCAAAAAATATTTACCCTGACAGGCATCGTCCTGGCAACACAGGTCGTGTTGTGGTGTGCCTTGCCTTTGGATCAGGAGCACTATTTTGCCACGATCCAGGACAAACATCAGCGACTGGCGCAAATCCCTTCACCCAAGGTGGTGCTGGTCGGCGGTTCCAATTTAGCTTGTGGGGTGGACACCAAACAATTGCAGACCGCTTTATCACGACCGGTAGTCAATATGGGATTACATGCGGATATCGGTCTGGCCTATATGCTTGCTGAAATTGAAAACCGCTTGCACGCCGGAGACCTTGTAGTCCTTGTGCCCGAGTACGAGCAGTTCTTTGGCGCTCTGTATGGCAACATGAGTTTGATCAAAGTGGTGAGCTATGATCCGCAGGGCTGGCTTTACATTCACTCGTGGCGGCAGTGGTCTGTTTTTTTAATGCAGGGCTGGAACTATATTCAGGGCAAACTGAAATATAATCTGGAAGAATGGTTTCACGTTCCACGAGACCGCAATTATGAAATTTATCATCGCACCAGCTTTGATGAATACGGCGATATGATTTCACATCTGGACTTGCCGCACGTGAGTTTGCAGTCCGTCGTTTTAAAAACAATTGAACCGGAAAAGTACGATGACCGGGCCATAAAAACCATCAATCGGTTTTATCAGCGTTGTCAAGCCCGGGGGATTCGAGTCTGTTTTCTACATCCTTGTTATTATGACCAGATGCTAAATAAAAATAGCGCCGCGTTAATCAAATTGCAGGGCGAATTAAAGAATTTGGCTGCGCCTATCTTGTCTTTTCCGGAAGAATACGGATTTGCAGAAGAATATTTTTACGACACAGAGTATCATTTAAATCGTCAGGGCCGGGCCATAAGAACGGAACAGATGATAAGGGATTTGCGAGCGTTCTTTCCCTGAGCTAAAAGCAGCCGTG
>CAYLWO010000075.1:0-31773 GCA_964387285.1 uncultured Cytophagia bacterium | reverse complement strand
CCTGGCCAGGCTTGATGTCGAAATGTTCCAGAAATTGACGCACCGCATACGCATGGTGGTCGGGATTTAGAATAATTTTGTCCATATGACCGGTCACTTGATCTGTTCGCATGATAAAAAGTAACAATATAAACCGTGTGATGCAATCAGAATATCGAGTACGGTCAGCTTTGTTCTAATACTACCGGCGTTATGGCGTTATGGGGATATGTCTGAAGACAAAACAAACAGCCGGAACAACGCTCGCATATTCGATACGGGCATGTTTATTCTTAAAAGCTTTTATACTAGCGGACATGAAAGGCATGAGACGCGAATAGTCCTATTATGCCTAAAACCAGTAAAAGCGCAGCTATCGCTTCTTTGCTGAAGAGCGGTTTTGGCAATTTCTTCAAATAATGGCCAAGAGCGCGCCTATTGATCACGATATGACAAATAGCTAAAACAGTGAACAAAAATCCAGCCATGTTGTGCACGGACATCCAAAAATGACGGGCCACACTCAACTCGTCAAATCCCATGTTATGATTGATTAATCCAGAAACCGGCAATAAAAGCCCTGAGAATAACAATGAAATCGAAACAAAAGCTCTGCGATTAAAAGATTGTTTTTCAATGCTTTGTGCCATAAATTCTCCTTGAAAAGATAGTATCCTTTTTTTTTAAAAGATAATCAACTGGCAGGAAATTTCCGTTAACAATTGTTAATTAAATGAGCGGTCGCATAATCCTGGCGATGGTTTAAAACCTTCACAAGGTTGCTAATTTTTCAGTCGATGTTTTTACCGAAAAGCCGGTTTTTAATTCTGCTGAGAGAGACGGGTGTGCAACAAAGAAAGAATGTGCACAGGACATCAACGCAATAAAATGATTTTTTTATTCAGCTTGATCGATGGGCAGGACAAGACACCGTAATAAACGCCGGCAGCCACTTCCTTGTCCAAATCGTTTCTGGCATTCCATATATACTTGTAATACCCCGGTCGCAATGTTTCATGGACCAAAGTGGTCACCAGCCGACCGGTGACGTCATAAATCTGCAAAGTCGCATGTTCGCTTTTCGGCATTTGAAAAGCAATAGTGGTGGCGCTGTTGAAAGGATTGGGGAAATTCTGTTCCAATCTGAACTCGGTGGGCAGAGGTATGGTCACAGCAATGGCCTCATGTTCTGTAATGCAGCCGCTTGTCGAAATATCCTGCAAACGATAATATACCAGATCGCCGGCCGGCGGCGCTTCATCCGTAAACACATAACTGCCTTCGGTATTACTCGACGTCAGAATCCCAACCCGTTCAAATGGACCTTGTAACCGTTGTGATCGTGAAACATAAAATCCGAGGTTGTCCGTTTCGCTGCGCGTTTGCCACTGCAGCGTAACGCCGTGATGAGGTTGATACTCTCCGGCAAAACGGCTTAACACCACCACGGTAACAATCTGCACACGCCAGCTTACGCTGGTGGTATCACGGCCGTCGGAAGCTACAGCTTTGATTACATAATTACCGATCCCAAACTGATCGGACTGCAACCGATAGGATGCAGTAGACGCCTTAAACAATCCATTCACCATCCAGCTGTAAAAAATCTGGTCGTTATCCGGATCCTGGGCGTTGACGGCAAAATCGATATAGTTCCCCGGTTTTTGCAAATTACCCAGATCGCGCTGCAACGGCAGGGTGAGATCGTTTTGTATGACCGGCGGACGGTTGACGGCCGCCACTTGAAAAATAACCGTCTTTTTTACACTGCCGCCCAACTGATCCGTGGCTGTAAATTGTACGATGTAATCGCCTGCTTGCGTGTAATCCGGTTTCCAGGAAAAAATTCCGTCTTTTAACATGCTGCCTAATGGGAGACCGGTAGCCGTTAATGTAATCGAGTCCAATTCAGCGTCCTGCACCGGAATGGTCAAAGTAAACGGCCGGCCTTCCTGTAAAGCATAACTATCATTCAGATTGAAAACCGGCAGCGAGTTTGCTGTAGCCACGGCAAAGAACAACAGCGTCTGATCCAGGCCGTCGGCCAGGACCGTGGCCTGTTGCAGACCGATGTTATCACCCAAAAGCCAGAGCACCTGTGCAACACCCACAGAATCGGTAAGCACGCGACCGGCGGGCAAGAAATCCGCACCGGTCACTGCAGAGACAAATTGCAGCCAATGATGGGGGATCAGGTTGCCGTAAGCATCCTGTAATCGCACCAGCAGCGGTTGATTCAGACGATGTCCACTGACGCCGACTTGCTGATCACCGTCTACCTTTTGTAACACTGCCGGTGCGCCGGGTTGTACCTGTATATCGAAGGCAACCTTCATGTCACTGCTATTTTTCGGACAACTGGTCACCCGCACCATACCGCTGCGACTACCCAACAACAATCGCACCTGCGCAATGCCGTTTGCATCGGTCAAAACCTCAACCACCTGCACACTGCTCTCAATATGATAATGAACAATATTGCCGTCGCCGCTGAGAAAGTTGGCTTCTCCCTGTGTAATGGTAAATTCCACCAGACTGCTCGGTAATGCTTTATCCAAACCATCCTTGATCAGAACCTGCAACGGTTCCTCGAGCGTGTCGGCCACTACGGCACGCCTGTTCGTAGTGCCGATGGCCGTGATGGCGGCAGCGGACAAATCAATGAATTGCACCTTAACAGCCTGACCTAATGCTGTTTTCGTTTTTGCATCCTGGCCCTGAGCAGTCCATTCGCCTCCGGCCAAAGCTATTGCTTGAGCAGTGAAAACGCCTGTAGAATCGGTAAATCCACGGGCAGGATTTACCGTGACCGTCAATCCGTTGCCGACGATTTCCACTTCCTGTTGAGGAACGGAATTGCCGTACTGATCCTTAACCGACAACACCAGGGAACTGCCTTTATCGTTGCCGCTATAGGCAGGCGACGCTGCGACAAGTCGGGACTGTGTTGTGTTCGGCGCATCCGGTAATGCATGGGCTCGCACCAGCATCGGCGATCCGGAGATCGGGATACCGGCGCCATCCTCAGCCGTAACCAGCATACATTGCGTCTCATGACCTGCTTCCGTGCCCAAACGCCATTGCACAGCAGCCCGGCCGTCACCGTCGGTAATCGTACGATAAAGCGTATCGGCATTGGCGACAATGGAACCCCGGCCTTTGGTTATTCGGAATGTGACGTTGTGATTAACCGTTGCCTGGCCTTCGCTGTCCGTGATTTTGATTTTTACCGCTTCTGCAACGATCGTATTGACCACTGCGGTGGGGCTCGATGAAGACAGCAGCTCCATGTTCTGCAAGGCCGTTCGAGCCAGAGCCTGATAATTGATCGGCGAATTGCCTAGTGGTGACCCGTTAAATTCCGCAGAGGCGGACAATTTATTATCCATCCCCGCTTCGCCTAGAATATAATGGGCGGCCACCATGCCGTCGCTGTCGCTGTAAATCGTAACGGTCTTGGTATGATCCGGCAACAGTACGCCGCTGCCGTTGGTGACAGTAAAAGTCACGCCCACGCCGCTGACCCCACGACCGGTTTCATCAATGACCTGTACCACGATCGGCTGCGCCAATTCTTTATGTGCAAAGCCATCCAGCCATTGATTCGGATTGGTTACCGGAAATAACCGGGCCGGTTTTGCCGGCAACACAGAAGCATAAAAATAAACGGGACTATTTTGCAGACCAGAACCATTATAAGAACTGCTTGCCTGAACAATGTAAGCCGAATCGCCGATTTGATCCGTCAGCACAAGAAAAGCCTCAGCCTGTCCGGAAGAATCAGAGAACACCTCACGGCTGCGCTCGCCCTGCAACGAGCCGGCCTCACTCTTCATTTCAAAATAAACCGGATGACCGGCAACCGGATTGTGACTTGCATCCGTTACCCTGACAACAAAGGGCGCCGCTAAACGGGAAAAAGCCACCCCGGACTGACCGCCGCCGGAAACGTTGGTGAGCATGGCCGGCTGGCCGGCCAGAGCGGAAATGGTATAGAGGATTTGCGCCGGCGTCAAACCCGACGCCGCGGCTTGCACCTGCTGATTGTTGACGCCGGCAATTGATCCGACGCGGTAATGGGTTCCGGCAATGCCCTCCTCATTGGTAACCGCTGTAACCTGTTGTTGACCGTTGTTAAAAACGCCATCGCCTTTAACAACACTGAACCGGATGTTGACTGCATGGACCGGATTCTGATACGCATCTGTAATGCGCACGGTAATCGGTTCGGCCAGCTGTTCACCCAAAACCCCGCTTAATAAGGTCGGCGACAGATTCGTCATCAACGCTGCCGGTCCGGCTGTGGCGCCGGCTAAAAATGCGACGGTGGATGTGGTAAATGCAGCGCCGGCTTCCACCATATTAACGCCTACACCGGCTTTTTTACCAACCGTGAAATAAACCCCGGCCACTCCGGCGCTGTCCGCCAAAACTGAAACTTGATTCAATCCACTCAAATTGCCGTCGCCGCTTTTAACTTTAAACGTAACAGTCTGCCGGCCTACCGGATTGCCAAAGCTGTCCCAAATCCGGACACGAAACGGCAGGAGCAATTGTGTGAGCACCTGCGCCTGTTGTCCATCACCGCTCACCGCCAACAGAGAAACCGGTCGGCCCGGTAAAGCAATGGCTTTGGCTGTCAGCGGCGAATTGATCAATCCGGTCGCTTTGATCTGCAAGGACTGCTCACCGCTGGATTTTGCCAGTTGCCACCAGGCCTGCGCTTTTCCCTCTGCATTGGTGTATAAAATGATGGACGTATCGCTTCCAACAGTAGTGGTCGCTGACACATGGCCACCCTTCAACGCATGGAACACGACGGGATATGCAACCGATGGCTTGCCGCTGTCATCCAACACAACAACCTGAGCCGGTTTTGGCAACACTTTATTCACCGTATCTGTGGGTGCACTCCAGTCCAACAAACGCATTTCTGTTGCCACGCCGGTCACGGTCGCTTCAAAGTAGATCGGTGAATTGGTCACGCTGTCGGTCTCGACGCTTACGCGCTGCAATCCGGCGCTGCTGCCCAGCGTCAACGTGGCAGCCGCCTGGCCGGTCGCATCGGTCGTCGTCAAGCCATCTACCGGCGTCAAAACGCCGCCGCCGGAAACCACCTTGAATCGGACCTGTCGGCCCGGAACTGGATTGTTAAAAGCGTCGCGTACGGCAACGACAAAAGGCAGAGGCAGCTTTTCCCCTTTTTTCCCGCTCGTTTGACGGTTCCCGGAAATTTCATTCAGCGTCGCCGGCGTGCCGGCCAATGCCTGGGCGGAAAAGGTCACCGCCGGAATGGTCGTGTTGTTCCTAATTTTGGCTTGCACAGATATGGCGCCGGATTTTTGCAGCAGTTGTACTCGGCGCCAGGCCAGACCGTTTGTGTCTGTAGCCAAAGGATCGATATTGGTCTGCTCACCTAATCCTGCCGGCGCATAATAAGGATCAACAGTCAACAAGACGCGATCGATTTGCAGATTGCCGCTGTCCCATCCCAACCAGAGCGTATGCTTGCCGTTGGACAATGCATAGGCCGTGTTGTTGGCGGAGAGTCGAATCCATTGCCAATCCGCTGTCTCGTTGATCGTGAAGGTTTCTTTGTTCAATCCGTCTACTTGTGAACGTAGGGCGGTGGCGCCGGTACCGGGATTAAAAGCGCGCACCCACAGGTAATAATTTCCGGACTGGGTGATTTGAAATTTCAGCGTATCGCCGGCTGTTGTCTTGACCAGAGGAGACGTTAGAATCAAACCGCTGCCGCTGCATTGATTATCATAAGCCCAACGCATGGCGCCGTATAGCCCGCCGGTTTCCGCTTCCAGCCAAATGGCATTTGCGCTCGTTGAGGGCTGCACCAATTGCGCATCTCCGGCCAACAAGGTAAAGTCCACCGCTACGTTAGCTACCGGCTTGTTGGCACTGTCCAGCACCTTGGCCGTCAAGGGATCAAGCAACGGTCTGCCGACGATGGCGGTTTGATTTTGTCCGCCATGCACCATTAACTGCGCCGGCACGGTGCCGCTGTTCTGCGCAATTTCCGGTTTAATGACCACGGTCTGGTCGACAGATTGATTGCGCAAAGCCAGCACAGTACCGTCTGTAAAAAGAGCCAGCAGGTCTACGCGGGCGTGTCCGGCGAGACCAAAGTGCTGTGTCGGCGATGCCTGGGTAAGATGGCCGCAGGCAGTGACAATCTCCCGATAACCCAGCAGAGCGCCGCTATTGCCGAGTTCGCCGGCCTGATAACACCAGATTTTCGTGCCAAAACCGCCGAGGTTGCCGGCAGGGCCATAGGCTTTGATTTTAAGAAAATGGTTTGTATTGTTGATGGTATTGCGTTTGAGGACGTTCAGGGCATCGGCGCGATTAAAAAAAGCGTCCATGTCACCGTCATTGTCGACATCAACCGCTGCAGCCGAACGCGTATCGCCGGCATAGAGCTCGGCGCCGGTGTTGGCCACCAGGGTGAAATGCAGGCCGCCGGTGTTTTTGTAAAAAGCGCCGTAGGTCGCTTCGTTGGCGGTAATAATGTCCTGCAAGCCGTCTTTGTCAAAATCGGCGATAAGGATTGAATAGCCATTCATAGAAACCGCGGCGACACTGGTGACATCGGTAAAAGTAGCGTCACCTTTGTTTTGATAGATGCGCAGCAGCAGACTGCCGTCCGTGCTTTTGTCTGCCAGTGAAACCGCAAGGTCGAGATCGCCGTCATTATCCAGATCACTCCACCAGGCGCCGTTGCATTTTTTGTTCAGATTCAGTCCCAGCGCTTCAGCGCGGTCGGTAAAACTGCCGCTGCCGTTATTGACATAGAGCCGGTTGGGGGCAAATCTTTTTACCACATAGATATCGACATCGCCGTCGTTGTCGAAATCAGCGGCCGCTGCGGACAGGCGCGATACATCACTATTGCTTTCCGCGACGTCGTTGCAGCCGCGATCTTTTTTGCTAAAGACGCCCTTGCCGTTATTGAGATAAAACTCGTTCACCGTGCGCTTGTTGAGCACAAACAGATCCAGGTCGCCGTCGCGTTCCGCATCGAACGCCAGAACCGAAACGGACTCATCGCTGGTGGAACCAATGCCGTTTGACGTGGTCACATTGCGATAATATTGGTTCTTGACGTTTTCGAAAAGGCGATTCTGCCCCGGTACGTGGGCATTGAACAGATCATAATCGCCATCGTTGTCCATGTCGAAAAATAAAACACCGCGCCCACTGCCGGCGTCAGCAGCCTGGTAGAAGCCGGCGGATTCCGGATAGGGCAAGGTGTCCTGACTGGGATAAAACATGTGCCGGTTTTGTGCAGAACCATCGGCAATGCGGCTGGTATAAATATCGTCTTTATTATCGTTGTTGAAATCCGCCAGCGCCACGCCCTGACCGCCATAGTGATGATCAACTCCGGCTAATCCATATTCCCAGACCGCGTCCGTAAACCAGTAAGGCGTGCCGGTCAGCAGCGGCGCCATGACGTCATAGTAGGTCCTGGCCATGATTTTGTAACCATTGAGAGTGGGATGAAGATCGTCGGCCATCAAGGTGCGGGCGTCCTCAACCCACAACATCGGATTTTCAACAAAACGGGAAAAATGATCGCATAGATAAACCGGCTCACTCTGCCCCGTCAATCTTCCTTTTTGAAAATCCTGCACCATGCGGCTAAGCTTGGTGTTGAACACGACGACGGAACTGTCGTTGTCTTTCATGGGAATGATCTGGCTGACGATGACTTGCTGCAAATAATTGCCCTTGCCGCTGCGCCAGGTCAACAGGTACTTGACCAGAACGGTCATTTGATCCACATTGGTGGTGAAACCATTGGTGCCGAGATGAATGGCGGCCATGGTGGGCCGATAGTTGTTCATGTCAGCGGTAACGTCCATGACGCCGGTGCCGCCATGACTCAGAGAAGAAGGATAAAAATCAAATACTTTGCGACTGCCCTGAAAGTGTCCTTCATAAGGCGGATCGCCAAAGCTGCCGACAAAATCGGGCGCAAGACCGGCAGTGCCCAGCATATCGTATAACATTTTGCGAAAAGCAATGCCATTGCCGGAGACCAGTCCCTCGGTGATGGAATCGCCGATCAGCATGAGGCGCGGAGAAGCGGAAAGGACGATCTCTTGCGCTTCGATGGTCTGTATTTTTGCACCGACAACCGAGGTCGTATCCAGTAAAATACGCATCTGGTTTGTATAAAAACCATCCAAGGCAATTTCTGTGGTCGTGGCCGTGATCACGGTATCTGTATGCAGGGTCACATACGGGGGCGATTGCTCCGGATCATAACCCTGAACGATAAGCGGCAGGGCAGCCTTGTCAGGTCCGGTAATGTGCAGATTTATTTTGCCAACGACTTGCCTGGCTGATAGAAAAAGCGTGGCCTGACAATATTCCTTTTCCGCCAATGCAGTAATATGATTGACCGAATGCGATTTGACATCTTGAAAAGAGAGCACGGCATTGTCAATAGTGCGATATTGTATGAGACGATCCGCTCTCGGCAGAGCCCTGAGCGTATCTGACGCCGGCTGCGCCCAACTGTGTGCTATGCTGAAAAGGAATAAAATAACAAATAGACCTCTGGTACGAACAAAACTCATTACACTCTCCGTACAAACCATGATTTCATACATGAAGGTACAAAAATTCGAAGGACCTGCGTAAAAAAAAATCAAAAATCTAATAGCTCTTATATGCTAATTTTATTATTTTTAAAGAGATTTCAGCCGGGGAATTTGTCTTGACAATCTGCGCATATTTTTATAAATTAGTGCTGCTTTTTCAAAAGGATATGAGGTAATGTTCCGGGATCATATCAGAATTCGCGGCATGATTTTTCACGCCTATCATGGCTGTGAGCAGGATGAACGGACCAACGGACAGCGTTTTGAAGTAGACCTGGACCTGATTTTCGATGCCGCGCCTGCCGGCAAGAGTGATAAATTAAAAGACACCATCGATGTGCGACAGGTTTACCGGCAGGTGCAAGAGATTGTTACGACCGACCGTTTTTATTTGATAGAAACGGTCAGTGAACATATTGCACGGCGCATCCTGGAGCAATTTCCTGTCGAACAGGTGACGGTGGCTGTTCGCAAACCTTTTGCGCCTTTGGGAGGTTTGGCCAATGGCACAGAAATCGAGATCACGCGCAGCCGCAGCTGATGCTGTGCGCACCTGCTCTGCTTTCATCGGTCTGGGATCCAATTTAGGCGATCGCCTGGAATATCTGTGCGAAGCGGTTCGAAGATTAATAGCGGAGCCGGAAATAATTCTGCAATCGGCAGCCAGCGTCTATGAGACAGAACCGCTGGGCAAAATCGACCAACCGGATTTTTTTAACAGCGTGGTGCATTTGCATACATCACTGGCGCCGCAAAAGTTACTCAGGTTGGCCATGGAAATCGAGAACCGATTGGGACGCAAGAGAACAGGGCGTTGGGCCAGTCGCACGCTGGACGTGGACTTGCTTTCCGTCGGCGCACTGGTGATGCACAGCGCTTCTTTAACATTGCCGCATCCGCGATTGCAGGAGCGGCGATTTGTGCTCGTCCCGTTTGCCGAAATCGCGCCGCAGTATATGTTACCCGGCGTGCAAAAAACCGTGGCCAGTTTGTTGGCAGCGTGTACGGACAATCAACGCGTGGACATGCATATGAACTCATCAGCGTTTCTGCAAAGGATTCAAAAAGCATGATACCAAAATACATCTGTATCGAGGGCGTCATCGGCGCCGGCAAAACCAGCATGGCCCGGTTGTTGGGTGAACACATGGACGCGCGCGTCATTTATGAAAAACCGGAAGAAAATCCTTTTCTTGAAGATTTTTATAAAGACCCGGCGCGTTACGCCTTTCAGGTGCAGTTGTTCTTTCTACTCAGTCGTTATCGCCAGCAGCAGGAAAGCCTGCAGCCCGATTTGTTTCAACCGGCCACGGTTTCGGATTACCTTTTTGCCAAGGACCGCATATTTGCCCATTTGAATCTCGAGGATCGTGAGCTGTTTCTATATGATCGGGTGGCGGGATTGTTGGAGCAGGACATCCAAAAACCGGATTTGGTGGTTTATTTACAATCGTCGGTGGATCGACTGATGTCCAATATCGTGAAACGCGGCCGCTCTTATGAAAAAGAGGTGTCTGAAGAGTATATCCGCTCTTTGAATGAAGCCTACAATCGCTTTTTCTTCCATTATACTGATACGCCGCTGCTGGTGGTCAACAGCACCTTGATCGATTTTGTCAACAATCGCGACCATTTTGAAGAATTGGTGCATCAGATTCTGCGCCCGCATTCGGGAATCGAATACTATTCGCCGGGGCGCTGAACCGTTTTTTGTACGCCTGGAAATCAAGGCAAAACATCTGTTGTCCACTTGTTCCAGTGGTGGCGGCCAAAACAGCGACGCGAACATATCCTTCGACCTGCAAAAAGATACCTGGTGATTCCTGAAATCGTTAACGGCAGGCCTCAATGACAGGGAACTGAAAAGTCGTTTTGTCTGAATGATAATGACTGATGTACTTTACTAGATTTTTATTATCCCTGTCATGCCGAGTATATTATGGCATAAATGCCATGATTACTCCAATAACACAAAGACCGTGTCATTGCGAACGTAGCCACAGTAGTTGACAAAGGAGATTATCTGTGCTGGAGTGAAGCAATCTCCTTTTACAGCCAAAATGTTATTAGAAGGCGCAAAGCGCTTGAAGCATCGGACTCTGATGGTTTTGAGAGCGCCGAAGCATCTATCGACGAACAGGACTCGGAAAAGAATGCGATCCAGTGCGTTGATAGATTCTTCGATCTGCAGGAATGCAAGAAGTTACATTATCAACACAGAATTTTAATTCAGGCATGTATATTTACGAGATCAAATCCGCTGCTTTTACAGAGCGAAAAAAATTGGTTGTTCAAAAATAATTTCCATCACCTATTTGAATTGCAGGATCCATGCTTTTCCAATTAATCATTCTAGCGCTGGTCTTTTACCTCGTCAGCAAAATTGCGCAGTTTTTGTTCGGACCAGGCGCCCCAAAACAGGAACCGCCGGTGGCCGGGCAATCGCAGTCCAAGCCCTTGGATTTATCCGATGCGGACGTCGAAGATATTGACTATAAAGAATTGCCCAAATAAAGACGATTATGAAACTCTACCTGCGCATACTGGCCTACATCAAACCTTACACCATGCATCTGGTCTGGTCTTTGCTCTGTATTCTATTCTTTACCGTGTGCAACAACGCCCTGAATCTTTCCATCATCCCGTTTCTCAACAACCTGTTCGGCCCCCAGGATGCACAGGTCGCCAGTGTGCAAAAAGCCGATACCGGCGTTGCTGTGGACGGCCGGCTTTCTGAATTCAAAAATCAACTCAAGGAATTGGTCTATACCCATTTGATCGGCAGCGACCGGCGCCGCGGTCTGCAGAAACTTTGCCTGCTCATCGTCGTCCTGTTCTTTGCCAAAAGCCTGTTCGACTATCTGCAATCTTTTTTCATGGCCTATGTCGAGCAAGGGGTGATCCGCGACATTCGCAACGATCTATATGAGCATATTAACCGGTTGTCGCTCAGTTATTATCACCGCACGCGCGCGGGACAGATTATTTCGCGCATCACCAACGACGTCACGCTGGTCAACAGCAGCATCTCGGCCGGATTTGTCACGCTGATCAAAAATCCCATGCTCATCATCGCCTCGCTGGCCATCGCCCTGTACCTGAGTTGGCGGCTCACTTTGGCTGCGGTGTTGGTGGCGCCGTTCACCATCGTCATCATCGGCTGGATCGGCAAAAAACTACGCAAGGAAAGCACCATTTCCCAGGAACGCATGGCGGATTTGACCTCCACGCTTCAGGAAACCGTGAGCGGCGTGCGCGTGGTCAAAGCGTTTGCCATGGAAAAATTCGAAATTGAAAAATTTCGTCAGGAAACCGACCGGTATTTTCGCTCGTTGCTGCGCATCACGCGCACACGCAATCTGTCTTCGCCCCTGACCGAATTTCTCGGCGCCGGCGTGGCCGTCGGCATCCTCTGGTTCGGCGGCCAGGAGGTGTTACAGCACCGCATGCTGGCCCCGGAAGAGTTTGTCGGCTTTTTGCTGGTCATACTTTCCATGATGCAGCCCATCAAGGAACTTTCCGGCGTACACAATCGTATCCAGGAGGGCATGGCGGCAGCCGAGCGCATTTTTCACGTGCTGGACATGAAACCCGGCGTGGCCAACAAACCACAGGCACTGCATGTGGATGATTTCCACCATGAACTCGCCTTCGAATCCGTTTATTTTGGCTATCAACGTGAACATTTGGTGTTGAAAAACATCAACATTCGCGTAAGCAAAGGCGAAAGTCTCGCCATCGTCGGTCCCAGCGGCGCCGGCAAATCGACGTTGGTAGATCTGGTGCCGCGTTTTTATGACCCGACGCGCGGTCGCATCACGCTCGACGGCACGGACTTGCGCGATCTGGACATGGGCGATCTGCGCCGGCTCATGGGCATCGTCACTCAGGAGACCATTCTGTTCAACGACTCGGTGCGCAACAACATCGCTTATGGCCTGACCGAAAAGCCGTTAGCAGAAATCATCGAAGCGGCGGCCATCGCCAATGCCCATGAATTCATCAAAACGCTGCCGCAGGGTTACGACACCAACATCGGCGAACGCGGCGTAACGCTTTCCGGCGGCCAGCGCCAACGCATCGCCATAGCCCGCGCCGTGCTGAAAAATCCGCCCATTCTCATTCTGGATGAAGCGACCTCGGCGCTGGACACGGAATCGGAAATTCTGGTGCAACAAGCCATCGAACGCTTAATGAAGAACCGCACCTCCTTTGTCATAGCCCATCGGTTGTCCACCATTCTTAACGCCGATCGCATTGTGGTCATCGACAAATCCGAAATCGTCCAACAGGGCACACACTCTGAACTGGTGCAGGTGGATGGTTTGTATAAAAAATTGTACTCTATGCAATTTCGCAATTAAAATAAATAAGGAAAGTTTATGCAGGAAATAATAAAAACCGATCAGGCGCCGCAAGCCATCGGCCCTTACAGCCAGGCGATAAAAATCAGCAAAACCGGGCTCGTTTATACCGCCGGACAATTAGGCATGGATCCGCAAACCGGCGTTTTGGCCGAGGGCGTAGCCAGGCAAACCCAACGGGCGTTGGAAAATATCAGGGCGATCTTGCAAACGGCCGGCGCCAGCATGGCGCAGGTGGTCAAGACCACTGTGTATCTGAAAAACATGGCTGATTTCGGCATGATGAATGAAGTCTATGCCGGCTTTTTTCCAGCCAATCCGCCGGCGCGTTCGACCATTGAGGTGGCGCGGTTGCCTAAAGACGGTCTGGTGGAAATTGACGCCATTGCAGTAGCAGAGTGAGAACCATTTCGATCACAACCATGCTGTGGTTGCTGTTGTGCTTTTCTCTGTCAGGTGCGGCGGAAAAAGCCAAAGCAGACAGCGTCAAATCGCCGCGCGGCGCCATGTTGCGTTCTTTAGCTGTTCCCGGTTGGGGACAATGGTACAACGGGAAAAAAACAAAAGCCGTAATCATCGCGGGCGGTGAAATAGGTTTGATCGTCGACGCCATTGTGCTCAATCAACTGGCCATGGCCGCAAAAACAGCCGACGAGCGCTACTTTTATCGTGATAACCGCAGCCTGGCTTTGTGGTGGCTGGCCGGCGTTATTCTCTACAGCATGGCGGATGCGTATGTAGACGCGCATTTATACCGCTTCGATGAGAGTCCGGATCTGAGCTCTGCGTCTATGCTGAAATATAAAAGAGCGCCGGGATTTTATCCTCCGCCGCCGGCCATCGGCTTTAGCGTAAATCTGTGAAAGGAAATTTATGACGCGGCAAGAAGCATTTGTCTTATCACAATCGCGATTTACCAATAAAAATTTATTCAAACACGTTCTGGCCGTGGAAGCGGTCATGCGTGAAACGGCAGGGTATTTGCAGGAAGACGTGGAAGCCTGGGGTTTGGCCGGTTTGTTGCACGACCTGGATTACGAAGAGACCATGAAAACCCCGGAACGGCACACCGTGGTCACGTTAGAACTGCTCAAACCTTATGCTATTCCGGAGGAAATTCTACACGCCATCCAGTGCCACAACAATCTGGCGCCACGGGTCAGCAAGATGGATAAAGCGCTTTATGCCAGCGATCCCATCACCGGCCTGGTGGTGGCGGCGGTGTTGATGCATCCGGAAAAAAAGCTGGCCGCCGTGGACGTGGAATTTATCCTGCGCCGTTTCAAGGAAAAAAGTTTTGCCAAAGGCGCCAATCGCGAACAGATCCAAACCTGCGCCGATTTGGATCTTTCATTGGAAACGTTCACAGGCATCGCCCTGAGCGGCATGCAAAAAATCAGCGCGGATCTGGGATTCTAATATGCGGCCGGTTTTGTTCTTACTGCTCCTGCCGTGCTTGCTGTTAAGCGAAACGAAAACGGATAGCACCAGCTTACTGTCCGGCAAAACCGGACGCGACCTCTGGTTAGCCAAGGATAAAGCGGATCATTTATTGGCTTCTGCATTTCTGGTTGGCTTTGGATATTATGTGAGCCGTCAGGAGATGAATCAGTCGCATGCCAAGGCCGTGCCGTTCAGCGTGGGATTTTCATTTTCCTTCGGCATTGCCAAAGAGATTTATGACGACACCTATCGCCATGGTAAATTAAGCTGGAAAGATCTGGTCGCGGATCTGGCGGGTTGTGCAATCGGCTATGCGGTGATTACGGCCGGAAAACGATAAAACTGATCGCAATTGCATGGATAGCGTTATTTCTCAAATAGCAAAAAAAACGTGCCATTGCGAACGGATTTTTAAAAAAAACCATTTTCCATCATTCCACTATTAATATGGGAGGCTCTATGAAAGGCAATACTAAAGTCATCGCCATGCTCAACGCCCGGCTGTCGGAAGAATTGGCGGCCGTCAACCAGTACATGGTGCACGCCGAGATGTGCGACAATTGGGGATACACACGGCTGGCCGAAGCGGTAGAGAAACGAGCCATTGACGAGATGAAACACGCGGAAAAACTCATCGCCCGGCTTTTGTTCCTGGAAGGCATGCCCGTAGTCAACCAGCTGGCAGGCATTTCCATAGGCGAAGATGTGGAAGCGCAACTCAAAAAGGACCTGAATGCCGAACTGGATGCCATCAAATCTTATAACGAGTCCATCAAACTGGCCATCGAAGCGGCCGATAACGGCACCCGCGACCTGCTTGATACGATTCTCAAAGACGAAGAAACGCATCTGGATTGGCTGGAAGCGCAACTGGATCAAATCAAACAGATGGGCCTGCCCCATTATCTGGAACATCAACTATGACATGTGCTGCACAATCGACGCCTATCGACAAACCCCGCTCCAATTGCGGCGTCGTGGGGGTTTATGGCCATCCGGAAGCGGCGCAACTCGCTTATCTGGGCATTTACAGTCAACAACACCGCGGCCAGGAGAGCGCCGGCATTGTGGCCAGTGACGGCGCCCGCATGCATCGGCACGTGGGCCGCGGTCTGGTGGTGGATGTGTTTTCCGATCCCAAGATACTCCGTTCGTTAAACGGTCATATGGCCATCGGTCACAACCGGTATTCTACCACTGGCGCTTCCATGTTGTCCAATGCCCAGCCGTTGCTGGTGAATCTCAAAGACGGCCCCTTTGCCATTGCTCATAACGGCAATTTCACCAATTCGGGAATATTGCGCAACGAGCTGGTGGCCGACGGCTCGCTGTTTCAGACCGCCACGGACACCGAGGTGGCGTTGCATCTCATCGCCCGTTCACGTGCTGTCACCCTGACGGAAAGAATCATCGAGGCGCTGCGGCAGATTCGCGGCGCCTATTCTCTGGTGATGATGACCAACGACCGCCTCTATGCCGCCCGCGACCGGCACGGCGTGCGGCCGCTTTGTCTCGGCATCCGGGACAATGCCTGGTTTGTCTGTTCAGAGACCTGTGCCTTGGATTTGTTGCACGCCGAAGTGATTCGCGACGTCCGGCCCGGCGAGTTGGTGGAGATCGGACCCAACGGCATGCAATCCCATCAGATCGAAGAATCGACCAGCCGGCATGCCTGTATTTTTGAGTTTATCTATTTCTCCCGGCCGGACAGCCGCATCTTTAACGAAAACGTCGACAAGGTGCGCCGCAAAATGGGCAAAAATCTGGCGCTGGCCAGTCCGGCTGATGCAGATATCGTCATCTCGGTGCCGGACTCGAGCAACACGGCCGCTCTGGGCTATTCCCGGCGTTCAGAACTGAAATTCGAACTGGGACTCATTCGCAACCATTACGTGGGCCGCACCTTTATCCATCCTCAGCAAGACATGCGCGATTTCAGCGTGCGCGTCAAATTTAATGCGGTAAAGGGCGTATTGTCAGGTCGCCGGGTGGTGATCGTCGAGGATTCCATTGTACGCGGCACCACTTTGCGGCAATTGGTCCGACTGGTGCGTCATGCCGGCGCCGCCGAAGTGCACGTCCGCGTCAGTTCGCCGCCGGTTATTTCGCCTTGCTATTACGGCATGGATTTCCCCAGCACCCAGGAATTGATCGCCGCCAATATGAGCGTAGACAATATTCGCACCTATTTGGAATGCAACAGCCTCGCTTATTTATCATTGGAGAATTTACTGGCTGCGGTGTCGCATAGCGAGGGAGGATTTTGCACGGCCTGCTTTACCGGTCAATATCCCATTCCAATTGAAGACAACATCGGCAAGCATCAGCATGAAACCAGCTAATCGATGAAGAACGGGTTGTTAAAAACACTGGATTATTTTTTTGTTTTACGCCCCACGCTGTTTTATCCGGTATGGACCGTGGCCCTGGCAGGCTACTGGGCGCAGGAACGCATGCACGACACAGCCGCGCTGCAGCAGACGAGCGCCGGGCAGGCGCTGTTTTTCTTGGCTTCTCTGACTTGCGTTCTAGGCGCATCGTTTTTATTGAATCAAATAACAGACATTGTCAGCGACCGCATCAACAACAAGCTCTACCTGATCGCCAACGGCGCCATTTCATTGCGCTCCGCATGGACAGAAACGGCTATACTCGCGCTGACACCGATCATCGCCACAGCCGTGCTAAGAAGCGATCTGGCCTGGTTGCTGGTGGCCGCTTTTCTGGTCACCGGCCTGGCTTACAGCGTACGCCCTCTGTCGCTCAAGGATCGGCCCTGGGGCGGCATGATGGCCAACCTGGTGGGCGCTTTGATCATTTTTGCCTACGGCTGGTGCATGAATGGCCAATGCAACCTGGCTCTTTTACAGCACGCATGGCCCTACCTGTCGGCTATTTGGGCGGTCTATTTCTACACCACCATTCCGGACCGCAAAGGGGATCAGGCAGCGGCCAAAATAACAGTGGCCGTCACCTGGGGTTTTAAAAAAACCGTCATCGCAGGTTTGCTGGCTGATTTGATTGCCATGGCTACGGCGCTTTGGCTGGCCGACTGGATCATGCTGGCCGCAGCAACCATGGCTTTGCCTTTTTTTATTCTGGCTTGTATAAAAAAAACCGATGAAAGCGTTTTACGCACCAATAAATTTGCCATACTGTTTTTAACTCTTTTCATCTGTATCCGTTTCCCGGTATATTTGGCAGTGGCCGTAGCGCTTTATTTTTTCAGCAAATGGTATTATCGACGACGCTTTAACGTAACTTATCCGAGTCTGCATACATGAAACAAATCCTCTTGCAAGAAAACCGCTGTGATTTCTGCGGAACGTGCGTCGGCGTGTGTCCGCAGGACGCCATTGCTTTGGATGAAGCTCAGTGGCAGGTACATGTGGAACGCTGCACGCTCTGCGGTTCCTGTGTGCAGATTTGCCCCATGCATGCGCTAGAGTTGCCGAATGAATAAGCAATATGACATTATCGTTGTGGGCGCCGGACCCGCCGGATCCACAGCAGCCCAATTTGCTGCGCAATCCGGCGCTCGGGTGCTGCTCCTGGAAAAGGACCGTGAAGTGGGCGTGCCGGTACGGTGCGCAGAGGGGGTGGGCGAAAAAGAGTTCCGTCGCATTTTCAGCGAAATTCCGGCTCATTGGATATGCCAACGCATTACCAAAGCAATGATCCATGCGCCATCCGGCGCGCAGCTGCAAATCTACAGCAAGCAAACCGGTTTCATTTTGGATCGAAAAAAATTTGATTTTGATCTGGCTCATCGTGCCGTGCAGGCCGGTGCCGAATTGTACACCAAAGCGAATGTAACATCGGCTCTATTCCCTAAAACCGGACCTGTAGAATTACAGGTAGTCTGGCAGGGCCAACCATTAAAAGTGACTGCTGATCTGGTCATTGCGGCCGATGGCGTGGAATCCCGCGTTGCCCGCTGGGCAGGCTTGCCTACCCATACGCCCTTGGCGGATATGGAGACCTGCTGTCAGGTCCTGGCCGGTCCGGTGGATATCTCCATGGATACCTGTCACTTTTATTTTGCAGAAAGGTATGCACCGGGCGGTTACATCTGGATTTTTCCCAAAGGCAACAACACAGCCAATATCGGTCTGGGCATTGCCGGGAATCACAGCGCCGCACACCGACCACATCTCCACTTGCAGCGCTTTTTACAGGATCATTTCCCCCAGGCGCGGCAACTGGCGTTTACCTGTGGCGGGGTTCCCTGCCCGGCGCCAATGAAAAAAATATTCAGCGATCGATTGTTGGTGGTGGGCGATGCCGCGCATCAGGTGAATGCCCTGACCGGGGCAGGCATCGCAAACGCCATTATCGCCGGTCAAATGGCCGGCACAGTCGCGGGAGAAGCGATTCGTGAAAAAAATGTTTCCAGCCGGCGTTTGTCCGTTTATCAAAAAATGTGGCTTGCGGGCGAAGGCGCCAAATTGGAACACTTTTTCCGCTTGAAAAAATTCGCTTTACATCTTTCTGATTCTACACTGGATGCTTTGGCGGAATCCGTATTAAAATTGCCGTTTGAAAAAAGATCGATTATCAATATATTCCGCTGTGCGTTGCTCAAGAAACCGTCTCTCATTCTCGATGCGGTCAAAGTGTTCACCTAGGAAAAGGAATGAGTTCCGAATTTTTCAAATTAATTAAAAATGATCCGCATACCTGGAGTGTGCCGAATCTCATCTCTATATCGCGTTTGCTTTTTCTGCCGGTGATCTGCTACGCCATTGCCCTGCAATCCCGCACCGGCAATATCATTGCCGTGCTGTTTCTGGGCATATCCGGTTCCACGGATTTTTTTGACGGCTATTTGGCGCGCAAACTGAACCAATGCTCCCATTTGGGCCGCATGCTGGATCCTGTGTTGGATAAAATTACCGTCGGCATTGTCATTATATTTCTGGCTGCCTATCGTCAACTGCCCTATTGGTACGTGGTCCTGGTTATCGGCCGTGATCTGTTGATCCTGATCGCCGCGCTCACCCTGATCAGCCGCATCAAAATTGTGGCAGAATCCAATTTCCTGGGCAAGTGGACGCTGGGATCTTTTCTGTTTGTTATTTTATTCTACACCCTTAATTGGCATCCCTTCAACGTTATTGCCTTGTGGATCTCTGCATTGCTGGTGCCGACTACGCTGATCAGCTACCTGAGGCGATCCCAGAAGATGATGAGAAGCGATCACTGATTTATCTGAACGAGTGAGTTATCTGTGTTGTCTTTATTGCAAAAATTTCAGTCCGGTTTGCAAAAAACCAAATCCACCCTGATGGATGGCGTGCAACGCATCATCAGCAAGGCCCGGGGATTGGACGAAGAGGTTTTGGAAGACCTGGAAGAACAACTGCTGCTCAGCGATATCGGATTCACCACGGTGGAACAGATCCTGCAGCACCTGCGCCGGCGCGCCTCTGAAACGGGCGCTTTCTCTGCCGAAGAAATCCTGAATATGCTCAAGCTGGAATTGAAAGAACAGTTGACAATGGTCCGCCATCAGCCCATGGCGCCGGAACGGGCCAAACCGTTCATCGTCAATGTCGTGGGCGTTAACGGCGCCGGCAAGACCACCACCATCGGCAAGCTGGCCAATTTATTGGCAGAACAAAATCTAAAAGTATTGGTTGCAGCTGCCGACACCTTTCGAGCAGCTGCCATCGAACAATTGGAGATCTGGCAAAAGCGCGCCGGCGTGGACATTATTCATGCACAGTCCGGCGCGGATCCGGCGGCCGTGGCCTTTGATGCGCTCAAAGCCGCCATGTCGCGACATGTAGATATTCTGCTGATCGACACCGCCGGACGCCTGCATACCAAGGGCAATCTGATGGCGGAATTGACCAAAGTGAACAAAGTGCTGGAGCGCCAGTGCCCGGGCGCGCCTCATGAAGTGTTGCTGGTGATCGATGCCGGCACCGGACAAAACGGTTTGATCCAGGCCAAAGAGTTCGCCAAAGCCGTGCCGGTTACCGGTTTGGTTATAACCAAACTGGATGGCACAGCCAAAGGCGGCATCGTGTTTTCCATTGTGCGCGAAATGAGCCTGCCCATTCGCTATGTCGGATTGGGAGAAAAAATTGACGACCTGGCGCCTTTTGATGCCGATGCTTTTATCGAGGCTTTGTTTCAATGAAGATGACTTTTCTCAGCCTGGGCTGTCCTAAAAACAGCATTGACCTGGAAACGATTCTGGCCGGTCTGGATGAACAAATCGAGTGGGTGGACGACAACCGGCAGGCTGATGCCGCATTGATCAACACCTGTGCATTTATTAAAAGCGCGAAACAGGAATCCATCGACGCCATTCTGGAAATTGCCGAGTTAAAAAAACACCGGCCGGATTTCAAGGTGCTGGTCAGCGGTTGTTTGCCGCAACGATACCGGCAAGAGTTGGCTGACGCTTTGCCGGAAGTGGATGCGTTCTTTTACAGCACGGATGCGCTGCTGACCAGGAAACAATTACGCAGGTTCTTGCACCTGTCGCCAGCCTGCCGCACATGGCGCAAACGATTGACGCCGGCGCATTATGCCTATCTCCGCATTGCCGACGGCTGTGACAATCGCTGCAGCTACTGCGCCATCCCGCTGATCAAAGGCGGATTCCACAGCCGACCGGTAAAGCACATTCTGAACGAAGCGCGTGCCCTGGCCGCAGACGGCTGTCGTGAAATCAATTTGGTGGCGCAGGACGTCACCTACTATGGTCGCGACCGGACAGATGGCGCGAGTTTGGCAAATCTGTTGGAAAAATTGTCCACGATCCGCGAATTAAAATGGATTCGGTTGCTTTACACCCACCCGGCCCACTATACGCCGGCATTGATCGGCGCCATTGCAGATCTGGAAAAAGTGGTCAAATACGTGGACTTGCCGGTGCAGCACATCTCGGATCCTGTTTTAAAACGCATGGGCCGCCACACCAGCCGAAAAAAAATCGAGCGGCTCATTGAAAAGTTGCGCGGACAAATTCCGGATTTGGCCATACGCACCACCGTCATGGTCGGTTTCCCCGGCGAAACAGAAAAAGATTTTAAAACCTTGCTGCAGTTTGTCGAGTCCACGCGATTTGATCGATTGGGCGTCTTTACCTATTCTGCCGAAGACGGCACCCGGGCCGGACGATTACGACAATCGGTAACGGAAAAAAAGAAACAAAACCGCTACAACCGGATAATGGAAGCGCAAGCCGCTATATCCGAGGAACGCAACACCGCTTTGATTGGCCGTTCTTTAACCGTATTGGTTGATGAGGTCTCTGCCGAAACCGGACAGAGCATCAGCCGCACCATGTGGGATGCGCCTGAAATCGATAACGCGGTGATAATCGATCGTCCATTACAACCCGGCAAATTTTACCAGGTCACGGTCACCGGTGCTGATCCGTTCGATCTTTTTGCCGAGATTCATGACTAGTATGAAGGAGTTCAATATGTCGCATAGATCGTTGCTCTTTTTAATGCTGCTCTTACCGGTCCTTTATGCGTCGCTTTGGGCGCAAGCGGAGATGAGCAACATGACAGACAGTAAAGGGCCCTCGTTTCATCTGGACGCGGTGAATTTGGCGACGCCTGGCAATCCGCATCTCAGCCGTTTGAGCATTTTTCTTGAAGTGGTCTATGACGAACTGCAATTTGTCAAAATTGAACAGGATTATGATGCGTCCTATGAAGCGTCCATCGTTATTAACGATAAAGACAACGACCAGGTGGACGGCAAAACCTGGCAGGAAGAACTCTCAGTGCCCAATTTCGATCAAACCAACAAACGAACCGTCTACAGCCAGAGCAACCAGGTGTTTGATCTGGAACCCGGAACCTACAAGCTTGCCATTTCTGTACACGATCCGGAGACCAACCTCACTCGCAAGATCAACAAAAAAATAGAGCTGCGCGATTACTCAAAGGATAAGCCGGCGCTCAGCGATATCATCTGGATTTCCGAACTTGAACCGGATTCCAGCGGCGCCGTTGCCAGCATCCGGCCGCAGGTGTCCGATGCCATGAAAGGCCTTTCCTCCCCTGCTTTTGCCTATTTTGAATTGTACAATCCTTTGCAGCTGCCGTCGTTGCAGCTGGAATATGAATTTTTTCACGATCAGGACAAGAAAAACTATAAAAAGACTCTTACACAGGACTTTAGCGAAGCCAAAACCATGGCCTACTTTCCCATCGCCGTGGACAGTCTGAGTCACGGTCTCTATCACCTGACCATCACTGCGCACTATGGAAAAGAAAAGATTCAAGTCAAAAAGAATTTCTACATACGCTGGAGCGGGTTGCCGAGCAATGCCCGTGATCTGGACGAGGCTATCGAACAAACCCGGTTTATCGCACAGCGGGATGAATATAAAAAAATGAAAAAAGCCAAAGGCGAACAGCGACTGATCGAATTTGTAAAGTTCTGGCAACGCCGCGATCCAACGCCCGGAACGGAAATCAACGAAGCCATGGATGCGCATTATCTGCGCATCGAATACGCTAATCAGAATTTTTCCGCTATGCAGCATCCGGGTTGGCGCACCGATATGGGCATGGTGTACATCATTCTGGGACCGCCGGACGACATCGAGCGCAACGCGTATCCGCGCTATTCCAAACCCTATGAGATCTGGTACTATTACCGGTATAATCGGGATTTTATTTTTCTGGATCTGACCGGCTTTGGCGATTACCGTCTGGAAACACCGCTGTCGATTTATGAATTTCAGCGTCTGGTCGACCAATAAATTTTAAAGGGAATGAAAATGCTTATGATGATCCGCAGACCGAGCAAACTCAGAAAAGGAAACACCATCGCGGTGCTCTCTCCTGCCAGCCCTCCCCATGGAGAGAAAAAAGAACAGTATGCCAAAGGGCTGCAATATCTCTGCGATCGCGGCTATCGTGTTGCGGAAGGCAACCATGTGTTAAAAGAGTACGGCTATCTGGCCGGCACCGATCAGGAACGCAGCGACGACCTCAACGCCATGCTGTCTTCGCCGGAGGTCCATGCGATTATCTGCTCACGCGGCGGTTACGGCACTCCGCGCCTGCTGGATAAAATCGATTACCGTGCTGTGAAAAAAAATCCCAAAATATTCGTGGGCTATAGCGACATCACCTGTTTGCAATTGGCGCTGTATGCCAAAACCGGGTTGGTCTCTTTCTCCGGTCCCATGGTGGCGGTGGAAATGGGCAAAGGCATGCAACCGCTGACGGAAAAATATTTCTGGCCGTTGCTGACCTCGACCCGGCGGATCAGCATGAAAGCGTCGGTTCCGGAAATACAGCCCATCATTTATCGCCGCGGCGTTGCCGACGGCCGGTTGCTCGGCGGCTGTTTGTCGTTGATCGCTCCGTTATTGGGCACCGAGTACCAGCCCGATTTTCGCGGCGCGATTCTGATTGTCGAAGACATCGGCGAAGAGGCCTATGGCATCGACCGCTATCTGGTGCAATTGCGGTACGCCGGCATTTTGCGACAGATTAAAGGTCTGGTGTTGGGACAGTTTCTCGATGTGGTGGATCCGGAAAAAAGCGCACCGACCCTCTCTCTCGATGAGGTGATCCGCGAATATACCAGCGATTTAAAAATACCAATCATCGGTAATTTTCCCTACGGCCACAACGACGTCAAGTACACACTGCCCATCGGTTGTCGGGTGCGCCTGGATGCCAATCGCGGCCTACTGACCATGCTGGAATCTGGAGTGCAAAATGGCTGAACTCAAGGTTGCGGTGTTTGTCTCCGGCCGCGGTTCAAATGTCCAGGCCGTGCTGGAACACATTCACAAAGGTCAATTGAACGCCAGGATTGTGCTCATGATCAGCAGTTCGGCCACAGCCGGCGCCCTGGGCATCGCGCGCGACAACCATATCCCGGCGTTGGTGGTGACCGCCCAGCAATTCAAGGATGAACAGGAGTATTCGGCAACACTCTTGCACCATCTGATCCAGTATGAGGTTGAATTGGTGGTGCTCGCCGGTTATCTGAAAATCATTCCGCAAGCAGTGGTGCAAAAATACCGGCAGGCCATGATCAACATTCACCCGGCGTTGTTGCCTTCTTTCGGCGGCAAGGGATTGTACGGTCGTCGCGTCCATGAGGCGGTGCTGAGTTACGGCTGCAAAGTCTCCGGCGCCACCGTGCACATGGTTGACGTCGACTACGATACCGGCAAACCCCTGGTGCAACGCTGTGTGCCGGTGCTGGAAGAGGACACGCCGGACTCTTTGGCCGCGCGGGTGCTGACCGTGGAGCATCAGATTCTCTCTGAGGCTATTCAACTGTTCGCCGATCACCGGGTGCAGTTTCAAGGTGACCGGGTTGTAGTCCTGGCAGAGAAAAAAATGTGAGTTTTTTTAAAGTTTCCGCTGAAAAATGACAACTTTTTTCCTCTGCTTGCAGCAATTCTTTTGCATTTTGCAAAAAATTTAGTATAATGTACTTTCGTGTATTCTATTTTAGCTAAACTACCACTTTTCAGAAAAGGCATCCTGTGATCGACCAAGTAAAAATCAAACGCGCCCTTATCAGCGTCTATGATAAAGAGGATTTGTTGCCGCTGGCGCAGAAACTCATCAGCCTGGGTGTAGAGATCCTGTCCACCGGCGGCACTGCCAAATTCCTGCAGGAAAACAAAATCCCGGTCACCAGTGTGGCCGATATCACCGGCTTTCCGGAAATCCTCGGCGGACGGGTAAAAACGCTGCATCCGCACATTCATGCCGGCATTTTGGCAAAACGCGAAGATGCGCAGCAAATGGCCGAGATCGCGGCAAAAAAAATCAGCCCTATCGACCTGGTCGTGGTCAATCTCTATCCTTTTGAAAAAACCGTGGCCAATCCGGACGTCGCTCTGAAAGACGCCATCGAAAACATCGATATCGGCGGACCCTGTATGATCCGCGCCTCAGCGAAAAATTACTTTGGCGTGACCATTGCCACCAGTCCAGAGCAATACCCGCTGATCATGGCCGAGTTGGAGCGTTATGACGGCGCCACCACCCTGGCCACCCGGCAACAGCTTAGCCGCCAGGCTTTCAGCCGCACCTGTGAGTATGACGCTGCCATTTCGCGCTGGTTGCACGATCAGGATAAATCAGAGACGCTGTTTCCGGATGCCATGGCTTTTGCCTTGCGCAAGAAACAGGACCTGCGTTACGGCGAGAATCCTCATCAACTGGCCGCCTTCTATGCAGACGCCCACAGCGGCCCGTTCGGCGAACAACTGCACGGCAAAGAGCTGTCTTTCAACAACATTATGGACATGAATTCAGCCGTTGGTCTCTCTCTTGAATTTTCCGAGCCGTGCGCCGTCATCGTCAAACACAACAATCCCTGCGGTGTGGCGATTGCGGAAAATTTAGCACTGGCTTTTGCTAAAGCCCTGCAATGCGATCCGGCTTCCGCTTACGGCGGGGTTGTTGCGTTAAATAGAACTGTCGATGCGCAAGCAGCGGACAAACTGGCCGGATTGTTTTTAGAGGTGATCATTGCTCCGGGTTTCGACGAGACAGCCTTAAAAACATTGACAGCAAAAAAGAACCTCCGGCTCATCAAATGGCCGAATCCCCGTTTTCTTGCCGGTGATCTGGATGTAAAAAAAGTTTTAGGCGGTTATCTCGTACAGACGGTAGATATCGAGCCCGCAGAGGCGCCGGCCAGCCGGGTGGTAACCGAACGCACACCCACCGACAAAGAACGGCAGGCCATGCTTTTTGGCTGGAAAGTGGCCAAATGGGTCAAGAGCAACACCATTTTGTTCGTTGCTGCGGACCGCACGCTGGGCATAGGTGCAGGCCAGATGTCGCGCGTGGATTCTTCAAAAATCGCTGCCATGAAAGCGAAACAGGCCGGACTGGACCTGACCGAATCGGTAGCCGTGTCCGATGCCTTTTTCCCGTTCCGCGACGGTCTGGATGTGTTGGCGGAAGCCGGCGCTGTGGCGGTCATTCAGCCCGGCGGTTCCATCCATGACAATGAGGTCATTGCCGCAGCCAACGAACACAAAATGGCCATGGTGTTTACCGGACTGCGTCATTTCAGACACTAGCAATTTCCGGTTTTTTCGCACAGACAGAATAATTTTCAGACAACATATACAACATCAGACAAGGTTAAAGCAGTATGAATCCATTCAAATCCGTTTTCGCCAATGATCTTGCCATCGATTTAGGCACGGCCAATACGCTCGTATACATCAAAGGTCGTGAAGTGGTTCTCGATGAACCTTCCATCGTCGCCATTCGCAAGAGCACCCAGGAAATTGTCGCCTTTGGCGATGACGCCCGTGAAATGGTCGGCCGCACGCCCGGTGAAATCATCACCATTCGTCCACTCAAGGACGGCGTGATCGCCGACTTTGATCTGGCAGAGCAGATGATTCGTTATTTCATCCGCAAAGCCATGCCGACGCGCATTCCACGTCCACGCATTGCGATATGCGTACCGACCGGCATCACCGAAGTGGAAAAACGCGCGGTGCGGGATTCTGCGGAGCATGCCGGCGCCCGCGAAGTGTATCTGATCGAAGAACCCATGGCCGCAGCTATCGGTCTGGGTTTGCCCATCGAGCAACCGGTGGGCAACATGATCATCGACATCGGCGGCGGCACCTGTGAAATCGCCGTCATCGCCATGTACGGCATTGTCAATTCCATTTCCATCCGCATCGGCGGCGATGAGATGAACGAAGCCATTTTGCAATATTTTAAAAAGTCATTCAACCTGCTCATCGGCGAAATCACCGCCGAGGAGATAAAATGCAATCTCGGCTCTGCCGCACCCTATGACGGCAAGGAGACCATGACCGTCAAAGGCCGCGATCTGGTGGCCGGCATTCCGAAAACCGTGACCATCAGCGCCAAACAGGTGCAGGAAGCGCTCTCTGATACCGTCAACACGATTATTGATTCGGTAAAACTCTGCCTCGAACAGACGCCGCCCGAATTATCTGCGGACATTCTGGATCGCGGCATCCTCATGAGCGGCGGCGGCTCAATGCTGCGCGGTCTGGACGAACGGCTGCGCCGTGAAACCAACCTGCCGGTCATTCTTTCCGAAGAACCCTTGCTCGCCGTGGTTCGCGGCACCGGCAAAGTATTGGAAGATTTGAATCGTTATCGTAAAGTGCTGACTCATATCCGCAGGTATTAATACGCATCATGTCCATGAAACGCGTTTTTCGCAACCCGGCGCCAACCAGATCCGAAAGCGAACCTGATTCGCATAAAAAGCCACGCCGGCTCTGGTATGCTCTCGCCGTACTGGCCATCGGCTTTATAGCCTGGGTGATCTATCTGGGCACCACCCTGCCCTCTTTCGATCAGCTGGAAAATTATAATCCCGAATTAGCTACCAAAGTTTACTCTGCCGACAGCGTGCTCATCAAAGAGTTTTTCACCGAACGCCGTTTTTATACGCCCCTTGCCCAGATTCCGGAACCCATGATCAAAGCGGTCATGGCCATTGAGGATCACCGCTTTTATGATCATTGGGGCCTGGCGCCCATACGGTTTTTGGCTGCCGTGATTTCCGATATGCTCACCATGAGCCGGCAACAGGGCGCCAGCACCCTGACCCAGCAACTGGCGCGCCGTCTCTATCTCAGTCCGGAAAAAACCATTTCCAGAAAAATCCGCGAAATGTTGACCGCGATCCAGTTGGAACGCACCTACACCAAGCACGAACTCATCGAGATGTATCTCAACCACATGGCTTTCGCTCACGGCAGTTATGGCGTGGAAGCGGCCGCCTCGTTGATGCTTAATAAAAAAATCTCCGACTGTACCCTGACAGAATTCGCGTTATTGGCCGGCATGGCGCAACGGCCGGCGTATTTGCACCCCTATCGGCATCCGGATCGCGCCATCAAACGCCGCAACATGGTGTTGGCGCGCATGCTGGATGAGCACTATATCACACGGTTGCAATATCAGGAAGCAGTGGATTCTCCGCTGACCCTGGCGCCGGCCAACGAACGCAAAGACCTGGGCATGGCCCCCTACTTTACCGAAAACATCCGCCAGGAGTTGCAACGCCAGTTTGGCTGGGATTTATACAAAGCCGGACTGCGCATCTATACGACACTGGATACCCGTGTACAAGCCTGTGCCGAACGTGCGGTAGCCAATTATCTGCCTCACGATCAAGAGATATCTAATCGTGCTCATCGCACACGCGAGGATTTGGCGAAACTGGCGCCGCCATCGCTCATTGAAGAACACGGGCTGGAAAAAATCATTTACAAAAAAGCGCTCGCTGATTCCGTACTCAACGAAAAAGCCGCTGTTCAGGTGGCTGTAGTCGCTCTCGATCCGCGCAACGGCCACATCCTGGCCATGATCGGCGGTCGTGATTTTGAAGAAAGCAAATATAACCGGGCTACCCAGGCGGTTCGCCAACCCGGTTCCATTTTCAAACCTATCGTCGCCGCGGCTGCCGTGGACAACGGCTATATGCCGTGCCATGAAAAATTGAACCAACCCATCGTGGTGCAACAGGTGGATGGTTCCCGATGGACGCCGTCCAACTATGACGGTTCCATCGGCGGTCGCACCACTTTGCGGGAAGCATTGCGCCGTTCTTTAAATCTGGTGATGTGCCGTTTGGTGCAGGAAGATGTGCCTCCGCAACAGGTCGTGCAATATGCACGCAGTCTGGGCATCACCACGCCTCTGGATGCGGTAGACGCCATCGCCTTGGGTTCTACCGGCGTCAAGCCCATAGAAATCACCTCAGCCTTTGGCGCCTTTGCCAATCACGGCATACTGGTTTCACCCATAAGCATCTTGCGCGTGGAAGACAAGTACGGCAATGTGCTGAATACCTCGTCACCGGTCATTCGCGGCGTTTTACGCGAAGAGACGGCCTATATCATCACCGACATGCTTAAAGGCGCGGCGAGACATGGGACTGGGGCGGCCTCAGTTTCCCAATTCGGTTTTCAACGCCCGGCCGGCGGCAAAACCGGCACCACCAACAGTTACACCGACGCCTGGTACATCACCTTCACTCCGCAAATGGTGGTCAACACCTGGGTGGGCTTGGATGATCCGGCCATGGTCCTCGGCGAGAGACAAACCGGCTCCAACGCCGCATTGCCCATAACCGTGCCCATCATCAAATGCGCCATGGACACCCTGGGCCTGCCGGAAGAAGATTTTGTTCGTCCCGACGGCGTGGTAGAGTTGACGATCTGCAACGAGAGCAAACTGCTGGCCGGCAAATTCTGTCCGGACGTGGTGACGGAAATTTTCGACGTCCGCTACCAACCGCAAAGCGAGTGTCATTTGCATAAAAGCCCTAGATCCACCACAAAGGACAGCAATAAAACCAAGCAGGCAAAAAAGAAAATACGCTACTAGAGCAACCATGGCAAATACAGGACGCAGCATAAACTGCGTCTTTTTTTTGCAGGAAGCGATCCATAGATTCGGTTCATTGACGGAGATGAATTGTTGAAATATTTTTGGATTTTTTTAACCCTTGACATACAGAGCGTCTTGTGATTGAGATGACATGGTTATCCAAATAAAAAGAAAACCATATCATTGCGAACGAAGGAATGGTTGCTGACAACGGGGATGTTCTGTGCTGGAGTGAAGCAATCTCCTGGTACACCAAAGTTGAAAAAGCAAACAAAAATCGGTAAAAGAATAAAAAATTGTCATCAATCGGAACATTTATTGTATTACGAGTCATTATCAGCCAATCTCCTGCTCATCCGCAGATGACGCAGATGTTCGCAGATGGCGTTCGGATAGCGCCTTTTCTGCGTCTATCTGCGCAATCTGCGAATTATTACACTTTTCATTGCAGTTTATCTGGGTTGAGAGATTCAACTTGACAGTTGTATTCTATTTTAATATATTATAAAGTTGATCATATTTATAACAATTAGAAAACATATGGCATACCATTGTATCGAAATAGGAGTTTTTGGGGCAAAAGCATCCCTGGCCAGGGCGGCTTTTCCCCACTTCATGCGTATTGCAGCGTGCGATTAATCCAACACACTACTCTTGCAATCATTGAAAAGGAAAACACGTATGTCAAAACAGTACGCTTTTGAAACCCTGGCATTGCACGGCGGCCAGTCCGTTGAACCGACTACTTTGTCCCGTGCCGTACCCATATATCGAACGAGTTCCTATCTTTTCAAGAACGCCGAACATGCAGCCAATTTGTTTGCCCTCAAGGAACTGGGCAATATTTACACCCGGCTGGGCAATCCGACGCAAGAGGTATTGGAGCAACGGGTGACGTTATTGGAAGGCGGCGCAGCTTCGGTGGCGTTGGCTTCGGGCACAGCGGCGATTTTTTATGCCATCATCAACCTGGCAGCTGCGGGAGACGAAATCGTTTCTGCCGTTAATCTTTATGGCGGCACATTTACCCAGTTCGACGCCATTTTGCCGCAGCTGGGCATTACCACCAAATTTGTCAAACCGGACCAAGCTAGCAATTTTGCAAATGCCATCACCGCAAAAACCAAAGCGCTTTATATTGAAACCATCGCCAATCCGGTGCTGGATTTTATCGATATCGAAGCAGTTGCAGACATTGCGCACAGACATGGTCTGCCGTTGATTGTGGACGCCACCTTTACCACCCCCTATCTGTTGCGTACCATTGAACACGGTGCCGATATTGTCATCAACTCTTTGACCAAGTGGATGGGTGGACATGGCACGGTCATCGGCGGCGTGGTCACCGACTCTGGGAAATTCAACTGGCAGAATAAAAAATTCCCGTTGTTCAACGAACCGGATCCCAATTATCATGGTTTGAAATGGGCGCACGATCTGCCGCAACCATTGGCCGCTATGGCCTATGCTTTGCGTTTACGCACCGTGCCGCTGCGCAATCTTGGCGCCTGCATTTCGCCGGACAATAGCTGGGCGATTTTGCAAGGCATCGAGACGCTGCCGCTGCGTATGGAACGTCATTGCAGCAACGCCTTAGCTGTTGCCTCGTATCTGGAAAAGCATAACAAAGTGGAATGGGTGCGCTATCCGGGATTAAAGAACGATCCGTCCCATGCAACAGCCGTACGCTATTTGAAAAAAGGTTTTGGCGGCATGGTGGTGTTTGGCATCAAAGGCGGCAAGGCAGCAGGTGAAAAGTTTATTGAAAAACTAGAATTGTTTTCTCATCTGGCCAATGTGGGCGACGCCAAGAGTCTGGCGTTACATCCGGCCAGCACCACCCATTCCCAGCTTTCCGAACAGCAGCAGCGGGACGGCGGCATCACGCCGGAAATGGTGCGCTTGTCCATTGGCATAGAAAATATCGACGATATTATTGCGGATATTGAACAGGCGCTGGAGGGAATGTAAAAGAGCCACTCCACACAGGTCTGC
>CAYLWO010000074.1:0-31973 GCA_964387285.1 uncultured Cytophagia bacterium | reverse complement strand
TGAATGCGATGGATGATGCGCGTTATCGGTTTTTGGATAAGGCGTATGGGAATGAGTAACCTTGCGAAGGTCTCGAACCTTCGCAAGGTTTTGTTGTTCGTGGTTTGCTAACTGTCGGCAGAGTGTGGTTTAGTGAAAGAGTATCGTCTCCGGAATCGGCTGCTTGACAATGCCGGGCCCTTCATATTCCAGTTGCAGAACCTGGCCGCCATGATCCTCAAAATATTCTACCACCAGACGATGTAGTCCCTTGCGCAAACCGATGGCCCCGCCCATTTCAGCGGGCCCGTGCGATCCGTCGTGATTGACCACTTCAATGCCATCGATGAATATTTTGCTGCCGTCGTCGCTGTAGGAGTAAAAGGAGTAAAAGCCGTCTTTTGGCAGCTCGATGTAACCGGTAAAACGCAGACCGAATCCGTCTTCCTTGACCTGCGTTGGAATCTGCGGCAGCGTCATGATCTCCTGGCGCAATGCTTTGAGAGAGCTGAAATCCGGCAATTGCTTCCAGGCGCCTTCATAATAATCCATAACCAGACCGCTCTTTTTGTTATCAACGCTGACCGCGTCATGACAACCGGTGCGATAAAACCACGCAGAGGCGATCTGCTGCATGTCCGCGCCCGGTTTAAGGACCGCGGCCTTGACCTGAGCTGTTTTCCGCAAGACGATCGGCGATTTGTAAATCGGCGATGTGGCGACCGGATCAGTGCCGTCAATGGTGTAACGAACCGTCTCGCCGGTTAGACTGGTCAGAATCACTGCCAGGCTGTCGCTGAACATGGCCGCGCCGTTTTCAGCGCGGATGCCAACGTCATTGCTGGCTGCCTCGTCGTACAGCGGTTGCGCCGCATGAGTATCATCGATGTCATTGTGAGCTGCGGTGATAGCCAGGATGCGCAGATGCTTGTTGTCCGGCAAGGTAAGGGTGCGGCTGCCGGGTTTTATGTCCAAGCGATACTTGAATAAATAAGAAAACACATAGGCTTCGTCTTTGTTCAGGGCCGTGTTGTGCCGATGGCCGCCGACCCAGGCAATGCGATCGCGTTTGATGTAAGCGTGCGCCATGGTTTCCAGCGACGCCGGCTTGCCGTCTATGCGCGTCAGGGACGTTGCATAGGTGTTGCTGATGCGACTGCACCATTGTCCAATTTTTTCGCTGCCGTCCTGGATGGCCAATCTGACCGGTTGGCCGTCGATTTTAAACACAGCCGGTTGATCGCCATTCACTGCCGCAGCCAAAACATACACGCGGTTAAAATCACCTTGCGGCAATGTCAGGGATTGACCGCTCGGCGTCAGCATGTTGTTTTTACCCGCTTCTTTTGGGCCAATGCGAAAAGACACGGCATCGCAGTCAACAATTTCCGGCAAGAGTTCTGCCGCAAATGCATGGCCTTTGCCGTCGAAATCGCCGTCCTGCCTTTTTTCATTATAGCTGATGCCGTCTGTGTTGAACGCTAAAGCCAGCATTTCGCAGCGAATTGGCTTTTGCTTTGCATGAGCGTTTTGCAGTTTGACAGCAATCGCTTTTGGTTGATACGGCATGAGGTCGACCTGCACCTGGCCATTAGTTACCTTCAGATCCGAGATGGGCTCTTCGCTGCCATTGACTTCTCGCGCAGCGAGAATCGGTTGCGTAAAACGGATAGAGACGGCGCGCGCCGGCTGACCGCAGAGTTCTTGCAGTCGAACGACATATTCGTCGCTGTCTTCCGCTTTTTTCACCGCACGGATGGCCACCTGTTTTTGACTGGACTGCACCAGGCTCAACTCCTCAAGGCTGCCTTTGTGGGCCGTGGTGGTGAAGGAAAGAAGCGGTTGATTCAATCGGGCTGCCTGCCAGACCACGTCCTCGCGACCGCTAGCGGCATGAGCCATGACCGAATAAGTCATGACGTGCTGTCCGAGATCCAAGTTGGCCTGATCTTGATATCTGTTGCCCGGATCAGGGGTGTGCAGCAAGGTGAGCCGCAGCGTGTGATCGTCGGGTTTGTCCCAGCCGTACTTGCAGTCATTGAGAATCGCCACCCCATACTGACCGTCTGCATCGGTTAGGTCAGCCCATTGTTGTCCGGGAACCTCATACAGCTGTTTGTTGTTGTTGCCGCGATCGATGGCGCCAAGACCCAGATCATAGGTAGCCAGTGGATTTTTTGCACTCAGTGCAAAGGCCGCTTTCAATAACGTGTTTTTGCTCTGCCAATCAATGGCTGTGTCAAAATCGATGCGTTCCTGAGCATCGCCGTTATAAAGCCGGATGTACTGAATAAAAGTGGATCCCTCGGCCTGACGCGTTACCTTAAAAGATACGCGCACCGGACCGGATTCAACGATTTCAATTTTAGCCGGCCCTTTTACATGGTTGCGCGGTTTGGCAGAGACCGCCTCGTAGGTGATTTCCCATGCCGGCCATTCCGGTGAATAATTGTTCAGCATTTGCAGTTGTGCTGGTGCAGAGAGGATTTCTTTCTTGAGTGATTTGTCATAGATGCTTGCCACATCGCCGTCGTTATTCACCTTGATCAGATAACGGGCATTTTCCAGCGAAGTTGCACTGATTTTCAGTCCTGGATCTTCTTTGAACGGTTTATCGGCAGGGCGGATGTCATACACTTTAAAACCGACCGGCGGCAGCGATGCGATGAACAACACCTTTTTGCCGTTTTGTGTGTCCACTATTTGTGACGGTGTTTCAATGCCGTTTTTATCAAACACGCGGACTGATTTCCAGTTTGTGTTATCCAGGTTTGCTTCTGCCACGTCCTGCCGCGCAATGGCCAGCGGATTATAAACTACAACCGGTTTACCTTTAACCTGCGTATTGAGCATCGAGGCTATGGCTGCGACACTGTTCTCCAACACCGCACTGAATTGATTGAGACTGATGATTTCATCGTTCCAGGAAAAGGGATAGGCTTCAGGCAAACTGGTGCCAGTGATGTCGTCATGAAACTGGTGCCAGATAAAGCGGGTCCAGGCTGCGTTGAGTTTTTCGTGCGGATAGGGCAAGACCCCCAGCCATTCCGCGCTAACCGCTGCGCGTTCGGCTGCATCAGCCAGCAATTCGTTTTTGCGGTTCCAGCGTTTCATGGCTGCTTGCGAAGTATAACAGCCGGTGCCGTGCGTGGTCATGAGCAATTCGCCGCGATAATGAGTCAGCTTTTCCTTTTGCGCTTCGGTTAATTGGCGGCTAAGCAAATCGGCCGGTGCGCTGACCACTTTGACCGGGCCGTCGCTGTGCAGACTTTTTTCCAAAATGGCAACCGAGGATTCCTTGGGCGCGCCGCCGGTATCGCCGGTGCCGAAATATTTATAAGCCATATACAGGCCGGTCTTGGCGCCCTGGTTGTTGATGGTCTGCAGAATCTTTTCATCCTTGCTCAAATCTTCTTTGAGATCGCCGACATATTCGCCGGGATTGATGGCAGCCACGACCTTTGAACCGTCTACACCTTCCCACATGCCGATATCGAACGGCAGGCCATAGGCAGAACCCCAGGTCAGCTTTTGCGTGGAAAAACCTTTCAGCCCGCAATGCACGGCAATGGAAGGCAGGGCATAACCGAATCCGAAACAATCGGGCAAAAAGATGTCCTTGCTCGATTTACCGAATTCTTTTTTAAAATAGCCGTTGCCCAGCAGGATGGAGCGGATGTGCGATTCCGGCGACGGCATATGGGTATCGGTGGCGTCCAGCGAACTGCCACATACATGCCAGCGATCGGCGGTAATATATTGTTTCAGTTTTTTATATTCCTGTGGATAATACTCTTTGGCCAGCATATAGCGAAAGGCGCCTTCAAAGCTGAAATGGTAGCCGGGATATTTTTCGAACAATTCAAAATTTCGCGTCAACGTGTTGGGAATGTATTCGTTGATGGTGGTTTGGATGGTCCAGCGCCATTGCGTATCCAGATGCGCAGTGGCCACGGCGTGCACGGTTTTTTCCGGCGCAACTTCTGCAGGTCTGGCGTCGACGACGCCAAGCAGAATCAAGGCTGCAGCAAACATGGCAGATAACAATTTTGTTTTGTTCATGACTTGCTCCAATTTGGTTTTCTGGAGTACGATTTGTTGTGTGTTAAAAAGATATTTACAAATTAGAAAAAAAATATGAAATGTACAAATGATTATACATATTTTCCGATGTTTGGCATAAAATTTTAATGTGTAGTGTGGGCGATAGCCCACCGACACATGTAGGCAACCGTGCGAAGGTTGGAAACCTTCGCACGGTCATCGTTCAATTCAGGTTATGATAATGTATCGGCCAATCCACGCTGCGCGTCGAATTTGTTTGCAGGGTGATTTCGCGCACCATGCCGTTTTTTACGTTGGCAATGAGAGATATTTTTTTATAAGCGGTTGTTACTTTCCGATAGGACAGGCATTTGTTATGCGCAGAAAAATTAGCAATCCAATCGGCAAAAAGCAAGGTGCAATTTGAGGGTGAAATGAATGCAACTTGCGCCGGGTTCGATGGTAGGTTATGGCGGGAATAAGGCAAAGCACAATTTCCTGCTTTGCCTTTTTAGCGTATTGGTTGACAGCAACTTTTACAGGTCGAGGAATCGTTTCAATGACCAGCGGTTTTCTACTTGATTTTGCACTGAATGAGTGCTTCCAGTCTGTTTGAACAACCCGTATAGGCCGGACTGAGATTGGCCGCCCAGGTAATGGTGAATCCCGGCGTTGGATTCAACCAGGACGCATAAAAATAGACAATGACATCTTTGTATCCGTCGTGATTGACATCCTGATATCCCACTTTATTAGTTGAACGACCGCCATCCCAACCTCCGGTCGCACTGCGCACTTCAATATGAATGGAGTTGAGGTCCACATAACGCGCGTCGAAGAAAAAGGACACGCCGTTGACCGTCATGGGACCGGAAAGAATGGCGATGGGCGTATTATGTCCCATCCTGGCATAACGTTCGGTAAAGGTGTCGGTGTCATCCTTTGGCATGACATCGATGGGAGCAGGGATAACGGCGCTGCCGAGATTCAGCAAAATCAATTGCGGGTCGGTCGTTTTTCCCTGAAGCGTTGCGTTGTCGGAATTGGGTCCGACAATGTTTTTTTCTGCTTGCTGTCCGCAGCCGGAAACAAGAACTGCACAGCCTACTAGTACCAGTAAAAGGCGAAGCCAGGACATAATGGATCCTTTCCAAGTATAATTAATTCAAAATCCAGCGTCAAAATAGCGCTGGAACGGATTTCTACCGCTTGGTTCAATATTTGGTGGCTTTTTTACAATCTGAATTAAAATAAAAAATAGGTTGGTATACTATCTCCCGTTGTTTCCCTATACAATAATTGTGCCAGGTGTGTCCCCTTGGTTTATATTAGAATTATTGGGGTTACGCTTGAAAGTAACAAGCGGCCGTCATCAATTAGTTACAGATGAAAAAAATAATGTTACAGATTAGTGACACTATTGATTGATGGCGCAATTAATACCGTTGCGCTCCTTGCGAGCTAAACATTTATGGTATGCCTATCCTGAGATTTTGTGTTAGCAATTTTCAAGTGCTGCTTTGCGTTTTTTTTAGCTGCAAATTTTTTAGGCAGGAGGATAGAAATATAACCGAAAAGAACAAGACGATGATGTTTAAAAAAATTTTGAGAATTTTTATATATGTTGTTCTAACTCTCGCAAATACTGTGATGTTTCAAAAAACGATAATACCTTGTTATTGCGAACGAAGGCCCTGTTTTCAATAAAGAGCAATCTTTCAGGTGGAGTGAAGCAATCCCCTCATTAGGCAGAAATTTAAAATGATGTAAGGATTTGAATAACGCTTTCGGTGACTGATTCGATCTTTTTTGTATGCACATGCCCAATGGCATGGAGAACAATTGCTTTTTCTGCTGTGAATAACCTGTTGGGGCGGATATTGTTTTAAACTTTTAAAAGTCCTGTGGTGAGATCAGCATCACGCAAAGGGATCGCGAAATTATCTTTTATTTGTTTACTTGTAATTTGACAAAGACCTGAATTGAGCGATTGCATTACCCTTGCGAAGGTTTCCAACCTTCGCAAGGTTGTTTTTTGAGTACACATCGCGCAATTTGGGTATTATCTGTGTCAAAGGGCAAGGTGCAACGAGTGCGAAAGGAAAGAGTCGATTTTCAGGCCTGAAAGGCCGCGATAGTATAGCCCAGGGCGCAAGCCCTGGGAAAAAAAGAAAAAAGAACAAGCCCTGAAGGGGCGCGATAGTGCGTTGAGAGACACCCGGAGTGGCCGCAAAAAACGCGGCCACATCCGGGGTCTGTTGGTGTTCACACAGGCTGTTCACCCCAAGCTATATTATTCCGCCGCTTTTCGGCCTGGTTGAATCTCTTTTCGTTTGAGGAATTATCCATCGGGCATTCAGATGAAAGAGTAATATCATCGAGATACAATTCGCGAATGTTATAAATAGATTTTCTTTTTTTCCTTTGTCATCCTGAGGCCCGCAGTCCCGGTATGATTTATTGTTCTCGATTTAGCGGCGGGCCGAAGGCTCTATCAACGGACAGAAAATTTTTAGGGATCAGAGTTGGTATGTCGAACAAATTCACCAGACAAATTTGTATAAATTTATTCACCTCTCATATCCGTCTGCGGGCAGAGGCTCGAATTTACGGTTCTGCCTGGGGAAGGATTCCCCGGGTGATTAGTCTCGACACAAAAATTACTTTAATTCACTAAATTAAATAATTGGATAATCTCCGAGTTGTTTAATGCGCGGTTATAAATGCACAAGTTATCAATACTCCCAGAAAAAAAACTTCCAATAAAGGCAGGCCAATTATTATGTGCAATATTCCCTCCGGATCCAGAATTCTGGTTATTCACTTTTACTCCGTTCAAATATAAATTTTTCTGGTTTTGACATCGATGATGCGCACATCAACGCTATAGGTTGAACCGATGTAGCCGATATAGCCGGCGAGCATTAATTCCACTCCCAATAAATGACCGACCTCAGCCACGCATTGATCGTTGGCGCATGCGCCGGTTTGCTGCAGCCCTTGTTCGCTCAAAATATCTTCGACCTTTTGCATTTCGACAATATTAAACCGGCCGATTTTAGCCAGTTAGGTATGTAAACGATTCGTGAGCGTTTTTACGTCAGAGGGTTTAACCTCGGCTGGACTGGTAGATTCCAGATTCAGTATGCCGAGTGTCTTGATTTCTTGTGAATGTACAGGAACCAACAAAAGGAAAGTGCAGAAAAGCAACATTATGACCGTCGGTTTTGGCATACACGCTCCTCACCCAGCTAAAATGGGAAAAAATGTCGAATTCTGGTAAGGCACTCGACATTTCTTGCCTGTAGTAAATTAAAGTACAAATAAAATAGTAAATATGCGGAAAGAAGAATTGAATGATCAGAGTAATTGATTGATGTCTAATTTTTAAAGACTATCATTTTGTCAAAATGAAAGAGCATGGCCATTCATTTGAGGATAATATATTTTAGGTAAAATTAATTCTCATGCATACTCGTAAACAGGAGCCATTTTCCCGGGTTTGCTTTTGCTTTCTAACAGATTTGCCAAGTGTCGGACGGTATCAGGCGTCAGCAGCGTGTCTCCGCATACCGAACAGACTTCAGCAGGAACGCGCTCAAAGGTAAAAATTTCCTCGCCTTTGTGCACTGTATGAAGGATCTCTTTTTTTTCATAATGACCGGGACAACCGAGAATACTGCATTTCATACTAGATACCTCGTTTGATGGCCGTTTGCCATTTTGGCGGTTTGGGCTCATTTTTTCAACATCCTTTTCACCGCCATTCGCCAGCCCAGATACAGAAGAATCGCCATGGGAATGAGCATTTTGGGCGTCACCCACAGCAGAGCCACGATACGTAAGCGCGCTAAAATAAAAAACACGATAAAGATGATGGCGGAGAACAGCGCCAATCCGCTGAGTCGATCAAAGCCGGGCACATAGTCGAAATTGACCATGCGGCTGTACAAATAGAGCGAGATGACCATCCATAACGGCGGGAAAAAGTAGAATAGCGGTAGAGTGAGCAAGTTGGCGTGGCTAATGAATAAGAGATAGGCCAGGATCAGGGTAAATAAAATTCCCGGAATGGTGGTGATAAAGATCGGCACGCTCATGAAGCGATGCGCCCATAACGGCTTGTTGGATTTAAGCAACAACCAGCACATCGTCACGCTCAGCAAGGTTATTAAAACCATCGCCAGGACGATCGGTTGCCAGGTGGTGGATATTGCCCAAAGGACCTCTTCCAGAGTTTGTGGTGTGGATGGCATATCAGGCTCCTGTAATTACGAATGAATATCAATTTCCGAATAGATTCCTCGCCTGCTCAAGCAGACTTTTAATGACCTTTTGGCTGTAAAAGGGGATTGCTTCACTCCAGCGTAGATCATCTCCTTTGTCAGCGGTTGTGCCTGCGTTCGCAATGACACGGTTTTTGTGTTATTGGGGTTAATCATGGTATCCAGACCATGCTTTAAAATTACGCAAAAAAATGCCAAAGCAAAGAACAAAATTCCTTGCTTTGGCATGATGAGTAATACAGCAACTAACCCAGGCGTATCCGGGCTTATTTCACCAGCGCCAGTTTTTTACTGAAAGTAAAGTGCTGATCGCCGGTGTTGATTTCCAGAGTATAAAAATAGACGCCGTTGGCAACCGACAAATTGTTTTTATCCTGCCCATTCCATTTGGCGGTGAAAGAACCGGCCGGTTTATTTTCATTAACCAACACCGCCACGGTGCGGCCCAACAAATCATAAACCGTCAACCGAACTTTGCCGGCTGTGGCCAGCGTATAAGGAATCGTGGTGGCAGGATTGAAGGGATTGGGATAATTTTGTCCCAATTGAAAATTTTCAACAACACGGTTATCGCGATTGGCCACGCCGCTGATGTTGCCTTTGAATACACCGTCATTCCACAAACAACTGTAGACTTTTATATTCGGGGATTTGCCGGATTTTTCCTGGGCTGTAGTACCGGAACCTTCGTTCAGCGGATAATAGGCGACCAGGCCCGTCTCGCTGCCGGTCAGGGGCTTGTTCATATTGTCTTTAATCTGTTGCTCGGTACGCACCACATTCCAGTAGCGCACTTCGTCGATATCGCCGTCAAAGGTGCGCAAATAATCATAGCGATTGCCGATAATCAGTGGCTGTTCTGCATTATCCCATAGTTTGGCCTGAATATCAGAGCCGTATTTTTGCAAGGTCTGTGCAACGCCGTTGAGATATATCTTGCAGGTTTTCGTGGCGCCGTCAAACGTCATCGCCACATGCTGCCACTCATTCAGCTTGATGCTGTTTGGCGGCGTGGCCAAATCCGTGTAGCTGTAATCCGGGTAATTCAAATCGACAACCATGCTTTTTTCCGGATAACCAAAATCACCGGCATCGTGCAGCAAAATGGTCCAGGCATATTTATCCGCAACGCGGCTATAACCGTAGGACAGGCCGTTGCGGAAATAGGGTCCAAATCCCTGCGGTTTGATCCAGGCTTCAACAGTTAAGGTTTCTGTAAGATTGAGTGCGGCACTCGGTTGCACATATCCTGCATTGGTGTCGTATCGGGTGGCGCCGTCAAAGGAAAGGCTGCTTTCACCGTCGAATACGCGGATATAATCGCTTTTATAAGCGGTATCGCTTTTGGTCGAGTTGGCAGAAATGAGCGTTACATCATAGTGACCTGGCTGTGCATATCGCCATTGACCCGGATTGGTCTGGCTGTCAGCGACATAATCGCCGGTGAAATCCCAGGACCATTTGGCCACCGGATCAAGCGGATCGACAATGGAATATTCCAGAATGCCAACCTCTAAAGGCGCATGGCCGGAGCGAATGGGTGAATAAAAGTTGGTCAGCAGCTCTTTGTTCGTACCCACGGCGCCACCAAAGATGACGAACCAGGCGGAAACACAATCGCTATATCCGGAAAGATCCGCACGCATCCACGGATAGGGAACGCCCAGACCCAAACCGGTCTGGTCCTGGCCCCATCCCTGAGTGCCGATGGATCTGGCTCCGACACCCCAATACCATGTGCTCGTGTTGTAAGCAGTGCCCTGTTTAAACATGGCAACAATGGAAAGCCAGTATACGCCGCTGTCGATAACGATGGGTTGATCCGGGATCAGATTAAAGTAGGTAATATTCGTAGTCAGAGCGGGCGCCGCGACATTGCGCCGGAGCAGCAAGGCGCCCGGCTTTGCACCGGCATCCTGATAGAGTAAAATGCCGAATGAGTCCGGTTGCGCTGAATTATCAGCGAGGTGACCGCAAACGCGAAAGCCCGTGGCAGTGACCTGTACGTTCGGCGGAACAATCACGTCGTCAGCCGTATTGGTGAGTTGTTTTCCTTTTGGCAAACCGTTCAGTTCAATGGAACGAAATCCAACACCGACATAATCTATATCTGTATTGTCCCAAAGAATCAACTCGGTATTGGACGTCTCGATTTGTACAGGAGGCCGCGACGCCAACCTGACGCGTTCAGAACCGTTCGCTGAAAGGCTCACCATGCCCCGATCTTTGGCAAAGAGGGTCATTGGCAGGATAAGGAGTAAAGTCAGAATAACGATGAAGGGCCGTCTTTTGTAACTCATAATAATCCTCCGTTGTTTTGTGTTTGTGATGGTTTAATAAATGGATTGCTTTTGCTTGTTTCACTAGTACTAATAGTAGGTGCGATGAGTTGACTCGCAATGAAACGAAAAAACCGGTATAATCGTGTAAATAAGAGAAAGAGTAAAAATCAGTTTGGGTAAAAGGAAAATTCTATAAATTCGGCATGTTCAATGGAGCTGTAGCAAAAAATTCTGCTAAAAATACTTGATATTATTGAATAAAGCAAGCAAAATCATTGAAAATGGCCTTTAAATCAGAGTTGATCAAGGTATCTGCCTATAAATTCATTGATTATTACCTTTGTTTTATTTATTTTAAAAGACTATGGCCAATTCCTTGCGCTATAAAAAAACCTTGTCCGGTTTGACGCGGTTGCGCCGTTTCTTTTATCAAATTCGACGAAACGAATTGCTCAAAGCGGTTTTCGCCATATTCCTACTGGTGCTGTTTTCCGCTGTGGCCATTAGTTTCGTTGAACGAAGCATCAATGCCCAGTTTGACCATGTGGGCGCCGGCCTGTGGTGGGCGGTGGTGACCATGACCACCTGCGGCTACGGCGACATGGTGCCCATGACCACCGGAGGCCGGCTAATTGCCTCGATGGTGATGATCTCCGGCGTTGTCCTGTTATCGGTTTTTACCGCGGCGGTTTCCTCTTCGGTGATTACGCGCCGTCTTATGGAGGGCAGAGGGTTGTCCAAATTGAAACTGAAAAATCATATTGTTTTGCTGGGCTGGAACAGCGGCGCCAACGCCGTGATTGACGCCATCGGCAGCGGCCTGATCGCCGGCGACCGTTCTTTGGCCCTGGTCAATCAATTGAGCGGCGATGCCGTTGAGCAGATCATTGCGCGCCACCGGGATTTGCATATCAAATATGTGTTTGGCGATATCACCGATGAAGCGGTGCTGGATCGCGCCAATGTTGCGGCCGCGTCCAGCGTGATCATTGTTCCGGACGAATCCAATACCACGCGTCCCAGATCGGACGAGCGCACTATCCTGGCCACTTTATCCGTTAAGGCCATGGCGCCGAAAATCAAGGTGATCGCGCACATTTTGGATCCGCAGAATGAGGGGCACCTGGAACGAGCCAATGCCGATGAGATCGTAATCAGCGATCGCTACAGCGGCTATCTATTGGCTGCACATGTAACGGCGCCGGGCATTCCGGCCATGGTGGATTTGCTGTTAAGCGGCAACAGCCCTGTGCGTCTGGAGCGACAAAAGCTGCCGTATGCACTGATCGGAAAAACTTTTAGCCAGGCTGTTGATTATTTTCATAAACAAAACGCGGGCTTGCTGATGGGTTTTGTCCAGGATGAGGCAGGATTTAAACTGGATGATATTTTATCAGATGATGTTTCCGCTATTGACCAATTCATTCGGGAAAAATTGCAGGCTGCGGGCAAAGGGCTGGGCAAACGGTCCGGCACCAGCGTCAACCTGTTGCCCTCCGCAGAGTATGTGATTGTAGACAAGGACGTTCCCGTGTTGCTGGCAAAATCCGTTTAATCGCGAGGTCAACCAATGGCAAAGAGAAACACCTCCATTGATTTGACCCGGTTTCGAATTTTTCAGGGTCTGTCGGAATCGCAACTGCTCAAGATCCGTGAGATTGTCAAAGAAAAAAAGATACCGGTGAACGGGCTGATCACCAGGGAGGCGGAACGCGGCGATGAACTCTTTCTGCTCCTGTCCGGCCGCGTCGAGATTTCGAAAAGTCTGACGCTCATGACCGGGCGCAATAACCTGGACACGCGCGACAAATCATTGACTGTGCTCAAAGCGGAGAACGCTCCCTATTTCGGCGAAATGGCCCTGCTCAGAGAGGACAGTACGCGCACCGCCACCATTAAGGCTGTTGACGAATGCGTCGTGGGCGTTATTCATCGACGTGATTTCATCGCTTTATGTGAGAGCGATGAAGCGCTCGGATATCGCCTGTTGCTCAACATCGCCAAGACCCTGGTGGTGCATTTGGAAAAGATGAATCAGGATATTTTAAAGTTGACTACTGCGTTCAGTCTGGCGCTGAAAAATTAGTGTGAATTAGAGGAAAAGATGAGTTTACGCGAATTGGATAAAATTTACGATCCGAAACAGGTTGAAAAAAAGTGGTACAGTTATTGGATGGAGCACCGTCTGTTCCATGCCGATGAAATAACGACCAAACCGACCTATACCATATTGATTCCGCCGCCCAATGTGACCGGCATGCTCACCATGGGGCACATCTTGAACAACACCCTGCAGGATCTGCTCATCCGTTGGAAAAAGATGCAGGGCTTTGAGGCGCTCTGGATGCCGGGCACAGACCATGCCGGCATCGCCACGCAAAACAAAGTGGAAGCGGCCCTGGCGCAGGAAAATCTGTCGCGCCACCATCTCGGTCGAGAGAAATTTCTGGAACGGGTTTGGGAATGGAAGGAAAAATTCGGCGGCATCATCATGCAGCAACTGCGGCAATTGGGTTCAGCCTGCGATTGGGAGCGCGAATGCTTCACCATGGATGAAAAACGCAGTCACGCTGTACGCAAAGTCTTTGTCGACTTGTACAATAAAGGACTTGTTTATAAAGGACGGCGGCTCATCAACTGGTGTCCCAGCTGCCATACGGCGCTGGCGGACGAAGAGGTGAACAACAGCGACGAAGAAGGCCGGCTGTGGAACATTGCCTATCCGTTAAAAAACGGCCAGGGCGAGATGGTTGTGGCTACGACGCGGCCGGAAACCATGCTGGGCGACACCGCCGTTGCGGTCAATCCGGAGGATGAGCGCTATAAACATCTGATCGGCGAAAAACTCATTCTGCCATTGATTCTGCGTGAAATTCCAATTGTAGCTGATGAACACGCTGATCCAACTTTTGGCAGCGGAGCGGTGAAAATCACGCCGGCTCATGATTTCAATGATTTCGAAGTCGGTCAGCGTCACGGATTAGAAGCCATTTCCGTCATAGATTCTACCGGCAAGATGAGCGCTCTGGCCGGCGCTTATCAGGGCCTGGATCGGTTCGCAGCCAGAAAAAAGATTCTCCATGATTTGGAGAAACAGGGATTGTTGCGCGGCGAAATTCACAAGATCATCCCCATTCCGCGTTGTTATCGTTCCAACGATGTGATTGAACCGCATTTGTCCGATCAATGGTTCGTCAAAATGGCGCCCCTGGCGGAACCGGCTCTGGAGGTGGTGCGCAACGGACGCGTTCGCTTTCATCCGCAACACTGGGAAGAAACCTATTTTCACTGGATGACCAATATCCGCGATTGGTGCATCAGCCGGCAGATCTGGTGGGGCCATCGCGTGCCGGTGTGGTACTGCGAACAGGGACATGTAACCGCCTCTGTGGATGCACCTGAAAAATGCTCTGTCTGCGGCCGTAAACCGCTGCGCCAGGACGAAGATGTGTTGGATACCTGGTTCTCTTCGTGGTTGTGGCCGTTCAGCACATTGGGTTGGCCGGAACAGACTGCGGATTTGAAAAAGTTTTTCCCGACGGACACCCTGGTGACCGGACCGGATATCATCTTTTTCTGGGTGGCGCGCATGATCATGGCCTCTCTGGAATTTATGGGCGACATTCCTTTTACCGATGTTTATTTCAACGGCATGATTCGCGATTTAGAAGGCCGCAAGATGAGCAAGTCTCTGGGCAACTCGCCGGATCCGCTCTGGCTCATCAACGGCGCCACGGTCGCAGAGATGGGTGATTTTGCGAAAAAGAATCTGCATTATAAAGACGGCGTGCCGGCCTATGGCGCTGACGCGGTCCGTTTGACCATGGTTTACTTAACTCCGTTGGGCGGCGACGTTCGCTTTGAACACACGCTGGTGGAGATGGGACAAAAATTCAGCAACAAGTTGTGGAACGCCGCCCGATTCGTTTTGATGAACCTGAAAGAGGATCAACCGATTCTGCCGTTCCCGGCCATTCCGGCCGCGCAATTGGAATTGGCTGACCGCTGGATCGTCAGCCGGCTTCATCAAACCATCACCGCTGTCGACAAATTCCTGAACGAGTTTCGTTTCAACGACGCCACGCGCAGCGCGTATGAATTTGTCTGGGGCGAATTCTGCGATTGGTATGTGGAACTGATCAAGATGCGTTTGTACGATGAATCACAGCCGCAGGCGCAACAGGTCGCCCGCAGCGTCGCTGTGCACGTATTGGACAACGTGCTGCGGCTGCTGCATCCGTTCATGCCGTTCATTACTGAAGAGATCTGGCAATCTTTGCCGGACCGGCAAACCGGCGCCGGTGGGGTCAAGTCCGTCATGCTGCAGCCGTGGCCTCAGGTGAATGGTTCGCTCATTGATGAAGCCATTGACACGCAGATGCAGTTGCTGCAGCAGGTCATCGGTGCGGTGCGCAATATTCGCGGCGAAATGAATGTGCCGCCGGCCAAAGAAGCCGGTTTGATACTGAACGCCGCAGATGGCGCATTGCTGGATCGTTTGCGACCCTATGAAACCTATATACGTAAACTGGGACGCATTTCCGCTGTGCAATACAACGTGGCCCGGCCGCATTTGGCTGCCAGTGCTGTGGCGCAAGGCATCGAAATTTTAATGCCGTTGGCTGAATTGATCGATGTCGATGTGGAGAAAAAACGGCTGGAAAAAGAGATCCAGCGATTAGAGGGCCAGGTCGTCGCCCTGCAAAATAAATTGCTGAATCAGGATTTCGTCAGCCGCGCTCCTAAAGAGATCATTGAAAAAGAGCAAAAGAAAAAAGAGAATTTCAGTGAGACCCTGGCCAAGTTGCAAGAGAATTTGGACCGGTTGACAGGGCGTACCTAGGCGCAGGTTGGAACACGGATATGAATAGAAATTGTCATCTTATGCTCAAGGCATAACGTAACATGGCAGCGCCGGCGCGCAATGTACTTGATCAACCGATTCGCATACTGCGCGGCATCGGTGAAAAAAGAGTAACGGTCTTGAACGCCATCGGTATCAGCACGCTGTACGATTTGTTGGACTATTTTCCGCGCCGCTATATCGACCGTTCGACGATTCGGCCGATCATTTCGCTAAAAGCGGACGAAGAGGTGACCGTGGTCGGCAAAGTGGCCAGCATGGGCATTAAAAAGGGCCGACGCAATCGTTTTGTCCTCATCGTGACCGATGATACGGATTATCTGAGTTGTATCTGGTTCAGTAAAGTCGTCTATTGGCAAAAGGTGTTTCGCGTCGGCGAATGGCTGGCCTTAAGCGGCAAGGTCGGATTGTTCGGCGGTCCGCAAATGATCCATCCGGAATTTGACCGACTCGGCGCCGAGGGCGAGGGTGATTTCATCCATACCGGCAAGATCATTCCGCTGTATCCGTCCAGTGAAGCCTTGACCAAGGTCGGTTTTGACAGCCGGGGATTCAGACGATTGATCAGTCAAACGCTCAAGGAGTATGGCGCCAAAATTACGGAAACATTGCCGCAGGCTTTGCTGAAAAAACATCGGCTGCTGTCGCGGCCGGAAACGATTCGACACATTCATTTTCCGGCCAATTTTTCATCTCTGCAAAAGGCGCAGCTGCGCGTCAAGTTCGAAGAGTTGTTTTATATGGAACTGCTGGTCGGATTGCGCAAACAGCATCTGGGCGAGCGCACGCCCGGCATTTCCTTTGAGAAAGTAGGCGAACTGATTCGTCGTTTGGTCGAACAGTTGCCGTTCGAATTGACCGCTGCGCAGAAACGGGTGTTGCACGAAATCCGGCGCGATATGAAAAATCCGCATCCCATGAATCGTTTGTTGCAGGGCGATGTGGGATCCGGCAAGACGATTGTGGCGGTCATCGCCATGCTTATAGCCGTGGAAAACGGATTCCAGGCCGCCTTGATGGCGCCGACGGAAATTCTGGCTGAACAGCATTATCTGACCTTGCATCGCTTGCTGGAGAGTCTGGGCGTGACCGCAACGCTGCTGATAGGCGCACAGCCGCGGCAGGTGCGCGAGCAGGTTCTGGCCGAGATCAACGACGGTCGCAGCCATATCATTGTCGGCACACATGCGTTGATACAGGAAAACGTGGATTATCACCGTCTGGGTCTGGTGGTGATCGACGAGCAACACCGTTTCGGCGTAATGCAACGTGCGTTGTTGCGTGAAAAGGGTATGAATCCGGATCTTTTGGTGATGACGGCGACGCCGATTCCGCGCACGCTGTCCATGACCGTTTATGGCGATCTGGATGTATCGATTTTAAATGAATTACCGGCGCATCGCAAACCGATTCGCACCTATTGGCGGTCGGAACGGGAGCGCCTGAAAATATACGAATTCGTGCGCAAGCAGATGCAGGAAGGCGCACAAGTTTATGTGGTCTTTCCACTGGTGGAAGAGACGGAAAAATCCGATCTAAAGTCCGCAGTGGAGAGCTATGAAAAAATGCGCAGCGGCTTTTTTGCTGATTTTACCCTGGGCTTGTTGCACGGCCGCATGAAAACAGCGGAAAAGGAAGAGGCGATGCAGGCGTTTAAGGAGGGCCGCACGCGCCTGCTGGTCAGCACCACGGTCATTGAAGTGGGCGTGGACGTAGCCAACGCAGTCATTATGGTGGTGGAACACGCCGAACGATTCGGACTCACGCAGCTGCATCAATTGCGCGGTCGCGTGGGCAGAGGGGAAAAGCAATCGCATTGCATCCTGGTCGCCTATGGGGATTTGAGCGCTGAAGCGCGACGTCGCCTGGAGACCATGACGCAAACCACCGATGGTTTTAAAATTGCTGAAGTGGACCTGGAGCTGCGCGGCCCGGGCGAGTTTTTCGGCACGCGACAACATGGTTTGCCTGAATTAAAACTGGCGGATGTGGTCCAGGACGCGGACCTGTTGGTTACGGGGCGCGAGGAAGCTTTTAAAATCGCACAAGCAGATCCGCAATTGCGCAACCCGCAGCATGACATGGTGCGGGAACATTTTTTAAAGTATTATCGTGAAAAGTACCAAACCTCGTTGGTGGGGTAAAGTACGGAGGTTGTCCCCAAAGCATCTGTTTGGCGCTTAAAATTTTTCAAGTGTGTAGTTCTGCCTTTAGGCGGAGAATTTTCCGGCTAAAGCCGGCACTACTTGCCATGTTGCTTTTTGATAACCGGGAGTGGGCACAAGCGCACGACGGCATGTATACTGTGAGATGGTTTATAAATGAACGCAAAAGCAGCACAGCATGATCGGCAAGTCTGGGAACGGTTTTGGGATGAAGAAAAACCCATTGCCGAGGTTTACGCCAATTCCGGGCGCATCGTAGAAAAAATTTGCCAGCTGGGCCCGGTCGCCGGTAAAATGATCCTCGAGGTGGGCGCCGGTTCCGGCCGTGACGGTCTGGCTTTGGCGCAAAAGGGAGCTCGTATCGTTTTCCTGGATTATGCGGTAAACTCGCTGCGGGTGATTCAAAAAATGGCGCGCGCTGAAAATCGCTCTGTACTGCTCGTGCGCGGCGATGCCTTTAGATTGCCGTTCAAATCCGGCAGCATCGATGTGGCGTATCATCAGGGATTGTTGGAACATTTCACCGCGCCGCTCGGCATTTTAAGTGAAAACGCGCGCGTGTTGAAAATCGGCGGCTATGCGATTGCCGATGTGCCGCATCGCTGGCATGTATATACGGTTGTAAAACATATCCTCATCCGGCTGCACAAGTGGTTCGCCGGATGGGAAACCGAGTTCACCCGACCGCAACTGGAAAGGCTGTTTCAACAGGCGGGATTGATGCCGCATGGTTTCTACGGCGATTGGATGCGTCCCAGTTTTGCCTATCGTGTTCTGCGCGAAGTTGGCAAAAAAGCAGCGATCCGCTTGCCCCTGTATCCAAAACCGATTCCGGTTCTGCATCCGTTGCGACGGACTCTGGCCCGTTGGTTTAAAAAAACGGCCATCAGCCGCTACACCTATATGGATATCGGCGTGATTGGCAAGAAAAGCGAATAGAGTATCTGTGTGACGTCACAGTCTTATAACATACTGGTCATCAATTGGCAGGACATTCGCAATCCCAACTCGGGCGGAGCCGAGGTTCACTTTCACGAAATTTTTAAACGTGTGGCGGCTGCCGGCCATCGCGTAACCCTGCTGTGTTGCGGATTTCCCGGTGCAGCGCAAGAGGAGTATCTGGACGGCATTCGCATCGTTCGGCGCGGTTCACGTAATTTGTTCAATTTTAGCGTACCGGCTGCCTATCGCCGGCTGACCGGGCAAAATCGTTATGACGTGGTCATAGACGATTTGAACAAAATCCCGTTTTTCACGCCTTGGTTTGTACGCGAGCCCTTGCTGGGTTTGATTCACCATTTTTTCGGCAAGAGCATTTATTTGGAAACAAATTGGCCGGCTGCGAGTTATGTGTATTATACCGAGCGTTTGGCAACCTGGTGTTATCGTCACACGCCTTTTGCCGCGGTTTCAGCCAGCACCGCGGAAGAATTGCGTCAAAGCGGACACCGATCCTGGATCGAGATATTGTCCAATGCGGTGGATATCAACGCTTATCGGGAAAATGCCGCAGCAAAAAGTCCGCAACCGTTGCTGGGTTATCTGGGCCGGCTGAAAAAATACAAGAGCGTCGATCATGTGATTGCGGCCCTGCCGGCGGTGTTGCAACGCCATCCCGCGGCCAAACTTTTGATTATCGGCGACGGCGATGATCGTCCGCGACTCGAGGCCCTTGTCCGCAAAATGGATTTGGCGGAAAAAGTGACTTTTACCGGTCATGTGACGCATGCTCAAAAAATCGCTTACCTCAATCAACTCTGGCTGGCGGTCAATCCTTCGCCCAAAGAGGGATGGGGTTTGACGGTTATTGAAGCCAATGCCTGCGGCGTGCCGGTCATTGCCGCTGATTCACCGGGTTTGCGTGATTCGGTGCAGGACGGTAAAACCGGGATTTTATATCCCTATGCCGATTTAGCGCAATTGTCTGATGCCATTATAAATTTTATAACCGATCTACCGGGACAACAAAAGTATCGTGCCGGCGCCCTGGCCTGGGCGCGCACGTTAACCTGGGAAGCTTCGGCGCAGAAAGCGATAGAAATAATTACTAGAGTCCTTCATCCATAGCTTTGGAGCCATCATGTCAGATTTCCAAAAGAACCATCGCTGGGCAGCAGCTTTTAGTTTCATTGTTACCCTCATCGTGTACTTGCGCACCATGGCAGATACGGTTTCGTTCTGGGATTGCGGCGAGTTTATCGCCTGTTCCTACACCCTGGGCGTACCCCATCCGCCCGGCGCGCCGTTTTATCTGTTAATCGGACGCCTCTTCAGCATGCTGCCCTTTGCCTCCAGCATTGCGGTGCGCGTGAATGTCGTTTCCGTCCTGTCAACGGCCTTAACCGTCATGCTGACTTATCTAATCATCGTGCAGTTGATCAAACAATGGCGCGGCGAACCGAAAACGACTGCGGACGCATTCATACTGATCGCCAGCGGATTGTTGGGCAGCATGACCTTTGCGTTTACCGATACGTTGTGGTTTAACGGCGTGGAAGCCGAGGTGTACGCCATCAGCATGCTGTTTACCGCTGCCATCGTCTGGCTCATTTTGGTCTGGTTGGAGAAATCTGATGAAGCCTATGCGGATCGCTATTTGTTAATCATCGCGTACCTGGTCGGTCTGGCCTTGGGCGTTCATTTGCTGATGATTCTGGCGTTGCCGGCCATCGCTTTGATCGTTTATTATCGCATGCTGGAAAAGAAAGGACTCCATTTTAATCTCACCAACTTTGCCGTTTTTATTCTGGTGGTCGGCGTTATTTTTGCCGCCATTTATCCGGGCGTGGTCAAGTACGTTCCGTTCATCGCGACGCACCTGGGCTTGTGGTCTCTGGTGGTGATCCTGTTGCTGATTTTCGGCGGCATCTACTGGGCCGTGACCAATGAAAAAAGATATCTCAGCCTCGGACTCATGTCGCTGATGCTGGTCCTGGTGGGGTATTCCACCTACTCTCTCATTTATATTCGTTCCGGTCTGGATCCCGAGATTAATGAAAACGATCCCAGCAACCTGGTGCAAATGGAGAAATATCTCAGCCGGGAACAGTATGGGGATTGGGGATTTTTTCCACGCCGTTTCCCGGGCTTGCCCATGGAATGGCAGTTCAAAGAGCAGTATCCTAACGGCGATTACGCCACCTTTAATTTCAGCAAGCAGATGGATTTTCTCTGGGATTATCAAATTGAAAAGATGTACCTGCGCTATTTTGCCTGGCAGTTCATCGGCAAAGGCCATACTATCGGCGCGGACGGATTCATCGTCGAGAATTATTCTTTGCGCGGTCTGTTCGGGTTGCCGTTTCTGGTCGGTTTGATCGGCATGTATTATCATTTTCGCAAGCATAGTCGACACGCTTTCAGCATTTTCAGTCTCTTTATCCTGACCGGCGTGGCCATCGTCCTTTATCTGAATCAGGAAAATCCCCAGCCGCGCGAACGTGACTATGTGTTTGTCGGTTCCTATTTCGCCTTTGCCCTGTGGATCGGCATCGGCGTCTCTGCCATTTTGGAAAATATACAGAATGCGTTTAAAGCGAATGAAAAAAAGGCGAGGATGCTCAGCATTGTCGTCACGGTGGCGCTCGCCGTCATTCTGCCGGTGAACCTGCTGGCCACCAATTTTCATGAACATGATCGTCGCGGCAACTATGTCGCTTATGATTATTCATACAACATCCTGCAGAGCTGCGAACCGAATTCCATTCTTTTTACTAATGGCGACAACGACACCTTTCCATTGTGGTATCTGCAATATGTGGAAGGCATTCGCAAGGATGTGCGCGTGGTCAATTTGAGTCTGCTCAACACCCCCTGGTATATCAAACAGTTGAAATCGGAAGAACCCAAGGTGCCGATTTCGCTTCCGAATGAGGATATCGATCGCCTGGAATTGATTCCCTGGGAAAAACGCACGATCACGATCCCGGTGCGCAAAGATATCCACGATCAAACTTTGCAGGAACTGGGCATGGAACACCAGATGCTGCAAATTGACAATGCGGCGCCGGAAGACATGAAATTGGAAGTGGAACCCACTTTGTTCGGCAAGGCGCTGCGCGTCCAGGATTTCATGATCCTGAACATTATTTACGCCAATGGCTGGAAAAAGCCGATCAATTTCGCCGTGACTGTTTCAGACGACAATAAAGTGAACACAGATGATTATTTGCGCATGGACGGATTGACGTTCAAACTCATTCCGGTTAAAGGACAGCGCATAGCCATGGAACGATTGCAGCATAACCTGTTCGATGTATTTAAATTCCGCAACCTCGACAATCCCAACGTCTATTACGACGACAACGTAACCGGATTGCTGCAAAACTATCGTGCCGCTTTTATGCGCCTGGCTCAGAGCTATGTGCAGGAGAAGAAAAACGACCTGGCCCTGGCTGCCCTGGATCGAATGGAAGAGGTTATGCCGGAAAAGGTGATTCCGGTTCCTGATTATCGCTTGTCGATTCAGATCGGATCCATCAGCGATATGGCCGGACGCAAAGGCGAACTGGTCCGAAGGTTGCAAGAAGCGCAAAAAGAGGATCCAGATAACGGCATGTTGACCAGCTATCTCATCAGCGTGCTCAGCCGTGAAGAAAAACACGCTGAAGTCGTTGCTGTGCTGGAGCAATGGTTGGCCAAACATCCTGAAGACAGCGAGGCCAGAGCCCGCCTGGAGCAGGAACGGAAAGCAATCGCCAAGCCCTAGTCATGACGGAAAAAAAAAGCCGGCAGGAGTTGCTCGCTACCGTACTGAAAGCGCTGGTGAGCTTGTTGTTGATCTTTTGGCTGCTGCAGCGCATCGGATTTGCAACCATTGCCAATTATTTTCAGCATGCTTCTCTCTATTGGCTGGCTGCGAGTTTGCTTGTTTTCAGCGTAAGCAATGTGCTGGGCGGCCTGCAGTGGCACATGCTGTTGCACAATCGCGGCATTGACATTACCCGTCGCCATTGTCTGTGGTTATATCACATCGGCCTGTTCTTTAACAATTTTTTGCTCGGCAATGTCGGCGGCGATGCCTTCCGCATTTATGATATCCGGCGATACTCGAATCGGACGGATGCCGCCTTTGCCACTGTTTTTCTGGACCGGTTTATCGGTTTTTTTACACTGTCGTCGCTGGCGTTGCTGACAGCGGCGTTTATGGCTTATCGCCTGTTGGCCCTGCCGGCGGTGCTGACCATTATCATCATTTTTTTATGCTGGTTGCTGGCGCTGTTTTTTCTTTTTTCCGAAGCCTTTGCTTCGAAATTCAGTTGGTTGTTTCGCTGGATGCTGCCGCCGGCCATCCATGTCAAGGCGAAAGCATTTTATTTCAGTCTGAACGCGTTCCGGCATGAAAAAGAACTGCTGACTCGGGTCTTTGCGTTGTCCGTGGTGGTGCAAACCTGCCGTATTCTGACTCATTGGTGCGCCGGTCGGGCCCTGGGCGTGACCGCGGCGCCGGGTTATTACTTTTTGTTTATTCCCATCGTCGCGCTGTTGGCCAGTCTGCCCATATCACTGGGCGGCATCGGCGTTCGCGAACAGAGTGCGGTGACGCTGTTCCGGCAACTGGGGTTGCCGTCGGGTCAGATTGTGGCTTTCGAATTTTTGGCGTATCTGGTCGGCATCGTTGCGACGTTGCCGGGCGGATTATTATTTGTCATGCGTAAACATAAGGATTAGATGTATGGCCAAAACGGCTATTGTGATGGGTAGCGCATCGGACAAGGAATACTTGTCTGCAGCCGAAGAGCTGCTCAATTATTTCGGCATTGAATATCAGGTCCACATTTTGTCGGCGCACAGAACGCCGGAGGCCACTGCCGAGTTTGCCCGCAACGCGGAACAAGACGGTTTTTGCGCCATCATCGCTGCAGCAGGCATGGCCGCCCATTTGCCGGGCGTCCTTGCCAGTTATACCACGCTGCCGGTCATCGGCGTGCCGTTGCCCGGTTCGGCCCTGAACGGCGTGGACGCGTTATATGCCATTGTGCAGATGCCCAGGGGCGTACCGGTAGCCACCATGGCGATCGGCAAGGCCGGCGCAGGCAATGCCGCTATTTTTGTCGCAGAGATGTTGGCAGCGCAAAGTCCTGCGATCAGGGAAAAATTGTTGCTTTTTCGGAAAAATGGTTGTGCGTTGCCGAGCGCCCGGTCGTGATCTTTTTACAGGAAAAATGAACCGAATATGAGAGTGCTTGTCACCGGCAGCAATGGCCTGTTAGGCCAAAAACTTGCCGCCTATGCCCCGGATACAGCAGAGGTGTTTGGTCTGGATTTGCAGCAAACGAATCTTGCAACCGTGATACGGTATGAAACGGTTGATCTCGGCGACAAAACCGCTGTGCAAGAAATTGTGCGACGCGAACATCCGCAATGGATCATCAATGCCGCGGCTTACACGGACGTGGACGGCGCGGAAAAAAATCGCGAGGTATGCCGGCGCGTCAACGTAAGTGCGGTCGAGAATCTCGCGAGTGCGTGTGCGCAAAACAGCGTCAAACTGGTGCATCTTTCCACGGATTATATTTTTGACGGCCATAACGGTCCTTATGGCGAAGACGATCCGCCGCATCCGATTGGCTGGTACGGCGAAACCAAACTGGCCGGTGAAAAGGTTTTGCAGCACGCAGCTATTGATTATGCTATTGTCAGAACCATGGTGCTATACGGCGTGGGCCGCCAGGTTCGTCCCAATTTTGTCACCTGGCTGGTGGATAAATTGCGCAAGCGTGAGCCGGTGCGCATTGTCACGGATCAGTTCGGCAATACCACTCTGGCCGATGAATTGGCGGAAGGCATCTGGAAACTGATGGCCGCCGACGGCCGCGGCGTTTATCATATGGCCGGCAGTGAAATAGTTGATCGTTATTCCTTTGCCATGAAAATTGCTGAAATTTTCGAGTTGGATAATCAATTGATTCAGGCTATCACTACAGCGCAGTTGCAGCAACAGGCGCCGCGCCCAATGAAATCCGGCTTGCTGGTGGAAAAGGCCATGCGGGACCTGGGAGTGCGGTTGAGCAACGTCGAGGACGGCTTGCGTCGCTGTCGCACGCAATGGGCCGGCCCGGAATGAAGATTCATGCAAATTTGGGAGCAGCAGATTGAAGTCGTTAGTCATCATTCCCACTTTTAATGAGAAACAAAATATCGACGCCATGATCCGGGCGCTTTTTGATTTGAACCAGCCGGGCCTGGAAATTTTGGTGGTGGACGACAACTCGCCCGACGCTACCGGCGACCTGGTGGCCGGCCTATGCGACCAGGAGCCGCGTCTGCATCTGCTGCGTCGCGAGCGCAAGATGGGATTGGGCACCGCTTATGTCGCAGGGTTTCGCTATGCCTTGCAGCGGGATTATGAATATGTTCTGGAAATGGACGCTGATTTTTCACACGATCCCAAGGATGTGCCGCGATTGCTGCAAGCGGCCGGCTCTTTTGACGTGGTGATTGGTTCACGTTATGTCAACGGCGTCAACGTGGTCAACTGGCCGCTCAGCCGCCTGTTGCTCAGCTATTTTGCCAGCAAATACACGCGCTGGGTGACCGGATTAAAGATGCGCGACTGCACGGCGGGTTTTAAATGTTTTCATCGCCGCGTGCTGGAAACCATTAATCTGGACAATATTCAATCCGACGGCTATTCCTTTCAAATCGAAATGAATTTTCGCGCCAGCCATCTTGGTTTTCGGATTGGTGAAGTGCCCATTATCTTTATCGATCGTCGCGCCGGTACATCCAAAATGTCCAAACGCATTGTGCGCGAAGCCATCTGGATGGTGTGGAAATTGAAATGGCTGCAAATATCCGGGAAACTATAGTCTGATAGTATATGAATGATCTTAAAATCGGCCTGACACGATATCTGGAGGCTTGTTCTGCTGATGAACCGCGGCGCCGGATCGCGGCCGCGCGCCTGCAACGGATGCAGAATCGTTTTACAGAACGGTTCAGCCGACAACCCGTTCACTTGGTGCGCGCTCCGGGTCGCGTTAATCTGATCGGTGAACACACAGACTATAACGGCTACCCGGTTTTGCCGCTGGCCATCGATCGAGATGTTTGGGTTCTCATGGCCGGCCGCGCTGACGACGAAATTCATATTGCAAATACCTTGACAGGATTCGGCGAACGCGGTTTTTCCGTCCCGGACGCATCCACGCCCTTTGCTCTGGGTGACTGGGGCAACTATGTTAAAGCCGCTGTAGTCGGCCTGCGTGAGCAAATCGCTTCGTCGGGTCGTGGTTTGAACGCTGTCTTTGACGGCACGGTGCCTCCTGCTGCCGGCCTCTCGTCTTCTTCCGCTCTTGTGGTCGCTTCAGCTTTGACGTTTTTAACGGCAAACAATAAAGATATGGATCGCCTGCAACTGGCCGAGTTGTTGGCGCAAGCTGAGCGGTTTGTCGGTACCGCCGGCGGCGGCATGGACCAGGCCATTTCGCTGATGGGACAACCAGGCAAAGCGCTCAAAATCGATTTTTTCCCTTTATCCGTGCAATCTGCATCTTTGCCGCAAGGCTATCAGGTGGTGATCTGCAACTCGATGGTAGCTGCGCCAAAAACCGAATCCGCCCTGGCCGAATACAATCGACGGCCCAGGGAATGTCGTCTGGCTGCCTTGTTGCTCTGTAATTATTTATCGCGAAAATTGAACCGGGCGGTTTCAGCGCGACGGCTTGCTGATCTGGCCCCGTTTGGCTTGTCAGAAGAGGAGGCGGCGCCGGTACTGGGACCTGATCCTCTTTCCATGTCGGAATTGTTAACCCGTTTGCATATGACATTGCCTGAATTGTTGCAGATGCTCGGCATTGCCGCCATTGTAGCACCGGCTGACGGGTGGAAATTGTGGTCGCGCTATCTGCATATTGTGCGCGAAGCCGGTTTGGTGCAACAGGCTTTTTCCGCCATGCTAGCCGGCGATGCTGCGGCCTTGGGACGTCTGATGAACGAATCTCACCGTGGTTGCCGCGATCTCTATGAACTTTCCACGCCGGAACTGGATGCGTTGGTCGAGTTCGCACGAGAGGCGGGGGCCGTGGGCAGCCGTTTAACCGGCGCCGGATTCGGTGGGTGCACCGTCAGTCTGGTGGCTGAAAATCAATTGAACAATTTTATGCACAGCGTGCGCACCCATTATTACGACGGCTATTTGCGCCAGAGACGTCCGGAATTATTGATAAACGGACTGGCGCCGGATTTTCTGTTCGCCACCGGCGCCACAGCCGGCGCCGCTGTACTGATTTAACTATCCTCAAATTCTTACAGGTTGTCCGATGATGTACAGGAATTTGTGTTTTCTTTTTCCGCTCTTATGGTTCGCATGTCAGGAAACGCCGCAGATCAAATCGCCTGTTGTCGCCAGTTCTTCGGTTGCCGATTGCTGGCAACGCGACAGTGAAGAGGTGCGTTACGGCGATACCTTGGAAAAAATTATATGGCGGCAGGATTTGACCGCTGAACAAATCAGGCCGTTCATCGCTGCGTTTGCCTCGGTATACGATGTGCGTAAAATGATCGCCGGCAAAACCTACGGTCTGTTCAAGGACAGCACCGGTGTATTGCAGTGTTTCGAGTACTATGCGGATCCGGAGCTGACGATTCAGGTTCGCCGGGATTCCACCGGCGGTTGGAGTGCGCGAGCGGATCGCCGTCCCCTGCTCAAAAAAATAAAAACCGTAAAAGGAGTGCTGAACGTTTCGCTGTACGAGACCATGCTGGCCATGGGCGAGACGCCGGAGCTGGTGGGCTTGTTCAGCGACGTGTTTCAATGGGACCTGGATTTTTTCTCGGATCCGCAAAAAGGCGACGAGTTCGGTCTGATCTGCGAGTGTTATCATCTGCTGGATGCGGACCAACCCGACAGTCTGGGCGCCCTGGTGCGTTACGGCCGCATTCTGGCCGGTGAATACAGGCAACCCGGCAAAAACCTGGCTGCCGTTTATTTTCAAACATCGGTGGATCGCGGCGGCTATTATGACCGCAACGGCAACTCTTTTCAAAAGACATTTTTAAAATCGCCGTTGTTGTACGGCAGAGTCACTTCGCGTTTTACCGGCAGCCGACGCCATCCGATTCTCAAGATCGTACGCGCTCATTACGCCATTGATATTGCGGCACCCAGCGGCACGCCTGTGTCGGCGCCGGCAGACGGCGTGATCATCGACAAGGGATATAACGGCAGCATCGGCAATTTTCTAAAAATCCGGCACAAGAATCCGCGCTTTGTCACCGTGTACGGACACCTGAGTCGTTTTGCCGCCGGAGTGCAAGTGGGCAGCGAGGTGCGCCAAAGAGACGAGATTGGCTATGTCGGCAGCACCGGACTCTCCACCGGTCCCCACCTGCACTATGTTTTTTACGATAACAATCGTCCGATCGATCCGGCAAAAATTGAAAATTCTTCCGGCGCCCCGTTGGCGATCATGATGCGACCGGTCTTTTTTCAGGTGCGGGACAGTTTGCTGCAAAAATTGCACAGCGAGCCGCTCGCCTGGAGAGGCGACAGCCTGACGGCATTTCCTTTTAGCGGGATTTAAAGATTGGCTTTGGGTCGGCGCTGTCCGAACAGCACGGCGCACGGCGCATTTTTACTGACAATTTGCTGCAACGATTTACACCACAGCGCTGCAAAGGTGCGGCAGCTGTTGGCGCCGTCGAGATGCTCCTCTTCGACAAAGGCGGCATGTTCGCAGCGCAAATCGCAAAATTTGATCCGGCTGCTGGTGACGCCGGCGTTATGGTCGTCTGTCATATCTTTCCCAGGTTAAAATCGGGTCGTAAAAGTTATCATGAAAATTCGTGTTCTCCTAGTCGGTAAACCTGCAAATCCGGATTATGGCCGGTTGGCTGAAGATTATTTGCAGCGCATCCGGCGCCGTCTGGCCATCGATCTGGAACCGGTGCGGCCGGAAAAGATAGAACGGCTTAGCCTCCATGAAATTCGCGACCGGGAGGCCGTGCAATTGCTGGCGCGCTTGGATGACCGTGATTTCTGCCTGGCTTTGGACCGCAGCGGCGCTGATTTTAATTCAGAACAGTTCGCGGCCAAACTGAATCAATGGCTGCAAAACGGGCGGCGCACTTTGACTTTTATCATCGGCGGTCCGTTGGGACTGGGCGATGCGGTGTTGCGGCGTGCAGATGAAAAAATATCGCTGTCCCGCTTTACGCTGGCGCACGAACTGGCTCTGGTCGTGTTGTTGGAACAGGTCTATCGCGCGTTTTCCATTTTGCACGGCGAAAAGTACCACAAATAAAAATGACCGCTCCCGGGGAGCGGTCAAGTTTATCAAAGGGTCGGCGCCGTGGTTTGAACCGACGTTGAAAGCAAGTTCAGTTTTCAAAATCTGTAGACGTGTTACTCCAGAATTTCCAGAGTTGCGTGCTTGCCACCCTTGCGAGAAACAGCGCTCAATAAAACACGTATGGCATGCGCGGTACGTCCGTTCTTGCCGATGATCTTGCCCATATCCGGTTGCGCCACGCGCAGTTCATATACAACGGTCGTTTCTCCAAACACTTCTGAAACCTTGACCTCTTCTGGGTTGTCCACCAGATGTTTGACGATGTACTCGACAAATTCTTTCATCAGCGTACCCCTTCCGTTTGTATTAACATGACATCTGGCAGCCTTGTAATCCGTACGCATGCTGCTAGAATGGGTTTGTATAGTCAAGACCATTGTAATATATTTAGTTACAAATACAATGTCAAGCGAAAAATAAAATTTTGTGCCACAGGTTAAAAAATCCCTTGACTTCCAAAAAAAATGTTAATAAATTATACCGTTAGCACTCACTAGTATAGAGTGCTAATAAATGAAATTTAACATCGTAATTTATAAATTAACAGGAGGTTAGTTATGACCATTAAACCATTGGCAGACCGAGTGGTTGTCAAACCGGTTGAAGTACAAGAGCAGAAATCAGGCTCTATTATTATTCCTGACACGGCAAAAGAAAAACCCATGCAGGGTGAAGTGGTCTCCGTTGGTCCGGGCAAAATCACGGAAAACGGCGCCAAAGTTGAAATGTCGGTGAAAAAAGGGGACAAGGTGTTGTACGGCAAATACTCCGGCACCGAAGTCACCATTGACGGCGTGGACTATTTGATTATGCGCGAAAGCGATATTTTTGCAATTATCTAATTAAACCCGAACTCTTGGAGGTTGCTTATTATGGCAAAGATTATAGATTTTAATGTAGAGGCGCGTACCGCCTTAAAGATCGGCATTGACAAACTGGCCAAAGCGGTTGGTTCCACATTGGGTCCCAAGGGACGCAATGTGGTTATTGATAAAAAGTTTGGCGCTCCGACCATTACCAAAGACGGCGTTACGGTTGCCAAAGAAGTTGAACTGGAAAATCCGTTGGAAAACATGGGCGCCCAGATGGTGAAAGAGGTGGCTTCCAAAACCAGCGATGTGGCCGGCGACGGCACCACCACGGCCACGGTTCTGGCCCAGGCCATTATTCGTGAAGGTTTGAAGAACGTCACCGCCGGCTCCAGCCCCAATGCGCTGAAACGCGGCATTGACAAAGGCGTCAAGACCGTTGTCGAAGAACTGCGCAAAATCAGCAAGCCCCTGCCGGGCAAAACGGAAATCAGCCAGGTCGGCGCCATTTCCGCCAACAACGATAAAGCCATCGGCGAGCTGATTGCCGATGCCATGGAAAAAGTCGGCAAAGACGGCGTCATCACCGTTGAAGAGGCTAAAACCACCAACACCGAATTACAGGTCGTCGAGGGCATGCAGTTTGATCGCGGTTATCTTTCGCCCTATTTCGTCACCAATCCGGACACCATGGAAGCGGTGCTGGATGAGCCGATGATTCTGATCTATGACAAAAAGATCAGCGCTATGAAAGATCTGTTGCCGATTCTGGAAAAGGTCGCTCAGATGGGTCGTACGCTGTTGATTATTGCCGAAGAGGTGGAGGGCGAAGCCCTGGCCACTCTGGTGGTGAACAAGCTGCGCGGCACCCTGCGCGTGGCTGCAGTCAAAGCTCCGGGTTTCGGCGATCGTCGTAAAGCCATGTTGGAAGATATCGCCATCCTCACCGGCGGTCGCGTGATTTCCGAAGAGGTCGGTTTCAAACTGGAAAACGCCACCACCACGGATCTCGGCAAAGCTAAACGCGTGACCATTGACAAAGACAACACCACCATCGTTGAAGGCGCCGGCAAAACCGAAGACATCAAAGGTCGAATCGCGCAGATCAAAAAGCAGATCGAGACCTCTACTTCGGATTACGACAAAGAGAAACTGCAGGAACGTCTGGCCAAGCTGGCCGGCGGCGTAGCTGTTCTGTCTGTCGGTGCAGCCACGGAAGTTGAAATGAAAGAAAAGAAAGCCCGCGTTGAAGACGCGTTGCACGCCACGCGCGCAGCGGTCGAAGAGGGCATTATTCCCGGCGGCGGCGTTGCCTATTTGCGCACTCTGCCTGCTTTGGAAAAAATGGAAAAGAGCCTGGAAGGCGATGAGAAAATCGGCGTACAGATTCTGCGTCGCGCCATTGAAGAGCCCATCCGTCTGATCTCTGAGAACGCCGGTTGGGAAGGCTCCATCGTCGTGCAAAAAGTCAAAGACGGCAAAGACGCTTACGGTTTCAACGCTGATACCGAAGTGTTTGAGGACCTGTTCAAGGCCGGTGTTATCGATCCGACCAAAGTGACGCGCATTGCTCTGGAAAATGCAGCCAGCGTGGCTGGATTGATGCTCATGACCGAGGCCACCATCGTCGAAAAGCCGGAACCGAAACAACCGGCGCCGCCGATGCCCCCGGGCGGCGGCATGGACTACTAGTCGTCGGCAAGCCTCCGGCACAGCCGGAGGCTAAAAAAGTGTTGCATTTATCGAAATGAATGATTACTTTTTACCTTAACAAGATGATGAAGGATAGTAAGGGTTTTCCTTACATGAAAATACGGGTTTTTTCTTATTGTTTTTCGTCATCTATTGCGGTATATTAAAAATATAAAATATGCCGGGCGTCCCCTCGGTGGCTGGTAACCCCCCTAATTCCAGTGCCATGGACGGCTCGGCATTTTTATTGAGGCGTTGTCTCTGTAAAGAGCGGCGCCTTTTTTATTTAAGATATTGTAAAATATAAATTTAACCACAAAGAACTCCATGGGATGCCATTGGCAGCAAAAGTCCTTGAAAAATTCTCTGAACTGTTCTCATGCTCGACTCCTTGTCATAACGGGTCGAACCGATCCTTCCCCACATAGCAAACCGGACAAACCCAGTCCTCGGGCAAATCGCCGAAAGCCGTGCCCGCTGGAATGCCGGCGCTAGCATCGCCGATTTCCGGATCATAAATATATCCGCAATTGGTGCAAATGTACTTTTCCATACGCT
>CAYLWO010000073.1:0-35535 GCA_964387285.1 uncultured Cytophagia bacterium | reverse complement strand
GTAGGCCTCTGCGCCGCCGTCGCCGCCAAAATGCACGATTTGCGCATTGCCTTCATCCTGATGCTCGAAGAGAATGTTTCCATAAACAAAAGTCGAATCATAGTCCGGACGGTTGCGCAATGCATCATAATCGGTTTCCACCAGATCCACTTGTCGATTGCCGCCCTGAATCCAATTGTAACGGATCACGGTTCCTGCCGAACGATCCTTTAGATTATTGCCGCCGCAGCCGGTGCGCAGAGGGCCAAAGCGGTTATATTGGTAAAGAATACCGGCTGCTTCGGTATAGGTGTTGTGTTCATAGATAGAACCGACGTTGCCGTTATCGTAAATGTAACAACCCTGAATTACGATATCAGATGCCGCGCTGCCGATAAAAATGCCATTGCCGCTGTTATGAATGATGCAATGATCGATGGTGATGTGCGAACCGGCTTCGATGTGGATGGAGGCGGCGTTGTTGTTATAACTGCCGCTGCTGCCGGCATCATCGGTAAAAGTGAAAGGTGGGCGGCCGGAGCGAATATCCAAATTGCGAATGGTGACATAACTGGGTGTGCCGGAAGGAATGCTGGAACCGCCGATCTTGATGACATTGCGCACCTCGTTCCAGTAGTCAAGAGCCAGGCGCGTGGTGGCGTTTTCTCCGTCAATAATCGGCAGAGCGCCTTCAGCGCCGGCAATGCCTTCAAAAATAACTGGTAAGGCTTCGGTGCCGGCTGCACAGATAACCCATTTTTCTTTATAGGGCGTCGCTTGCCAATAAATGCGCACGATGTCGCCGGCTGCAACGGATTCCAGCGGCACCGCGCCGATGGTTGCGTAGGTTTTACCAGGTCCCACTTCATAGATGGCGGCGGAACAGATGAGATAGCCACCGAACACCAACAGCAAAAAGAGATGAAACGTACATTTTTTCATTACCTGCTCCTTGCTTGCCAGAAAATTCGATTCAAAACCTGTGAGGTCTCTGCTCGGCACTTGTTTGTTGCTTAAAATAAAAAAAAGGACCCTGTTTTTCAATTTACATTTTACAGGAAAATGAGCAGACTCACTTTTGGTTTGTTTGTTACAAAGTCAGGATTTTTTTAAGAGATGATCTTGAAAATCACAACCCTGGCTTTCGAATTGCAGGGTAAGATGGTGAATGGCATATTGGGCAATCTTGTTTTCGATTTTTTTCTTTATAGCGGCTGTTTGGGATAGCGCCATATCCTGGACCTGAATATGCGCTTCCAGATAGGTCTCCTGATCATTAAGCTTCCAGATGTGGACATGATGTACATTTTTGATCTCTGCCAGGGATTCCAGATCCTGCACCAATCCGGTTATATCGATTTCCTTTGGAGACGCCATCATGATGACATCAACGGCTTCTTTGACAATGCTCCAGGCCTCTTTGAGGATGTACAATGAAATAAGGATTGTCAGGACGGGATCGATCCAGGTGATTTGAAGCGTCATGATCAGCACCGCACCGAGAATTACCGCCAAACTTGACACCGCATCGCTGAAAAGATGAAAATAGGCGGTGCGCAAATTTAAATTGCCGGACGATATTTTATGCACCAGGACGGCGCCAATCACATTTGCCAGCAGTCCGATAACAGCAACCACCAGCATGATGTCGGCCGTGATGGGCGTCGGCCGACTCAATCTTTCAAACGATGCTTTTATCAGGAAGAAGCAGATGACGACGAGTGTGACGGCATTGATAATCGCCGCGAGGATCTCTGCGCGCTTTAAACCAAAGGTGTATTTCTCCGTTCTCGGTCGTTTGCTCAATTGCAATGCGGCATAACTGATGACGATGGCAATGGCGTCGGCAAAATTGTGCAAAGCGTCGGATAAAAGCGCAAGACTGCCGGAGATCAAGCCGCCGATTATTTCAACCGTTGTGATGGTAAAATTCAGCAGTATGGTAATGAGCAGATTTCTTTTCGCTCTGAAAGAGGTTTGTGGTATCGTCATACCTGGGCGTCCGCTTTTTGTCGGGTTGCTACATTTTCTCCAAATGGATAGAGACCTCGGCCGGCAACGCCAATCCGGCGGCTACCTGCATGGCTTTGAACAAACCGATGGGTACGGCGCACGCTGCACAGCAGCCGTCTAATTGCTGTTCCGCCAGGGCCAATATTTTGCTTTTGCCTTGCACGGATATTTCCTGATACGCGTCCACGGCGCCGGCCTGGACTATTTGCCGGGACAGTGTGTTGATTTTTTCACAGTCGCTGCTTATGGCAAATTCAACCTGCTGTTCGTCGTCGCTTTTTGCCACAGCTTTAGTTTTAAAACCGCACACACCCGCGGTGATGACTACTTGCGCTTCCATTTGTTTTCACCCGTGTTTTGTTATTCGTGTTCGTTGTCTGAATTCGGCATCGCAAAATGCATGTTCGTGTTTTACGGAAGACCTTTCTTTTCTGCTAGTAGCAATGACCAGTCCCTGAGCAATACATACACGGCCAGGCATAGAAAAACAGCCAGGGAAAAATCAAAAAGGGTATAGGACCAGGTGGTCAAGGTTTTAAAGACCGGGATTTTCAACATCATCAACGCGCCGGCAACAAGCAGAACAATCGCCGTTGCTGTTGTCAAGAAGAGCAGACTGCGGCCGAGCTGCAAAATCCGCGGCAGCAGCACGATTCCTGCCAGGAATAGGATAAACATTGACAGATAAAAATGGTATTGGTCCAGAACCAGTCGATTCAGCAGAATCATGCTGCGCACCTGGGGCGATAAAAGGATAAATCCAACCAGCATTAGCAGCAGCGCCGGAAGAATCGGCCATGCCCGCAAAATCCATTTGGCCCAATTTTCTTTTCCATAAGACCTGATCAGTCTCTTGTACCCGTATTGCAAAAGCAATAAAAGAGCAAGGCAGCCGCTTAAAAGATAGGCCATGCTTTTCACGACCTGTTCGCGCCATGCACCCAAAAACACGGAAACAGCGCTGATCCCGAGCCGTTGATGCTGCGGCTCGTATATCGGTTTGCCGTTTTCTCCAAAGGGATAGCGTACGACCGCTGCGTTAAAAAAGGGTGCGCCGAAAGAATGACAGTCGGTGCAGCCGTTAACGCCCAATGCCGCTTTGGCCGGCATGACGTTATGGCTGTATTTGTAGACAGAGGCGAACGGAGAAGATTCGAAAATCTCTTTGTCGAAAACCTGGTAGGTTCTGCCGTCCGTGTAAATGCGATCATTATTGACCCATACGACCTGTTGTTTGTCCAGGTCATAACCGTTTTTCGCCAGGTGTTTGCGCACAGCGGAAAGAAAGGCGTCGATCTCTTCCGGACGATTGACTTCCGGTACGCCGTCCTGGTTGTCGTCGCGGATAACATCCAGTTCGCTGTAAACCGACGGATCGCTCTGGTGCGTCTTCCACATAGTGAATATCTCTTTCATGGTCGGCTGATCCAGGCCGGCTTTGCCCTCGGTCTGCAGACCCGGCCAGGCGCTGTGCACCGCATTCACCGGATAGATCTTTTCTTTATAGCGCGCCAGTGCCGGACGCGAAATATCCACCGGCTGATCATGGGCGGTGAACATGGTCAGTTCGCCGTAATGATTCCAATAATCCATATTCTGATCATAAAAGGTCCAGATGTATTTGGCTGGCGGTGAAATTTTTGCGCCGGGATTATAGACATCGCTGAGCTGCACCAGAGCGGATTTGGTGGTTCGTTGCGGAATATGACAGGCTTGACAGGAGAGTTCGTCTAAATGCAACGGCGGCAGCCAGTCGTGCTCGGCCATGGGAGCGCCTGCATAACCATCGAGATGGCAGGCGCTGCAATCGCGCACGGTGTTGTCCAGATCATCGCGCACGTGGCCTGATGGGTCATCGCCTTTGCCGAATTGATGCTGTTCTTTGCCGCGAATTTTTTCATGGGCCGCCTGGTTGCCGGCCGGATGGCAATCCACGCATTTTAGACCGGCGCGCAAATGCACGTCGTTGCGCGCCTCATAGTTGGCGCCCCGTTTTTTCCAATCCGGTTTGGCGTGACAATTCAGACAAGTTTCGTTGCGCGGTTCGCGCACCAGATGCGGTGAAAGCTTTCCGTCAGCATCGAATTTTTTTGCATCCCAGGCCACCTGCACCGGCAATTGATCCCGGACGCTGCCGGTGACCTGTCCCAGACCTGAACCCTGGGTGGCAGCCCAGCGAAAGTTCAGCAATTCTAACTGGCCGTTGCGCGCTTTATAATTATACTCCGGTAAATGACAAAGCATGCAATCCGCTTCCAGAACACCGGTATCCGACCAGCGGGCTTTGTAATAATCGCCGGATAATCCGTTATCACCGCCGCTGCACAGGCCGGAAACCGGATCTTGCATGTGCTGATCATAACGCCGGCCCTGACGATCCAGTTCCAGAGGCCCGCCGCCCGGATGGCAGGTTCCACAGGTGGCGGTGATGAAATCAAAAGAGGTCATGTCGATCCGTTTGGCGTCTGAATTTTGTTCCGGCGCCAGTTTGCGATAGAGCGGCGCCGGCGAACACCAGGTTCCGCCGTAATTGCCCGGCGTTGTCGTCCATTGATATCGCGCCTGCATGACCGTTGTCGGTTGCTCACCCCGTCCCTGTTGGAAGTGAAAACCTTCGGTGATCTTTTCATAGTCATGACATTTGCCGCAGGTTTTTTTCGGCGAATAGGGCGCTGTGGCGTTAACATTGTGCACCGGATCGATCAAATGGTCCTGTTCATCATATAAATGAAAGGGCGGGCAGACGTTCAGGTTTTTAATAAAAGTCTTGTCATTGTTTGCTACGGGTTTGGAGTGAAAGGCGCCGGCTTGATACAGGACGATGATGGTCAGCGCCATGATCATGAGCAAAAAGATTCCGACAGGCCATTTTTTCTGTCTGGTCATGGTCAAAGCTCCTTTCTCGGTTAATGCAGCGCATCTTAAAAATATAACGTACTTTCCAGAAACATCCAAGATGTAATTGGATTTTTACCTGTTTTAGCAATATACTCTGCCGGTGAAAAATAGCCGAATCCGGTTAAAATCTGCCAATGATCCGTTGCTTTGAATTTGACGATGAGGTCCGTTTCGTGACCGAGTTCCCGGCCTGAAGCTCCGCTCTGATCCCTGCGCTGTGCTTTGCCGGGATAATACCAGGCATCGCTTGCTTGATCCAAAGCAAAGTAGTGATATTCACACTTGAGGCCGATAGCCTGGTGCGGCGTCAACGACAGGTCCAGACGATATTCCCGCAGATTCTGCCAGAAAAAGAGATTCATCCATCCATAGAGGTCCGTGTCTGCGCCGCCAAAAACACCGTCAAATGTGCCGTATAGGCCGTCTCTGGGATTTTTATCGCCAGAGCCAAGAATGTACTGCAAACGCAGCAGCGGCTTCCAGACGATCTGAAATTGATATCCCAGAGCGCCGGCCAGGCCGAATGCCTGAATCTCAGCAGAACCTTTTTTGCCGGTTTGGCCGGCGGTGGTGATGTCCATTTCCCATGATCGATATTTAACACTCATGTAGCAACCCAAACTATGAGAAGCAAGATGGCCGGTTCCGGATTCACCGATTTCAGCAGTGCGGGTATCGTGTTTAAAGACATAAAAAAGATCCAGCAAAACCGGCAGTTCTTTGATGGAATGGTAACCGGCATAAGCGGTCGGTGCAGGCGCCCGTCGGTTGGGCCACTGGTTTGGATTGTGAAAAATATAGCGACCGATAAGCCAGTGGCTGTCAAACCAGCGACTGTTGAACGTCAAAACCGCGGCATCCCAGGTATAACGACCGGTGTTGCCCCAGTCGCCGGGACCAAAGACGCGACGATCACGAAAGGAGATGGGCTGGCGGCCGATTTTTATTTTCGCCTGTCGTATGGGCTGCAATTCCAGATAGGCCTGATTGACGTCCAACGGATCATGAAACGGATTGTTGCCGGCCGAAAACTCTTGATCTGAAATAGAAACCCCAACAGCGCGTGCGTCCTGCCATTGCACATGCAGTCTGGCATTTTGCCTGTATTGCCAATCCATTTCCATACGCAAACGCGAGAGAACGAACTCCTCTTTTTCGCCGGTGCCGTAGGTTTTAATATGATAGTTTGCCTGCCGTTCAGCGCGCAGGCGATAACTGCCGCCAAGGGACAGAATGGATGAGCCCATCTGCCAGGAGAAGCCTTGTTTTTCCTGCACCGATGCGTTTGGCTGCGAATAACATCGGCTGCAGGCAAAGAAGAGGATGAGGGATGCTGTTGAGATCGGCAGGTTCATCATTTATCGCTTTAGAAAATAATCTTCATCCAGACAGTGATCCAGACCGTCTATGGCTGGATCGTTATGAAGTCATGCTTTTTTATCCAAAGCATCCAGGATGTATCGCACCATTTCGTCCACTTTATCTTCGGTTACCTGTGTGACGCCTTTGACGATGTTCAAGTCCGTAGTATTGAGATGCATATACCCGGTAATGAAAACATCTCGAGTATAAAGCTGGAAAAATTTTTTTGTACAATTTCGATGACCGGTCTGAATGAAAACATATACGAAAGAGAAACACAAAGCCCGAACAGAAAAATAAAAGTGAAATCGACCTTGAATTCTTTGGCATATTTTTTTAAAACATCCGCCACAGTACTCCTATTAAAAGTCCGATGCCGAGCGCAGCGACAAAACTGGTAAAATTCCTTATCAACGTCACTTTCAGTCCGAAATATTTTTTTTCAATGGGAATTGTAATAACGCCCACCATCAGCAGTCCCTTTTTAATGCCGGACAAGGTCTTGCTACGGTCGAAAAAAAACGACAGTATTAAACACATAAATGTGAGAATGACTGTAATAAGCATGAAATATCGACAATTTGTTGGTCAGTTGCAAAAACAAAGTTTTCGCGCGTTCTGCAAGTGTCTCCATCAGCTGAAAAAATAGCCAAATATCAGGCCGGTAATCGTCGCCAGCACCACCACCAGACTCACAAATACCACTGTTTTTTTGGTCCCCATAATGGAATTCAGCACCAGCATGCTCGGCAGCGATAATGCCGGGCCGGCTAACAGCAATGCCAGAGCCGGGCCTTTACCCATGCCGCTGCCGATCAATCCCTGCAGAATCGGCACTTCGGTCAAAGTGGCAAAATACATGAATGCACCGGACAGCGATGCAAAGAAATTCGCAAACAGTGAATTGCCACCCACTGCTTCGCTGATCCATTGCGATGGGATAATGCCTTCCTGGCCAACCCGGCCCAGCAACAGTCCGGCAATCATGACGCCCAGCAGCAGCAGCGGCAATATCTGTTTGGCAAAGGTCCAAGTGGATTGAAACCATTCCGAGCCCTCACCCTTGCTGCCGGCGGTAAGAACCGCGAGTGCCAGGCTGCCGGCAGAAAACGCGAGCAATGGCTGTTTGGGAAAAAGAAACGCCAAAACAATGACCGGCAAACTGCTCAGTGCTACTTTTAGATACCCCAAAGCCAGCCATTTCGCCAGAGCATAGGCCAGCAAAACCGCGGCAGCAGCTGTCAATTGCCACTTGAGCGTATAGATAGCATGCCAAAAACTGGTCGTGTCCTCCGATTTGCCCCAGTTGGCAAACACCAGGATCGCCACCATGCTGAAAATGAACAGCGTGGTCTGCCACAGGGGACGGCTGCGCTGCTCTTCCACCTGCGCCATTTCCATATCCCGGGCTTTCTGGTTTTCCTCGCGACGAAAAATCAAGTGCATCAACGTTCCGACCACCACGCTAAAGCTGACAGCACCAATAACGCGCGCCAGACCGATTTCGAGTCCGAGTATGCGCGCGGTCATGACAATGGCCAGGACATTGATCGCCGGGCCGGAGTAGAGAAAAGCGGAAGCAGGTCCCAGCCCGGCGCCCATGGTGTAAATCCCGGAAAACAACGGCAATACCGTGCACGAGCAGACCGCTAGAATGGTTCCGGATACCGAAGCCACGCCATAGGCGAGCATTTTGTTCGCTTTTGGCCCCAAATATTTAAGTACAGAAGCCTGACTGACAAAAACGCCAATGGCGCCGGCTATGAAAAACGCCGGCACCAGACACAGTAAAACATGCTCCCGTGCGTACCATTTAACGAGTTGCAGGGATTCCATCACCGCGTTGTCAAAGCGAGTGGACCCCACCGGCAAAAAATAAGCGAGCAAAAAGCCGGCGATGAGCCAAAAAAGTATTTTTAATTCTTTTTTCCATTCCATGGTATAATATCCATTTCGATTATTACTATAATGATTTCCAAACCCAGTAAACGCCGGCCAGGGCTACCAACAAACCACAGGCTCTTTTAATCCAGACCACGGCACGGTTTTTTTGCGTCCAGGTGAAATAAGCCTGCAACCGATTGGACAGGGTGCCGGCCAGAACAATCACGCCGCAGTGGCCCAAGGCAAACGCGATCAAAAGCAGACTGGCAGCAAACATATCCGTTTGACTGCGTGTGAACACAACGGCGAGAACCGGCGCCACAAAAGCAAAGGTGCACGGACCCAAACCAATGCCGAACAACAAACCCAATAGGAGTGCTGATGCAGTGCCGCTGCTTTTAGCGGGTAATTTCAACAGCGACCAGTCCAATGGCAAAAGATCCATCAGATAGGCGCCAAATACCAGAAACACGACCGCAACCAAGATATTGCCCGCTTGTCCGAGATCACCCAGCATGCGTCCCGCTGCCGCAGTGATCAGTCCGATGGCGGCGATTGAAAAGAGAATCCCCAGCGAAAACAGCAGCGACAGGACAAACGCCTTGCGGCCGCTCTGGCCCGATTCCTGCGCCAGTACGCCGACGACCAGCGGAATGCTGGAAAGATGGCAGGGACTCAACAAGATGCTGAAAATACCCCACAAAAAGGCTCCGACCAGAGCCAGGCCATAGGAGTGTTGCAGCGTTTCACTGAGAAAGGTCAATAGTGCTTCTATCATGATTTCGCACCTGTTTTCGGTTTCAGGCCCTTTTCGACCAACAATTTGGCGATGTCTTCCCTGGCATAAAAGCCTTCATGACGATGGAATTCGACGCCATTTTTATCCAGGAAGACCTGCGTCGGGATCACGCGGATTTTGTATTCTTGCGCGTACTTTTTTTGCTCCGCCTGCCAGACATCGTAAAAGATCACCTTGATCTGATCGCCGAACTCTTCTTCAATGGACTTCATCACCGGTTGCATGGCCTTGCACGGAATACAATTGACCGATCCCAGCTCGACAAAGGTGATTTGCGCCGACTGCGGGTTTGTGCTTTTTTCATTTTTTGCTTTATCTTCTTTTTGTCCCTGACCGCAAGCCACTACGAATAAAGCAATGAGCAGAAGAACCATTTTTTTCATGTTATTCTCCCTTGAGCCATTTCAGCAATTCTTCATCTTTGGGAATTCGTCCGTAACATTTGACCATGCCATCGACCACCAGGGCCGGGGTCATCATGACCTTGTAATCCATTATTTTTTTAAAATCCGTCACTTTTTCCAAAAGAATTTCGATGGAATTCTTTTCTGCCACTTCTTTGACTTTGGCCTCCAAAGAGTTGCACTTTGCGCAACCCATGCCCAGTACTTCTACAATCATGGTGTTTCTCCTTTTTATGTTTTGTAACGCCAATCGGCAGTTGTTTCGTAAATCCGTAGCGCAATCCCCTGGCTTGTGCTACGAAAAAATTAAAAATGCTTTTTAAACCGCAAAGCCACATTGACCAGCGCGATCAGTACCGGCACCTCCACCAGCGGGCCGATGACCGCGGCAAAGGCTGCGCCGCTGTTGATGCCGAACACCGCAATGGCCACGGCAATGGCCAGTTCAAAGTTGTTGCTGGCAGCGGTAAATGACAGCGTGGTGGACTGACCGTAGCTGGCGCCGGCGCGATGGCTCATGTAAAACGATATTAAAAACATGAATATGAAATAAATTATTAACGGCACGGCAATACGCACTACATCCAAAGGCAAACGGATGATGTATTCTCCTTTTAAGGAGAACATGACAAAAATCGTGAACAGCAAGGCCATCAATGTAAGCGGACTGATTTTGGGGATAAACCGTTCATGATACCACTGTTTATCCTTTGCTTTGATCAAAACGAAGCGCGTGAGCATGCCGGCGATAAACGGAATGCCCAGGTAGATGAATACACTTTTGGCAATTTCAGCGATGGTGATGTGCACCTCCATGCCTTTCAATCCCAACAGCGGCGGCAGCACGGTGATGAATACCCAGGCATAGACAGAGTAGAAAAATACCTGAAATATGGAATTCATGGCCACCAGGCCGGCGCAATACTCGGTGTCGCCCTGCGCCAGTTCGTTCCAAACAATGACCATGGCAATGCAACGGGCCAGACCGATAAGAATTAAACCGACCATGTACTCGGGATAACCACGGAGAAAAATGACAGCCAGCAAGAACATCAGCACTGGTCCCACTATCCAGTTCTGCACCAGCGAAAGCAGCAGCACTTTGTAGTTGCGAAACACCTTGCCCAGTTCTTCATAACGCACTTTGGCCAGGGGCGGATACATCATCAGGATTAAACCAATGGCAATGGGAATATTCGTTGTCCCCGATTTGAGCGTATCCCAATAGGCCGCCACGCCAGGGAAAAAATAACCGGCGCCGACTCCCAAGGCCATGGCCAGGAATATCCACAGGGTCAAAAAACGATCCAGAAACGAGAGCTGCCTGGCGACTGAACTCATGGTTTATCCTTTCAGTTTCTGGTACAAGGCGGTGAGTTTGGTTTGATAGGCGTTCTTGATGTACGCTTCGTCTTCAGCCAGAGGTTTGACCGGGATCAAGTCGATCACCTGCTCTGCCGTCAATCCGGAATTGAACAGAGTGTTGGCAGCGCCATGCAACATGGCCGGCAATCCGGTTTTTAACTCTTGATCAGACAGGCCAAAAGTCTTGCCTAATTCATACAACTGCTGCCATTGAAACCAGAGATAGGTGGGACCCATGGCCACGATCATGGCATAAGCTTCGATTTTTTCTTCCGCCACTGTCACACAATCGCCCACGCTGGAGAAAAGCGCGGTCAACTCTGTTTGCTCCTGGCCGGATAGTGCTGCGGAGAAAACGCCGGGATTATGACCCTGGCCGATATAGGTTGGCGCTGCCGGCAGCCAGCGCGCGATACGCTTAAAACCGGTTAGCGAGGAAATTTTGTCAATGGTAAATTTCGGCGCCAAGGAGATGAGCACTCCTTCGGGTTTTAAACTGTTTTTTACAGATTCACAAGCTGCAGCCATGGCAGGGGGGTGCAGGGCTAGAAAAACATAATCCTGTTTTGCCGCATCAGCGTCGGTTTTGATAAAAGGGTATTGCTGCTGCAGGTTGGCCGACACATCGGCGTTGATGTCCGTGACCACGATTTGCTCCGGCAATCGATTCGCCCGTTTGAATCCCTCCAACAGGATACGGGTGACGCGACCGGCGCCGATAAAACCCCAGGATTTGTTGTTCATGGCGTTCTCCTTTTGCATTTGTTTGAAAAAGATATGGAAGCGTTCCTTAATCTCATCGCGCACACGGCGAAATTCCTGTAATTTTTTTTCTTCAGCGCCTACAAAGCCGGCGGGATCGTCAAAGCCGATGTGCAAACGATGACGCACCGGACCGAGAAACAGCGGACAGGATTCCCTGGCATGATCACAGACGGTGATTACGTAATCCAAGGGCTCATCCAGAAATTGGTCAACTCTCTTCGGCTGGGCAGCGTTCAGGTCAATGCCGGCCTCAGCCATAACTCGTATGGCCAGTGGATGCACCCTGGCTGCCGGTTCAGTACCGGCGGAAAATACCTGCAATCCAGGGTCAAAAGATCGTAACCAGCCTTCGGCCATTTGACTGCGGCAGGAATTGCCGGTGCATAAAATCAGAATTTTTATTTGGACTCTCCTTTACCGCGGTTGTCCAAAAAGTGACGCAACCGTGTCATTCCGCTTCAGCGGTCTCGGAATCTATCAACGAACTGTATTTAAGCTCTACTCTTTTTTCCAATGAGGCCACAAACCAGGGCCAGAAGGAATAAAATTTCCATTTTTGACAGGCTCTCTTCTGTAAGAAAATGCAGCAAAGCTCTATTTCTCCACAACACAGATTTTTATGCGATCAGCCTTTCCGGCCTGTTCACAATCTTTTTTTGCCTGCGGCTCTTGCGCCATCCATTTGTCCACCAGTGCCAATATGCCATGAATCCGGATAGCATCGGGATCGTCATTGCGGCGATAGTTGACCCATTTGCCATCTTTATAGTCTACAATAAAACCGGCGTCGCGTAAAATCGAGAGATGTTTAGAAACGGTCGATACCGCCAGTTGCAACACTTGACGGATTTCACAAACGCACATGGGGCGGACACGCAACATCCATAAAACGCGCAGCCGGGTGCGATCTGAGACTGCCTTGAATAAATTGGAAATGTCTCTCATCTGGGGTCCTTATATATCATTTCGTTAGTTGACGAAATATAATAATAATCATTCTATCATGCAATAGATTTTTTTCAATCTTGCAGTCGAACCTGGTTTGAGATGGAAAAGCCGGGCGCTGCCAGCCGATGGAATACCCTGCGGGCGTTGCGCGTGTTGGCCTGGTATGAAAAAATGTTCCCTCAATGATCCTGCATAAAGCCAGCAGTCACAGCTTCCTTTCGTGCTTTGGGTGGTTTATGAATTTTTCAGGCCGGTGATGAGTTGCGCCACTCGGGTCTTTTTATCTTTTAATTGGCCATAAGGTTTTGTATATTCTACCTCAAAAAATTATCCGTCAACTCTAATCGAAAATCGCCTTTATGCAGGGTCTGTTCCGCAACACCTTTTTCGTCACCCTTTCACAAATCTGGCAAATGCTCATGGCCCTGATCATGATGCCGGCAGCTGCCCGTTTTCTCGGCGTGGAGAAATACGGCAGCTATACCACGGCCACGGCCATCATGTTTTTCGTTTTTCTTATCAACGATTTCGGCTTGAACACCTGGATCACACGGGAATTAGCGCGGGACAAGGGACAGACACAGCGCTGGCTGTCCCTGGCCATCGGAACAAAAGTTTTCATGATTGTCCCCTGTTTGGCATTCATCGTCGTTTACTACCTTCTCACCGGTTACGACAGCCAGACCTATTACGCCATCATCATTTTTGCCGTTTACGGTGTGATCGATTCGTTCACGCAACTGCACTATGCGATTTTTCGCAGTTATGAGCGTATGGAATTGGAAACGCTCGTTGCGACCAGCGTCAAAACGTTGTTAACTGTGCTCGCGGTCCTGGCCCTGGCCTTGGGGTGGGGATTGCTGATATTTTGCGCCATGTTCGTGCTGTCTACGTTGGCAGGCCTGCTCTTCTCCATGCAATTGGTAAGAAAAAATTTCGTATCTGTTTCGGTACGGATGGAGCCGACAACCAGTCGCCGCATGCTGCGCCAGTCTGCCTGGTTCGGCCTGGCGCTTTTTGTCGCCTCTTCCTATGATAAAATCGATGTCTTGATGCTGTCCTGGATGAAGGGCATGGAGGTGGTGGGTTTGTACGGCGCAGCGAGCAAATTGCTCAGTCTGACCAATCTGATTCCCACCATCTTTGCCACCGCCTTTTTTCCGCAAATGGCGCGCTTCGTGAGTAATAAACAGGAACTTTCACGCTTATTTTCCATTGCGGTGAAATACCTGCTCATGTTGGCCATTCCGTTGGTGGCCGGAGTGTATCTGCTTTCGGATCAGTTGATACTGCTGATTGGCGGCCGGGCGTATGCAGCATCGGCAGAGCCGTTGCGCGTCATCGCATTTGCATCAGGCATTCTGTTCATCAATATCTTTTTGGCCAGCCTGTACGGCGCCACCAATCATCAGGCCAAGATTGTGCAGATTGAAATCCTCGCGCTGATATTCAAAACGAGTGTAAATCTATTGCTGATCCCGAAATACTCTTATATGGGCGCCGCTATCTCGACGCTCGCCAACGAAAGCCTGGTATTCTTTCTCGCTATGGGATGGGCGTTGCGACATATTGCCGCCATTACGGAATGGAATTTTATCCCCAAATTTTTGCTGGCCACCGCTGCCATGTGCGGATGTTTGCTGGTATTCAGACAATCGCCCTTGGCGGTTCTAATTACCGTGGCCGTGTGTGTGTATTTTCTTATGCTTTTCATCACGCGGACGCTGGATATCCGGCAGATCAAATCCATTTTGGTAAAACGTTAATGAAGACGCGCGAACAACAGGAAATAGAAATTCAAAAATATTATCAATCCCATGCGGCCCTGGTGACATCGCCTTTTATCACCCAATATGGCGAGGTTAATTGCAAGTTATTGGAATCAGTGGCCTGTAGTCTGGGGCTATCGCTCGAAAATGGTCCTTTTCTGGATGTGGGCTGCGGCACCGGTTTATTGTCCACCTATATGCGCAACAAGACCGGCCGTTATATCGGATTGGACATCAATCGTCACCAAAATTTCAGCGGTTTGCAATGCAGTACGGTTCATTTCACCCAGGCCAGTTCTATGCAATTGCCGGTTAAAGACAATAGCATCGGTCTGCTGGCGTGCGTCGACAGTTTCGAGCATTATCCCGATCATCCGGCTGTGGCGCGCGAAATGGCCCGTGTGTTGCGTCCCGACGGCGCTATTTTTTTGTCTGTGCCTACGTATGCCAACGTGGCCGGGTGGGTCAAAAAACGCATGGAAAAATCAGGCAAGTACAAGCCGGGAACCTGGGCGCCCTTTGATTACTGGAAACCGCAGGAATACGAATTTTTCATCACACCGGATCACCTACGACAGGTTTTCGGCGCTGCCGGCTTTACCGATTTTCGCGTACTGGGACTGTCTTTCGAATTGGCTTATGGTCTGCTTCCCTGGCTCTGGCATCCGAGATGTCCGGCAAAAATTGAACGATTAGCGGCTCGAGCTTTTAGACTGTTTGCCGGACCGATAACCAAAAGATTTCCCCATTGGAGTTTGCATACGGTTTGGCGCATTGCCAAGCATTAACCTTGCGAAGGTTGCAAACCTTCGCAAGGCTGGCGACAATTATTACTCTTTCAAAAAAAAATGAAAATAACCTACTTTAGCTATTTATACGACATTCGCGGCGTCTCTGCAGGCTCGGCTAACAAGGCTATCGGTTTTATCCGCGGTCTTAACGAGATCGGCCATGAGGCCAAAATATTTTGGCGTTCCGTACAGCCGCAGGACCTCACCGGCACAACGCTGAAATTCCGTTTGCGTGATCGTTTGAAAAAATATCTGTCCCGATACGTGCACGATATCCGAAGGCTGGGGGATAATTATAAATATTATCATGAGGAATTGAAAATTCTTGGCCGGGAGAAACCGGATATTTTGTTCACACGCAGCGATCTGTATAATTTTTCCGCTCTGGCCGCGGCGCGCAAGCTGAACATTCCGGTTGTGCTGGAAGCGGATTGTCCCACGGCTTTTGAACACCGCTATATGTGCGGACGCGATAAAATTAAACTCGGTTCGTTGCCGGAACGCATCGAGCGCTGGAACTGGCAGAACTGCGACGCCATTATCACCATTACCGATAATTTGAAAAAGCACATTCTGCAGAGCGGTATTGATGATACAAAAATTACCGTCGTTCCTAACGGTGCGGATCCGGAGCGGTTCAAACCCGGCGCCGCCGATGCCCGGTTGCGGGCGCAATTCCCGTTGCAGAACAAGGTGGTCATCGGCTGGATCGGTTCGTGGAGTTGGACCGGTTTGGAAAATCTGTTACAGGTAGCGAAACGGATTTTGGCGGACAGAGCCGAGGCGGCCTTTTTATTCGTCGGCGGAGGTCAAAATCTCGAACTGGTTCAGAAAACCTTTCCGGCATCGGAAATCGGTAAGCGCGTGTTGGTTTCCGGCACGGTGGATTGGGACAATGTTCCTCCCTATGTGGATTTAATGGACATTGCCATAGCGCCCTATCCCAAACTGGATTTCTTTTATCCTTCATCCATGAAGGTGTTCGAATACATGTCCGCGCAGAAAACCGTCGTCGCCTCACGCATTGGGCAAATTGCTGAGGTGATACAAGATGGGAAGAATGGACTGTTGTTCAATCCCGAAGATATGGATGATCTGGCACAAAAAATACTTGTGGCCATCGACGATCCAGTCGGCAGGGAGCGAATGGCGGAAAAAGCGAGAAAGGATGTGCTGGCGAAATACACCTGGACCCATCAGGCCCGCGTTATGAGCGTAGTGTTTGAACGCGTGCTGGCTGAGCGGAGATTTTTGTAGGAGCCGGCTCCTGCCGGCGACTGTCACTCTTGCAAATCGTACCACTCATTGATATTTTTCAGAATTCCTTCATCATTCACTTCGGCATAGATTCGGTTCAAGTCAGTATGATGTATCAGTGTTCGCAAAGAAAAGTCTGGAGCGGCATTATGTATCGCATTAAAGAACGCGTGTGGTAAAATGATCGGATGACCTGATTGTTTTTTAAACAATGGCTTTACGACTGCGTCAGGATTTTGAGCAGCTGATTGTTTTAACAGCTGGAGAGTTTCTCCAGAAATAAAGGGATGGTCCACCGGAACGATAAAGAGACCGGAACAAGTCTGGAGTGCTGCAACACCCAACTGGATCGATGAGAGCATGCCATGCTCCGGATGCGGATTGACAATTATCTTTGTTTTATCTGTGAACTGGCGAGCCCAATTGTCTTGCGCTTTACCAATGATACTGACAACGGGCTCGACTTTTTCATGGCACAACAGGTTCAGAATATGTTCCAAATAACTCTTACCGTCTTTTTGCAGCAAGAGCTTGGGAACGCCCATGCGCGTTCCATTACCTGCTGCCAGTACGACAGCGCCGATATCGTTATGCATACCCGACATTGACATTTTCATTAACCTGGTTCATCCTTAAAAACCATACGCGCATCTGCAATATAGTGTAGGAGCCGCTTCCTAGCGGCGACCTTCGGCGGCAGGAGCCGCCTCCTACATAACATACCTCATGTTGTGCTTGAAGCGGCGGCAATGGCATCATTAAACTCGTTAATAAGCTGATCAAAGTAAACAACTTCATCTTCAAACAGACTGCGCCAGTACTCTGGATCCCACTGCGCCTGAATTTCTTCATAGGTCTTGCCCTGCTGTTCCACCCAGGTGTAGTATTTCAGATTGTGGATCGCCTTGCGTTCGGTAAAAGTCAGCTCTTTAAAATAGTCGATCGATTGATGAGCCAGCGGGCCGGCCAGATCGCGCATGGCATCGTCTCGATGATAAACGCCCTGTTCTGTGGTCAATTCAACCAGTCGTGATTGATAAAGCTCTGCTGAATCGGTAAAGATGGTAAAGATGACCTCCTGGCTATCGAGCTCAAAATATTTTGCGGTCTTGATTGCCGCCAGCAGGTTGGCGATGCCGGAAATGCCCAATAACCGCAATTGCGCAATCTGATTTTCCTCAAGGCCGATTTCAGCGAGATATTCTTTACCGCGTTCTTCGTTGAACAGCCGAAAGAGGCGCATGCAATCCTCATCGTCGATGGCCGCCACCGCATCGGTGTTGCGCACGTTGTGCACCCAGGGCACATGTTTGTCGCCAATGCCTTCGATGCGATGCCCGCCAAAACCGTTCATCAACAGCGTCGGACATTGCAGCGCTTCGCTGGCTACAATCTTGATATGGGGATAAAGTGTTTTCAGATAGTCTCCCGCAGCGATGGTGCCGGCCGAACCGGTAGCGGAAATGAAAGCAGCTGAACGCAGCGCGCCTAGATCCGCCATGACTTCTTGGAAAGCCGGTCCCGTAACTGTATAATGAAAAATCGGATTGCCGAACTCTTCAAACTGGTTGAAAATCGCATTCACTGGATCTTTTTTCAGTTCCCAACATTTGTCATAAATCTCTTTGACGTTGGATTCGCATCCTGGCGTGGCCATGACCTCAGCACCGATCTCTTTAAGCCATTGGAACCGTTCCTGCGACATCTCTTCCGGGAGAATGGCGATGGCTGTGCAGCCCAACAGAGCGCAGTCAAAGGCTCCGCCGCGGCAATAATTACCGGTGGAGGGCCACACGGCCTTGTGTTGCTCCGGATCGAATTCTCCGCTGACCAATCTTGGGACCAGGCAACCGAATGCAGCGCCGACTTTGTGTGCGCCGGTGGGGAAATATTTTCCCACCAGGCCGATGATGCGCGCCTTGACGCCGGTCAAGGCAGGAGGGATCTCGATATAGTTGACGCCGCCGAACAGACCGGTCTTGATGTCGTTTTTCCAGGTGATGCGATAGAGATTGACGGGATTGATGTCCCACAACCCGACGTTTTTTAATTTGTCCGTTATCTGGAGCGGCAGGCTTTCGGGATTACCGAGTTGCTGAAAAGTAGGGATGGTGATACCCAACTTTTTGCAGCGACGGGCTGTCTTTTTTATAATCTCGCGATTGAGCGTTTTAATAATTTGCGACATAGCGCTTTCCTTTTCTCATGCAAGGTTGGTGTCCGAACAGAACATTGCCAATATTCGTGACCATAAATGTGTCGGATATTCGGTTCTGATATATCCACGTTCCGGGGATTATTTGCGATTCATCTTGCTCAGTTCTTTCTGGAAATTTTTTATCCTGGTCATAACGATCATGGCCGCTATGATGAAAGGTTTATATCCCGCCTCATGATAGGTAGCCAGTCTGTATTTTTCAAAAATATTTTTTGACACCTCTCCCTGTTCACAGCTGACGCCAGAGATGTCAGCCGGCAGACAGTGCATATACAGGGCATCGCCATTTTTTGTCAATTTCATTTTCGTTTCATCACATTCCCAGTTTTTGAACCGTGCGTTGTTGGCCAGACATTCTTTTTCAAGTACTTGGAGTCCTTCGCGATCGTTTTTCTTCAGCAGTTCGGTGCGTTGTTGCATTACCTGGAACGGCGCCCAGGATTTCGGATAAACAATGTCAGCGTCCTGAAACGCCGCTTCCATGTTATCGACTATTTTAAAAGAACCATTGCTGGGCCGGCTGTTTTTCGTCGCCACATCGATCACATCGGGCAGCAGATCGTACCCTTCCGGATAGGCCAGCGTGACCTCCATGCCGAAACGGGTCAGCAAGCCGATGATGCCCTGGGGCACGGACAGCGGTTTGCCATAGCTGGGCGAGTAGGCCCAGGTCATGGCAATTTTTTTGCCGCGCAGAGCTTTTAACGAACCAAAATGATTTTTAAGGTGCAAAAGATCAGCACAAGTTTGCGTCGGATGATCAATATCGCATTGCAGATTGATGACCGCAGGACGCTGGTGCAGCACGCCCTGGTCGAACCCCTCCTGAACCGCACTGCTCACCTTACGCATATATTTGTTGCCTTCTCCCAGAAACATATCATCGCGTATGCCGATGACCTCGGCCAGAAAAGAGATCATATTGGCCGTTTCGCGCACCGTTTCTCCATGTGCGAGCTGGGATTTTACTTCATCCAATTCAGAGAGACCAAGCCCTAATGCATTCACAGCTGATGCAAAACTGAACCGGGTGCGCGTGGAATTATCGCGAAAAATGGAAATCGCCAGACCAGAGTCGAACATGTTAAACGACTTTTTCTTCCTGTGCATTTCGAACAGAATTTCTGCGATTAGCATCAGGGCCGCTATTTCGTCGTCAGTTTTTTCCCAGGTCAATAAAAAGTCCTGATTGTAGGTATGAACATCGAGTTTTTTGAGCGCTTGCAGATTTTTTTCTATGCGTTTCATTTTTTGCCTCGTTCAGTTATAAGATGATCAATTCACCCTAGACTTGTCTTTGTGTTCTGTATTACGTGTCGTGCATACAAAACACCCTTGCGAAGGTTGTAGACCTTCGCAAGGTTACGGCTATCCCTCAGCTCTATGGTTTATAATATATCGCCGCCGATTCCACGGCGTCGATGATTTGCTGATATCCGGTGCAGCGGCAAAGATTGCCGTGCAGCGCATGCCTGATCTGCTCGCGCGTTGGCGTTGGGTTATGCAAAAGCAAGGCATGGGCAACAAGTATCATCCCTGGCGTACAGAATCCACATTGCACCGCGCCGACATCCATAAAAGCCTGTTGTAGAGGGTGGAGAGCGCCGTCTGGAGCAGCCATGCCCTCAATGGTTAAAATATCCCTGCCAAGAACATCCCGTACGCGTTTCATACAGGATTTGACCGGTTGTTCATTCACCAGCACAGTGCAGGCGCCGCAGGCGCCGACATCGCAGCCATTCTTTACACCGGTTAGATCAAGATCTTCGCGAAGAAAAGTAATCAACCGTTTTTCAGCTATCGCCTCGGTGATCTCGTGCGCCACGCCGTTTACGGTAATGTTCATGGCCGGCCTCCGACCTTGATCGGTAAGCTGTAATGGCGCACGCCGGTGGCCTGATGGATGGCGTTGGCAATGGCCGGCGCCATGATCTCATTGGCCGGTTCACCAATGCTTTTGGCGCCGGTTGGCGAAACCGGATCAGGATTTTCTACAATAATGGCGTGCATCTCAGCCAGGTCCGTTGATCTCGGTATCTTGTATTTGCTTAAATTATTGTTAGTGATTTGACCGTCTACGATATGCAAATCCTCAAAAAGAGCGTAGCCGGTGCTCATGGCCATGCCGCCGTACATTTGACCGAGGAGCATGGTGTTGTTTATGGCCTTGCCCACATCATGACAGGCCACGGCATTGAGCAATTTGACTTTTCCGGTTTTGGCGTTAACTATCAACTCGACAGCCTGGCAGCCATATACCCAGGTAAAATAAGCGTTGCCCTGGCCTGTTTCTTCGTCCCAGGTCACTTGCGGAGCGCGATACACGCCAAGAGCATAGGGAAATTGCTGCTGCTGGAACATCTGTCGAATGACGTCTGTAAAAAGCAGCGAACGATCGTCGGTTTCGCTGTAAATGCGATTGTCAGCAAAACGAATTTTTTCTGCCGGACATGCAAGTTGTGCAGCAACTGATTTTGCGATCTTTATTTTCAATTCCCGGGCTGCCAGAGCCACTGCACCGCCGCCCATGATGGTTCCGCGCGAAGCCACTGTGGTGCCGCTGTCAGGTATAACAGAGGTGGATGAACGCTGATAGCGGATGCGCTGCAGATCAATGCCCAATTCCCGGGCCAGAATAAGCGACATGGCAGCCTCAGCGCCCTGACCGTTCTCATGCACGCCTGTTTCAAGAATGACAGACCCGTCAGCCTGTACATTGACAATGGCGGCGCAAAAATCAACGCCCTCTGCGCCCAGACTGACGCCGCGATAACTCATGGCCAGCCCAATCCCGTACATTTCATCGTTATCTGCTTTACCGTGACTGCAGCGTGCGAGTTTACTTTCATAATCGATTTCCCGGATAACCGTATCCAGTACCTGTTCCATGGATACGGCGTGTCCGTCCAATTTTTGCCCGGTGATGGTCGTGCAGCCTTGTCGTACCATGTTCTTTCGGCGTAACGCAATGGCCGAGAATCCCAATTTTTCTGCCGCCTCTTCAATCATCGATTCCACCACAAAATTCATTTGCGGGGAACCGAAACCGCGCATGGCGCCGGTTACGACGTTGTTTGTGTACACGCCGTAGGTATCGCAAAGGACATTGTCAACCACATAGGGACCGCAGCACTGCACCGTTGACCGCCAGGTCACCCACGGCGTCACCGAACAATAAGCGCCGCCATCGGCAATGATTTTGCATTCAACAGCGGCAATTCTGCCATCTCGCTTTAAACCCATTTTGTAGTAAACACGATACGGATGGCGCTTGTAGCTCTCGCGCATGGACCATTCACGACGATAGGTCATTTTTACCGGTCGATTCAGGAGTTTAGCTGCCAGGGCCGTTCGAGCACAGACGATGGCAGCCGTATCGTCTTTGCCGCCAAAACCACCGCCCAGGGGAGTGCCGATCACCTCCACCTCGGAGAGAGCCACACCAAGGCACGCTGCGACAAATCTTCTCGTGCTAAAGGGATGCTGCATGCTGCCATACACTTCCATGACGCCGTCGGGACGCGGGACACAGACGGAAACCTCGGGTTCCATATAAGCGTGTTCGACAAATTGCGTCTGAAAAATTTTTTCAATGACCAAGTCGCTGCTGGTGAACCCCTTTTGCACATCTCCTCGCCGCACCTGATGCGTATTGATGATGTTGCTGCCATGGCGTTCATGAACGAGGAGGGCATCCGATTTCATGGCCTCCTCAGGATCCAACAATGGGGGAAGAGGAGTAGCCTCGACGCGCACCAGGTTTGCCGCTTTAATCGCTTCATCCCGTGTTTGCGCAACAACCATGGCCACAACGTCGCCATGATGACGGATTTTATCATCTGCAAAGATTCTGAAATCCTTGATGATTTGTCCGAATTGATTTGTACCCGGCACGTCCTTGCCGGTCAACACGTTAACCACGCCAGAACTTTTTTCCGCCTCATCCGTGTGCACTTTAACCAGTGTGGCATGAACATAATCGCTATAGACCGGTACGGCGTGCAGCATGTTGACGAATTTCAGATCATCGGTGTATTTGGCTTTGCCGGTCACTTTGGCATAGCTGTCGTTGCGCCAGCTCTTTTCTCTTATTTGCCGCATAAACACGCTCCCATCGGTTCCCTTGTTTGGAGAAGGCCGTTCTTTACGACCAATTGACCGCGCAGGAACACATATTTTATTTCGATGGTTGTTTTCAATTCCGGATAGGTCTCATACGTATCAGCCAGACTGGAAACGATACTCTTCTCCGGTCCTGCGGGATTGATCACAGTCAAATCCGCATCAGAGCCCTTTCGGATGGCGCCTTTTCGCGGATATTGGCCGATAAATTTTGCCGGACTTGTCGATAGCATGTTGGCGATGCGAACCATCGCTTTTTCATTTTTCTCCATTTGAAATAGTTTGAAGCAAAGATGGGGCAGAGCACCAAGACCGGCGAGTCCGCTTTTTGCCTGGCGTACGTCCGAATTACAGTCATCTTTGTCGGTTTTCCGAAAAGCACAATGATCCGTGGCAAGCATATTTATGTCGCCGTTTTGCGCCTGGCTGCACAATTTTTTTCGTTGTTCGTGCGAACGCAATGGCGGAGAGCAAATCCAACGGTGTCCATCCTGGCGTGCCAAATAACTCTCATCGAGAAACAGATACTGTGGACAGGTCTCACAGGTTGCTTGTACATCTGTCGCTGCCTGGATGAGCTCAATCCCTTCCGGAGTGGATACATGCACGATATGAATGCGGGCGCCGGTCCTGCGGCTGATTTCGATGATCTTTTTAATCGCTGTGACTTCCGCCTCCATCGGACGAATGCGGCTATGCGTAAGTGGATCTTGCCAGACGTGTTCGCCCTGTCGCGCTTTTTCGAGTAAGGCATCATCTTCGCAGTGGATCAAAGCAACACAGCCTTTTTGATTGAGCAATTTTATACGGTTTTCGAGATCATCATAGGTTGTGTACAGGCCGGCTTTTCGGTAGGTTGTATAAAATTTGAAAGAGTTAAAACCGTTATTGATGCAGTTTTCAATTTCTTCCCAGTCCATTGCACCAAAACGGGTCGGCGTAAGATGCCACATATAATCGCAATAACTGTTACCAAGAGCTTTGGATTTGGCAGCCTCTATGGCTGTTGCAAGCGTCTCATCCGGCTTTTGGGTGATGAAAGAGCAGAATGTGGTAATGCCGTTTAGCAGGGCGATTTGCGAGCCGCTTTTATAGGTGTCAGCAAGATATTTGTTTGCGATCATATCATCGAGATGGGTGTGGATGTCGATGAATCCCGGGAAAATATAACAGTCTGAGGCATCAATGCAGGTATCAGCCTCCGGCAAAGCGTTTTGCGAGCCGAGCGCAGTGATGCGTTCATTTTCAATTAAAAGATCGATCTGTTCAAGATGATCTCTAAAAACGACGGTGCCGTTGTAAATACACGTTTTCATATAGGCCTTTACCCGCAGATAATTTTTAAGAATGCTGTGATCTGCGTGAATCTGTGCAATCTGCGGATTCTATGTTATACGCCTTCATCCACAGATGGGCGCAGATGAGTATGTATAAACCGTTTGTACTGCAATTTTAGTGATGCAAAACCAGGAATTCCTTTTCCAGCACCTCAGGATAGACGGCTTTCAGGAAACCACAGCCCAATTCGGTATGCACCGCCATAGCAGCGCCTATTACAGCATAGGACCCCGGATCCCTTTTCACATCATCCGAATACCCTTGTGTCATTTGCCGCTTTGCCAATTTGTAAACTGGTACCGATTCAATCTATCCAGATCAGGTTCGATTGCCTCAGGAATTTTTATTCCGGTCAACACGGCTCCGACGTCTTTTAAACCATGGCCGGTGATGAGCAAAACGATCTGTTCCTGTGCATCGATGCGGGGATCGTTCTTAAATTTTAACAGAGCTGCGGCTGTGGCCGCTGCAGCCGGCTCTGCAAAAATGCCGGTTGTCTCGGCCAGAATTTTTTGTCCGGCAAGTATTTCCTCATCGTTCACTGTTATGGAAAATCCCTTTGTCTCGAGCACAGCTTGCCTGGCCATGAAGGCATTGCTCGGCGCTGACACCGAGATGGAATCAGCAATGGTATGTGGGCCTTCTGCGTTGTGATATTCCCCGGTTTGAATAAAGCGATGAATGGCGTCGGAGGATTCCGCTTGCACTGCAATCAAGCGCGGCAGCGCTGAAATGACGCCTGATGCTTTCAAATCGTAAAAAGCTTTGTGCACGCCGCTGATGATGACGCCGTCGCCAACCGGAACAAGAATGACGTCAGGAACCTGAAAATTATTTTGTCTAAAGATCTCCAATCCTGCGGTTTTTTTGCCCTCTATGGTCAGCGGATGATAGGCCGTGTTCCTGTTGAGACCGCCATGGCGTTGGGTGAATTCGATAGAGAGTCGGAAGGCGTCATCATAGCTGCCTCTGATCGGAATGACCGTGGCGCCATGCAGAACCATTTGCACCAGCTTGGCTTTGGGTGCCGATGCCGGCACAAAAATGATGCAATCCAGTCCTGCTGCAGCGCATACGGCTGCCAGAGAACTGGCAGCATTTCCCGTCGAAGCAGCAACAATGGTCCGCACACCGATTCGATTAGCCTCTGCCGCGATAAGAAACGACGCCCGGTCTTTGAGCGAACCGCTTGGATTGAGTCCGTCGTTCTTGGCATAAACGTTGCGAAACCCCGTTACAGCGGCAAAGCGATCGATACGGGTGAACGGCGTGTCACCCATAGCGTACGCAGGAAAATAACGCTGCTCCACCGCACTCCAAAGCGACCAATCAGCTGCTTTAGGATTCCATCTTTTCTTAATGTCCTGGTAATCCAACTCGACGCGGAGAACGCCCTTGAGCGGCATACCAGGTCGGAATGAAGCAGAACAAGTTGGGCAGAGATAGATCACCTCATCCCGTTGATAGGTGCGTCCGCATTCGATGCACCGATATTCAAAAACAGCGCTCACAAGCTTAGGCCTTTTGATTCATTCTGGCCACCAAAGCGGTGTAAAATGCTGCAGCAGCCGAGAGATGATCTATAGGACACGCTTCGTTGGCTGCATGAGCATACACCTCATTGCCCGGGCCAAGTCCTAAACAGGGAATGCCATGCATTCCGGCAATGGCAATGCCGTTGGTGCTAAAGGTCCATTTATCCACCAGTGGTTGTTTTTCGAAAACGCCGGTATAGGCTTCTATGGCCTGTCGCAAATAAATCGATTTTTCATCAAGCAGCCAGGTTGGATAATATTTTTCAGTGGTATAGACTTTACCTGTATATGCCGGCTCTTCATATTTCAGCACCATTACCCGGCTGTCTTTGATGCCTGCTTTGAGCGCGGCGTCGTACACTTCCGCCACCGCGCTTTCTTTGGTTTCGCCCAATGTGAGACGACGGTCAAGGTGAATGGACGCAGCGTCAGGCACGGCGCACAGGGATGGAGAAGAGGAACGCGCTTCGGTTACGGTTATGGAGCCTTTGCCGAGAAAAGGATCCGAGGCCAGGCGTTCGTTCAATTTTTCAATTTCCAACACAATGCGGGCAACTTTATAGATAGCGTTATCGCCGCGTTCCGGTGCTGACCCGTGGCAGCTTTTTCCTTTGACTTGCACCTGCATTTCCATACGACCACGATGGCCCCGATAAATGTTCATGTTGGTCGGTTCGGTAATTACCACCAGTTCCGGTAAGAGTTTTTCTTCATTGATCAGGTATTGCCAACACAAGCCGTCGCAGTCCTCTTCCATCACGGTACCGGTGAAATAGATGGTAAACTGGTCGTTCAGGCCAAGTTCTTTGATCATTTTTGCTGCATAGACCATGGCCGCCATGCCGCCTTTTTGATCCACTGTGCCGCGTCCCCAAATTTTGTCGTCTTGCACTTTTGGTGTAAAGGGATCAAAATCCCACTGCGCCAAATCTCCGGGATATACGGTATCGATATGCGCATCAAAGGCGAGCACCCTGGGACCATGGCCGATGCGACCGATGATGCTGCCCAGGCCGTCGATGCGAATTTCGTCAAAGCCGACTTTTACCATCTCTTTTTTTATGACCTGGATGACCTGTTCTTCCTTGTTCGAAAAGGACGGAGTGCGGACCAGATCCATTAAAAAGTCAACAATTTCTTTTTCCAATTCTTTTGATCGTTGGAATATTTTATTGTATATTATGTTCATATTTTTTCCTTATATAATTTTTATGCCTTATGCACAAATATACTGAGTGCGGCCGCATGTGGCCGCTTTCGATACGGCGACACGTCGCTGCGATTAAAAGCGCCGTCGAGCTGGCGCACTCCAGACGATTTTACATTCGTCTCCATAAAGCTTCTGCATGCTTTCTGGCCTGCTGATGAATCTCTTTTTCATCGAGGTCCAGCAGTAATTTTTTATTTTCCATTAAACTCTGGCCGGCAACAATCGTGGTATCTATTGGCGCTTGCGACAGGCCAAAGACCATATGGCCCAGCCAATTTTCGTCGTGCAACGGCGTCGCCGGATCATAATCCATGAGAATGATATCCGCCGGTGCTCCTTCTTTAATAACTCCCAGGTCCTGGCCAAAAATCGACTGGGCAATTTTTTTATTGTTGACCAGTAAGGTGGCCGCTGCTTCGGAAAAACCAATGGATGGATTCCCGTGTAGCAAATGCTGGCACCAGAGCGCTGCGCGCATCTCCTCGAGCATGCACGTGGTCATGGCATCTGTGCCCAAACCCACGCGCACACCCTTTTGATTCATGGCCACGATATCGGCGATGCCCACGGCGTTGTTCATATTGGATTGCGGATTATGCGCCACGGCCGTATTGGTTTGCGCCAGCAGAGCCCTCTCTTTTTCATTGACATGTACGCAGTGGGCTGCAATGGTGGAGGGACCGAGGATGGCATGATCGTGCAAACGCTCCACCACGCGTCGGCCATACTGCGCAAGGGTATACTCCTGGTCAGCTGCAGACTCTGCTACGTGGATATGAAAACCGACGCCGAGATCGTGTCCCAATCTGGCAGCCGATTGCAGCGTCAAGTCCGACAAAGTGAATGAGGCGTGTAGACCGAACAGCGCCTGCAATTGGGGATTATTGTCCTTTTTGCAGGCAGAAATAAATTCCCCGTTCTCCTGCAATCCCTCTTCTGTGGCCCTGGCGCCGTCACGATCAGAGACTTCATAGCATAAACAACCGCGCAGGCCGGTTTCGCGAAATGCCCGGGCGATGTTGTTCAGGGATCCCCGAATAGCAGACGGACCGGCATGATGATCGATGAGGGTAGTGGTTCCGTGGCGGATGGATTCAAGCAGTACAATCAAGGCGCTATAATAACCATCTTCAATAGTCAGCGCTTTATCCAGCCGCCACCAGATATTTTTCAATACCGTGGTGAACGAGGTAGCCGGCGTGGTTTTGGTTAATCCCCGGGCAAAAGTGCTGTAACAGTGCGTATGGCTGTTGATAAATCCTGGCAGCAGAATTTTTCCGGAAGCGTCAATTTTTTTATCAGCTTTTGGCAAATCTACACTTGCTGTGATTTTACTGATCACCCCGTCTTTGATATACACGGCGTGTCCGGTTAAAACGCGACAGGGCTCATCGAATGTGAGGATAGTGGCATTGGTTATCAGGAGTGAATTTGCCATAGTCCTGCTCAACCTTCACAAAGCGCAGCCTGTTCTGCGACGGTTCGTTCCCTCATAAAGATTGCAGAGCTGAAACATTTTTGTGCGCAGAGCGAACAGCCGACACAGCGGCCGGCGTTAAAATGCGGCGTCCTTTTTTTATCAAGTGTAATCGCCTGATACGGGCATCTCGTACAATTGCCGCAGTGCTCACATAGAGCGGCGTTCACTTCCGGTATCATTTTTCCGGCTGATAAAGTTTCAAATGGGGTAATGGGATCAGGCAATGCAGAGCCAACCAGTTCTTTTACAGATCGAAAGCCGCGCTCCTGCATCAGGTAAGAGAGTCCGGAATGCAGATCGTAGACAATGCCATAACCATATTTCATAACAATGGTGCAAAATTGCACGGTCTCGGCGCCCAGGGCGAGAAAATTGGCCGCTGCTTTATAGTTCATGGGACCGCCGTTGCCCGAGACCGCGATGCCCATGCCGGCTACTTTGGCCAGTGTATGGTTGCTGATGGGCAGCACGCCTTCGCCGGACATGCCCACAATTATTCCTTCTTCCCAACGTCGGTCTGCAGATTTTCTAAACGCCAGGGAGGGAAAACTGTTAGCCAGCGTGATGCCGGCTTTTTTATCGGGATACCGGCTGAACACCGTCTCAATTTTTTCAATGACCGGCTTAATGGCGGTCACGGCTGCCGTAAGTTTAAAAAGCTTGGGCACCTCGCCATCGCTTACCTGCAAAATCCAATCGATGATCTTGGCCGTCAAGTCAGCATCCTGTGAAACCACATCGCCCTTGGCGCCGTCGCCGCCCTGGGGACAGGAGAGACTATACTCGATCGCCATGGCGCCGCTGTTTTCCAGCTTGCGGGTGTTGGACTGCCACACGCTGCGGTCCGCCTCGTCATGGCCGGTTACGGGTCCGCCGGTCGAGGCCATGGTAAGGCGGTCGGGATATTCCTTGACCAGTTGTTCGATTTCCCTGCACACACGGTCTAACGGATGGCCGGAAACATTATCGCAATTGCCGTAGGTTGCGGGTCCCAGTACAAACATGTACGAACCAGGGATGTGAATAGGGACATTATCGAAGGCGGTTTTCATCACCGCGCCGGCCCAACCCTTTTCATAGGCTATTTTCATCTGCTCATAGCCGTCCGAGTGCGGCGCCGCGGAAATGAGAAAAGGAGAAAGAATTGTTCTTGAAAAAAAAATGGTTTCAAGGGGAACAGGCAGTAACGGCCTGCCAGCCAGAAGCGCGCAACCCTTGGCGCGATTTTTAATGAGCGGAGGCTTGCGACCCGAGACAAACGCATCGGCTTCCAAAGCGGCGTTCTTGCCGGAAGCAACCGCTTCGACCACGGTCGATGATCCCAGCACCATATCTCCGGCGTAAAACACACCCTTTGTTTTTTTGACAGTCAGTGAGGATCGGCTGCCGATGGCTGCTATAACGAGATCAAATTCACGGAACTGTGGTCGTTCCTTCATATTGGGAATAAAATTTTTAGGCTCAGGCTTTTTCCCTGGCGGCAGGGTCAGTTTTTCAACGATTAATCCCGCCACTTTTTTGTTGTGGATTTTTACTTCCTTGACCCGGCAACAGGTCGAGACTTCAATGCCCTGACGAACGAGTAAATTCCTTTCGTACCAGGTGATGGGCATGTTTTCGAATTTGCGGCGGTAGAGTAATTCGACATGGTTTGCACCGCAGCGCCTGGCCTGCGCGGCGCAATCCACCGCAACCGCACCGCCGCCGATCACCGCCACCTTTTTGTTTTTCAGATCAAGATTTTTAGCTTTTTCGAGAAATTCCTGCCAGGAAAGCGCCGATTGGCCGCCTTTGACCTCCAGGCCAATGGGTCTTGTCAATCCGGAACAGACAATGACTGCGTTATAGGCGCTCTGCTGCATTACTGCGTATGGATCCGAAATCTGTTTATGAATAACCGTAATATCTCCAAGGGAAAGCAGGAACTGTATATCTGTTTTAAGCACGTGCTTATCCAGACGAAATCCGGGAATCAGAGTGGCCATACCACCGGATTTTTTCTTTTGTTCATAGAGATCGATGTGATAGCCCATTTGCGCTAAAACAGCGGCAGCGCCCAGGCCTGCCGGTCCGGCGCCGACGATGGCGATGTTTTTGCCGTTAGCAGCAGATTTGTGGAATGCGGGCAGGCCGTACTCTTTGGCTTTGGCCACAACGGTCGCCTGAACCGAGGGGATGTTGACGGCTGTGGTGAAGGAAGAATGAACACAGGCTTGCATGCAGAATGAATCGGGACAGACCAGACCGCATACGCCTCCCAAAGGATTGGCTGCCATGATTAATGCAGTGGATCGTTGATAATCGGATTTTTCACCAACGCGTGCAGCCATGATGAAATCGGCCGGCGAACAATCGGCCGGGCAGGCTTGCTTACAGGGCTTTTCCTCGCAGTACTCACATTTCTGCAATTCGAAAGCCAATTGAGCGTCGGTTAAAAATCCCTCTTTCTTCACGCGCAGAAATCCAAAGTTAAACTGGGCAATTGTATCTGCAGAAATATAGCTGTTTATTCATTTGAGGTCAAGTCAATTATGGGACGTTGGCGGGTGGATTGCGTTTGTTCAGTTTTTTTACTCTTTTTTCAATTTTAGTGCGAATTTTTTCATAGGATGGCGGAGGTCCGGTTCTTATTTCTTTTCCGTCAATAAACAGGGCGTCTGTAATCCCCCAATCACAAAATACGCTGTGCTCAAAAGTCTGAATTTCCTGAAACGTCACCCTGTCGCCGAATTCCTGTGCCGCGCGTTTTGCTCTTTCATGCACCATGTTTTGCGCCGGACACCAGCCGTTGGTCAGGGAGGTAACGATCACTTTGCCGTCGATCAGTTGCGGTTTCTTTTTTTCTTTTAGCCAGCGCGGCGGTTCGGCGTTCTCGCTAAAAGGTTTCCACAACAGAACAGAGATGCCGTCCCTATCGACCTTTTTGTATCCCTGTTTTTTGTACCAGGACGCCTTCATCCAGAACGGCAGCGACAATCCCCAGGCCGCCAAGCCTTTTTTATTCATCGCTTTTACATCGTTTTCCGCCGCCTGTAAAAGCGCCTTGCCGATGCCTTTTTTCTGCTGATTGCCAATGCCCTGTTTATGACCATGCACCCAGATGCAGTTGATGAAATACAGGTCGCGGCCCTGGCTTGGTGAAAGCTCGATGGGCACATATTGGATCATGCCGCAAACCTTGTCGCCTTCAACGGCAATTTTAACGCAGAGTCCTTTATCTTTCATTTTGTTGAACCAGATTTCCTTGTGATTCCCCGCTTCCCTGATGTCGTCCGACCATTCTTCCAGGCAGCAGAAATAGGGCCGGTAATGCTGTTCGGTCAAATCCAGAATTTCCATCTTTCCCTTCTTTAATTTGTTTTGCCGGCTAAAAATCCGCTTAAATTAGCGATCACTGGAACTAGTTAAAAGCCAGCATCCTTTTCATCGGTTCTGAACGAGTCTGGATTAATCAGAGTGGGCTCGTTCGCAGCCTTCCATTTCGCAAATTTTTCATCTTCCTCGGCCTGATATTTGCTTAAAATCTCCAAGGAAACCGGACTGGCAGAGACATATTTTCTAACCGAGTCGGGCAAATACATCTCGCCAATTTTTTCATCCTCAGTCCAACAGCTGCTCCGGCCTGTTTCGCACCATGGTCTTTGATAACAATCAGGGCAATATCCGCTGCATCCATCCATATGACAAATTCATTTTTCAGTGAATGGTTCTCCAAAATCAGATCGATATTTTTCTCGGTCATGGTTTCTGCTCTTAAATTGCTGTTGCCTGCAATATTGTCTTATCCGGTTTCAGGACATCATGAAACTGTCTGAACCAGTCGCATCTGCTGTACGTGTTACCTGCCGCACCCTACTTGTTGCCACCCCACATGAAAATTGATATCAAACTCACCCGACCTTCTGTACTGAAATTTTTTGTCGGATACCGCTGATTACCGCTGCCGACTAGGCGCTTCTGTCCGGTTCCTTCGACGTATATCAGCGTGCAAATATCATACTCGCCGTTGGCTTTAAAAGTCTGTAAAGGTTGTGGAACAAAATATTCGCCAAGATTTTCACCCGCTGAAGTATGCAATTCCATGTCGGGGAATTTTTTTAGCAATTTGGCAACCGGCATGCCTACGCGAATGCTGCCTGTGGCGGTCAAGTCTTTAGAATATATGTCTATCATGCGTACGATTCTATCCCTGAGATAATTTTTATCCGACAATTTCAGAATCGCCTTTCCCTTACGGAAGACAATCAGACAATCGGTCTTTAGCAGGGAATCGTGCTTGACATGTTGGAGGAACTCTTCAAAGGGCATACCCAGACGCGCCTTGCCGATGCCAAAAACCGGGGCAGAAGGTTTTTTATCGATGGTTTTTTGAATAGGACCGCAGGCAAAGAAAAAGCCGACAAAAAAAACAGCCACCCCGAGGTTTGATTTTAACAGGATGTTTTTCATTTTAGATTTGAGCACGATTAATGAATTTTAATGAATGGTGTTGCGGATGTTGAGCAACCGTGTGAGTATTAGGCGCTTGATGAATTTAGATAAAAATCACATCGCAGTCAACACATTTCTATGAAAGTATAGAGGAAAACATCCCTCAATTTTTTCTTGACATTAATCTATTTTATGAATATAATTCAATAGCATCACTCAATAATTCCCGCTCCCATTTGATCGATTTCAGCGCTTCGCCTGTTTTCCGGGAACTCGCCTAATTTTGTTATTTTTGACGGTCTAACTATTTTAGGAGGAGATTTGTATGAGAGTGCAGTTGAGCTTGTGCAAGGTCGCCCGTTGTGCGACTATTTTTTTCTTCATCCCTCTTTTACTGAACGCCGGACCCAAACTAGGCAAATGGTTTTGCATCGAGGCGGCCTACAAGGATACACTGATCACTGACCTGAATGCCTCCATCACTTTTATCGATGCGAATTATTACGAGGCCGATTTCAGTCAAAAGTGGTACAATGGCAATGCCAAAGCCTTGCATCGTTTCTCCAAAAAGTCGGATACCCTGTTCACCGAATTGCCGTCCGGGATAAACACGACCTATGGCGGTCAGTCATATAGCGTCGGCGGGAAACTGCAGTATCAATTCATGCTGAATTGCCCGCCGGAACTCTGGATTAAAGTGGGCCAGACCGCCATCGGTTGGGGATGGCCAAAAGGCGCCAAAAAGAGTCTGGTGTTGATCCAAACCGAGGGCGATACGGTGCTCTATTTGAAGAGCTGGGATGGGCACACCAGGCTCACCTATACCTATGGCGCTAAAAGACCCTTCCACAACCTGGTGACGTTTGGCGTGCGCATGAAGGTGCAAGAGCAACTGGGAACGTTTAAACCGGAAAACGGCGATTCGGTTTTTGTCGACTGTGAACAGGGCGCAACGCATCAGCAATTTGTGTTGCATGAACTGGACGTCGAGGGCATGTTTCAGACCGTCGTCGATTTTCCCCCAAGAATGGTCGACAGCACCATTACCTATCGTTTTTGCATCAAACAAAAAATTTCCAAGAACCGGATCTGTGAAACGGTAATCCGAAAATTCGTTTTAGAACCTTCCGGTCAGAACCTTGGCGCTCCGTTTTTCGACAATCGCGCCCGCAAGGAAATTGTCGCCAATCTGATTGTTGCCAACAGTCCTTGCCTGGAATGGTATCCTGCCAGCGCCTATAACCACCTGAAGAATAAATATCTGGTTGTATGGGCGGATAACTGCCAGGGCGATTGGGATATCGTTGGTCGCTTGCTAACCGCCGACGGCCATCCGGCCAGCGCGGTGTTTACCATTTGCCGCAACGATAGTACGCAAGTGAATCCGGCGGTGGAATTCATGCCTGATTTCAATTCATTTATGGTGGTCTGGGAAGATGAACGCAATGGCAATTCGGATGTCTATGGAGCGCTTATTTCCGACGCCGGACAAGTGATTCCGGTGCAACGCTCTCTGGCGGACGGCTCGTTCATCGTATGCAATCATGATAGCTCTCAGAACTCGCCCCGGCTCGCCTATAATTCCGCTAACGGCACACTGCTGTGCGTCTGGGTGGATGAACGTAACCAATACAAAACGCAATATGGCTATTATACGAATCTGGATATTTACGGCCAGCGGATTTTGTTCAATGGCGATCTCTTGACTCCCGGCGATTTCAATGACCCCAAAATAAATTTCCCGGTCGCCAACAGGCTTGATCAGAACGAATATTATCCCGATGTCGCTTATTACGGACTGAATGCCTGGCAATTGAATGAGTGGCTGGTCGTTTACAGCCGTTCTCAATTAACCAGCACTATGGCTTTAAAAAAGCAAAAAGGCGCTCATGTCAATCAGAGTACAAATCAGAGTTTGGCCTCGGCTCTTGGCGGCGGGAATTCGATTTGGGGCGTGCGTATTGACGAGTGGGGAATGCCGCTGGATACCTATGGCCGGCGACCTGCCAGCAATCTCTACAAAGCAGCCTTGGGCGGCAGACCACCCTGGCTGCCTGAATTTCCAATAAGCAATCAGGCCATGAGCATGTACTCCTACAATGGCAGCCCCCACGTCGCTGCTAACGATCTCAAACTGGTCCCCTATCTGCACAAAGCGCAGGGTGGAGACCAGTATAGCAGTCCTGAATTTTTGGTCACCTGGACGATGTACGATTATGAAAAGAGTAATTACGCCGGCGATATCTATTATCAACGGGTGGCTTATTACCCGGACTCTACTGCAGCCCGGCTGGGCTTGAAACCAGGGAAAGAGGCGGACTCGCTTTCTACAGCCGTCCTGCTCGATCAACAGGGCCATTTTCCGAAAGCGGCCTTCCTGTGGAAAACGTGGGACGATTTCCCGGTGTGCATTGATCCCTATAACCAGGAATACAATCGCATCGCTTATGATCAGATTGACGGGACGTTTTTAATCGTCTGGAACGACTACCGTTTGACAACATGGGATGGCTCTTATGTGAGTGAGCCGGGATGGAGCGAACCGCCGGCTGATATTTTCGGCCAAAGATTATGGATCGATCCGACGGACAGCGCCATGGTCTTGCTGGATCACGACGGCAATCCTGGCGCTTCCCCTGCGGAAAATACACCGATCGCTTTCAGCGAACAGGATGAAGGGGATCGATGGTATCCCGCCATTTCCTTCGGTTTTACAGACAATCAATTTTTAATCACCTATCAATACGAGGGTAATGAGCCGCAACAGGATATTTACGCCAATCTCTACAACGGCGCGCCTTCAACAACAACCGGCGTATACCAACCTATGTCTGCGAAACCGGCGGAATATACCTTGCAACAGAATTACCCCAATCCGTTCAATCCCGCCACAGAAATTTCTTATGAAATTAAAAAACAAGGCAAGGTGATCCTGGAAATCTTTAACAGTCTTGGACAAAAGGTGAC
>CAYLWO010000072.1:29727-35557 GCA_964387285.1 uncultured Cytophagia bacterium | reverse complement strand
AATATTTTGGCTGTAACAGGGGATTGCATCACTCGAGCGCAGATAATCTCCTTTGTCTGCTACTGTGCGTTCGCCGTTACACGGTCTTTGTAGTATAGGGGTATTGGGGCCACAATTTACTCGGCATGGCAATGGGGTTGGCAAGAAGCCTGTTCACAAAGTTATGAGCGGAGAAATTCATGCGCCACTTCTTGATTTTATTCTTATGTTGGTCAGCCTGTTGGTGTGCCGACAAGTCGGATGACTGGCTAACTCTTTTTGACGGCAAAACCTTGAGTGGATGGAAAGCGAGCGAGCATGGTCAATCGTTTCAGGTGAGCGACGAGGCGATTGTCTGTCATGGAGCGAGAGCCCATCTGTACTATACCGGTCAGGACGGAAAAGCGCTATTTAAGAATTTTGAATTTTCAGCACAAGTTAAAACCGGCCCGTTCGCCAATTCAGGCATTTATTTCCACACAACCTGGCAAAAATCGGGCTGGCCGGAAAAAGGCTATGAAGCCCAGGTGTTAAACAGCCGTTCGGCAAATACGGATGGTCATGTCGAATTTAAAATGACCGGCAGTCTGTACGGCATCCGTAATGTTTATAGATCGCCGGTAAAAGATGAAGAGTGGTTCACCTATCGCATCCTGGTGCAGGGTAAGACGATCCGGATTTTTATCAACGATATTCTGGTCAGTGATTATACCGAGCCGGAACATCCCTGGCGCAGCGACGCTTTACGATATCGATTTCTGTCCCACGGAACTTTTGCCCTGCAGTCCCACGATCCGCAAAGCAAAGTGTGGTATCGAAATATCAGAGTGCGAAAACTGGCCGATGATCTGCCTTCATCAGGAACCGCTTTAACGGATGCTGCATTGGATCGACAATTGACAGAAATAGCCGGCGCCAATTTCCCGCTTATCGATTTTCATGTTCATCTCAAAGGCGAGTTGACCATGGAAAAGACTTTAGCTTTTTCCCGGCTCTACGGCATCACCTATGGACTGGCTCTCAACTGCGGTAAAGGTTTTCCCATCGACCATGACGCGCTGTGCCAACAATTCGTTGATAATTATAGCTATCCCCCCAACACGTTTCTTGCCCTGCAGGCCGAAGGCCGTGAATGGACCGGATTGTTCTCCGAGCAGACACGCAAAAAGTTTGATTATGTGTTTACCGATGCCATGACCTGGACCAATAAAAACGGCCAGCGCATGCGCTTGTGGATCAAGGAAGAGACAGATGTGGGCGATCCGCAGGATTTCATGGAACAATTGGTCAACCAGATTGAAAAAATATTCAGCACAGAGCCGGTTGATATTTTTGTCAATCCGACCTATCTGCCGGACGAGATCGCTTTGCATTATGACGAGCTGTGGACAGTGGAACGCATGGATCGTGTTATTACCACGCTGGTAAAAAACCATATCGCATTGGAAATAAACGCGCGCAGAAGCTTACCCAGTCCACGATTTATAAAACGAGCAAAAGCAGCAGGCGTGAAATTTACATTCGGCACGAACAATGGCGATTTGTACGACCTCGGACACTTGCAGTATTGTCTGGATATGATCAAAGAGTGTAAACTGGAAGCAAAAGATATGTGGATGCCCGAATAAATGCACGGGCATTGAAAAGAGAAATATCTCGAGATGTCGGACACCTCAAGCTGATGTCGCAAAAGTCTTGAAAGGTGTCCGACATCTAACGGAAGAAAAAGGTCAATCCCCTTGCTTTACCAACCTCCACGCCGTCAGATTATTGTCCTCCAGGCTCGGCACAATCAGCAGTTTTTTCGTAGGAATATAGCAAAAATCAGCACAGAATTTTTTTGCTGCCGTACCGTTTAACAATAATATCAACTTGCCTTCTTTATTGACGTGAAAAATCCTGCCGTTATAATCTGAAATAAAATATCCCCCCTCACCGTCCTTCTGCAAACCATCCATAACCGCGCCAGGACCGAGGGTCGCCAGCGTTGTTGTTTTTTTGTCCTGCAGATCAACCACCTTGATGCTGCCGGGTCCTGATGCGCCGTATAACAGCCTCTGGCCATCCACCAGAACACCGTTAGGATTTTCATTTTCCGTCAGTTGCAGCCATTCTTCGAAAGCGCCTTCATGCCATTTCCAGATTACGTTTTTTCGCGAATCGGTGATATATAAATTACCGTTTTCATCCGCGGTAATATCGTTGGGAAAACGGGGTTGCGGGAATGGGTAGCGTTTGACGATTTCATGGGTTTGCAGATCGATTTCTAGCAGAGCGTAACGTCCAACCGCATACAACCTGTCCTGAAAAATACACAAGCCGGTGGGTTGCAGTACGCCGGTGATGGCTTGCTGTTTGACGATGGCACCGTCGGTTTTCAAGATGGAGATATACTCTTTTTTGTCATGGAAATAATTGGAAACATACAGGAGATCTGTTTTGGCATCATAAGCAACGGATTCAGGATACTTGAATTGTCGCGGCAGCTCCCACAACTTTTTCAGGCTTGCATGTTGATAAATGGAAGTGGCATCCTGAAACAGGAACGCCCAGCCGCCAAAAGATTCTGCTAGTGCGACGATCAGCTCGTTGGCGCCTTTTTGCAAGGGCAGATAGATATAATCGTTCAAGCCGACAATGCCCTGAAAAGTCGGATCGCGCTGTTGATAAGCGCTGTTTGCGCCAAAGAGCGGCTGACCGTTGAGAAAAATCATAATATAGTCGCTATAGCCGAAAGCGTATTGCCGTGTTTGTGGCTGGTCTGCCAGGATCTGTGTTTTTGCCCACACCACCTCCGGGGCCGAGCTCTGTCGACCGTAATAGCGCGACACATCCACCACACCGGATGCCAGACTTTTTATTTTTTGCCAGGTTAATCCGGTCATGGTTTGTTGCTCGGGCGTTTTTTCCATATCTACTGCACCGGCGGGGAAGACGTTAGACAACTCCCAATCCGTGATCATGCCTTGCGGCGGTTCGGTTTTAATCGGTTCTGGAAATCCTGCGGGTGGTTGCAGGCTGTAGGTTAAATTGCAAAAATAAGCGGAACCGTCTTTGGGTCCCATGATGCCAATGTTGCCCTGGCTTGCACCGTGCGCCAAATCACGGACAAACAGAGTCGGTTCTGCTGCGTTATTAAGGTAAAGGCGTGCCTGCGTATCTTTAACTTCCAACCGTACATGGAACCACGCGTTAACCGGGATTTCGGCTGCGGCAGTATAACCATTGCCATTGTAAAGTTGCCAGGAATCGATGCCGTTAAAACAGGCGACATACTGCACCACATTGCTAAAAGATTTCGGCAGATGCGGACGAATATATACCCGTTCATATGCGGTGTCGTTTTGTTTACGAAAAACCAAACCCGGATAGGAGCGTTGTCCGGTGACCGCCAGGTCCGCTTCGATAACGCCATCGCTAAAAGTCACCTCTTTCAGAAATGCGCTGCCCATCAAACATTTTTTACCGAGGAATTCGGTCACAGTTGCATCCTGGAGGATCCACTTTGAAGTATCCAAATCAGATGTTTGGGTGAATGCAACACGTGAAAGACAGACAAAAGCAAATACGAGGATAGGACGTTTCATGGTTTACTCCTTGCCAACTGTTCTTCACAGATTTTTATGCCATAATCCAACCAGATATTCTCAATATAATTTTTGCTGCGTTGCCGCAAGATTTGTAACGTCTGCAGGCGCAGGCGCCAGGTCGGCAAATGATCCGGCTGTGCGGTTAACGCGACATCGGTAAGATGCAGCGCTTGTACAAAGGCTTTTTGCGACAACAACTCTTGGCCATGCAAGAGCACCGCATCCAGGCCGGCCAGGCGAATCAAGTCCGGATATACCGAGGCGACCGATTTATCATACAGGGCTGTCGGATTTTCGTCAAACCAGCCCACGTAACCTTCATAAATGCCGCGCACAGACCACGATGCACGGCCATAGGATTCGTCGATGCCGAACGAATCAGGCAAGGTAATGTCGTGCATTAATGTGAAACGATCTTTGCCATTGTTTATGCCGTTGACTGTGGCGTCATGGACAAACAGGATCGCATCCCGATAATTTTTTACTCTATGCCGCACTCTCTCTCTACCACAAACCGGATTGCCATGACCGGGCAAACAAAATTCAGCATGCAGGGTCAGTGCTTTGTCCAGTGCCTGGATATAGTCCAGAGCCCATCTCGGTTTGGTGCCGCGCATTGTATAAAGGTTTGGAAAAGAGCTGTAATAATTGTCCCCGCAAAAAGCGGTTTTTATTTCCGGAATCCAGATGAGGGTATGATCAGGCGTTTCACCGGAGGTGTGCATCATTTGCACATGCCAGTCATCCAGCTTGAAGGAATAGTCATCGTTAAATAATATCGTTGGTTCTATGATGGATAATGAATCTCTGCCGGTGAAAGCGGGTGGCGGCATCCTTTTCCAGATGGCGTTCCGGCGGTTGAACAAGCCGCTTAACCGGTCATGATAATGCACGAATTCAACATATTCCCGTTGTGCAATTATAGGTATCTTTTTATCTTGGCGCCATAGTTTCACGTTGTCGCGATGATCATTATGCCCATGGGTGAGCAGGATGGCTTGCAACGGATAACGTTTTATCAATTTTTCAAACCAGTGCGGCGCTGTCGAGGCGCCGGCCGGATCGATCAAGAGGCTTTTATTTTTAGCGCATATCAGATAGGAATTGCACGATCCTTCCAGCCGATACACGTGGTCGTTCACCTTTAGAAATTCCAGATAGGCGTCTTCCAACCATGATGTTAACGGTTCGTCGCATCGGCTAGCCGCCATCCAGTTTGGATCCAGGAGCCAAAGGTCTTCGAGAACAGCGCAGGAAAGAGCGTTCAATTTGGCGATGGTTTTCCCCGGGGGCATTTTAGCGTACTGATGCAGAGGATAAGCGCAGGTTAACGGAAAGGAACGAATGCGTTCTTTTGGCGTCCGTGCGATCGTTACGGCGCTGAGTACGGCCTGATGTAAAAACAGTCTGCTGAAAAATGTTTTGCATGCTGTTTGTTGATAGGTCGTGTCGTGCAATAAGGGCGTTAAGGTCCTGGCCCATTCCTGCATTATGCCCAGTCGAGGATTGACTGAAAATATTTCACAGTTGTAATAGGCGCGGATGGTTTTCTCATCTATGATGGTTTCCACCACCGGCAACTGTTCTACCTTTAAACCGGTGACTGCGAGAATGCCGGACCAGTAGGCATCCGGTTCGGCATCTGCGGCCAGGCCGATGTTGTTAACTTTGAAAACAGGACGAATGGCCACATCGAATCTTTCATCTAGCGCCAGGTCTTGAGGCGGACCAAAGACGATGGTCTCCGGATCGAACCAGGCTAAGGTGCGGGTGGCAGCCGGCACACTCTTTTCAATGAGGGCTGCGGCAAAGGCTTTGATGGCTAACGGATAACGGGCGGTTGTTTTGTTCATTTGCAGGATTAAAAGATGGACATTAGCCGCGTTTAAAGACTGCGGGGAAAAATCGCTCGTATCGCCCAATGCGACATAAACGGCACAGTTGTGATAAACTCCGCCAAATTGACGCAGGCTTTTGATCAAGACCCTGGCCTGGCGCACCTGATCGTAATCAGCGCAATAGGTGGCAATTGCAAATGAATTTGTCGTTTCAGCATTCTGAGAACAGGTTGGTGCAAAGGAACCGAGTACGCATAGCACCATAGTCAGATAGAAGCTGATGGTTTGCATCGGTAAACTCCTTGATGGCAGGAAATGGAAAAGGGCATTTATCCTGATTTATATATTCGTATTTAATTTGATTTTGTTACAAATTAATCATTGTATATTCTAATGATAATACATATCTATGCGGGTCGATTC
>CAYLWO010000072.1:0-29627 GCA_964387285.1 uncultured Cytophagia bacterium | reverse complement strand
TACAAATTAATCATTGTATATTCTAATGATAATACATATCTATGCGGGTCGATTCTATTGAGGCAACAGCAAGTAATCCCAAGCCGAATCGGGCGATTGTAATATGCTTGTCAAGGTTGTTAACCTTCGCAAGGTTTTTGTTCACTAAACCGTTCGGAAAAACCAATTTTCTTTGTATATTTGCATTAATTTACTAATAGATCGCGTTTGCCATATGTTACTCGGCACGACGCGCTGAACGAGTAATGGGACAACCGCTCTCGTTTACAGGAGGCAGGGATCTGCCGAGCGATCTGCTATCTTTAAGTATCTACCAAAAACCTCACAGGTTTCAAGAACCTATGAGGTCTTGGATGCAAAAGACGCCAACAAAAAGTCGGGCAGCTAATTGAGATTGAACCCCTATTTGAAATGGATCCCTCTATGAAAAGATATTTCATTTTTTTGGTTATTTTTATGCCTTATCTCAGCCAGTCTGCAGAAATTATTCGCCATCAGACCATTTACGGCGATGGCCGCACCTATTGTGCATGGCCGGCTTTGACGCGCGCAGCCAACGGCGATCTGCTGGTGCTCTTTTGCGAGTCAGAAGAGCATCTGGGACCGGACGGTCGAATTCTGCTCATGCGTTCCAGAGATAACGGCAGCACCTGGCAGGGACCGGAAGTTGTCTATGATACGGTTATTGATGATCGTGAAGGCGGAGTTACAGCGTTGCGCGATGGCCGGTTGCTGGCGCATGTGTGGTCCACTCATTGGCAGGAAAAGCATTATCGCAGCCTGGCGCCGAACTCGTATGCAAGTTCGGTTCTCAAACGCTGGATCGAACACGTCAATGGCCGGGAGTATCGCCACGCTCAGCAATTGCAGCAGTCCTGGCTGTGTATTTCTCGGGATCATGGCCGCACCTGGTCAGAGCCCAAAGACGGCCCTGATACGGTGCATGGCGGCGTGCAGTTGTTCGACAACTCGATTCTCGTCGCCGGATATCGTGCATATTCTTCGTATTGCGGCGTGTATCGCGCAGACAGTACGGCAACCGGATGGCAGGAAATAGCTGTAATCCGTTCGCCGCAGCCGGATTCGTTTCATTTCGGCGAACCCCATTTGTGTCAATTACAATCCGGTCGCATTCTGATGATGATCCGGGCGACGCAAAAAAAGTATGACGATAAGGGCAAGTACTGTTTTCTCTGGGAAACATTTTCCGATGATAACGGCAAAACCTGGGCGCCGCCTTTTCGCACAGACTTGTGGGGCTTTCCACCGCATCTGCTTGTGCTCGACGACGGCCGAGTCCTCTGCACCTATGGTTACCGTCGTCCGGCTTTTGGCGAGCGTGCCTGCATCAGCTCTGACGGAATATCGTGGAGTGGCAAAGACGAGATCATTTTGCGCGATGACGCTCCGAACGGCGATCTGGGTTATCCTGCTTCAATCGAGATCGAGCCGGGGAAAATTTTAACTGTTTATTATCAGCCTGATGCCGGTGAAAAAACACAACAGATGAGCCCGCCTGATCCGCACCGAAAGAAACCGGCTATTCAGGCAACCGTCTGGCTGGCCCCTTCCGTTCGCTAGTCCGACTTGATCCTTAGGCGCAAGCCGGGATGAGGTGTTAGAGTTTGTCTAAAAGGCAAGGCGTCTCTTGCACAAAGTTGGGCTAATCGCTCACGCGTCTGTTGGTCAGTTCGGTCTGTATCTGGTGCAGAACAGTATCTTTTAAAATATAAAACCGAAAAACTATAATAATAGCCAGGCAGGCAATAGCGGGATAGATGCTGAACAACATGCGAATGCCATGCAGTGCTTGCGGGCTTTGCGCGGCATTGGCCAGATACCCATAGGCGTTCAACAGCCAGCCGGTTAACGCGCCGGCCACTCCGGTGCCGAATTTCATGGACAATGCACCGGCGGAGAAAACCAGCGCGGTGGCGCGACGACCGGTTTTCCATTCGCTGTAATCCGCAGCGTCTGCCAACATGGCGAAAAACAGGGCACAAATGGGACCGGTGGCGCACTCGGTGATTGCGCTCAGGATAAACATCATCCCATAGTCATTTTTTCCGACAAGATACAGCAAACCGCTGGACGCTGCTCCGATCCACAGACTTGCATTCATAACGTTAATCTTTCCCCAACGCCTGGTCAGCGGTTGCGTCAGCGCGGCGCCGGACATGGCAGCCAATAATCCGCAGATCATGAATGCGGCCGCCAGGTCCATTCGTCCAACGTAATATTTAAAATAGTAGAGGGTGACACCCTGTTTCAGCGTGGCAAAAACCACGAACAAAAGACCGACAAAAAAAAGCACCACCCAGGCCCGGTTGCGAAACAGATCACGGGTGTCCTGACGGACCGAAGCATGTTGCTGGCGCGGCGGTTGGACGCGTTCTCTTGTGGCCAGAAAGGTTATGATGAACAACAGCACGCTCAACCCGGCAAATAAGGTCATGGTGCTGCGATACCCTTTTATCTCATCGCCTTGTCCGAACCAGGCGACCAGATAAAGATTCAATCCCTGTGTGATCAAACCGCCCAGAAAAGCAAAAAAGAAACGATAGGAGGAGAGGCTGGTGCGTTCAGAGGGATCATGAGACAGAACGCCGGTCAGAGCAGAGTAAGGTATATTGTTGGCAGTAAAAACGACGATCAGGCCGCTATAGGTGGCATAAGCGTAAAGCAATTTTGCCGAACCGCTCAGATTTGGCGTTGAAAAAGTCAGGATGGTCAGAATCGCGAAAGGAACGCTGGTGCACAGCACCCAGGGCCGGTATTTCCCCCAGCGTGTGGCTGTGCGGTCGGCAATGAGCCCCATGATATAATCAGTGACGCCGTCCCAATAACGGCAAACAAGCAACAATGTTCCCACGGCCGCAGCGGATAAACCGAATACGTCGGTGTAAAATATTGGCAAAAACACCATGAGCGTTCGCCACACCAGATTGGTGGCCGTATCACCCAGACCATAGCCGATTTTCTCTGGGACGGAAATCTTTTGTTTTTCCATGATCCGTGCTTTTACTCCAGTCCGTTCTGTTGAATGATCCGGCTGTACCATTTTGCCGAATCCTTGGCAATTCTTTTCCCGCCGGCATAATCCGTATAATAGAGACCGAATCGTTTGCTGAAACCCGATGCCCATTCAAAGTTATCCAAAAGCGACCAGACGAAATAGCCGCGTACATCCACTCCTGAAGAGATGGCTGCATGTATCTCGGCGAGATAATCGTTTAGAAATTTTATTCGTTGCGGATCATGGACCTGGCCGCCCTCCAGTTTATCCGCCAGGGCGCAGCCGTTTTCAGTGATGATAATCGGCGGATGATGGTAACGACGATCTATCCATTGCAACAATTTGCGACAACCCCAGGGGACAATAGCCCAACCCATATCGGTTTTTTCCCATGACGGATCGTTAGATAATTGCACGTCCTGATCTTCGGACAAACCGCCGTTGCCGTATACCGCACGGCTGGCCGTTTTACCGTGGCTGTCACGGGCGTACATGGTGGTGTAGTGATTCAAGCCGAAATAGTCGGCTGAGCCCTTGATCAATGCCCGTTCCTGTTCGGTGAATTCCGGCAACCGTTTTTGCACGCGTTGTCGCATCACCTCCGGATAGTCGCCGAAATACAGCGGATCAGCGAACCAGCCGAGAAAAAATTCCACAGCCCGTTGCGCTGCGTCGCGATCCGGATCCGCATCTGTGGCCGGCTCACGCCAGTCGCAATTGGTTACCATACCGATGCGGCCGTTTTGTGCACCGTACCTGGTGCGATACAATTCCACAGCCATGCCATGACTGCGCAGCATGTGATGACCGGCTTGATAAGGTTCGCTGGAGGATTTTCTTCCCGGAGCGAACACACCCTGGCCATAGCCCAGTATGGCGGTAACCCAGGGTTCATTGAACGTGGTCCAATGTTTCACCCGGTCGCCGAAATGGCTGAAACAGATATCTGCATAATCGCGAAACCGCTCAGCCATACCGGGGTTGAGCCAACCGTCAAATTCCAGTTGCAGAGCCAAAGGCAGATCCCAATGATAAAGAGTAATCCAGGGTGTAATCCGGTTAGCCAGCAGTTCGTCGATGAGGTGCGAATAAAACGCGATGCCTTTGGCATTGGTTTGACCGTATCCCATGGGTTGAATGCGGGGCCAGGACAGGGAAAAACGATAGGCGTTCAATCCCAACTCTTTCATGAGCGCCACGTCCTCTTTAAAACGATGGTAATGATCGCATGCCACATCAGCATTTTGATTCTGATATATTTTCCCCGGTGTGTGGCTGAACGCGTCCCAGATAGAGAGCCCTTTGCCGTCCTCTTGCCAGGCTCCTTCGATTTGATAACTCGCTGTGGCTGCTCCCCAGATAAATGGTGGAAATGATTTCATCAATTAGCCCTCGACTCTTTTTTTTCCAAACTGTGCGACATGTGCTCGAAAACAACCTTGCGAAGGTTTTAAACCGTCACAAGGCTGATGCAATTACGCAATCATGGTTTTTATTAGCCGGAAATATTACGATTTACCCTGCAGAATTGCAAGCCTTTTATTACGCATTTTACCGAGATTGATGCTACGTTTAAATGCAGCGAATTTCCTTCTGGAAATTTGTGAGCGGCATCACAAAGTCACCGTGGCGGACAGCTTGAATCATGTTTGTCATGCTCATTTCACAAGTCAGGTTGATAGGCTATAATCATGAATTGGTGTAAACGATGAAAATTACCGGCAAATGCGCTTTGCTTTGCGTCTGTGGTGTTGTTGCATCCAGCCTTACGGATGCTTTTGGCCAAACCATAAGGTTCACGGATGTTTCAAAGAGTCTGCAGGTGCAGGGATTGAAAATCGGCGCTCTCTATCAGTATGGGCACGGCATTGCCTGTGCAGACATTAACCTGGATGGTTTGCCTGATTTCTATGTATCCAATGCGGCAGAAGTGGACACCGCTGTGACCTATCCGGAAGTGTTGTACATCAGCCATGCCAATAACGCCTATACAGAAGAAGCAAAAGGCGCGCGCGGGGTTTATGATAACTATGGCATTGGCAGCCACGGCGTGGTGTTTTTCGATTACGACAATGATGGTGATTATGATCTTTTTAACGGCAATACCGGCCAGACGCCGATTTTTCCCACCATATACAACCGTTTGTATCGCAATCGCGGAGATGGTTTGTTCAAAGACGTGTCTGCAACCGCAGGCGTCCAAGAGTTGGCCAGTTTTGCCCGCAGCGTGATAGCCTTTGATGCCAATAACGACGGGCTGCTCGATATTTATACGGTGGGCGCTGACCCTGCCAACTATAAAGCCGTGCGTAATCATCTGTATATCAATCTGGGCAATGAGAGATTCAAACTGGAAGATCTGGGCGCTGCCAATATCAATGCCGACGGCTATGGTCCCAATGGCGTCACCTACGCGGATTTTGATGACGATGGCGACCAGGAAATTTATATCTCTCGGGTTGATCGCGAATTAAACGGCGTACGCGCCGCCAACCAGCTGTTGGATAAACAGCCTAACGGTCAGTATAAAGTTCGCTATGATCTCAAGATCGCCGGCCTGGGTTGGAGCGATGGCGCCACCTTTGCCGACTATGATAATGACGGAGACCTGGACCTGTTCGTCTCCAGCAGCAATGACCGCACCTACCGAAAGGTCTGTGTTTATCAGAATCAGGGTAATGGCACCTTTGTGGACCTTACCGAAGAAAAAGCGATTTTTCAGCGCGGTTTCACACCGGTCTTGTTTGATGTGGATAACGACGGCGATCTGGATCTGTTCACACCCTCTGTGGATAAAGCGATCGTTTTGATGCATCTTTATCTGAATGACGGCCACGGCAACTTTACATTAATCGATAAGACCGGATTGGAAGTCGGGCTCTATGATACCCGGGGAGTCAGTGTAGCGGATATTGATAATGACGGCGATCTGGATATCTATCTCACCGATACCAATAAAGGCGGCAACGCCAAGTATTACAATCATATGTTGCGCAACGATCTGCAGAGTGATAATCGCTGGATAAAATTTTCCGGTCGCGGCATCAAAGGCGATATGGGCGCTTTTGGCACTAAAATTTGGCTGTATGAAAACGGCCATATTGATGATCCCACACGCCTGCTCGGCCACAAAGAGATCATCAGCAACTATGGATTTTGCGCGATGGATGAACCGGTGCAGCACTTTGGCGTCGGCATGCGCGATACCGTTGCTGCCAAACTCCGTATGACCGATGGTACCATATTGAAAATGAACAATCTGACTGTCAAGCAGCGTGTTTATTTTACGCGACCACGGATCATGGAGAAAAGCGGCGGGGATGCGCAAACAGCCGGTAGAGGTCAGGTCCTGCCGTTGCCGCTTCAGGTAACGGTGTATGACGCGTTCGGTAAAACCGCCAGAGGCGCTGCCGTTGAATTCCTTTCCAGCGACGGCACGATCGTGGAGTCGCAGCCGGTTTATACCGATGCACAAGGAGTGGCGCAGGTTCATTATATTCTCGGCACGCAAAAAGCCAACCAGACCATAACTGTGCGCGCTCCCTGGTTGCCCGGCACTGAATTGACTTTCACTGCCGTCATGCAGATTATTCCCAAAGAGATGAAATTGCTCAGCCAGGCCAATCCTTCCGGTTTTGCCGGCTCTTATTTAGCCGATTCGGTTAAGGTCCAAATTGTTGATGATCAGGGCGTTGCCAAGCCGAACCAACCAGTGCAGTTCGAATTGATATCCGGAACCGGAGCTTTATATCCCGGTGGTTCTTCATCCATGAACATCAATACCAACAGCAACGGCAATGCCGCTGTGGCCTGGAAACTGGGCAAAGCCGGCAGCTTGAATCAACAGCAGCTGATCATTCGCTCCAATTATGCAAGTAATCCTTTAATCGGTTCTCCCAGAACCATTACCGCCAATGTAGAATATGCCGATACGTTAATGCTGACCAAAACGGACGGCGATATACAGACCGGACCGGCAGGCAGCATATTGCCTAGGCCAGTAACGGTAAGACTAATCAGTGAGTCAGGTTTGCCAGTACCGCCGCAATTGATTCGTTTTAAAATTGTCTCCGGAGGGGGCAAGGTCAATGAGGCTGATTCGGTTGCCGTCTTAACGAACACCAGCGGTTATGCGTCTGTTAACTGGCGTTTGGGGGCGGACTTGAAAATTGCACAAAAAGTCCTGGCTTTTCTTATCATCAAACCTATTCATCAGGTTTATTTTACCGCTACTGCTACACCGATTCCCAAAAAATTGCTCTATACCGGTTTGACTGAATTCTCCGGCGAGGTTAACAAATTGGTCCATGACCAACTGACGGTGACGGTGACTGATGATGCAGCCAATCCTGTTGCAAATTATTCGGTAACGTTCAAAGTCACAACCGGCGGCGGCAAGATGAACGGCGTTGATACGGCACGGGTCGTGACCAACAGCGCCGGCGTCGCTTCCTGTCGTTGGGTATTGGGCTTGAAAAGCGGCGTCCGTAACAATCAAGCCCAGATTATCGCTCCCGGTTTGCAGGGATCGCCGGTGACGTTGATTGCATCCGCTGCTCCGGGCCGGCCCTTCCGCCAGGTAAAAATTTCCGGCGACAATCAAAACATCGGCCCGAAAAGAGACATGCCATTGCCGCTCAAAGTGCAAATCGTTGATTCTTTGCAAAATCCCATTGTCAATCAACAGGTCGAGTTTACCGTGGTCCAGGGCGATGTGCAGATCGACAATTCCAATCAACATTATGCCGATACCGATGACGATGGATTTGCCATTGCCAGTGTGAAAACAGGAACACTACCCGGCCCGGTGCAGATCAGAGCTGTTGCTTTGTATCAGGGGCAAAATATCCAGAATTCACCACTCTTTTTTACCGCCACGGTTTTGCCGCCGACAGCGGTGCGAATGATCTACATCGGCGCAACCGAGTTCACCGGGACTGTGGGCAAAAGATTGGCAAATGCTCTGATCGTTCAAGTAACGGACGACATCGGCGTGCCGATCAAAGGGTACAATGTCTCTTTCCGGATTCTCAAAGGCAACGGACGTATAAACGGTCGCAGCGACAGTTCACTTGTTGCAACCGATGACCAGGGTTATAGCCAGGCTGTATGGGAGTTGGGAAACAGCAGCGGCGTTCGCAATAATCAATTGCGCATGACCGCCGGGACTTTGCACGGTTCACCGGTTTTACTTTACGCATCGGCACAGGCCGGCCGTCCTTTTACGATGACGCAGGTGACCGGCGACGGCCAGACCAGTGTCCCGCGCGTAACCTTGCCCATTCCGTTGACCGTACAAATCACCGATTCTTTGCTCAACAAAATTAGCGGACAACAGGTGTTGTTTCAGGTTCAACAGGGCGACGCCACCATCAATGGCGCTGCGCAAACAACAGTTTCGACAGATACCTCGGGGCAGGCAAAAGTATTTGTCAAGTTCGGCGTCACTCCCGGAATCATCCTCGTCAGAGCCTCCTCAAAATATGGCAGCGCGGATTTACAGGGTTCGCCTTTTACTTTTACCGAAACCATGATTCCACCGGTGCCGACTCAGCTCTTGCTTGCCGGCCCCGATTCGTTCGCTGGCCAGGCGGGTCGTCTGTTACGCGAGCATATTCGCGTGCAGGTGATCGATGATATGAACACGCCGATTCCGGGCCATCCGGTGGTTTTTAAAATTACCGCAGGCGGCGGCAAGTCAAATGGTCAAGACAGCGTGGTGATCTCTACGGATGATGAGGGGTATGCCCGTTGCACCTGGCTTTTGGGTTCGCAGCCAGGAGTACGCAACAATCAGCTTACTGTTGTGAGCAAAGACCTGAGAGGTTCACCCATCGCCGTTTGGGCCAGCGGATTAGCGCCTCGGGCTTTCACTCTCGCCAAATTGAGCGGTGATGAGCAAAACGGTTTTCCATTGTCAACATGGTCTCTTCCTGTTGCAGTCAGCATAACCGATTCGATGCAGTATCCGGTGGCCGGACAGCCGGTTGATTTTGTAATTAAGCAGGGTGATGCCTTTTTCAATTCCTCAGCGCAAACTTCCGTCACAACGGACAACAATGGCACTGCTGCTCTAATGGTTAATCTGGGCACCATGCCGGGCGCGATTCGTATTGAAGCGTCCGCTAGTCTAAACAGCACAGCGCTGCAGGGCTCGCCGGCGCTGTTCACCGGAAACCTGGTGTTGCCGACCATTGATAGAAGGGCTTCTTATCTTCAGGCCGATTCTGCCGTGGTGGCCAACGGCCGTGCCACTGCGCGCCTGACTGCTGTGCTGGTCGGACAACAGAATCAACCTTTAGCCGGCTTGCATATACGTTTTGGTTGCAGCGGCGGTTCCAATACTCTGGTGCAACCGGTTGAACCGACATCCGCCCAGGGTGCAAGTCAGGGTTCGCTAGCCAGTACCAGGGCAGAGATGAAAAAAGTATGGGCACAGGTTTTATACAGCGGCGTGGTGTTGGATACGGTAAAAATTCGTTTCAAAGCCGGAACGCCGGCCTTACTACGCAAGGTTTCCGGTGAGGGACAGAAAGGCTCGGTGCGGCTGGCTTTGCCATTGCCCCTAGTTGCGACTCTGAGCGATTCTTTTGCCAATCCGGTCAGTGCTTTGCTGACCATGCATCAAAAATGGCCTGATGCCACTTTGCATTCCCTGCCGGACATTCAAGCAGATGCATCGGGAACCATCCGTTATAATTGGACCTTGGGGGAGCAGGCCGGATTATATCAGCTGTATATAAACCATCCTTCAGTCTCCACTATTATGTTTCAGGCGGAAGCTGTGGCGCGTGAGCCGGGTCAGGTGAAACTGGTCAGCGGCAATGAGCAATCGGGACGGCCGGGACTGTTTCTTGCGGCGCCGCTTACGGTCTGTATTCTGGATACCTACAACGAACCGCTGGTTGGCGCTGCGGTGCGTTTTTCCATTACCGGCGGCGGTGGCGCGTTGTATCCGGCCACAACCGCCATTACTGATACGCTCGGCATGGCTATGGTCAATTGGCAATTAGGGCCGGGCGGTGAACAATCGGTTACGGCCAGTATCGGAACATACAGTGCGAAATTTACCGCCAGGCTGCTCAAAAACAGCTTGCCGGTTATCCACTGTGTCCGCGATACCACAATATATGAGGGGCAGTTGTTGGTGATCAACGTACGCGCTTCAGATGCAGATAACGATACTCTCACCTTTGGCGCACAACAGCTTCCGGCAGGCGCGGTCTTTGATTCGACGCAACAGCAATTCTCCTGGACTCCTGGTTTTCGTCACGCCGGTACGACCAAAGTCGTTTTTTGGGCGCAAGACCATTTCAACGGCAAGAGCACCGTTACGGTCAGTATTACGGTAGTCGATGTGCCGGCGCCGCCGGTGATTACCGGTTATACACCGGTTGATTCTCTTTTGCAAACCGGCAAAGAGGATGTGCCGTTTACCGTAACGGCGACGGATCCGGACGGCAATTTTCTATACTATAGCTGGTGGCTGAACGGCGTCATGGTTGCGCCAACCGGAAGCCAATTCACTTTGCGCTACAAAACGTCGTTGCCCAGTCGCTCAAAACTGGCTGTGCGGGTGAGTGATGGCCAATTTACGTTGGAGCATGCATGGATTTTAGATATCCAGAGTCATGTATGGAGTAAGGAAGCCTTGCCGACGGAATTCGGCTTGCTGCAAAATTATCCCAATCCTTTCAATCCCAGCACGCACATTCGTTTTTGCGTGGCACAATCAAGTCGAATCCAGGTACGTATATTTGACAATGCCGGGCGTCTCGTTGCTACTCTGGTCGATGCGGTTTATAACGCCGGACGTTATGAGGTTATCTGGAACGGCAAGGATGATCAGGGGAGAGCGGTCTCCTCAGGCGTTTATTTATGCACGATGACCGGCGAAGGATATAGCGGTGTCCGCAAGGTCATTCTATTGAAATAAGCAATTCGGAAGGTGCACCTTCATAATCTTGCGAAGGAGAAAATCCGTCGCAAGATTTTCGACCGTACGGTAGTTTATCTAATCAACAGTGCTAAATTTCGACAGAGCAGATCATAATCTTGGTTGATCTCCAACTGACGAAATTTTTACACCGTCTCGGTTGGCAGCTCATGCCGAGGCTTGAGTTGGAGAAAATATTTCGTTTCCTGTTCGGAAAATTCACCCCGGTCCTCATATAATCCCCGCCTATTCTTATTCTCCGGGCATACCGTTTGACAGCGCATGCGACCGATCCAACAATGATGTCACGACGGATCAATCCAATCAGGAAAATTTGCTTTTGCTTCATTGTGATAGGTAAGGCAGCGTTCTGCATACAGTAAAAAGCGATGGTATGCAATGGCGCCGGTTGGACATTGTTGTTGGCACACGACACAGGTAGTGCATCGATTCATTGATTTAGCTGGTTGCCAGGAATCTTGACGTAAAAGCACCCACCAGTTGATAAAAGCTGCCCATGCCTTTGACGTAACAGATATTGTTGCGTCCATATTCAGCCAGACCGCTGCCCACGGCCAGGGTTTTAAGTGACAACTGAGTTGTGGCCAAGCCATCCCCGCTGTTCTATTATCTCAATCAGTTGTTGTGCGATTGGCATCATAGGGCAAACTCCTGTTTTGTTGGTGGCGGCTTGGCAAAGCCACTCTATATTGTAATAAAAATCCATTTAAAATTCCAGTCGCTTTTTGCCTGTTTTTCCGGGTTGTTTAATAATTATGAAACCACTTACATAAAATTTCGTATACTTACCGTGAGCGAATGGCGCTTGAATACAACCTTGCAGAGGTTGCCCGCCTTTGTAAGGTTGATGCAATCGCTCAATTCGGGTTATATTAAACTGGCTGGTTTTAGGTTGAGGTGCATGATGGATTTGATCTCTGAATTGCCAGAGTTGGCTTTTGCGAGCCGTTTAAAGCGGCTCAGCGAACAGCTGATGCGCGATGTGAACCGGATTTATCAAAATTTGCAGGTTCCTTTTGAAGCGCGCTGGTTTACCTTGTTGTATACGTTAAACCAGCACTCACCGATGCGCATAACCGCTCTGGCTGCCGTCTTGCGTGTTACCCATACAGCCATAAATCAATCGGTTGCTGAAATGAAAGAAGCCGGTCTGGCGTCGACATCAAAAAATAAAGAGGACGAACGGCAATGTTTGGTAAGAATTACCAGCTATGGCAAGGAGGTTGCTCGTAAATTAGAACCGGTCTGGCAGGAGATCTTTGACGTCACCCGCGAATTGATCAATTGCTCTGGCTGCGATTTGCTCTCCGGCTTGCGAGAAATTGAAAATGAATTAAAAGAGTCCAGCCTTTATGAACGTGTTTGCCTGCGTCTTAACGGGGCTTATCCGGGTGAAATCGTCATTCGTCCCTATTCTGCCAAGGCAAAAAAATATTTCAAGTCTTTAAATGTCGAGTGGTTGAACGAATATTTCACTGTGGAACAGACGGATTTGGCGATTTTAAATGATCCGCGTAATAAAATCATCAAGCCTGGCGGCGCCATACTGTTTGCCTGCATCGGTGCAGAATATGCCGGCACTTGTGCATTAATTCGTCATCCTCATGATATTTTTGAAGCTGCCAAGATGGCGGTTTCGGCTCGCTATCGCGGTCGCGGTATCGGTCATCTTTTGATGGATGCCATCATTGACAAAGCAAAAGAATCCGGTGCTCAGGCGCTTTATTTGCGCACCAACGCGGCGCTCAAAGCGGCCAATCATCTATATCGAAAATTCGGTTTTCGCAAAATCAGGCAGCATCCTTTCCGGGATGATGATTATGCCCGGTCCACCTACGTCATGAAATTGGATTTATAGGCGACCGGATCATCCTGCATCATTATGTATACGCATATTATGAAGCGATTTTGCATTTTAGTTCTAAGCGAATTCTGTTCAACGTGCCGGCGTCTGCGATAATGCATACAGTGAACGAAATGGAGTGTTATGATCTTTCTTATTGCAGTTCTGTTTTTATTCTCTGCTGTCAATGCCGGTGCAGAAATTTCAGATCGATCCGGACTTTTAGCTGTCCGCGTCGACAGTTGTTTTGAAATTTCCGGCCAACTCGACGCTTCGCAGTGGCAAAAAGCAAGCCCGGTCTGGCTGGAGTATGAATTCAGTCCGGGTGATAACACGCCGGCGCCGCAGAAAACCGAGGTCCGGGCCGTTTTTAATCAGGAATGTCTTTATCTCGGTTTTCGCTGTTATGACGACCGGCCCGATGAAATTCGCGCCAACCTCAGCGATCGCGACAAGATATTTCAGGATGATTACATTATCGTCAGCATTGACACCTATGGCGATTATCAACGCGCTTACGAGTTTGCCGTCAATCCTTATGGCATTCAGGCCGATCTCATGGCCACCCTGGACAATGAGGATGCCGACTTTGATCTTATCTGGCGTTCTGCTGCGGTGAAAGGCGATTCCGGCTGGACTGCGGAAATGGCCATTCCGTTTGCCAGTCTGCGTTTCCCCAATCGCGAAGAGCAATCCTGGCGAATTCACCTGGTGCGTAATTATCCGCGCACCAGTCGTGTTAAAATGTCCTGGATGCCGGTCGATCGCAACAATCCCAGTTTTCTGTCCCAGGCGGGATATCTGACCGGCTTGCACGGCATCCAAAAAGCGGGCGCCTTTGAATTGTTGCCTTATACCATGGGACAGCAGGCCGGCGCACTGATTGATCCTATGGATGCATCGTCCCGCTGGCGTCATGATCAGCTTGAAGGCAGGGTTGGTTGCGGTTTGCAGTATGCCCCGGGCCCCCATTTTTCCCTTGATGCGGTTATCAATCCGGATTTCAGTCAGATCGAGTCTGATGCGGATCAAATCAGCATCAACACCACCTTTGCGCTTTATTACCCGGAGAAGCGGCCGTTTTTCCTCAATGGTCAGGAACTGCTGCAAACGCCCATGTATTATTCACGCGCCATTAATAATCCGCTGGCTGCCGGCCGCATTATCGGCAAAACCGGAGGCCTGTCCTATCTGTTTATGAGCGCCAATGATCGCAACACGACTTTTGTTATCCCGGGCGAAGAAGAGAGCGATACGGTGCCGTCCCATGTCGCTTCTGTGGCTAATATCGGTCGATTACGCTATAACTATGGCGATGAACGTTACGTGGGCGCCATGGTGTTTACGCGTGATTTTTCACAGGCGCATAATTATCTGATCGGGCTGGATTGGAATTATAAATTTCGCAAAAAATGGTATTTTACCGGAGAGATGTTTCTCACCCACACCAAGGAATTGCAGGATTCGACCCTGTTTTACTCGTCACGCCGGTTCGGTGCAACCACATTCGATGCCGGTTTCAATGGCGAACAATATGCCGGCAGCGGTCTGCATGCCGTGTTATCTTATAATTCGCGCGTCTATAATTTTTATATCGTCCATAATACGTTTTCTCCAACTTTTCAAACATATAATGGCCTGTTTCCTTCGGTTGATTATCGCCAGTTTTACACGGAGCAGGTCTGGAAAATCTATCCCCAACGTTCTTTTATCGACCTGGCAAAATTATGGGTGGATGCCAACCTGCAGTACAATCAGCAAAATCTTCGCAAAGAACAATTCCTGCAGCCTGGCATTACTTTGACGTTAAAGGGTCAAACCATCATCGAAATGTCCTGGCTGCTTTATTATGATGAACGATTTCGCGGCATATTGTTCAAAGACATTGACAAGGCGCTCTTCTCCCTGTCCATGCAGCCAACCAAGTTGTTTTCTTTAAAACTGGAAGGTCGAGCCGGTGATTTTATCTATCGCAGTGAAAATCCGGAAATGGGAAAAGGCTATGTATTGGACGCTGAACTGGAAATCAAACCGCACGCCAGGGTCAACGCGGCGTTGACCTGTTCAGCAGCGCGGTTAACAGATCTCGATTCCGCGCGCGAGTTTTATGATGGGTATATTCTACGATCAGTACTTGTTTACCAATTTTCACCGGCATCTTTTTTTCGAACCATTTTTCAATACAACTCGTTTGATCAGTCATTGAACCTGTACCCGCTTTTCAGCTACAAGATGAATGCTCTCACCACTTTTTTTGCCGGCATCACTAATAATTTTTACGATTTCGGCAAGCCGTTCGGCGTCAATGCCGTGGATCGACAATATTTTGTCAAAATGCAGTATTTGATAAGAAAATAACTGCCTGGAACAAAGGAGGTCCCTTATGAAGACAATCACTGCTGTTGTTCTTTCGGTTGTGTTGTCCTGCATTATATTTTGTGCGCCGAAAGTTGATCCGGATCGGGAGAAAGCGGTATTGGAACAGGTTGTCAAGAATTCGATCGGCTGGGCAATGAACAAAGATCGGCCTTTGTTGGAAAGCATTATGGCGCAGGATGAACAACTGTTCCTTTTTAATCCGGATGGCGCTACCATTGGCTGGAAGAGTTTTGCAAAAAATTTTAAATTCTGGATGGATCCGCGGTTCAAGGCCACGGGTTATGACGTGCGCGATTTACGCATTACGCTGGCGCGCACCGGCCAGGTGGCCTGGTTCTCAGCCATTCTCGACGACCTCTGCGAATGGAAAGGCAAGTTCGTCGGTTGGAAAGACACGCGCTGGACCGGCGTTTTGGAAAAGCGGGACGGCAAATGGGTGATTGTGCAGATGCATTTTTCGTTTGCGGCCAAGTAATAGAGTTGTGCCGGCTCTTCTCGTATCACGCCATAACGGTGTCATTGCGAACGGAGTTAAGGCAATCGTTCAGTCCGGGCAAGTCCGCCATAATGGTTGATGAATCACGCCAACTCGATGTATTTACGAATTCATGCTTGAAAAGTTAAACCACGAATTTCACGAAGTAGCACAAATTGACTTTGTAAAACTTCTACAAGCTATAAATTTGTGAAATTCGCTTAATTAGTGGTTTTTAAGTGGGCTTTAATAAATTCAAATCTTTCGATGAGCCCACAAGTCATGGCAGCAAGATACAGAGTTCCGCATCTAAATCATCATTCACAAAGTAATTTTATTTTCACTACTTCCTTTTGTCGTTGCCAAACCATACCCGACCTGCTCATTAAACGAACAGCCAGTGCCGGGAGAGCAGGCCCTTTTTTCACCTGCAGCGAAAATTCGCTTTTCCCGTTCTTTTGTTGAAACTCAATGTCCGCATAACTCTTGCCGCGTTCAGTGCGAATGGGCCAATTCTTCGCCTTATAGCCATGCCACGAGGCCGGTAGTCTGATGACTACCTTGACTTCAGAAGAAAAGTCATCCAATCCCATCATCAACCGGGCTGCTTTTACCGGCTCGGTGACATTGACCAGATTCAGCGCCCCGCAACCTTGCTCCAATTTCATTTTACCTACCACATCCGGTGAGTAATACCGTTCATAAAAATAATAAGGCGAATCACGCTGCAACTCGGTATACTCAGCTGGCGGCTGATAGGTAGCCCCTGCTATATACGAGACAGATTTTTCCGCCATGTCCAATTTATCCAGCAACAGCATGGTTTGCAGCGCATAACCGTCGCCGTAGGAAGGTCCGGAAGACATGCCTTCGCGGAACTCGTCAAACTGCGACCAAATGCCCCATTTTTCAAACTGCTGCTTTCTGAGCGGAAAGGCGTACAATTTGGCAAAGGTTTTTTCACAAGCGGTCAAGCCGGGCCAGTCCGAGGCAAGGGGCTCTACTCCCATGACATCTGACAGCATGCAGGCCACGCCGTTCAATCCGCCAAAACCCTTATTGATGGGATTATAGATGATGGCTGAATCGGCAGTTAATGTGTGCGGATCAATGCACCACAGCCAGGAACCGTCGTCATCCACCAGATACTTGAGCATATGGTCACTCAATTTTTGCGCATCGTTTTGCCAGATGTGCGCGAGATCCGGTTTCCCTGCAGCAGATTCCATTTTTGCTGCGGCGAGCAATGCCAGCCGCAGCAGATTGTTTTGCACAACATTATACCATTCGCCCTCGATGCCGCAACCGCCGCCAAACTCGCCGCTGCCCGCTACCAGCGGTTGCTCTGCCAACCGATTATGAATATAGCGCACCGGAGAAGCGTCCTGATGTAAAAAATGGTAAATTTGCGTTCTGTAAGGATCCTTCTCCTCCAATCTTTCCCACAACAGAACCATGGCAATGATGATGGCTGCCGTGCCGTCCAATTCACTGCCGGATCCGGGCTTGATGCCTGTAAAATATTCGGGGAAAGTGAAATAACCTTCTTTGTTTTTTTCAACCAATCTGATGAGACAATCGGTCAGCAGACAGGCGTGACGTGTATATCCCCACAGCGCCAATTCACGCAAAAACGTACCGCCGTCGCGTGACCACATCGTGTCGTGCCAGGGTCGGCCGTCCACGGATGCGGTGATGTAACCGGGACAATAAGGACTTGATTCGGATTGATAATTTTTTTTCAACACCGCCTGAAAAGATTTGTTAATTTCACGGCTGAATAATTCGGCCATCTCAGAACCGTGAAAAGTTAACTGGCCGGGTTGTTCCCCGCTGAGAAAACGTTTTGCAGCGATCGATTGCGGGCCGGCTTCTCTCTCCCTGGCGCTCTGTTTAGCCAGGACTGGGCAGGCCATTAATAAACTCACCATCGTAACAAACGCAAGTACGTTTTTTAAAAGCCCTGATGCAGCATAATTTTTTTTCATTTATTTCCCCTTTTATAATCAGCTATTGATTAAGGGCCGCCTGCCGTGATTTTCTCAAAAATATTACCCTGTCATTGTGAACGGAGGAACTGATGCCGGCAAAGAGAATTGCCTGCGCTGGAGTGAAGCAATCCCCTTATACCCAACCCAGATAAACTGGAATTAAATGTCGGACACATCTGGAGAATGTTGCAAAAGGCCGAACAACCCCGGGGTCGCGTTTTCTAGCTCATTGATTATGCGTCGAAAGACACCCAGAGTGGCCGCAAAAAACGCGGCCACATCCGGGGTCTAAGCTTTTGCGACAGTCTCTCAAGGTGTCCGACATTTTTTGACCGTTTTGCGCAAAATTGAATTATAAAGCTGCTAAAAGTCTTCTTTGAATCATGCCGTGGCATTTCTGCCGCGCAGCAAATTAATTGCTGTCTCCCGGATAAGGCGTGCTAGCCCCTTTCATGGCAAACCAGATGATCCGATTAAACGTATCCTCATCAATGCGATCTACGTCGTCGAGATCCTGCGCCAGCGACTCTTGCGCCCAGTGCAAAGCCTCACCGCGCAGGCTGGTCAGCGGCGGGTTGAGCTCATCCAGCGGAATATTATTGGGCAAGGCGGTGTAGGGTGTAAAATCAGGGACCTCCATAAAACAATCCGCCATTGGTTTGGCCGCGAGATCGAATTGGTTCATGGGCTCAAGACCAAGTATGCTCTCGATGGTGCGCACCATGGAAATTTGCGTGTAGAAAGTTGAAATGACCTGATTGCGTTTGGTATAAGGACTGATCACCAGCGCAATCGTACGGTGCCCATCGACGTGATCAAAACCATTTTGCGGATCATCTTCGGTGATCAGGATGCAGGTCTCGGGCCAGAATTTGCTTTTGGAAACCGCTTCAACGATCTGTCCCAAAGCCAGATCGTTATCACTGACCGCTGCCCGCGGCGTCGGCAGTCCGGGCCGTGTGCCTGAGGTGTGGTCATTGGGCAACAACATAATGATGAAATTCGGCAGATTGTTTTTCTTTTCATAGTGCCGCAACTCTTTGATGAATTCCCGGCTGCGGTAAACGTCCGGGATGGTAGTGGGGAATCCGACATAGGTTGGACAGAGATAGGGCTGCAAGGTCGCCAGATTTGCTTTGGCTCTGATCTTGATGGCGTTTTTACCCTGAAGAAAATCGTTAAAGATGTCCATAAAGCCGGCATCCGGGGGAGTGATTTCGGCGGCGACGAATTCACCATAATCGCGGAAGGAAAGCCCTTTGTGCAACACGTGATCCCAGATGAATCCCGAGGGCACATAGGCGAGTGCGTCGTCGCCGTCGTACGGATAGCTGCGGACAAAATCGCCGAACGATTTTTCCAAATAGTCGGAAGCATATGCTTCGTCGGTCCATTGGTGACCGTCTGCGGAAAGTACGCCGCTGCAATAAAAATTGTCCAGTGTGACAAAGGTTTCGGCCAGGCAGTGATGGTTGGGCGTAATCTTGCGGCCGAAAATGGTCAGGGACGAGTCTCCATTGGCCCGGGGCAGATCACCGAACACCTGATCATAGGTGCGATTTTCTTTGATGATATAGATAACGTGTTTAAAATGGGAAATCTCACCTTTATTCATAGGAACCGGGACTTTTTTTACCTCAGACGAAACTGGCTCGGGCTGAGTTTTAAATAACAAATTGTTCTGTTTGACTATTTCTGTATACTCTAGCAATTTTGTTTCATTGGGCGCCCGGATAATCGAAATCGAGCCGAGATGATCATGGGAATTGAAACCCAACCGTTCGGTCGGAATATTGCGGGAACCATAACCTTTGACGTTGGCGACAAACAGAAACTCGCCGGTTGAATTGACAAGCACAGAGCCGGGATACCAGGCTGTCGGAATGTATCCCGCGATGCTGCCGGCCCGGGCCGGCCCGCCGGGCGTGCTGCCCAAATTAATCTGACAGATCGCATTGTCAGCGCCGTTGGCAACATAAAGCGTGGCGCCATCCGGGGAAACGGCGAGAGCGTTTGGCGCGCTGCCTAACGGCTGCGTTTTTTCCAGTTTCACATCAATGGTTTCAATCACCCGGTCGCTCTGAACATCGATAACCGACACGACATCGCTGTTGGTGCAGGCAACATAGAGAAAGGATTTGTCCGGACTGAGAACCATGGCGCTCGGATGCAAGCCAACCTCAATGGTTTTTATCTCCCGTAATTTGGCCAGATCAACGACCGAGATGCAGCCGCTGTTGGCGATGCCGGTTTTCGCATCCACCAAAACTTGCGATCCGGAACTGTTGGCCGTGGCGTCTCCTTTTAGCGGGCGACGTCCGCCGCGGTTGGAAACATAAGCTTTGTCGTCGCACAGCACCACCTCATACGGCGCCATGCCCACGGGAATGGTGCGTACTGCGCCATTGGGCAGGTCGACAACCGCCAGCACATTATAACGACTGAGCGCGACGAACAGCCTTTTGCCGTCTTGTTGCAGCGCCAATCCACAGGGCGCCGGATCGCCGCTGATGATCTCGCCGGTGTCCGAGCGATTTTTTACCACCGCTTCTGTTTCGAGTTTGGGCATGATCAGAGATTCAGTCCAATGCAGCACGCCGGATTTGTCCAGTTCAGCCACGCGCACGCGATCCTCTGCTTCGGAAACATAGATGGTCCTGCCGTCGCCGGACCAGCAAATTCCCGTCACCGCTGCGCCGCTTTTGGGATAGGGGAGGGATTGCAGGATGATTCTTTCGCGCACTTTGATCAGATCCAGAGATTTCCAGTTTTTGACTGCCAGCAGTTTTTCATCCGGACTAAGGGCCAGATCGTTGGGCCGTCCAGGCAGAACAATCTGCAGACCGGCCGGTTTGAGGATCTGATGCGTGGGCACAACATAGGTTTCGTTTTGTTGCGGCCCGACGCGTGCTTTATCGATATCCTGTCCGTAGGATAAAGATAAATAAAAAACAACTAGCAAAAATGCTAATGCAAAGAATTTATTTTGTTTGATAAATGAAACCACATAGTTATGTTTCATGATGATGCTCCTCAAATAATGTCAGGATGATGTAATGTACGAGGTCAGGGGCTGGAGTGCAATAAAAATTTTTAGTGTTGGCGCAGTATGTCATTGCGAACGGAGGCGTTGACAAAGCTAAAGGGCTTTATCTGCGTTGCAATGAAGCAATCTTCCTATACCCCAACCCGGGTAAACCGGAATCAAATGTCGGACACCTTCAAGGTGTCCGATATTTGTTGATCGTTTTGCGCAAAATTGAATGATTAAGCTACTAATTGTCATGCCGCATAACAGGATGATCTTTACACTTTGTGATCACTCAAAGCGGCGAAGCATCTGTTCGCCGCTTGTTCCCAGTGTGGCGGCTAAATCAGCGACGCGAACAGATCTTTCGGCCTGCCAAAGAAAGTCGATCAAGATTCCCGGAATCGCTAACGGCAGGCCTCAAGATGACACTATCAGAGATGGTCGAACGTGTTATTGCGAGCGGAGGCGTTGCTGCAGCTAAAGAGTTTTATCTACGTTGTCGTGAAGCAATCCCCCTGGACGAGAAGACGTGTCATTGCGAACGCAGGCACTGATCATTGGAAAGGGTAATAGCTGCGTTGGAGTGAAGCAATCCCCTTATATTTCAATAGATCCCTCTTGCTGAAAAAGTGATTGCATTCATGTCGATTATTTTTTAACATATACTTAATGTTATGAAAGGGCAATTCAATGAAAAAAGTCCTTGTTGTCGTTATCTGTTTGTACAGCGCTTTGTTCGGCCAATCCGGCGATTTTAACCTTGCCGCTTATCAGCAATTCCTCAATGAAACCAAGACCATCGATGCCAACGGCCTTTTGCAGCGTTACCCGGCCGGCCTGTTTCAGGCCCGGGCTCCGGGGCGCTGGCAGAACACGCTCAACAGCAATCTTGTTAACGAAAAATACAATCTGACCGAATATGAAAAAAAACTGATTGACCAGAACGGCTTTATGGTCAGTGAACGCCTCTCATTTAAAACCTTTCTAGCCGCACTCGATGATATTTATCAAAAAGATCTACCCCTCTTTCTAAGTGCGGATGCGTTCCTGCACAGCGTACACAGCTCTTATGATGTCATACTCAAAATAACAGAAATCGAATTTCTTTATCCGCAGCTGAAATCCTGCCTGACCAAATTGCATACCCATTTACCGACTCTGGCTGAGCGATATCCATCGTCAAAAATGCAGCGTTCTCTGCAGGATGTAGATCTATACCTTTGTGTCGGCCGTACATTGCTAGATGATCAATGCGAACCCTTTTTTCCTGGCAATCTGACCGAATGTAAAGAACTACTCAATCTAATAGATAAAGCGTATCCGGCCTCATTCGCTTTATTCAGTGAGACCAAAAAGGATATCGATTTCAGCCAATTCACCGTACGCGGTCACTATATCGATACTCTGCGCGCGGAATTGCCGCACTATTTTCAGGCCATGATCTGGCTCAGCCGCACCGAGTTTTATCTGATCGCTCCAAAACAACTTAATCAAACGCCCAGTTTTGACGATATGCAACGGCAAATCATTGACGCATTATTACTGGCAGAGCTGGTCGATGTTGCACAGGCTGCAGCAGATTTATCCGGGATTGACGATGTTTTAAAGTATTTCGTGGGCGAGTCAGACAATGTGACTTTGCAGAACCTGAACGAATTAAAGCAACGCAACGGCATTAGTGGAGCAGCACAAATGCTGGACAGCCTCCAGGTGGTCGCTTTTCAGGACACGCTGAAAACCTGCTCTTTTGCCGGACAACGCATCAATTCGCAGATTCTCTGGTCCCATCCTCTGAATCCGGAGAAAGCGGAACCGGCCTCTGCCTTTCTTCTTCTTGGCCAGCGCTTTGTCGTCGACTCTTATATCACCGGTCAGGTGGTGTTCGACAAGATTGAATATAACAACCGGCGTGTGGCGCGTATGTTGCCCTCGACGCTGGATGTGCTGTTCGGTCTGGGCAATAACGCTGCCGGACAACTACTGGATGCAGAGTTGCAGCAATATCACTATGGTCCGAATCTCGCAGCAGTGCGTTATCTTGTTGACGGATATGATGAAAATTTTTGGGCCGGTTCGTACTTTAACCAATGGTTAGGCGCCATTCGTGGTTTAAATCCGCCTGCTGATCGCAGCTTGTTGCCGCCGACCATGCAGACCGCTGCCTGGTGGCAGCGGGTAATGAACACCCAGTTGGCCTCCTGGGCTGAGTTGCGTCATGATAATCTTTTATATGCCAAACAATCCTATACCATGGGCATCACCTGTTCCTTTCCACAGGTGTATATCGAACCGGCGCCGGAGCTGTTTCGTGCTTTGCGCGATTTATCACGATCTGCCGAACAGAAATTCACGGAGTGGAGCGTGTTGCGCATGGATAGTCGTTATTTCAACCGCTGTGCAGCCATTTACGATACGCTGTATACTATTGCGCAGAAAACCTTTCAAGGACTCCCGCAAAGCGAATTGGACAAACGGTTTTTGCAAAGCGCCCTCTATCGGGATATGGTTTGCAATGACCGCGGCTATAACGGCTGGTTCCCTGATCTTTATTTACGGGCATATGATTATGATGGCATGACGGATGGATTGATGAAGGAAGATTATATTGTTGCTGATATACATACCTCTCCTACGGACGAAAATTCTTTTCCGATCGGTTGGGTGCAGCACGTGGGCACCGGGCCCATTAATCTGGCAATGATGATTCTGCCGCAAGACGGCCAGGACATTGCTTTTGTCGGCCCCATGATGAGTTATTATGAACATCTGACCACTAATTTTCATCGTTTGACGGATGAAGAGTGGCAGATGCTTTATAATCTCGCCCCTTCCCTGCGCCCGGATTTCTGCAATGTCTATTTGGCTAATGCGGATGGTTTGGGTTATAGCAGTGGCCGCATTTTAATGACCGAGGTAGTGGATCATAGCACCAGCCAGCAACAGCCGCAGTCTGCGATTCTCGCTGCGAATTATCCAAATCCTTTTAACGCATCGACGCTGATTCACGTGGTCATTCCCTATGATGCCAAAACCGAGCAAGCCCGTCTGGTTATCTATGATTGCAACGGCCGCGAGGTAAGTGTGCTCTTCCACGGCCCGGTCACGTCAGGGCACTATTTGGCGCGCTGGGACGGCCGTGATGAAAATGAGCAAGCGGTAGCCAGTGGGATTTATTTTTATCGATTTACTTTGGGGAAAGAGATGGTGCAGGGGAAGATGAGTTTGGTGAGGTGAAAGGATTAGACGATGAAAAAAATATTTTTTATTATCCTGGCTTTAATATCAATTATCATTGCCGTCGGAGTGATTCTATTTTATCCGGGATTCAAGCATTTTTTAGCGCTTTCCAGTTATGATCTGGATGCACGACTGCGGGTGTATCAGGGTTATGGCGGCAACAGTGTTGTATTGCACAGCGACGACGCAAAGCAGATTGCTGTCGTTGACACGAAAATGATGGGTGGTGCAAAAAAATTGTGCAGTTATGTCGATTCTGTGGGCCGTGCTGCTCAGATCACGATTTTTAATACCCATTTTCATAAGGATCATTCCGGTGGCAATGCGCTGTTCCCAGAGGCGCGCATCGTGGTCGGCGCCTATCAGCCGGAGCAATGGTTTAAAGAGAGCGGCATGAAACGAATGCCGGACGACCAAATTGCTGTCGCTGAGGAGCGGTTGTACATCATTGCCGACGACACGCTGTTGGTGCGCAATATGGGCCAGGCCCATTCCTGGAACGACATGGTGGTTTATTTCAAAAACCGCAAGTTGCTCATGACCGGCGACCTGGTGTTCAATGGTTGGCACCCTGCATTAATACGCGAAAATGGCGGACATGTGGGCAAATGGATCACCGCGTTGGATTTTTTAATCGCTCATTATGATGTCCGTACCATTATTCCCGGCCATGGTCCCATGTCGGATAAAAGCGCTTTAGTGTCCATGCGCGATTATTTCGTTTCCATTAAAGCGGCGATTAATGATGAAACACAGCTGAAAAAGTTGGCAGAGCAGTACCGGCATTATCGTAATCTGCCCGGCAATATGTCCAGCTTTGAAGGGACAGTAGAATATGTTAATACTGAATTATAATATTCAGAATCGATTTAACCTTCTTTGCAGCTGTAACTATTTTAAAAATGTCAAAAAATTGAGGAAACCTTATGAATCCCATTCGTTCATTTTCTTCCGCAGGGCTACAGGTACAAGTCTATTCCAATAAACTCTTTTTAGGCCAAGCCGCAGCAGAGTGGGTAACCGAATTGCTGGATCAGTCAGTAACCAAGAATGGTCAGGCCAATCTCATTCTCGCCACCGGCGCTTCTCAATTCGAGTTTTTGGCTGCATTTAAGAAAATGGTCGTGGCCTGGGAGCGGATCACGGTATTTCATCTGGATGAGTACAAGGGCATGAGCATCACGCATCCGGCCAGTTTTCGCAAGTATTTAAAAGAACGGATCCTGGATGAGGTAAAGCCAAAGCAGGTATATTTCCTCAATGGTGACAGTCCTGATCTGGATGCCGAGTTGGCGAATTATGAACGATTGTTGCAGGCATGCGAGATCGATGTGGCTTGCATCGGTATTGGCGAGAACGGTCACATTGCCTTTAACGATCCGGCAGTGGCGGATTTCAATGATCCTAAATTGGTAAAAGTGGTGGATTTGGATGAGGCTTGTCGTCGACAACAATTAGGCGAAGGTTGGTTTCCGACTCTGGCTGATGTGCCGACTCAGGCTTTGAGTCTCACTATTCCGGCTATTATGCGTTGTCGCGCCATCAGTTGTGTGGTGCCGGATTTGCGCAAAGCGAATGCGGTGCATAATGCTTTATATGGGCCATTGAGTACGGCATGTCCCGCTTCGATTTTGCGTACGCATGCCAATGCGAGGCTGTTTCTGGATCCGGACTCGGCCAGTGGTTTGTAGCTTTTATCAAAGCGGCAATCCGCGTCGCTATATTGTACTCTGGTCAGAATTGTTGCCCGCACAGATGCTTCGGCGCCTTTTGAGCCGGCGAGTGGTTTTGATATTTGTGTGTGCGGCGCCTCAGCATGACAAATAAAATGGAAGGTTGTCATTCTGAGCCTCGTCGTTTTTTGACGAGGCGAAGAATCTGTTCGCGTCCTGATCTTTTCACCCTACTTGGTCGTATTTCGCACGATGTTTTATTAACAATCCCTCTTGTAGTGTACGGGGATTGCTTCACTCCAGCGAAGATAATCCTCTTTGGCTTGTTACTCTTCCTGCGTTCGCAATGACAAGAGTAGAGTTGGTAAGAAAAAACGTCGTCTCATTGTATCGCCGGATACGCTGATCCCGCCTTTTGTTCCAAAGCCGTCAGAATGACCCGTGCGGCTTGTGGCGGCGTGAGCTGGCTGGTGTTGATCACCAGATCATAGAGCTCCGCATCGTTAGGATTGCGACGAAAGTATTTCTGCACAAAAGCCATTCGCTCGTTGTCCACCTTGTGAATGACCTCCAGCGCCTCTTTGGTGCTGATGCCGCGTTTCTGCGCGATGCGATGACCGCGCCACAGCAGCGGCGCCACGACCAGAACACGAAATCCTTTTTCCGGCTTGACCACCATGGGACTGCCGCGACCTATGACAATGGCCTGGCCATGCTCCGATAACGTCGCCAGCACATGCAGCAGATGCTTGGCGTACAAATCATTGCCCAGCATATTGCTGCTCAGCGAGGATTGCAGCCAGGTATCGATTTCACTGCGTTTTTTTTCATCAAAGGATTCCACTACCTGGGTGCGCACATGGGCATTCTCGGCGATAAAGTGCACCAGCTCGCGGTCATAGACCGGCCAGTTGAGCAGGGCGCCCAACTCGTGCGCTACATCGTCGCCGCCGGCGCCGTGCAACCGCGAAAAGGCCACGGTCAGGGCCGCCCAGTTTTCCGGCAGTTTCAAACCATGGGATTGTTTTTCAGAATGGCGCACCTGCCATACGGTTACCTGTTTGGCAACGTGTTTTTCCCAACGTACATGATCATGGGGTTGATCAAGCATAAGCGCCTCCTTTTTTTTAAGAGACCGTCGGTTCAGGCAAGTTTTAGATTGGCGGTAAACATGACGTCCCGGGCAATCGGCAGGTTTACCAGAATGGTCGTGCCTTTGCCGACCTCGCTGGTCAGAGTCAAATTGCCGTCGTGTTGTTCAACGATGTCTTTGACAATCGGCAGTCCCAGTCCGGTGCCCACGCCTTCGGATTTGGTGGTGAAAAACGGCAAAAAAATTTTTTCCAGATTTTCTTTCGGTATGCCGTGTCCGGTGTCGGTGAATTCTATTTGCATGTAGTTGTGATCATCGCTCACGCGCGTGGCCAAGCGCAGATGGCCGCCGTTGGGCATGGCGTGGCTGGCGTTTATTTCCAGATTGCGAATGACCTGTTCCAACAAATTGCGATCGCCGTAAATATATCCCGGCTTTTGGCAAAAATCCTTTTCCACCTTGACATATTTTAGCACACCGGTAAGACTGAGCGCTTCGGTGGTTTCGTTTAAAACCGTATTGATGTCCAGAGGTTCAAAGCGCGGTTTGGTGGGCCGGCTCAGGGAGAGCAGGTTCTTGCCGTGCAGCGCCACTTTTTCCAGATTGGCGGCAAAAACATCAGCAATGGATTTTACTTTTTCCGGCTTGTCCGCGTTCTGTTGCAGCAAACGGGCATGCAGCAGCAAGCCGCCGACCAGATTGTTTAGTTCATGGCCGATGCTGCCGGCAATGACTCCCAGGGTCGCCTGTTTTTCAGTGCGCACCAACTGTTCGTGTGTTTTTTTCAAATCCGTAATGTCTTTGTACATCAGGGTAACCGCCTCTACCTGTTGTTGCTCATTAAAAATCGGTGACGCGGAGATCAGGACGTTTTTCGGTGCGCCGTTTTTATCGTAACGCAAGGCTTCGATGCTTTTCAACGACTCGCCCTGCATGACCTTGTGCGACAAATCCAGCGCCTCTTTTTCAACGCCATTGCGGGCAATCAGTTCGTCAATCTCTTGCCCAATCGCTTCCTCTTCTTCATAACCGAAAATCTTGCCTGCGCCCTTGTTCCAGGAAGCAACCCGCGTATCCGGCTTGATCGTAATAATGGCGTCCTCTGCGTTTTCCACAATAGAGCGGTACATCTGCTCTGATTCACGCAACTCTTGAATCATCTCCCATACCAGGCCTTCCAGTTTTTGTGAGAGATCGCCTATTTTCTGGGCAAATTCCCGGGTCTTATATTCGTACTTTTTCATTAATCCTCGTAACCTGCATTCCCCTCTATTTTAACAGCTGATTCAATTTAAACATTTCACCGGCTTTTCACAAATGGTTAATTTCCAGCCCGAATGCACTCTATGGTACGGAAAAAGCGTACGTCTGCGTACAATGCTGTGTGATCTGGCTCATATTAATTTTATATAAAATTATTATTAACAAAAACTAACCTGATCAGCTTAAATTCTGGCATTACGGTTGCCAAACCAGCAGCAGAGACCGCAATGAAGCGGGTCGTGTATCAGAACAAAAAGGAGCAAGTCATGAAAACAATTCGAAAAACCATGATAGCCGTAGCTGTGATTCTGACCTGCATGTTCGGCAGTCAGGAGATGGCGTGCGCCGGTAGACGAGTGGTTGTGCGTGTGGCGCCGCCGGCGCCCAAAGTGGTGGTGAGCGCTCGCCCGGCTTGTCCGTATAAACAGGGCGCCTGGATGGCCGGTTACTGGAACTGGCGACACGACAAACATGTTTGGGTCGAAGGACATTGGATTAAAGCCAAGCCGGGCCATATGTGGGTTGATGGTCATTGGGCAAAAACCGGCGACGGTTGGGAATGGATTCCGGGTCACTGGCGCAAGTAAGTGTTGACCGAATCAGAGCGATTAGTGCAGAGCACCCTTGCGAAGGTCTGGAACCTTGGCAATGATGAAACACCCGGGGTCGCGGATTTTGCGACACCGGTTTTTTTATAACCTCAAGGCGTCCGATATTTGCTTCCGGCTGTCCGGGTTGGGCTATTAATGGAGTAATTGGGGAATAATCAGCTGCAAAATGTTGTATTAAAGATAAAAAAAGGAGGAAATGAGCTTTATGATAAAGCTGAGAATATTTTCTGTCCTGGTGTTGGGCTTGATGGTTCCCCTGGTTGCACAGAACAATGATAAAGGAGCAGCTTTTATGGATTCTTTGCTGAACAAGAATATTTATTCGTTTACTGTACAAGATATAGATGGAAAACCGGTGGAACTGGAACAATATCGCGGCAAAGTACTGCTGGTCGTCAATGTGGCGAGCAAATGTGGTTTTACGCCACAATACCAGGGTCTGCAAAAGCTTTATGATGCTTACAAAGACCGCGGTTTGGAAATCCTGGGATTTCCGGCCAACAATTTCCTTTCACAGGAACCGGGCAGCAATGCAGAGATTAAAAGTTTTTGTCAAATCAATTACGGCGTGGAATTTCCCATGTTTGCAAAAATTTCTGTAAAAGGCAAAGAACAACACCCGCTTTATAACTACTTGACGGATAAAAAGACCAATCCGGATTTTGGCGGCGAGATTACCTGGAACTTTAACAAATTTCTCATCAGTCGCGACGGCAGGATCATCGCTCGCTTTGGCAGCCGCACCAAACCCGAGGATGACGAGTTGATCAACGCTATTGAGAGTGCCCTGTAGCCATCTAAAACAAGACGAGTTCTGTTTTTACGAAAAAATTATATTTGACTTTTGAAAGGATATTTGCTAAACTTACCATTCGAGTTAGGCGATTGCCTTATCCTTGCGAAGGTTTACAACCTTCGCAAGGTTGTTTTTCGGGCGCCTGTCGCGTAATTTAGTGTATTACCAGTTGTTTGTAGTGCAAAATGGCTAAAAAATGTCGGACACCTTGAGAGACTGTCGCAAAAGGCAGAACAACCCCGGGGTCACGGTTTTTGTGACC
>CAYLWO010000071.1:4045-35644 GCA_964387285.1 uncultured Cytophagia bacterium | reverse complement strand
GGCAAGGGAACAGAGCCGCCGTCTGTCAGCGACAGCGTATTGCCGGAAATGGACAACTGTTGGTTATCGCCGTCCCACACATTAGCTGCCAACGCACGCGGCATGACATCGCCATCGATCTGGTGAATCAACACATTCATGTCGGCTGTGGTGGCCGTGCCCAGAGAACCGGCAAGGCGCACGGTGCCGTTGCTGTGCAGACGCGCCGCAGGCGTTGCATCGCCAATGCCGATGCCGACATTTCCACTCTGAGTGACCTGCATGAGCACAGTGGAAACAGAATTTTTGACCTGCAATTGTGCAAATACGGAATTACCAGCAAAAAATAAACCGAATATACAAAGAATCGCTCTCTTGCGCATAAGAACTCCTCGATAAGAGTGAATGGCTGCTACATCACTAGTCACAGAGATAGGACAATCTGTAATAAAAGCACGACAAAAACAATACGGGTTGCACATTATGTATTAATTTAAATTTAAATGAGTTATTACCACACACAACAAGGAAGGAAGGGTATTATTGTCATCCTCATGCAATATTCATGCCCTGTATAGGACATGCCTGGATAAAAGATTTCGAAAAATCTACAGTTTTTATTCTAATCCATCGCTTGTTGCGGATGACCCTGCAGGCCCGTCGCCAAACTCTAAAAACACCTTGCGCTCCTTGGCCCGAAAGAGAAAATCGCCTGCACGGTTGCGAGCGGCATCATATGGCGCAAAGGTGATGCCTAGATTTTTGATAAAACCGGTAATCGGGATGGACGGCGTTTCAGGGTCGGTTGGCGTGGGTGTCGCATCGCTTTGCGTGGTGTTTTTTTCGTCTGCACAACCATGCATCAAAACCAGGGTCAGAAAAAACCTTAAGCAGAATGCCTTGCGAAGGTTTAAAACCTTCGCAAGGATAATGCAATCGCTCAACTCAGAAAAAAGTCATTTCTTTTGCAAAGCCTCGACTTTTTCGGTCAACGCTTCAATGGCCTGCTGCTGTTTTTTTATGATCTCGAGCAAATAGATGGGAATCTGATCGTAGCGAACCGCGTCTGGCCGGTTCTGTTTGTCATAAACCACCAGATCGTCCAGGCCGGCTGCATCCAGCTCTTCGGCAATATAACCGATATGCTGCTCAAGACCGGATTTGTATCTGAACGACTTGGGTTGGATTTTCAGGATTTTGGAAAAGTCATCGTCTAAATCGGTTATATCTGTCTTGTATCTTTTTGAAGATGTTTGTTTACATAGAAGACCATCCGAGTCGAGATACAGAGGGTAATCGTTATCATTTGGAACGCTGCTTGGAACCAGGCGCAATGGGGAATAGCGCGTACCGGAATAGGCCGGCAACGTTGTGCCGATGGAAATGGAACCTGCAACATAGGCATGGCTGCCAACCTCAAGACAGAAATAATCCTCAGATGTCAATTTACCCGTACCGACTCCCACCACGCCTGTAAAAATGCTTTTTTTACCCATGGCGCGAATAACGAAATGACCGTCAGTACGGTTCTGCGAGAATGGATTGTAGAATCCGCCTGCGTACGTCGAGTCGACACCGGAAGGCAATGATCCGCCAAGACCCGGCTCATTTAAAACACCCTGTACAGCGCAGATGTGATTTAAAGCATCCCATTGCCAACCCAGCGCGCCTGCGGCAACCCAGTGCCCGTCCGGATTGACCAAGACGCCATGCACGCCGATACGCCATCCCTCATCATCGTCAAATGTCATGCTTCTTGAATAGCCGGCAAGCGCAGTATAATGGTCCTCATTATTTTGCGCAAACGTCGTATCATAAGCCAGCAGAGAGCGTTTTATACCGCTTGCTGGCCCCCAGGTGTTATATCCCAGTTTGCTGTTCGCTATACGCAAAGCAGCATTGGGCCTGGTAGAACCGATGGCAATGCCCGTGCCGGTATTATTATCATAAATGCCGCCTTTTTCCAGAGCCGGCGTTGCTAATGTGGCATTCCATCTCGGCACATAATAATGTGAGTTGGCGCCGACTTCGGGATCTTCCTCAGCTGCCCAGACCAATGATCCGGTATTGCCAAGACATCTAAGAAATTTCATCTCGCCGGATGCCGGCAAACTGGGCGGCAACCAGTAATCATAATTACCCGTTTGCGTCTGAGTGTGGAGTATGCTATAGTAAGAACCGCCGCTTGAGTTTATCGCAACGGTGCCGTTTACCGTCAGCTTGTAGGCCGGCGCCGGCGCGCCGATGCCGACATTGCCCAGGTTGGAATTGCAGATTCCTGTGCCGCCGGCCTCATCAAACCAACGATAATCGGGGGTTCTCCAGACGCCGTCGCCGCGTAAAAATTGATAGGTCGTGCCGATTCCCAGAGCAGAGAGTGTGCCGTCCGTGCCGGCTTGCACCAATCTGCTGGTGGCGCCTCCACCCAACTGTTGCAGACGCACACTTCCGGTTGTGTGCAGTTGAGCCGTCGGGTTGGTAGTGCCTATGCCGACATAATAGCCTGTTGAAATCGGATAAAGATCAGAACCGGTTATATTCCAGTAATTGACGGCAGCAGGAGGATTTGAAGATATGGTAATAGAGTTGCCGCTTTCTGATAACGATATATAGTTGCCCGCTTGCAGAGTGACGCTTGTGGCGCTGTTCTCCAGATTAACAATGGAGGTGTTTGTCGTACCGGCACCCACGGACAAAGCTTGATCATCGCCATCCCATACATCTGCGGGCAACGTGCGCGTAACCATATCGTTGTCGCTTTGGATCACCGCCACAATGTTATCGGCTGTGGTGCCGGTGCCCAGACCGGCATGGCGCACCGTGCCTATGGTATGCAGCTTGGCTGCCGGCGCTGTCGTACCAATGCCGATATCGCCGTTGTCAAAAATAGAACCGGTGGTGAGAGCCGTGCCGTTCCATTTCGACAAACGGTTGACCAGCAAGGTAGTTTCATCAACCTGCGGATCCACCTCCGCTCCGGCGCCCGCTGCGGCGATGGTAATCGTATTGCCGGCTTCCGATAAGGTGATATTGTTGCCCGCTTGCAGAGTGACGCTTGTGGCGCTGTTCTCCAGATTAACAATGGAGGTGTTTGTCGTACCGGCACCCACGGACAAAGCTTGATCATCGCCATCCCATACATCTGCGGGCAACGTGCGCGTAACCATATCGTTGTCGCTTTGGATCACCGCCACAATGTTATCGGCTGTGGTGCCGGTGCCCAGACCGGCATGGCGCACCGTGCCTATGGTATGCAGCTTGGCTGCCGGCGCTGTCGTACCAATGCCGATATCGCCGTTGTCAAAAATAGAACTGGTGGTCAGAGCCGTGCCGTTCCATTTCGACAAACGGTTGACCAGCAACGTAGTTTCATCAACCTGCGGATCCACTTCTGCCCCGGCGCTCGCTGCGGCGATGGTAATCGTATTGCCGGCTTCCGACAAGGTGATATTGTTGCCCGCCTGCAGGGTGACATTGGTGGCGCTGTTCTCCAAATTGACAATAGAGGTGTTGGCCGCACCGGCTGCGACGGACAGGGCTTGATTATCGCCATCCCACACACTGGCCGGCAAAGCGCGTGTGACCAGATCGTCATCCGCCTGCACGACCGCCACGCTGTTATCGGCTGTGGTGCCGGTGCCCAAACCGGCAAGGCGCACAACGCCGACCGTATGCATGATTCTTTGCGGCGTTGTCGTCCCAATGCCGACATTGCCGCTTTGGGTGATGTGCACCAATACGCTTCCGATACTGTTCTTGATCTGCAACTGCGCAAAACTGGTGGTTGCCAGAACGACTACAAGAAGAAAAATCACACGTTTCATAATTTGCCCCTTAATATGAATTCTGTAAATCAAGCTGCATTTGGATTACTTGTCAAAGTTGAGCAAAAAAAGAAAATCGTTTTGATCCCAGCCATTATAACGGTCCCATCGGAGAATACCGGTTGCCAAGACAGCGCTGTCGCGAATTTGTATCATGTGCGGAACAATAAATCGCATACATGAATTTATCGTGTGCAAGCCGGCAGTTCAGTGTTTGAGTCACGCACGATAAGTAGTTTGAGAAAGGAATCTAAAATAATGTAAAGGAACAGAGCATCGCAAAGATTAAAATACAAAAATTATGCCATTTTTTTCGTTCACCAAAAAAACATAACTCTAAAAAACAATTGGTTAAAATCGAAAAAATGTGCGAAAAAATTCTAAAAATAATAAATTTGCATCATTTGACATCAAAATGTGTCGCTTGTCTGATATTGATTACATACATATCGATCGCTCCGAAAAATTGATGGAATCGGCTTTTCCAGATTTTTCTTTCAGCCGGCGACAGCGCGCACACAACGATGCCAGAAATAAATCTTGCTCACTTTTGCCGTTTTTATCCGCTGGTTATAAAAACCGTTACGAATCGATAGGTAACACCCTCATTTGATCAACAACATCTTTTTCACCGCTGTGAACAGAGTTTTATCACCATCCAGCGCACGGATATTGACACGATAAAAATACACGCCCGAAGCGACCCTCTGTCCGTGATCATCGGCTCCATCCCATATTGCTTTATGACGACCGGCCGGTTTTTCTTCTACCGCAAGCGTGCGAATGCAATGCCCGGCGACATCGAACACCATCATATGCACCATGGCCGGATACGGCAGGTCATAGACCACTGTGGTAACCGGATTAAAAGGATTCGGATAATTTGCATGGAGCGCAAATTGGCTCGGCGTTTGCTCATACGCATCCTGCACCGAGGTCAGGAGCGCCGTGGAAAATTCCGAGGTGTTGCCGTTGACGTCCGTGGCGGTGGCGGTGATGAACGGCCCGATGGCAGCGCCTGACCAGGTAAATTGACCCGCGGCATCGGCTGTAACCGTCGCTTCATAATACATGCCTTCATCATCAGGACCGGAAAAAATCTCCACCACGGCATGAGGCTGCGCCGCGCCGACCAGCGGAGGATAACCGGTCAGCGTCGGCGCCGGCATATCCGCATTGGCATGATCCATCAGCCAAATGCCCTGTTCGCCCTGACCATATATCTGATTTCTGGTTATGGTATTATTATTGGAAGCGGCATGCTGAATAATGATGCCTCTTGTCTGATGATGAGCGATGATATTGTTCGGGCCTATCTGCTGATCATGTGCGCCGGAGAATATCTCAACGCCGGCATAGATGTTGGGCCACGGTTGTGTTCCGCTGACATCCGTGCCGATATGATTTCCCAAAGCCTGATTATGGTGGGTGTTGCTGCCGTCAAAAACAATGCCCGAAGAATTGGCGACAATGACGTTGCGCTCAGCCTCACTCACGCCGCCGACCGTATTATGGGAGGCGCCTTCTGAAAAGTAAATCCCATGACCCGCATTGCCCAATGTTGTACTGCCGGCAGCATCACAACCGATAAAATTACCGATGACCAGATTGCTGTCGGATTGTGTACCATAAATATAAATACCGGTATAATTGCCGCTGATGACATTGCCGGGCCCAATGGTGTTTTTCAGGCCGGACAGGCTGATGCCGTAGGATTTATTAGTCAGCGTATCAGCACCGGTTGCCGAAAGGCCGATATAATTGCCCGCGACAGAGACGCCGGATGCGTTCGTTCCGATGATGATACCTACTTCACGCAGGCCGGATATTACATTCCGCTCAGTCGGCTTCGATCCGCCGATCATGGCGCCTTGACCATTGGATACGAAAATACCGTTACCGGAACGTTGTGACCGCTGCTGACCCATGGCGTCCAAACCGATATGGCATCCGCTGATCTCGCAGTCGTTTCCGTATACATACATTTGCATGTGTTGAAAATTATAGACAGCCAGGCCCCTGATTTTTCCACCCTGGCCATAGAGGCTGATCCCAGAAACGCCGGAGGTATTGATCCCATCGATGGCGATCTCCGGACCATGCGGATTTGGCTCAGACCCCATAAAAGCCGCCTGTGAATGACCGTCGATCAATATAAAATCCTGATCGATTCCGTAACCATCGTTGGGCCGAATGATCCAGACACCTTTTTCACTGTCGTATCCGGCATCTGTAATCGGAATCTGAAAGGCGATGGTATCAGCGCCGGCATGATCCCGCGTATCCAAAAGCACCTGACGTAAAGAACCCGGTCCGTTGTCGTTGGTATTGGTTACCAGATAGCGCGTTTGCGTGGAGAACGCTGGAGAAAACTGCGAAGTGTTGCCCAGGGCGTCTGTCGCTGTTGCGGTCACATAACTGCCGTTTGTGGAACCCACCCAATTGAATTGCCCGGCTGCGTCGGCGGTCACGGTGGCCAGGTAGGTTTCACCCTGGGCATCGCGACCACCAAAGATTTCTACCTGAGCATTGGCCGGAGCCACGCCGCGGACCGGATTGAGGGCGGTTATTTGCGGCGAAACCATAATCTGATTTCCATTTGACAGCAGAATGCCGCCGCCAATATTGCCGTACACGCTGTTGCGCGTGATTCGATTTGCGGTTGAACCCATAACTTTGATGCCGGCCTCTGCGTTAAAGGCGATGAGATTTGCCGGTCCGATGACATTTTGCTGCGCCTCACTCACCGAATGGCTGATGAGGATGCCATTAAGAAGGTTTGGTAAGTTCTGCGTACCATCGCGGTTGGCACCGATGATATTATGGGCGATGGTGGTCATGACTGCGCTGGAAAGCATGATGCCGTCGCGTCCGTTGCCGCCTATCAGGTTCCCGTGCATAGCATTTTCGCCGCCGATCAGAGTATGGCTGCCGCTGTAAACAGCTATGCCCTCGTTGCGATTGCCGAGGCTGACCTCGCCAGAGTTGTCAACGCCGATAAAATTGTTAATGATCTGATTGTAATCGCTGCCTGCATCAAAAATTTGGATCCCGGCCTGATTTCCGCAAATGAAATTTCGCTCCACATCCACAATTCCACCGATGATCGTATGGCTGGTTCCCTGCTGCAACGTGATGCCCGCCTGTGCATTGCCCCAGTTTAATTTTCCTGTTGGATCCAGGCCGATGCAATTGCCGATGACGCGGTTGCTGTCGCAATCCGCGATGAGAATGCCCTGGCTGTGATTGCCTGCAATGACGTTGCCGGGCCCGATGATGTTGGCGTTGCAGTTTGCATGCATGTAAATGCCGGAGCCGTTAGCCAGCGTATCGCTGCCCGCTTTGTTGACGCCGATATAATTGTTGCGTATGATGTTGCGGCAGGCGCCGTTACTCAATTCAATCGCATCCCACGGCAGACCGGCTATTATGTTGCGCTGATTCATATGGACGCCGCCGATTTCATTGCCATCGCCCCCTTCAATCACAATGCCGGATCCGGAGAGTTGGCCGCTGCGCAGGCCGGAAAAATCCGTACCGAGGAAACAGCTGTAGATATGATTCTGATGGCCGGAAATGCGGATTTGTATGCTATGGAATCCGGCAATGGTCATTTCGGCCAGGACATTTTTTGAACTGGTGAGCGTCAGACCGCTGGAGATGTTGTCGGACCCTTGCACAACAATAACCGGGCGAGGCCAGTTCAATCCGAGATATTTCTTTTGCGTTGTGCCGTCGATGATGGTCTCATCATCGGTGATAATCAGCTGGGTTAATTGTGTCCGTATGACCCATACGCCGGCTGTTGCATCATATCCGGGGTCGGTCCATGGAATGTTGAAATGAATCAGGTCTTTGCCGGAATGGGCGTTCGCATCCAGAATGGCCTGACGCAAGGTGCCGGGTCCGGCATCATGGGTATTGGTGACCAAAATAGCGTCGGGCAGTGTAGAGGTATCAGGCGGCGCCTCTGTTGCCAGGACCAGGTCCCCCTGACTTTCAGCCGCTTCCCAGATAAAACCATAGGGCCATTCGCCGGCGCTGCCATAATGATCGAAATAGTGATTGGCCGGATCGTCCACCCATAGCGCCATGCCCAGTGTGGCGCCGGCCTTGGTTTTGACCGTGCCGGTCATATCTAGACTCACCTCATATTGTACATGACCGCTGGCAACCGAAATGCCTTTAACAAGACCTGTGGGATTTTTATTGGCATCCGTGCCTAACCGATCCGGATACACGCCCCAAATGCCGCTAAAGCCGACCGCCGTATTGTAAATCCGCAGGACTCCTTCTTTACTGGGCGCGCCTGCGTCCCATTTTTGATTATGGTCCAGATCAAACACCATGGCCAGTAAATTGGCCGGATCAATGACCTCATCGTTCTGTTCGTCCACAGCCACAAAAATATTTGATGCATTATTTTTTACGAACAGGCGAACGGGCAGTGGTGCAAATGGCGAAGCGATATCGACCACCGTGGCATCGTTCCATTCGCCGGCGCTCATATGGCCGTCAATCACCGGGGCTTTTAATGCCCAGCTGGATTGCAGCACATGCCCTGTATCCGATGCGGTCGCCGTCACCCATTGCGAAGGTCCCTGACTGTTGGCATCCTCGGCCTCGATGCGATATTGATAGGTTTGACCGTTCACTGCCGTGAAATCAATATAATCGCGCAGCGCATGACCGGCAGCCCCGCGCGCAGTCAAATCCACCGTGGCGATTTGCGTGACGGGCGCACCGCTGCCGGTGCTGCGCCATATTTTATAACGATCCGTTTTATCATGGCCGTAAATATGGTCCCAGGATAAGGGCACGCGATGATCAAATCCGCCGGCAGCGACCACGTTGCCGGGAACTCGCAAACCCCGCCAATTGCCGTAAATATCCGCATTACCGTTGCGGTCGTCCTTCCACACGGCTATGAGCAGGTTTTTGGCGCTGATCGCCACGTCGCCAAAAGTTTGATTGCCGGCGAGGTCGTTCAATATCGTATGGTTGCCAACCTGAACGCCGGCAGTGGAGAAATTTTTCAGATAGATATCGCTGCCGCCGCCTTTATCGCTATGCCAAATCACGGCATAACCGAGCCCCGGATTGACGCTCACTCTGGGCGCCAGACAGGCGCCCACCGGCTCGATGGCAGCCAAAGCACTCAACACATAATCGTTCTTGAGCGTATTTGCGTCCGCATCGAAAAGATGACCGTAAATGTCCGCGACAGTCCCATAGCTCCAACACACGAAAAATTTACCATCGGTTTGCATGGCAACCGCGGGGAAATGCGGCAGCACGTTTCCGCCTGGATGACCGCTCACCTTGAAATCAGCACCCACAGATTCACCGGTGCTGCGATAGACATGAGCGTAAATTTGATACTCCTGCGAGGGTTGATGAACATTTCGGCCATCCTCCCAGACAATGACGAATCGTCCGTTGGCATTCATGGATACTTCCGGACAGGTTTGCGCGCCAATGGTGTTTCCATGCACAAGAAAATTGGCGCCGATTTTTTGTCCATCATGACGGAATCGTTGTGCATAAATGTCGCCGCTGATGTCTTGGCGTCGATTCGTCCAGGCAACGACGAAATCGCCCTGGCTGTTCATCGCCACCCTGGGCAGCGCTGATCCTGTTTTCGAATTCGCCTGTTCATTGACTTTGAGGATGGCGGTTAGCGCAGCGGCATTAGCCCCATAGATTCTGGCATACACATTGGTCGAGTCCCCCCTTTCCTCCCAAACAACGACATAGTGAGCGAGATTGTTGATAGCGATATCAGGAGTGCGTTGCTCGGCATTTGCGTCGAACGGATTCACCAAATGGTTGCCCTGAACAAACAGACCGCGCTGGCCGGCGCGCTGTACATAAATCCTGGCTTTTGCCGTACGGCCATCCTGCCAGCAGGCCACTGCAAAATTATACGGACTGACCGCAAGACTGGGGCTTTCCTGCAGCGCCGTACTTGTATCATCGTTCATGCGGGCGTCAGAATCGGCAACGGTTCTATCGATGACGTCAGCGCCCAGACCGATGGCATAAAAACTCAGCGCCCAAAGGATGACGAGGTATTTTGCACAAATCTGCGGATGGGATGTTTTCATTGGGTCCTCCTGGTATTATGTATGGATTAACGGTTGAACCTAACACACAGCCCAGGTGAGGCAAATCGGCATTCACGTTGATTTTGAATACCTTCCTACGAAGCAGGAATCATGAATTAGATCGAGTAGGATGAGGAAGTAAATAAAGATAGGTAACAATATATAAATATCAAAATGATATTTTCCGTCAGAGAAGAAAACAAACCTCACAGGTTTTGTAGACCTGTGAGGTTGATAATTACTTTCCATCGGCCATAACGCTTTGCTCTGCTTATCCTGGTTTGACTTCATTCATGGAGAAACCCGGCTTGTCTTCCATTTCCGGCAGCAAACGGAACTCGTCGCCAAACTGGGCTAAAAATTCCAGACTGAAACAACGGATGCAATAACTAAACGGCAACAAAACGACCGAACCGATATAGGGTATCGCAAGCAAGATAAAACCCAAGCAACAGGTGAATAATCCGACGATGATGATCAACACAACCAGAACGACTATGATGGCCAACATCGTCAAAGCATAGAGTACAAAAGCACCCAGGTTGTTGCCGTGCAGCGGCAGAAATTTTTCCCATGCCTGACCGGCGGTCAGGTGGTGCTTGTACATGAGCGGCACGATAAAGTGATCCAGAAGCATTTTCACATAACCAAAGGCAAGAACGATAATCAAAAAGATCGTTCCCCAGTGCAACAACGCAGGAATCAAAGACCACAGATCGCCGTTTTCCTCCCAGCTTTTATAGGCTGCCTGCCAGACCTGATACAGCACAGCCAGAGCGAGACCGCCGGCAATGAGTGCAAAAACAATCCGCCAGCGAAAAAGTGAAAAGGCCGGTTCGCGAAATTGACACCAGGGTTGACCGATCAGTGCGCGGCGCTGAACCACATTATCCAGAAACATGAACTTGCCTCTGGAACTGAGCCAAAGGAAGAGCAGAATCAATGCGACAACCAGAACAACGCCAATGACAATCAGAGCAAGCCACTCCGGTCTCGATCTCAACCAATCCAACGCTTCGTAGGGCGCTCGCAGCACGGCGCCGACATCCTGGCTGCTTTTATGTGAACTGTTAAATCCTGAATGACCATCGAGCAAATCGGCAAGAAAAGCGGTAAAACCGAGCACCATCCAGTTTCGTATATCAAAGGGCTGGAACAAAACGGATTTCATGCGATTGTAAGCTCGCTGCAAAGGCGCGAAATATTGAATGTGCATAGAAACTCCTTTTATCTAGTCAGACAAGCCATGCATGCTCCACAGTTCGACGCAAATGAGCCAATGTCATTCATAGTATACGAAAACTCTTTCAAAAGGATACGAATATCTTTATTCAATATTTCTATTTGAAAATAGTAAGTTTATCGAGATAGGAACGGTCCAAACTGTATGCAGAAAAGTAAACCACGCCATCAGTTTTGAGCGACCGGCAAATCTCCATCTGCTCGACCATGCTCTCCGGCGTGCTCCAGTTATACCAGGTTCCTGAACCGACGCCGATACCCGGACAAACCAGGGTATGCCCATTTACGATTTCCATAGCTTGATGAACGAATTTTTCAAAAAGGTCCACGCGGTCCGTATAGAGCATGGGATTGAGCATATCCACGAGCTCGTCGCGAGCCCAACTGGCCCAATCCTGTCCGATCATAACCTTGGCTGTGGCGGCATCGGGAAATACCGCGGCGCTGATCTTGATTTTGCGATCCATTGACTTGACAGCCCGGCCCAGCTCGCGTACAAAAAGGGTCACCTGCTCACGGTTCCAGCGCAGCCACTCGTTCCAGGCCATGCTGCCTGAATCCCGGTTTTTAACAGCAGCCAGATCAATACCTGTGTCTTGCTTAAAAAGTTTGAGCGTGGCTGGGTCAAAACTGAAATAAGGTTCAACAGGCTCACAGGGATAGCGTACATAATCAAGATGGATCCAGTTGACAGGATATTTTTTGACCAGCTCGAGCATGAGATTCATCTCATACTCGCGCACGGCCGGCAAGGCGGGATTGACCACCCCTACCATTTCCCGTTTTGGATTGACGACGAGCCACTCCGGATGCAGACGGACCTGACCTAACATGGCAGACTCGTGAAACACGCAGAACCAGGCATGGACTTGCATGTCGCGTTTCCCTGCTTCAACCAAAAAGGCCGCCAGAAAATCCCAATTCCAGGCCGGATCAGTCACGCCGAGATCGCCGGCATAATAGATATGGCCGGTGGTGTTTTTAACCAGGATAAAAAGAGAATTGATGCCGGCGCGACGATAGTCATCCAAAGTGGTGCGGATTTTTTCCAGCGCAACCGATTGGTCAGAGCCAAAAAATGCAGGGTGCAACCAGACGCCGCGAACCGGATATGTTTTTGCGGCATCCTCAGCAACGGTAGGCTTTACAGGAACGGCAAAACATAGTATGTAGAAGAAAAAAAGTCCGCTTTTCATCGGCTGCCTCTCTATTAAATTCTATGCGGTAAAATAACCAACCATGAGCCGAAAAGCAAGTGGATATGATAATAAAATTTTCAATAAAATGATTGCATCGTAAATTATTTTCGGCTATATTACGCCAATTATGGCCTTTTGGCCATTCCCAGCATTTTGTGAGAGAGGTGCGAAATCTTTGCACCACGAGTGTACAAACTCGTCGCTTTAACCAATATCAAAAAATAGATTTAGATCGTCAATAGCGGCATAACGGTTTTCCGTCGATGTCATACTATTGCCTGTCGAGATGTTTTCAATCCGAATTTCTACACCTGGCAAGAGTCAAATTCCAGTAATATTATAGAATATTTCATCCATTTAGATATTCTAGTAAAAGTTCTTATGAAAAATAAATCGCATTATATCTTGACGTTTTTGTTGGTCAATTCGAACATCTGTTTTTCTGACTCTAATACAACGCTGTACCCGTGCTCATTTTTCAATGCAACGAACACGACCGTTGCTTCCATTTCGAGCATGCTGCCTCAACATAAAAATAGCAGGGAATCTTTCACCAAATCAGATCGCATGCAAAACCTGGCCATGGGTTTTGTCGCCGGCGCATTATTAGGCGCCGTAGCCGGCAGCGCCATCGAGCACGATTACAACAGCGTTATAACTGGTGCCTTAATCGGCGTCGGAGTTGTGCCGATTCTCTCTGATCAGATTCGTTGTCGAATAAATCATTTCTCAACTCCTGAGGATAAATTATTTTTATATGCCGGCGTAAATGCGGCGGCCTCTAACCATGCGCGTACCATCCTCAAGCCCGGGTACTCTATTGCTTTCGGCAAATATTTTAAATTATCTCGCATCCATCTCCTGACCGGCTGTTCATTGAACCATCGTCGATTCAAACTCGAAGAGCAAAAGATCAAATTAATCGATTATGAGCGGTATACCCTTGGCACCGGCGACCTGGTCTCATCTGTTTATTCCATCGATCTGACCTTGATGCCGTCTCTGCGCCGGCAAATCGGCACCAGCACTACCCTGTTTATTTCGCCAGGTCTGGTCGTTGTAATGCCGATAGATGAAAACTCGGAACTTGCCGGTGCGACGGCATGGATATCACATGATATTCATGTTGAAGCTCAATTCAGCCAAACAATAAACCGGGCGCGAACCATGTCGTACGTTGACGATCTTACACGCTGGAGCACGTATCAGCTTTCTTTCGGTTTTCAAATATAACAGCAAAACGATTAGATGTAACAATCAGGAGGTAAGGCAGCATGCAGATTCTCAAACAGCGAATATCCTGGTGGCAAATTATAGCGGGGACATTTCTGCTGGGTCTGATTATCGGATTGATTTGGGGCGTGCGGGCTATGATCGGTTCTCTTTTCCCGGAAAAAACCGTAGCATCGATGCCGTTTACACTTGATCACAACCGCATGCTGGTCGAGGTCGAATTTGTCCGGCCGGACCATTCCCTGCGCAAGGCGACCGCATGGGTTGATACAGGCAGTGAATATCTTACCCTGGCCGAAACCCTTAGCCGCGAACTCGGCCTGGAGATCTCTGCACTTGACGGTGAGGAAAACGAAGTGCAATTGAATTCACCGGCGCCGGCCATGCATTTGCAAGGCATGCCGCTGCATGTTGACGGCGTCAAAACCCGGGTGCACAAGGGCGCCTGCGTCAGACCCGGCGTTGCGGCAGAGGCCAATCTGCCGGCTCGTATTCTGGCTCACCACCATGTTATTTTCGATTATCCCCATCAACGTCTGATCGTTGCTCGACCGGGGATTCTCAAACCAAAGGGCACAGCGATTCCCTGTCGCATAAATCCCGCAACCGGACTGTTTTTGATCAACGTCTCGGTTGACGGCGACACGTTGCACTGGGGCCTGGACAACGGTTCTGCCGGCACCTGGGTGGCAGATACGCTCACGACGCTGTGGCAGCGTCGTCATCCGAACTGGCCAACGGCCATCGGCGCCGCTGGCAGCGCCAACTTTTTCGGCTTTCCATTCGAGACTCGGGGCGTTTTGATGCGTCTCCCTGTTCTTGAAATCGGCGGCGCATCGATTAAAGAGGTGGCCCTGCTGGGTCTGGATAAAAGCTTGTTTGATTGGTACTCTAAAAAATCCGCAGGTCCGGTGCTCGGTTTTATCGGCGCCAACGTGCTGAAAAATTTTCGGCTGGAAATCGATTTCCCTAACCAGATGACCTATTGGGAAAAAGCACCGGTCGATGAAACACAGGATCTTGATCTCGTTGGTTTAACCCTTCGTCCCGAAGCGGACAATAGCCTGAGCGTCATCAGCATTGTCACGCAAAACGGCAAACAGGTTGTGAACGGGATATTGCCTGGAGATAGATTACTCCGCATCGATAAACGGGATGTCAGTGCGGAGAGAATGGGTGCAGCGATACAAGCCTTACGAGGTTCGCCGGGTTCATTGCGAAACCTGGTTGTTGAACGAAATCGAAAAAAAATCACTGTGGCAGCAAAGGTGATGCATTTGCCCTAAATTGAGCGATTCGTGCTCGACAAGCAACCTTGCGAAGGCTGCAAACCTTCACGAGGATAATGCAACCTTAAAATTCAGGTCATATTAATATTATAGCTGTGCATTTTAGAATTGGGACTAAAAAAATGACAAGCATGAAAAAAAGTTATCCGCGCGCGCTGGCCTGTCTCGTGTTATTATTAGCTAGCACATTTCCTGCACATTCGTTTACACCTGAGCGCAACGGTGTGGCAAAACAGAGCGGTGTGCTGATCAGCATTAAAATCTGCCTCGAAGGAGCGTACCGGAACGGAACCATGGATGATGCGCTGGCCAATGCCGGCCTTATACCTACTACCTCTCCCTATGGCGACGGTCGCACGGTCAGTGCTGTTCCTACCGGGATTGTTGACTGGATTTTGGTGCAACTGCTCGCGGATATCGAAGGGCCGGTTGTTGCAGCACGGTCTTTTTTCCTGCGCCAGGACGGGTATCTCGTCGATCCCGATGATTCGGGAATCGAGCTGAACCTTCCGGGTGTGGAAGAAGGCTATTATTATGTAAAAATTATCCATCGCAATCATCTTTACGTACTAACCAGAGACCAGATATTTCTCGAAACTGGCGCGGCCGCCATCCTGGACTGCTGCAGCGGGGCGTCGGAATGTTTCGGCATAAACGGCATGAAAGAGCTCGCGACCGGCGTTTGGGCTATGTTCTGCGGCGAAATCAACGGCGATGATAATGTAACGGATGCGGATTTTGCTCTGTGGCAACAGTCGGCGCGTTACGGAGAAAAGGGTTATTTAAAAACAGATCTCAATTTAGATGGACAGGTTACCAGCAGAGATTATCTGTTCATATATCGGAATCGCAAAATGGATGTGCGGAGAAACAGGCATCTATCCGGTGAATCTAATAAATCAGAATAACAAAAAATACCTTTTCATTGTTAAAAGAAACCTATATTTTATAACTATACGAAAGGACCCAATCAAACTGAGGATTTTGTGAAGATCCACCTCCCTCTTTTCAGCCTTTGCTGTTTGTTCGCTGCAGCTCTGTGCGGTGAAATAAAACAACAACTTCATTATACGCCTAATCGACCGCCGCTTATCTCAAAACCTTATCTTGAATTGAGCCTGGGCGCCATCCAACCGCAAGGCTGGTTGCGACAACAATTGCAAACTATGGCGCAAGGACTCTCCGGCCATCTGGATGAACGGTATGCGGCCGTGGTGGGGCCGCGCAACGGCTGGCTGGGAGGAGACGGCGACGGCTGGGAACGGGGTCCTTACTGGATCGATGGTCTGTTGCCGCTCGCTTACATCCTGCAAGAGGAAACCCTCATCGCCAAAACCAAACCCTGGATTGAATGGTGTCTCACTCACCAACAGCCGGACGGCTATTTCGGTCCGGAGGAGCTGACGGATCCCCAGCCGGAACCCGGTTTGCAGAAAACACAACGCCGGGACTGGTGGCCTAAAATGGTCATGCTCAAAGTGCTGATGCAATATTACGGCGCCACCGGCGACAGCCGCGTCATTGACCTGATGCGGCGTTACTTTCAATATCAACTGCTCCAGTTGCCTAAAACGCCGTTGGATCACTGGACTATTTGGGCCAACCGCCGCGGCGGCGACAATCTCCTGGCCGTGTACTGGCTCTACAACATTACCGGCGAAAAATTTCTGCTCAAACTGGCTGACCTGCTCTTCCAACAGACCTTTCCCTGGACGCGCGTTTTTCTCAACGACCGGCCCGCTGATTTCCACTCGGCTTTTCCGGACGGCGGGCCCTGGATTTATGACCGCATCCGTTTTCCCTGGAAGGATGCGGAAATCAACAGTCTCAGCCTGAAAGGACAGCGCACCTTTCATTGCGTTAATCTGGCCCAGGGGTTGAAACAGCCGGTGGTTTATTATCAGCAACATCCGGATAAAAAATATTTACAGGCGGTGCAAAATGCGTTGCAGGATATCCGCCGCTATCACGGACAGGCACAGGGCATGTACGGCGGCGATGAACCGCTGCACGGCAATGATCCTACCCAGGGCATTGAGCTGTGTTCCCTTGTCGAAATGATGTATTCTTTGGAAACCATGCTGACCATAGCCGCTGATCCGGCCTGGGCTGATCTGTTGGAAAAGATCGCCTACAACGCCCTGCCCACGCAAACCGATGCCGAATACAACAACCGGCAATATTTTCAATGCGCCAATCAGGTGTTGATCAACCGCGAACGCCGCAATTTTTTTGAAACCGAAAACCACGGCCACACGGATTTGTGTTACGGCCTGCTTACCGGTTATCCCTGCTGCACCTGCAACATGCACCAGGGCTGGCCCAAATTCGTGCAGAATCTCTGGTATGCCACACCGGACGGTGGCGCGGCTGCTTTGATATACGCGCCTTGTCATGTGTCCCTGCAAACACACAAGGGCTATGAGATCTGTTTTGATGAAGAAACCGATTATCCGTTTGATGAAACAGTAAAGTTTATTTACACCGGATCTCCAAATGCGGCGTTCACACTCCATCTGCGCATTCCAGCCTGGTGTGATCAGGCGCACATACTGGTCAATGGTGAATCCGAACCATCTGTAAGCGGAAATCAAATTATCCGCCTTAAGCGCACCTGGCAAAAAAATGATTGTGTAAAATTGACCTTGCCCATGAGCGTAAAAATCAGTCGTTGGGTCGAAGCCTCTGCATCGGTTGAGCGAGGCCCGCTGGTCTATTGCTTGAAAATCAATCCCATCTGGAAATCCGTAATCTCCACAGATAAATGGGGGAATTACTTTGAAGCTTATCCAAAGGATCCCTGGAATTTTGGTTTGTTGGAATCAGCGGTGCAAAAATCCGAGACAGAATTTCTGATTAGTAAAAAAGAAAAGGTGGCTATCAGACCATGGACTCTGAAAAACGCGCCGATAGAAATCAGAACAAAAGGGAAACAGATGGCAGAATGGCAGATGTATCGCAACAGCGCCGGTCCACTGCCCTGGAGCCCGGTGACCAATTTGCAGAATGAGCCGGTGCAAGAGATCACGTTGATTCCATATGGATGTACGACGCTGCGCATCACCCAATTCCCGGTGATACGATAGAAATTGCAAATAAATCACACCTGTGCAAATTATGAAAAGACAAAAGCGATATTCCCGAAGAATTCAAGCAAAGGATCCCTTTTATGCTCTCCGCCTTTCGCCATTTGATTATTCTAGTAGCCACCCTGACCTTTGCAGACATCCTGGGTAATCGAGCCGTTGCAGGCAGTTACTTTGTCGCGACCAGCGGTAATGACGCCTTTCCCGGAACCATCAGCGAACCCTGGCGTACCATTCAAAAAGCCGCCAACACCGTCCAGGCCGGCGACAGCGTTTTCATTCGTGCCGGTATTTACGAAGAAAGGATCGCCATATCCGTGTCAGGCTCCGAAACCGGTGGGTGGATCGTTTTTTCCAACTATGAGAACGAATCCGCAGTCCTCGATGGCAGCAGTTTTTCGGTGCCTGCGAGCGACAATGGACTGATCCTCATTGACGGTCAACATCATCTGATCATTCATGGACTTGAACTGCGTAATTATCGCACCAGCGTGCGCTACCGTACGCCAAGCGGCATCTTTATTACCGGAACTTCGCACCACATCCGCCTGCTCAACAATCACGTTCATCATATCGAAACAAATTACACCGGCGTCAATGGCGGGGATGCTCACGGCATCGCGGTCTACGGCAGAAGCGCATCCGCACCCATATACGACCTGCTCATCGAAGGGAACCGGCTCAACGACCTCAAATTGGGCTCGAGTGAGGCCCTGGCGCTCAATGGCAATGTCGAACAGTTTCGCGTTGCCGCCAATGTGATTCACGATTGCAACAACATTGCCTATGTTTTCATCGGTTATGAAGAGACCTGTCCGGATCCGGACCTGGACCGCGCCCGCAACGGCATGGTCTGCGACAACACAGCTTATAATATTTCATCCTATGGCAATCCCGCTTATGGCAACGAATATGCCGCAGGCGGCATCTATGTGGATGGCGGCCGCGACATCATCATCGAGCGCAACGTCGTTTACCAGGCTGATATCGGCATCGAGATAGCCAGCGAACACACGGGCCGCATGACCAGCGCTATTACGGTGCGCAACAATGTGCTCCATCACAACAATGTCGCCGGTATCGCCATGGGCGGCTATGATGTCGGCCGCGGCGGCACAGAAGACTGCGTGGTCGTACACAATACGCTGTTTGAAAACGATGTCCAGCAAACGTGGAGCGGCGAGGTGATGCTGCAAAACAACATACAAAACACCATTATTAAAAACAACATCATCACCGCCAATTCTCAAAGCGTGCTGATGACCAATTATTTCATCGCGAATTCGGGCAACACGGTCGATTATAATATCTATTTCGCACCCGCGGGCGCCAACAACAGCGAATGGCAATGGTTAAAAGTGGATTATACCGGATTCACCGCTTATCGCAATGGAACCGGCAACGACGGCCATTCCTATTTTGCCAATCCACTTTTCGTCGATGCCGCCACGCCCGATCTGCATGTTCAAATCGGATCGCCGGGCCGTAACATGGCGGAGAATTTGGCAGACGCCCTGGCAGGGAATCTGGACATGGATCGGGAATTACGTTGGCAGGGCGCTGCCCCGGACATCGGCGCCGATGAATTAGCAGAGGATGTCAAGACCGTGCAAGTCCGGCTTTGCTTGCAAGGCGCTTGTGCGCTGGGACAGTCCGATATGACTACCACGCTCAACGATAAACGGCTGTTGCCGCTGACTTCACCCTACAGCCAGGATCCGGTCGCCGTTTCATACATTCCGGTCAATATGGTGGATTGGGTTCTGGTGCAGATTGAGACCGAGGCCGGCGCTGTGCTCGAAAACATCAGCGCCTTTTTGAGAAATGATGGTTATGTTTGTGCAATCGATGGACAGAACGGCATCTACACCCATCAGCCGGGAGGAAACTACCGGCTGGCCGTGCGCCACCGCAACCACCTGACAGCCAAAAGCGCCACGGCCGTCGCGATATCACCTGGCAGCACCGCTGTGTATGATTTCACAGCCGGCATCGCCGCCTATGCAGCGCTCGCGTCAGCATCCCCGATGCCGTCCGGCCGCTGGGCCCTCCGCTGCGGTGATATCACCCAGGATGGTAATATCACCACCCGTGATTATTGCCGCTGGTTTAACCGCTATTTATTTCATGGTGTCGGATATGAGGATTCGGACATTGATCTGGATGGGTGTGTCCAGCTGACCGATTATGCACTCTGGCTGCAAAACGCGCTGTTGGGGAGCACGTCATCATTCTGATTCGGCATTGCCCCGACCAGTGCATTTTGTTCCAGGTTCTTACACGTATTTATTGGCGACTGTACAGTAAAAACGAAATAAAACAGCAGTTTCTATTGTTTTATTATTGTAGTCCAGTATTACATTCATTGGGTCTCCCTACCTTCGTCGTGTCCTTTGAGACGTGATGTAAAATTTATTCATGAGCAGGATTCCATCTAGTCGTCCAACCTTTTAAGAGGAGGTTGCAGTATGAAACGATTTTCGATATTGGCACGAATTTGTTTCATCGTCTCCGTGCTTTTGGCCCTAGCACAGGTCAGCCTTAGCCAGATTCCTCGATTGATCAGCTATCAGGGCGTCTTGACCGACGCTAACGCCAAGCCAGTTGCCGACACCAGCCTGACGGTTACCTTTTCTCTCTATGATGTAGAAGCATCCGGACAACCGTTATGGAGTGAAACCCAAACCGTAGCACTGGATCAAGGAGTGTTCAACGTACAACTAGGAGCCATTACACCCCTGGCTATCAGTTTTGATAAGAGCTACTGGCTGGGTCTCGGCGTTGCAGGCACACCGGAGTTGCTGCCGCGGATTCGCATTACCGCCTCTCCCTACAGCTTTAGAGCTGTCCTGGCTGAACAGGTCAGCGACAGCAGCATCACCGAAGAAAAGATCGCAGCTGACGCCATCACCAGCCGGCTGATCAAGGATGGCAGCATCGCCCCTGTTGATCTGGGCTTTGCACTTCCGACCGGCTACTCTCTCTCTGCGGACGACGGCGCGCCGAATCCGGCTGTGTACGTCGACAAGGATGGAAAACTGGGGATCGGCACCACCAGGCCGGGGGAAGAGTTGCACGTTTACAGCACTGCGGGTGATGCGATCATGCAGATTGAACGGTCAGCGCCGGCCAATGGTTGGGTGGGACTGGGTTTGCGCGGCGCTAATCAGGCCTGGTATATGTATATTCCGGAAAATTCGACTGCCCTGGTTTGGGGAACAGGCAGCGGCGCTACACTTACCCTGACCAATTCCGGGCTGTTTGGCATTGGCACCGGAAATCCGGGGCAACGGCTGGATGTGGCAGGAACAGCACAAATGACCGGATTCAAAATGCCAACGGGCGCTGCTTCGGGATTAGTACTGACATCAGATGCCAACGGTGTGGGCGCCTGGAAACCCCTCGGCGTCGGGTCTGGCCTGGACGGCAGCGGCACTGCCGGCTATCTCTCCAAATTCATTGCTGCGAAAACCATTGCAGATTCACGCTTGCTCGAAAAGAACGGCTTGATTGGACTCGGCGTTACGCAACCGGCAGCCCGATTTCATGTCAACAGCGACAGCGGCAGCGTTGGTTATTTCACTCTCTCTGAGGCCGGCGCCTCGGAACACATTTTACATGCCGAGTACACGGGAACACAGGGCGGCGGCGATCCCGTTGCATTATATGCCAAAACGGATGAATATTCCGAACACGGCATAGCCGGCGATTTTATCGGTGGTCAGGTCGGCATTCAAGTAAGGACCGGCAAGCATATTGATCCGGGCAACAGTTATTATGCGGTCAAAGCCAATGCGTATTATGAAGGTCTTGATGTTATCAATTCCATCTTCGGCCTGTACAGCCGGGTCATTTCACAGGGCACGAACTATGGCATTTACGCTGAAGCAGGACCCTATGATACGGAATTTGGCGTCAACGGCACATCCTATGCGGTTTATGGAAAAACGCTCGGATTTGGTTGGGCCGGTTATTTTGACGGCGCTGCCAGGGTCACACAAGGTCTAACCGTGGATGGCGTTTTGCGCGTCAATAACCTGGCGCATGTGGATCAATTCAAAATGGCCACGGCTGCAGCAGCCGGTCATGTGCTGACCTCTGACGCCAACGGCGTGGGCACCTGGCAACCGATGGCAATCGGAACCGGCATCGACGGCAGCGGCACAGCAGGTTATCTCTCCAAATTTGTCGCAAATAAAAAAATCGGCAATTCAGTCGTCCTGGAAAAAAATAATCTGATCGGCATCGGCGTTACGCAACCGGCAGCCCGATTTCATGTCAACAGCGACAGCGGCAGCGTTGGTTATTTCACTCTCTCTGAGGCCGGCGCCTCGGAACACATTTTACATGCCGAGTACACGGGAACACAGGGCGGCGGCGATCCCGTTGCATTATATGCCAGAACAGATGAATATTCCGAACACGGCATAGCCGGCGATTTTATCGGCGGCCAAATCGGCATTCAAGTAAGGACCGGCAAGCATATTGATCCGGGCAACAGTTATTACGCCATAAAAGCGAATGCACACTATCAAGACCCCAACACCCGTGAAAATTTTTACGGCCTCTACAGCAGCGTGTCCTCGCAGGGCACCAACTATGGCGTATATGCTCAGGTCGAACCATACGATACAGAGTTTGGTTACGATGGCACCTGTTACGCCATCTATGGCAAAGCGCTTTCCTTCGGCTGGGCCGGATATTTTGATGGGTCGGTTAAAGTGACCGGCAACCAATCTGTAGACAACGATCTTTCAGTTAACAATCTGGCGCAAATGAATCACTTTAAAATGCCCACTGCTGCTGCGGCAGGTTATGTGTTGACCTCGGACGCCAATGGCGTGGGCACCTGGCAGCCGGTGGTCGGCGGCGGAGCAGGCGACATCACGGCAGTGATTGCCGGTTCAGGATTAAACGGCGGCGGCACAGCCGGAGATGTGACCCTGACTCTGGCTGATCTCGGTGTAACGAATGCCAAACTGGCCAACAACAGCGTTACTGAAGAAAAAATTGCCGACAACAGCATCACCCTGAGGCAGATGGCCATTTATGTGCTGAGCAGCCTGGACGGCGTGACAAATGACGGTGGCAATATCGATCTGATAGCCGGCAGCAACATCACCATTACGCCGAACAATACGGCCAAGACGATCACCATTTCCAGCACGGCCGGCGGCGGGGACATTACAGCGGTCAATGCCGGCGCCGGATTGACCGGCGGCGGCGCCAGCGGCGATGTTACATTAGCAGTGGGCACTAACGCCATCACCGGCAGCATGATTACGGACGGTACGATACAACCGGCTGATCTCGGTTTTACAGTGCCGGATGGGTATTCACTGGATGCGGCAGACGGCAGCCCGGCCCATGTTGTTTATGTCGATGTCAATGGCAACGTCGGCATCGGTATTACCAATCCCATGGGGAAATTGGATGTTGTCGGTACTTTGAAAACCAGCAGTTTTAAAATGCAACCCGGAGCGGTCAACGGTTATATATTGACCTCTGATGCCGGCGGCCTGGGTACGTGGCAACCAGCGCCGGCAGGCCTGCAAGGAACCGGCGTGAACGGTTATCTGGCTCAGTTTATAGCTCCTCAAGTCCTTACCAATTCGATCGTATATACCACGCCGAGCCGCGTTGCCATCGGCAGCACCACCCCCACGACGGAATTCTATGTTAATGGAAGAGCGGTGGTCACAAACGGTTTGGGCTTGGGTGTAGATAATCCTCAGGCCCTGTTGCATCTTTATAAAAACGATGTGTTAGGGGACGCCATGCTGGTAATGCAGCAGGCAGGCAGCGGCATTGCGGCCGCTCGCTTCACGACGTCCACACGATCATTTACAATCGGCATCGACAATGCCGAAGGCAATAAATTCAAAATTTCCGAAAATACCACCCTGGGCAGTGGCGACCGGTTGACCATCATTGGAGGCGGAAATATCGGTATTGGCACCGCTAATCCGGGACAAAAACTTGATGTTGCAGGAACCGTGCAAATGACCGGTTTCAAAATGCCGACCGGTGCGGTCAACGGGTACATTTTGACCTCCAACGCTTCCGGTGTTGGAACCTGGCAAGCAGCGCCGGCAGGATCAGGCGATATCACGTCGGTGAACGCCGGAAACGGATTGACCGGCGGCGCTCTGAACGGTGACGCCACGCTTGATGTTGGAGCAGGCACAGGCATTATAGTAACCGCAGATGCAATCGCTCTCAACACAGCCTACACCGATGGCCAGTATGTAAATGAAGGTCAGGCCAATGCGATCACCAACACCATGTTGCAGGACAATTCGATTACCACAAACAAGGTGACGAACAGCACGCTCTTGGGTGAGGATATTAACGGCTCGACAACCATTTCTGTGGCAAAAATACAGGGAGGCGGGACGACAGCAGAGGTTGTTGGGCTTTATGGGAACAATAATGGAAATTATGGATATGTAGGTCATACAAACTGGGCCGTGTATGGGCGGAATTCAAGCGGCGCTTATGGCTATTTGGGCCATCAATGGTGGGGCGCCGGCGGTTATAGTTCGACACAGAAAGGCGTAATGGGCGGCACAGCCAGTGGTGATGGTGTTTGCGGAAATGCCACATCCGGCAATGGCGTATATGGCTCGAGCAATACCGGCAAGGCGATTTATGGAGAAAAAGTCGGCGGCGGCGATTACGCCGGCTATTTCAGCGGCAATGTCAACGTCACCGGCACGCTGTCCAAAGGCGGCGGTGCGTTTCGCATCGATCATCCGTTGGATCCGGAGAACAAGTATCTGCAACACTCTTTTGTGGAAAGTCCGGATATGATGAACGTGTATAACGGCAACGTGCTGCTGCAAGCCAACGGCGAAGCGTGGGTGGAATTGCCAGCCTATTTTGCGGCGTTGAATAGAGACTTTCGCTACCAGCTCACCTGTATCGGCGGTTTTGCACCGATCTATATAGCGGAAAAAATAAACAACAATCGTTTCAAGATCAGCGGCGGTCAGGCAGGCCTGGAAGTATCCTGGCAGGTAACCGGCGTACGCAAAGATGCTTTTGCCGAAGCCCATCGCATTCAGACTGAGGTTAATAAAGTAACAGCGCAACGCGGTAAATACCTATATCCTAAGGAGTGGGGCAAGCCGGAAAGCGACGGCGTAGACTATGCTGAACAACAAGCGAATAGGCAAAGACTGCAGGAAATGAATCAGTAAGAGTCCCCGGTCTTATGAAAAATGGTTCGATGCTGAATTCATCTAAAAAAAGACCGGGGGCATTTTTTCGCAAACAGGAGGTCTCATGAAACATAGAGCAAATCTGCTCATATTACTGTGTCTTGCTGTGAGCTTGCCGTTAACAGGCCAATACGCTGTGAAAAAATCGGCTTTTCCCAACGGCAGCGCCAGGCAACCGTTAACACACGGTCGCATCAACGGCTCGGTGGGACAGGTTCTGGTGGGCAAATCCGGCAATCCGCAGTACCAGTCGCGCGCCGGATTTTGGGCAAAACCGGCAGAGAACGCTACTGTCGTCGCGGCAACCGAAGAGACGCTTCCTCTGCATTTTGCCCTGGCGCAAAATTTTCCCAATCCCTTCAACAGCAGCACAACCATCCCTTTTTCTGTAGCCCGGGCCGGCCGGATATCTTTAAAGCTTTACGACGTCACCGGTCGCCAGCTTTATTCATTAGTTGCAGGAGAAAAGCAGCCGGGGGAATATAAGGTGATCATGCAAGCCGGTGATTTATCTTCCGGCGTTTATTTTGTCAGAATGACGGCAAACCGTTTTTCCGCTGTTCGCAAACTTGCGGTAATTAAATAAGCGACGCGTACAGACCGAGGTGTCCAAAAAGTTCGCTATTTGTTCTTTGTATTTAAATAGATAGCGAGAGCACTACCATGCGGACGATAATTGTTATTTTTCCTTGACTATTAAACGTGGATATCCTATCTTTAGCCAATAAACTCCATGTTGTTAAAAACACGCTTTTAACAAATAAGGAGGGTCCCGATTATGGCTACTGTGAAAAAGGCAAAACCCAAGCCCAAACCAAAACCAAAAGTTAAAGCAGTAAAAGCAAAAAAGGCGGCAGCTCCTAAAAAACCGGCGCCGGCTGTCAAAGGCCTTGCAGAACTCAAAGCACGACTCGATGCTCTCGAAGGAAAAGGCAAGGTCGACAACTCCGATAAAATCAAGCAGTTAGAAGAAAAAATCGCCGGCACTAATGCAGAAATGCTCAAGCTGAAACATGATATGGCTGCCTGGGAACACAAAATGGATCGCAAACTCGATTTATTGCACGACACCATTCAGGGAGTTTCCGGTAAAGTCGAATTGCTCATGTCAAAAGAGGAAGCGCTGGAACAAGCCGTCGCCACCTCTCCTCCAAGTGGAACGGACAATTAGCCGCACGGCTTTCAAGGCATCATTCTGCCGGGAAAATCTTTATTCACCCGCGCGGTGATGTTGCAGGTCTTTTTAAAGCATGACAAAAAAAGGGCGATCGAGTCGCCCTTTTTTTATTTATTGACAAAATCGCGCCAGAGAGCTCTCCGCTGCGTTAGTTGGATTAGGACTTGCGTTTCACTCTTTATTGCGGAATGAATATCCTGCTTCAGCTCACGCTCGGCAGCAATCTTTCGAGCGATTTTTAAATTAAAGCGGCGCCACAACACGAAAACCGACACACACGCTTCTGGCGCCCGGCGCATCCGAGGTGCGAACGGTTGTTCGACATTGCCAGGCGTCGTTAAGCCAGGAACCGTCGCGGACAACCACCGAATCTCCGGTCGCCGGTCCGGTCGGATTAACCGACTCGCTGACCGAATAATATTTCTCATCGTACCAATCCTGACACCATTCGCAAACGTTGCCGCTCATATCATATAGTCCCAGCTGGTTCGGTTTTTTGGAACCCACATGACGCGGACTCGTGCGGTTGTTGTCATAGTGCCAGGCATAATCGCCTACCCGACTGCTGTCGTCGGTGCCGGCCCATCGTTGTTCTTGGCCGCCACCACGGGCCGCAAACTCCCATTGCGCTTCCGTGGGCAAACGATATTGGTAAAATCTGGCAAATTCGTTGGCCCCGTACCACGTCACATAGATAACAGGGAAATTTTCGTATCCGGTTGCTGCTTGCCAGGCGCTGCCGGACCTTTTGACACCCCAATCATTCTCATAGATCATGATCTTTTTAGCAAAATCCCCGGTCTTGACGCTGTCGCTTTGATAGGCGTTTAAAAAGGCGGCATACTGCGCGTTGGTGATTTCATATTGACTCATCTTGAAGGAAGAAATTTTAACGCGATGCGCCGGCCTTTCATCCGCCGCATAACGCTGCCAAATATCGCCCATCATGAAACTGTCTTCAGGTACCGTCACCCAAAAAATGGGAATGACGCCGCCGATGGAATCAGAAACAGCAACGACTTTACTCACGGCGCTCTCCTGGTTGTCAGAGTCGCGGACCTGCAGCGTAACCGCATAGACACCGGCCTGAGAAAAACGATGCGAATCGATCTTGGCCGTGCTGTATTCCGTATCCCAATTTCCGTCGTTTTCCCAATCCCAGCGCACCTGTAAAGAACGGGCATCGTCTTTACTATCTGAGGACCTGCCGGCGTCCACGCGAAACAGCGTGCTATCCGGTTTGCCGAAGGAAGGTGTTATGGTAAAAAATGCTTTAGGCAAGCCGGCATCTTCCGGCCCGGTCACGCTCTCGGATTTTTCCGAACAATGCATAAAGAGAACGCCTGATAAAAATGTGACAACAAGGATATATTTCTTCGCGTGTTTAAACAGCTTCATGAAAACTCCAGGTGATTATCAGATTGAAACAAAATCATTCTAGAAAAATTTACATACTTTTTTCATTTACTGCCAATAGAAAATGAGGGATGTCGTTTTTAAGCGTGATCATGCCAAATTCAGCCTTACTCCAACCATAATAACGCCCGATTTTCGCATCAGTTCCTGCGTTTATCCATCTAAAGGCGTCCAGGCAGGGTATAGAAATGACGGCATAAATGCCGTCGTACACGCATCAGGGATCAGGGGCGAATGATTTTATCCGCCATATTCATGACCTGAACCGTTTGCTCCATGGCGCCCACCTCGCCAATAAGCAGTTTGGTGCGCAGATTGAGGTGATCCAGGCAGGTGCCGCAGGTGGCGATGCGTGCGCCCTTGGACGCCAGTTTTTGCAGACTGTCCAACACCTCGCTGCCTTCGGTGGTGAGGTAAACGCCGGAATTGACGCATCCCACCAGGTCCACTTGCACGTCGGAGGCGGCCAGTTTTTCCAGAAAAATTTTTAATAGTTTTTCACCCAACTCGGGTTCGCCGCTGCCCATCATGTTCGAATTCAAATAGAGGAAAGTCATTGCTGTTCTCCTTTTTCATCTGTGCATAAATATCCGTTTTCCACTGCTGAACGGATCAATTGCCGGGCATAATCCCAAAGCGCTGTCGATCCGTCGTTGATGATGTTATTGGTTTGCGTAACCTGCCGGTCCGTGATGCCGTTTTGCCGCCAGGCGCGCCCTTGGGTATGAAAATTGTGCAGCATGGGCATCAACCGATCCAGTCCACGAGCCATGCGCGCTTCCGCTGTTTTGCGTTCTTCGAATTCTTCCCACAAGGCTCGCAATTCAGCGGTTTGGTTTTCCGGCAACAGGCCAAAGATGCGTTCAGCCGCAGCCACTTCGCGTTCGGCCTTATCCGCATTCGCCTGCTGATCGTATACAAAGGTATCGCCGGCGTCGATTTCCACCAGATCGTGCACCAACATCATTTTCATGACCCGGCACACATCCACCGGCTCGTTGGCATGTTCAGCTAAAATCATCGCCATGAGGCTGACCTGCCAGCTGTGTTCGGCCGAATTTTCCCGTCGATCCTGGCCGGGAATGTAGGTGCGTCGCAGCACGGATTTCAATTTGTCCACTTCCAGAAGAAAAGCGATTTGACGCTGCAACCGTGACGTTTCCATATTATTTATCTTGTCCTTTTCCGATAAAAAAGTTAATTTTTCGCCATGAATACCATACCCATTCAAAGCGTTGACGATCCCCGTATCGCCCTGTACCGCGATGTCCGCGACAGCGAGATGCTGGATACATGGGGACTGTTTGTCGCAGAAGGCGAACATCTGGTTCAGCGCCTGCTGAACAGCCGGTTCGCTGTTCATAGTTTGCTGATCGAAGAGGCTTTTCAGGAAAAATTCGCTGCCAGAGTGTCCGCAGAGACACCGGTTTACGTGGTAAATAAAAAACTCATTCGCGATATTGCGCGCTATGATTTTAACCGCGGCGCCCTTGCTCTGGCGGTCCGGCAACCCCTGCCCAATCCAACCCAACTGGCGATTCTGCAAAAGCAGCAGGTTTCACTCGTGATCTGCCCGGAGATAAACGATGCCGAAAATCTCGGCGTAATCCTGCGCACCGCCGCTGCTTTTAACGTCGACGCGGTGGTGTTGGGAGAGCGCTGTCGAGATCCGTTTTATCGGCGAACCGTGCGCGTTTCCATGGGCGCTGTGTTTACACTAACACTGGCCCAGTCCGACCATTTGCTCGATGATCTGCTCGTGCTGCGTGACCGGTTTCATATCAGCCTGGCAGCCACGGTTCTGCATGACGCCACCAGAACATTATCGTCCTTTACTCCGCCTGATCGTTTTGCTCTGTTATTCGGCACCGAAAGCCAGGGATTGGCAGCGGAGTGGCTGTCCATTTGCGACGAACGGATCACTCTGCCTATTGCCGGCCATGTTGACTCGCTCAATGTTTCTGTTGCGGCAGGGATTTTTTTATATCATTGCCTGCAATCGCGACTGCCAACGTGATAAGGCAGAACACAAAGAATGTGAAATCCCCTCATCCTTCCACTTTATTGTATTACGAATTTTTTTGCGCAAAATGGCAACAAAATCTTTTATCAGTACACTTTCTTGCGATGGGAAAAAATAACCACTTTTTTTCGCTGCTGTTTTTTTCGTTTGTTTGCAGTTCTGCTGCGCCAGGCATTTTCAGCTAATCTCCTGCTCATCCGCAGATGACGCAGATGTTCGCAGATAACATTCGAATGGCGACTTTTCTGTGTCTATCTGCGCAATCGGCGGATTATTATACTATTCATTCCAGTTTATATGGGTTGGGTCATTGCGAACAGTGTCGCTGTTGCCGATCCTGAGCGATGACCGGACTGGAGTGAAGCAATCTCCTAGTACCAAAGAATGAGCGTTAGGACTTGCTCTTCTTTGCTTTTTCCAGCGCAGCTTTTACCGCTTGTTTGAACACATGCAGATTATAGGTAGCGCCGGTCACCGCATCGATGGCATCGAGATTCTGCGTTTCGATCAATTTAATCGGATAGCTTTTCCCGCGGGCGACTGATTGCTGCGCTTTGGCATAGGTGTCAGGACCGAACTGCGTGCCGTACTCATGGCCATAGTTCTCGTCCTTGTATTGACCGGTTATCGGGTCCTGTTGATAAAAAACCATCTGCACCACCTGTCCGTTTTTCACCGTCACACTCGCATAACCTTTATGGCCGTAGGAACTGGGTGGCGTATCCGCTTGATAGACACCGTCGTTGAGCCGGCCATCCATGATTTTGGCAGTCGTCGACGGTTTGGCGGTAAAAGTAAATTTCCGGGCAATGATTTCGATATCTTTTTTCGTCCTTTCAGAGTCTTGATTATCCTGATGCGCCCAATTCAAAGCAGGTATAATCCACTCCTCCAGCGGCGCATACAAAATACCATGACCCAACCCCAAATGGAGTGCACATTCGCGATACTCTTTCAAGCCATCTGATTTGAGTTCATCCAGAAAGTTTTTACAGGATCCGGCAATTTCATCCTTCTCGTCATAAAGATATAAAACGCGACCCCATAATTTGATATTGTTTTCTTTCCAGAAATCGGCCATGTCAGTATTACAAATAGCCATGAGCACAAATTTCAACTCGGGCTTTTTCAACAGATGGGACACCAACACGGCAATAGCGGCGCCTTTGGAAGCGCCGATCACCGTGATGTTTTCTGGCTTTATCCCGGCGTTGAGAAGCGTATCCACCTGTGCCGCCACTTTGCGGGCGTACGCCAGGCCGTCGGTGTCGCGACTGCGGGGTTCACTGATCACCACATCGTTCTGCCCCAGCGTGTGCAGAATTTTATCATAGTGATAGGGCCCGTATTTTTCGCTGACTGCCTGTACGCCCTGATCTTCGATTATTTTGCCGTGCAGATAAAATAAATAGCAACGCGCGGCGTCCGGCGTTTTGGGCACTTGTTGATAAATGTTTTGCGCCCACGCCGGACATCCGGTGCAGATTAGTAAAAAAATCAAGTAAAGATGTTTTTTCATTTGAGCAAAACTCCGCAAAGGATGGATCACTGCATTACACTTTAGGTTGTCCAAAAAGCAACTTTCGTAGCTAGTTCTCCGCCAAAAGGCGGAGCCACATGCTAATTAAAAATATTGGGTTATTTATTCTTCGTGAATAATGTTCTTGCTGCTTATTTAATCCTGAGAACAAATGGCGAACTTTTTGGACAAACTCAAGGTTTAGCAGATACAATGGCTTTAAGAAACAAAATAATAACTGCAATGTCAAGCGGATTATTCAGCGGATTTCGCGGTAAAAAA
>CAYLWO010000071.1:0-3945 GCA_964387285.1 uncultured Cytophagia bacterium | reverse complement strand
AAAAAAAATATTCAAGCCCTGAAGGGGCGTGACGGCACCTTCTATCGTCGACAAAAAAACATTAGGTTTATCTTTTGGCTTCGGCCTGCTAAAACGGGCGATGGTGATTCCCATAATTGATAACCGCAGGCCTTCTTTAAAAATTTGTGTTGTAAAGAGGGATTGCTTCACTCCAGCACAGATCGTCGACTTTGTCAGCAACTGCGCCAGCGTTCGCAATGACACGTTTCAATGGTATTTGAAAAATCGCAGCATAAATGATGCGGTACGCTTGCCCATAAAAAAGGGCGATAAAAAACCATCGCCCTTTAGTGAGTCCAAACCTCACAGGTCTGGCAGACCTGTGAGGTTTGGAAAGGAGTATCTATTTCAGGAACAGCAATTTCCTCGTCCTGGTAAAACCGACGCAATCGATGCGATACAGGTACAGACCGGAGGACATCAATTGTCCCTGATCATTGCGGCCGTCCCAGCTAACCGAATGAGTTCCTGCGGCGCGCTGATCGTTCACCAGAATACGCACCAGTTGCCCCTGGACGTTGTATACCGCCAACCGCATCTGCACCGTACGCGGCAGGGAAAAGCGAATGTGCGTGATCGGGTTAAAGGGATTGGGATGATTTTGTTCCAAATCAAAATCAACGGGCAGCGCACCCCGGTTCACGCCGGTGACGATAACCTTTACCACATAGTCCTCCACCTCGCCTTTGGGCGGCAGCCAGCCTTTTTGCGGATCCGTGACCGGATCGCTGAAGGATAAACCTCCCTGATCACTGAAACGGAATCGCGCGAACACCGTTTCCACAACATCCGAATCAGGCACGACAAAGGTGAGAATGGTTTCGCCTTTTTTCAATTGCACGTCCTTGAAAACCTGTTCGTTCTTTTCTTTACAAGTTGAATTGCCGTTAAAGTCGAACCAGGCACTGAGAATGCCGTCAGCGGACGCTTTAACGCGTATCGACGCTGTTTGGCCGGAATGCAGCGGCGTGAGAAATTTCACACCATCGTCGTCATTGATGCCGTCCTTATCGTCGCCCTCGGCATTCGGATCATATAAAAAATCAGGTTCGGTATCCAGGGTGTCGCCAAGGAAAAAGCCCATTACATAACGATGGCTTGCTCTACCGCCGAGACCGGGCCACGGTATATCGCCATAATCACAAGGAGGCCACGACCGACTGACGTACAACAGATAATCCTCGGTCTCGCCGTCGTCGAAGACGCCGTCACCGTGCCAGGGCAGCGTTACCGGTTCCGGCGTGATGGTAAAGCGCGCCCAGATGTAGCCTGAATTGGGACCAATGCGAAAATCAGGGGGGTCATCGCCCGGCGGGGCGCACAGCCCGGACCCGGCCATGGCAGGCGGCAGTTCAAAATTGACCAACACATGTTCCGGCGCCTCATGGCCATCGTCACAGGTCGAGGAACCGGACCATACGCCATCCTGATTCCAATCCATCAGGACATTGACATAGGCATGCCTATCGCCCCATTGATTGGCCCAGTACACATCGAGATTTTTACCTTCTCCCCATTTCGCCAGATCGCAGGTGTGCCCCAGTCGATAGCGACCGTAATAACTGCTGTCGTTTTCTGCAACTATATAAGGCTCTGCCGGTGTGCCGCGGAATGTATAGGGAAGGAGCCAGAACAGACCATTATCGTCATCCGCGTTGGGCATGCCCGGACACAGACCACGATTGCCGTTGGGTTCGTAACTAGGTGCGCACAGCGAACAGCCGAAATACATATAGGATTGTCCCGCATCCGTGCCGTGGCTGATATAACCGGTTCCGGCCACGGCATCGTAGGAGCGACAAGTCGGGAAATGGCCGATGACGCCGGTGCCGGGATAAGCGATGGCGCCTTCCGGCGCATCGCCATACTCACGAAACCCCTCGCCGACAATATAAATCAGATAATCCTCGGTTTCGCCGTCGCTGAACCAGCCGGTGCCGTTCCAGCCTACCTGAGCCCATCCGCTCTCAATGGTGCGCGGATCAAGGGGTTCATCGGAAATGGTGATGCGCATCCAGGAATAACCGTAAGCGGCGCCGATGCGAAAATCAGGCGGATGCAGATCGCTCAGCGAACCGGCTCCCTGGGGCACAAAAAAGTCGCGTAAAATATGTTCATCCGCCACCACGTGATCATCGCAACTGCGAATGGACGATCCCGGACGCCACTCGCCGTTGTGATCCCAATCGATCAACACATTGACATAAGCGCCGGCTTCGTCGTTGACATGATAGTAAACGTCGATGGTTCTTCCCCATACGCCGGTAGCGCAGGTGATCATATTCTCCATACTGCTGCTGCTATTGGCGACCACCCGATTGTCTTCGATCTTGTAGGTAGTCACAATGCGCAGACCGCCATCGTCATACAGGTTATCATCATCACCGGAACCCGGGCAGGATCCGGCACAGCCGTCTGTCTCAAAATCCACGGAACTGCCCAGATAGCGCTTGCCGTTTTTCGCATGCTGAATATAACCGGCACTGGTGCGGATCGGAAATTCGCCGAATTCAAAATTCTTGCAGGTGGGGAAATTACCCATGACGGCAGCGGCTATGTTATCACAGGTTCCGGCCGGATAAGCGAGTGTGCCTTCAGGCGCGTCGCCGAACTCGGACAGCAACGGCGGCCGAATCCACTCCACAATAGATACCATGGCGTCGTCGATTTCACCAATGCCGCCTTCGCCGTCGTAGGCTTCGAAAATGGAATCGCTGAACCGGCAGCGCGCATAGGTAATGCCGGGATTGGCGTCGTCCGGCGTTTTTAAACAAAAGGTGTTGGCGCCTTGTTTTGTTTTTTCATCTACCGCCAGTTCGCCGGCATCACGCCAATCGCCATCGCGATTGAAATCGATCCATATTTTCAGGAATCCTGCGACAGAAGTCACTATTTGTACACATGATGTATCGCCGGGTTTTAAAGGTTGGAACAGAATACCGTCTTCCTGGCTGTTGCCGGTTTTGTCATCGCCAAGAGCCAGGGTGTCCGGCCGGCCATCGTCCTCATCATCCACGCCGCTGCCAATATAGACCGCATCATTAATGCCATTATATCCGCCGTTCATGGCCATGGTGGTTGGATAGGGAAATGGCGCATCACCGAAATCCACCAAAAGGAAACGTTGTTTGACTTTGAGCAAATAATCCTCTGATTCGCCATCGCCGAATGTCCCGCTGCCTTTCCAGGGTATTGAAACCGGTTGCGGTGTAATGGTAAAACGGGCCCACACATATCCATGATTGGCGCCGATGCGGAATGACGGCGGTTCCAGGTACGATAAAAGACCGTTTTGACCGCCAGGTACGCGAAAATTGACCAACACGTGTTCAGGCGTATATTTTTGACCTGCAGGCGCATTGTCGCAATAAGTCGAATCCCCCCAATCACCGTCCTGGTTCCAGTCGATAAGGACATTGACATAAGCGCCTTCGTTGATATTGCATTGTTGCCAGATGTCGATATTACGTCCCCATTCGGCGAGGGAACAGGCAAAGCCCATGGGCGAGCCCAATGCCGTTGCACATAGCGAGGTATAGGTTTCAAAACCCGGATCGCCGGTTAGCGTATAGGCGTTGGGCAGATATAGACCAGCGTCCATGGCGCCACACAATTCATCCTGATCCCAATGCCCTTTGGCTGCGTTAAAGCACCCGCCGAAGTTGCCCTCCTGTTCATGATCCACCGAGTAACCAAAGAAGCAGTTCTTGTCAAATCCATGACGGATATAACCGGCAGGGCCTCCATAACGGCAGGTGGGGAAATTACCGATCACACCCATATCCGGATAAGCCATGCCGGCTTCCGGTGCATCACCGTAATCATAAAAACAGGGAAAAATGATGATTTCATCCTCTTTGTACAACGTATCACGCGCGACCTGGTTAGCAGCGATCAGGCGTACGTCAAAATACCCGGAATCGC
>CAYLWO010000070.1:0-35735 GCA_964387285.1 uncultured Cytophagia bacterium | reverse complement strand
TACAAAAAAAAAAGCCCGGAGCAGAACCCCGGGCTTTAGACCAGCTTTCTATTTCACCGTCACCACCTTGCTCACCGTGCGGCCGTACACCTCCGGCGTATACATCTCTTCCGCATGGGTTGGCGGCAACTGGAACAACCCTTTGGTGGTGGCGCGCGCCAGATACGAAAAAGTCGTTACCCCGTCTTCCAGGTAATCCGCAAACAACAGCACGCGGTCATCGTGTTTTTCCACATGATTGAAACCGCGCCACCAGGAATTCTCGTTCTCCCCTTCCATTTCCGCCACCGCCGCACTGGTGGTGGCCAAACTGACATTGATGGGCTCCAATCCGGCAGGCACCGGATCATCCACCACCACAAAGTGCCGGTCATGGGGCGTTTCCACAGACAGCGTGACGCGAAAGATCTGACCGATGGGATAAGCGCCATCCTGACCAAACTGCGCCTGCACCGGCGTAACCGATTTCAGAATCGTCAGCCCCTCATCGCGCGGTTCTTTGGTCTGCAGCGGATAATAAGTCATGCGCAAACCATAATAAAGCGAACCCGGGCCCTTTTTATTGATCTCCACATCAAAAGGCTTGGCGCCCAATGAAGCGATAGGCATCACCTTGCGTTCCACATGACGGGAGCGGCCGACGAACAAATAACGCAACGCCTCCTGGCCGGCCAGCTTGATTTGCGCTTCAAAATTGGGTTCTACTTTCTCCACCTTTTCAAAATACGTTGCCAGCGCATGCAACACATAAAAGTTTTCCTGCGTGTTGCTCCAGTGCCCGTTCTTGCGTTTCAACAACAACCACTTGATCACGTTCTCCGACATGGGCAGATCAGCTCCGGCTTCGAGTATCGCCTGCAGAGACATGGCGGTAGAACGCACATTGGAATGATAAATCCAGGCCATCTCTCCGGCCGGGTCTTCAAAATAAGCGGTGGTCGGATCGGTGCGCATGCGGTTCATGATGGCTTGCACCAGTTCTTCTTTGCGCACCTGCAGCGGATTGATTTTTTCACCGGTCCGGGTCAGCTGTTTTTTCATCTGCGCAATCAGCGAACTGTTGCTTTGCGGTTGCGTCAACAACAGCTGCACCGTGCGCAACAGATAGGTCTGCCCGGTCAGCGGCAGATCGTTCACCCGCTGCGTCATCTTTTCCACATACCCCGCATCGGTGCGGTTGTTCAACGCCAGCACATACAGAACAAAAGCATCCGTGACTTTCCATGACAAATTATCATAGGGATAATTTGTGCGGGACACGTCGCCGCTCAACACCGAACGCAGATAATCCAAACCGCGATCCATCACCGACTGATTGACGCTATAACCCGCTTTCTTTGCCAACGACATGACATACAACGCGTAAGCGCTGATATAAGGCGAAGAGATGTATCCACCGGGCCAGATATTAAATCCACCGTCATCGATCTGAAATTTCGGCATCTCTTTGAGAATGCGGCGCACCATGTCTTCATAACCTTCATTCAAATTGCCCGGCAAATCAAACGCTTTCACCAGATCCGCGGAAACGATAATCGGCATGGCTTTGGACAAACGCTGCTCCAGACAATCATAGGGATAGGACATTAAATAGTCCACAGCGCCGGAAAATTCGGACATGGCTGTGGAGGATGCGGTCAGTTCCAACCGGGTCATTTCGGGATAAACATCCTTTGGCGGTTGCAACTTTTCTTTGGTGCTTTCCTCCACGCGCTTGTACGTGGCTACGGTTTCGTGCAGCGACGGCGCTTGTACGGGAATGTTTTTTTCCAAACCGTCGGCAAGTTCGTTCATCCGGCAACGGAAACGGAACACCGCCTGGCCGGTTTGCACGGCCTGAAAAGAAAAGAGCACAGCCTGACTGGCGCCATGTTCCAGTTCGAAATCCATTTTATTGGCGCCTTTGAGCGCAATCCCGGAAACCTCAGCCTCGACAACGCCTTGGCCTTTTTTCCCGGAATAGTTGTGCACCACCACGCCGGCGTCAAATGCATCGCCCTTGCGCGCAAAGCGCGGCAAAGCCGGCTGCAACAGCAACGGCAGCTTGACGCGAAAGTCACTGTTGGCCGCGCCGAAGTTGGCATCCAAGGTTTGCGCAACCGCCATGATCTTAAAACTGGTGAGATTGTCCGGCAATTGGAACGTGATCTGCGCTTTGCCCGTAGCATCCACCAGCAGCGCCGGATTCCAATAAGCCGCTGATTTGAAATTCTTGCGCAAATCCGCGTCGTTGTTGCCAAAATCAGCGCCGCCGCCGCCGCGCTTTTCGCCCTTTTCTCCATAGTTGCGCTGTTCCACCACATGCAAACGCGTCTCTGAAGTCTGCACCGATAAAGGCCGCAATGCATAAAAAATATTAAAAGGATCCGGCATCTCATAGTTGGTCAGATTTAAAATACCGCGATCCACCACCGCCAGGGTGAGCTCTGCCGCACAAGGCGCTCCCTGACTGTTTGCCACATCAATGGATACGGTCACCGTTTCCCCGGGACGATACTCTTCTTTGTCCGATTTGAGTTTAATCGCCAAATGCTTGCTGCCCGGATCTACAATCAAATTTGTGTAACCGATTTTAAACGTCGGCTTGCCCACGTCCTCGCCTTCTTCCGAGAACACATAATTGCTGGTGCGTCCTTGCAACAAAATCACGGAAATAAAAACATTGGGCAGATATTTTTCAGTTATGGGAATTTCAATAGTGGGCGTGCTGCCCACCAGTTCCACCGCTTTTTGCCACATCACCCCCTCACGCTCCAGAGTCACCAGGGCTTTGGTTTTTTCAAACGGCGACTTGACCATGATCCTGGCCACATCGCCGGGCTTGTAACGCCGGCTGTTAGCCACCAGTTCGATGCGATCATCGTCTCTGCGCTCCCAGGCCACATAACCGATGCCGGTTACATAGAGAGAAACCTCGGACACGGTTTTGCGTCCTGCCGGATCACTGCCTTCGGCGCGCAAGGTATAATAACCGGCATTCTTCATTGTAAAAGTTCCTGTAACCGGCGTTGCCTGTCCGGTTAGTTGCAGCGTGGCCACGGTGGTGTCTACATGACTGGTGATCCATTCATAACGGCCTTCCACGCCGGCCTTGCGCACCGAATGCCATTGCCGCTGAATCATGGACACCTTGACGTTGCGATTGGGCTGCGGCTTGCCGTCCGGCGTAACCGTGATCATCTGAAAATTGATGGGCTTGTTTACATCGGTAAACGCGGTGCTTAATTTAAGACCAATATAAAAATCCGCCGGATCGACTCGAACGGAAACGGAGGAACCGATCACCTGATTGCTCTGACTCTTGACGTCGGCACTCATCACCAGCATTTGCGGACGATTAACGCCCTCTGCTTTTGCTAAAGCCGAAAAACGGTATTGGCCTTTGGCATCCAACGAATCCTTACCCTGACCCAGGTTGACGCTGCTGTAGCCGTCGTAACGATCCAGCCACCACGGCAAGCCAAAAATCCAATCATCATATCCGGGCGGTTGATAATCGCTGCGACTCATATTGGCCTGCCAGGAGATCTCTTGCCGCGCCATGGCGCCGCCGAACAGATAAGCGGCTGTGACAAAGACATCGGCCTTGTCGCCCAGCAGCACACTCTGCTTTTCCGGAACCATGGTCACACTGAACTCGGCAGGCCGGAACGCTTCCACGCGAAAAGAGGTGGACATGATCATGCCGTAATACTCTTCCGTTGTGGTCAGGCTTTCCGCCACCGCTTCATAATAGCCCAGAGGCGCTGATTCATCCAATGCCACATCGAAATGTATGGAGCCATAGCTGCTCACGGACAAGGTGTCGGTTTGAATGGTGGCGCCGCGGGAATCGACCACTTTAACGCGCACCGCTTTAATGGAAGGCGGTTCCCACTCGGAAAACTTTTTCTCACGCATGATGCCTTTAAGATGCACTGTTTCGCCGGCGCGATAAATATTGCGGTCGGTGAACATCATGCCCTGTTCCTTGATGGGTTGCGGATTCCATTCATAAGCGATGTCAAAGCGATAGGGCTCGATGCCCCAACCCATTTCCGAAGATAGATAGGCGGTGTCCAGATCCTTGTACACAAACACCCACTGCCGCGGCGTGTCCCAGCGGCCTGACTTTGGTATATTAAGCTCGCGCCAGCCCGGGCTTTCGGCCAGGCCCTGAGCATCGGTTTTGCCTGTCCAGTACACTTTATTGCTGTTGTCGCGAATTTCCACACGCGCATCAGCTACCGGCGAACCGTCAATGAGATTGGTCACCCAGATGACATTGTTGATAGCGGAAAATTTAGCGGACACGCCCATATGAGTTACTTGCAGCAAAATGCGCTGATATCTCTGTTCCTCGGTTCCGTATTCGTTATCAATCTCTGCTATCACCAGGCCGGTTTTACGGCCGGCCAGCAACCAATCCATTTCCATGGGACGGGCGCATTTGATGTTGCGCGGATTTTGTACAATCCAGTTACGATCCAGCATAAACAGATTCGACGACAATTGAACGCTTTCGTTCCAAAGGTCTTCATTCAACAACAGCGGGATCAATTGATTCGCCCCCACCATGCCCATGCGCAATTTGACTGTATCGGCATTGGTGAAAAACACCGGATAGCGGCGATCGCCGTAGGCTTCCAAAACACCGGGACCGGTGGCGAGTGCGACCCGGGACGGATAAGGCAGTGAAGTAAAAGACCGCGTCACTGTTTTTCCCAGAGTATTGCCATAGATATCCATCAACCGGCCATCGAGGACCAGTTGATATGCGGTCTCCGGCTCAATGGCCAGCTCAAACCACAAATCATCATTGGACCAATCACGCGTTAGATATTCTTCAGGAATCTGCACGGCCGGTTCAAAACGCAAATATTTAGCCAGCTCGGAATATTTTATCGGATTGGTAAACCAAAAACGAATGCCCGTGCCCGGCATGATATCTATGGCTTCATCCTGGCCCGTGTACTTGACGAATTGCAATGGTCCGTAGGTTGAAAAAGTTAGTTTTTTGGTTTCTGCCACGCCGAGATCGCCCTGTGCTGCCGGCAATCCCTCACTGACCACCAACGTCAGCGTGCGTTCCATTTTTAAGGGCATGCGTGGCGTCACCTTGATGATATGGCTGGCCCGATCACTGAAAAGCCGATCGCTTTCGTCCTGACCGGGCGTACTGAAATCAATGGGCACACTGACTGTTTTGTCTAAAAGATAGATGCGTCCCTGAATGCGGCTGAGGTCCATGGGTTGATTGAATCGCAGATAAAAAGACTGATCCAGTTTCATGCCCGTTGTTTTATGTTTGGGCCGCGAATCCAATAGACGCGGTCTGGGCGTTTCAAAAGTCCATACATAAGCTGTGGCCAGCTCATCGCCACTGACCGACTTAACTCCCGCAGGAATGGTGACCGTATAGCGCGTGGCCGCCGTCAGCGGCGCATCGGGTGTAAAGACAAGAGAGCGGGTGCCAGTCCAGCGATACCTTCCCTTCACAGACGGTTGAATAGAAAGCGGGCCGTCACTCTGGTCAGTAGGCGTGGCTTGAAGTGCCACCATGGGCTGATTAAACGTGACCGTGATGGATTGTACATCGGCGAAACCGGTGGTCTGGCCCTGTGGCATGGCCGATATAATCTGCACCGGATTGGTCGCAAAAACAGAGCAGGCAAAAAGCAGAACAACTGCCATCAGATTTCTCATAACAGACTCCCTATCTTGGTCTTTACATATTACATAAAACAGATGAGCAAATCAAGGTTTTCTTAGCTGCAGATTTTTTAAAGGAGGGGGAAGTCTCCCCCTCGCTCCGGCCTCCTCAGGCCGGCGCCAAAAACCTGAGCGGAATTTTCAGCGCATCTGCTTTGCGCCGGCCTTGCGGGGTCCTCCGCTACCCCCTCTCTGGTTGTACGGGATTGGAGGATAAAATTTATAGGCTGTGAATTGAACCGATGAAAAAACCGTGTCATTGCGAACGCAGGCGCCGTATCAACCCAAGGGGATTATCTATGCCGGAGTGAAGCAATTCCCTAATGCCTAACCCGGACAAGCCGAAACCAAATGTCGGACATCTTGAAGATGTCCGACATTTTTTGACCATCCTGCGTGAAAAATTACTCATAATATAAAAAGATTATTCTAAAAGATCCGCTTGTGCAGGAGAGGAATCTGTTGGGGAATTGTATTAATCCCAATCAGCAGTCAATATACAAGGCAAAGGACAGAACAACTTGACCCACAATGAACAGGGAGACCTCCTGATCCTTTATTGCATATCATTTGTAGAGTTGTTTCATTCTCTTGACAGACGCCTGCACCAGTTTTTTCAAAACCTTTTTATCGACATCGTCCAATGTCTTGATATATAAACATCCCACGCCGGTTGTGAACTTGCCAAGTTCTTTCAGCAAGTCGGTGTGCGTGTTCAGGCCACCCATCAAATACAAGACCAGGTTTTGCTTGCGCGGTGAAAAACCTGTCAACATCCAGTCGCCTTCTCGCCCGCTTTTTCCCTTGTAGTGATAACTGCCAAAACCGACCATGCTTGAACCCCACATCCTGGGTTCCTCTTTGGTGATCTGCTTCATCATCCTGAGGATTTCAAAACAATCGTTCCGTTTCTGCTCGCTGGCGACGCTGTTAAGGAATTTCTCCACACTGGCGTCGTTCACCTTGGTTTTAAGTTCGGCTTTTGCCATTTCTACCTACTTTCGCAATAACACGTTTTCATGTTAAATGAAAAATTGCAGCATAAATATCGTGGTGCACCCGTAATCAACGATAAACCTGTGAGGTTTAATTTACTATTCCACCAGCGCCGTCAAACGGACCGGCCCCAACAACCCAGAGGGCATGGCCGGCCATTGCCCGGCATCCAGAGGACGATAATTGGTGCCCACCATATTGATATCGTAAAACTTTTTCCACACCACGCCGCGCCGATCCATATCCGCAATGCGGTTGGCGGCCAGATTGACCACGTCTACCGTCAAACGGTTTTCTCCTTTATTCAGCAGACTGTCCGCGATTTCGCATTGAAAGGGCAACGACCAGCAGGCAGCCACATACACACCGTTCACAGAGACGCGGGCGCTCTCATAAACCGCACCCAGATGCAACAGCCATTTTACCGCTTTATACTCCGGCTTATGAAAACGGGTTTGATAACGCACATCGCCACTGAAACGGCTGTTGTTGACCACCGGCCATTGCGTCCAGGATGTCAAATCGCGAATAGTCAAGGTATCCGGAGATACCTGCGGTTCGCCGTTCATAAAGTGCGCATGCCACGGGCCGGATAACACCAAGGACTCGCCCGATTCCTGTAACACTGTTGCTTGCGGAGCTGTCCGTTTGCTCTGGTCAAGTAGCAACAAACAGGACTGACCCGGCTCTAAATGCAGATATACGGATTGGTCGTCGCGAACACTGGCAGCACCGATCTCACCGGTTAATGGATTATATAGAACAGCTGAAGAAAAAGCGACCGTCATGGGAATCCATTGCCTGACCGCCGAGCTGCTGAGATTGGCAACAAAATAAACATATTGCTCATTAACGCGGCGGCGCAGAAAAGCCAGTGTGTCAGCGGCCAAAGCTTCCGGAAAAATGCTCTTTTTCGACAGCGCTTCGGACAAAATTTGCCCCTTGTGCACAGCGCTGATATTCCGCATCAGCTTTTGTAATTGCCGGCGTCGCTGCTTTAGATCGCCAAACCCCGGAACATCCTGCGGCAGGCTGTCACAAAAAATCACCGGGGCGCCTGATTGCAGCAAAGCTAAAATCTTTTTCAAGGTGGCCACAGGCATGGTGCGGCAGGGAGGAACGACCAGGGCCTTCGCTCGACACCCGTTGGTATGCAATGCTCCATTTTTCCAGACCAGGAATTGCAGTTGCCGGTCAGAAATATAATCGCTGACATATCCCTGTTGCTGCAGCCGGCCAGCCAGGCTGTAAAATTCGCTTTTGCCAACCCATTCCGCGACGTTGTGCATGCTCATGCGCAACTGCCCGTCGCGAGTTCGGTTAGCGGACCAGGCATCATGCGCGGGAAAATAAAGCAACACATCCGTATCGGCTTCGCCCTGTTGCAAAAAGGACTGACAGCGGCTGATGTAGTGCGTTAGTTCAGGGATATCGCGCCAAAAAGGATTGTAAGGATCAAATTGCGTAGAAGCATAAAAGACCCAGCCCGGGAATCCGGCATCAGCCGGCGAGTAGGTCATGCCGTGAAAAAAAACATGGTTGATGCCGCTGACAAACAACCGGTCAATCTCAGGCTTGACCTGAGACAGGCTGACCTGAAAATGCTCGGCCAGCCACGTACAGCTCTCCGAAGAGATCAGTCGCCGTCCGGCCACATGACCGGCAGAGGAGGCAAACTTGTTGACGATGAGGTCTGGCATGCCGAACTGGCGATGGACCGTAGTGTCGATGCGCAAGCCCGGTATGGGCAACATGCTGGAACCAAAAGCTTCGGTTTCAGGAATATCAGCTGCAGCGTACAAATCCAAAAGATTAGCCGGACTGCCATGGGCCTGATTGCGCGTGATGGTTTTGTAGCCGTGCGCCCACTGTACCCAGGGTAGCGTGAAACGCTCCAACAGCAAATCCGACTGCGTCTCGCGATAATCGCACAGCACCCGGCTGCACTCCTCCGGATCGCCGTCGCCGTACAAAGCGGCTAGTTTTAACCGTAAATCATAACCTCGGCGTTTTTTAAATTCCAATAAAAAATCTTCCGTGCCGTTGCAACCCGAGGCTTCAAAAGAGTCGTGATAAAAAGCGCGCGGCATGGGTCCATGATAATTTTTTAAAGCACGGTCGAAATGGGCCAGATAATGCTGCACGGCCTGCGAAGAGAGATAATCGATCACCCATCCTTCGCCGCCAGGCGCAGCGCGCTTGACTTTCATTCCGGATGGTTTTTCCAATAAAGCATAATAAGCGCCGGCAATAGAATCCACCGCCACAATACGATTGCCAGAGCTGCGCGCTTCCATCAAGGAAGAAAATTTCTCCACACGCCATGCTTTGGATGCATCCTGTTGCGCGATCCAGGGACCGCCAAAGGGCCAGCCTGTGCCGCTGGTCATATCCACACCCATGCCCAGCTTCTCAGCCTCGGTCATCGTATGGGACAGCATGGCCAGCCAGCGCTCACTGAGAAACGGGATAAACCGTTTTTCCTCACCCTTGACGCCGTAAATGGGAATTATGTGTACGCCGCCGATGCCGGCTTGATGATAAAGCTGCAAATGGCGTGTGATCTCGGCTTTTTCCACAGCGCTGCCCATCCACCACCAATAGACCCAGGGCTTATGCTCGCGTTGTACAGACGGCCAGGAGGCAGCGTCCCCAGCCAGGCAGCGCTCAAAAAGAAAAATCGACATCAGCAGCCATGCCGAACAATACTTGCGCATCATTTTGTCTGTGCTTTCGTTTCTTGCGGCGGTGTGCGCTGCAACAGAGCGCGCGTGGGCACCGCAAATTCCACATGCAATTCGTTAGCCAGATTGATGATCTGCAGAAAAATTCTCTGCCGTTCATCCAATTCATTGAGATAGTCCGGCACATCCAGAAAAAAGCTTAACAACACTTCCAGATAATCCGCACCGAATTCGTAAAAAGCGACCTGGATGTTGCTTTTACAGACCAGAGGCGATTGTGCAACAATAGCTCTGGCACCGGCCACAAACTGGAGCATTTTTTCCGTTGGCGTGTTCAGATTTATTTTCAAACTGGTCTTGATCCGTCTGTGTTCCCGCCGACCCATGTTGTCGATTTTGGCGTTCATCAATTCCGAGTTGGGTATGGTGATAACGGAATCGTAAAACGTGCGGATACGGGTGGAGCGAAAGCCGACCTCCTCCACCGTACCTTCCGCTCCTCCCACAACAATCCAGTCGCCGGTCAGGAATGGCCGGTCCACCAGAATCATCATGGAGCCAAAGAAATTAGCCACCGCATCCTTGGCCGCCAACGCCACCGCCAAACCGCCCAGACCAAGACCGGCCACCAGGGAAATGGCATTGATGTTATAGCTCTGCAGCACCACGAGAATGCCGAAAAGCACCACAATGAATTTCAGCACTTTTTTAAGCATTTGCAGGAGATGTTCATCCGCGGTGTGAGTCGATTTGCGATTGCCTAAAATCCAGTTGTTCGCCAACACATCCACAATGTTGTAAATCAACCAGATGACGGTAACGCTGAACGTCAGGCCGATAACGACATTCAACACCGCCAGCCCGGTACCGGCCAGCAGTAGAGATTGCACGCCGCCGTACCAAATCCCGCAGGATGCCAGCAACGCTATCGGCGCGCGCGTAAATTTTACCAGACTGTCGTCCCATTCAATGCTGGAACGGGCAGCCAAATGAACCAGTCTGCGAAAGATCAGACGTATAATGACGTTGAGCAACAAACCAGACAAAAAAACGATAACTAGGCCGAGCCATTGCCAAATGGCCATGTTCAAAAATTTAATCCGCGCCCAATCCGGAATGCGCTCGTCGTACCAGGCTGCGCGGAAACCGGCGCCCTGTCCGGAATCCGGCAGATAAGGCAAGGCCTTGACCTTTTCATAAAACTCCCGGCTGCGAAACACCGTGTCCTTGGCAAAAAGATACTCGCCCTGGCGTTCTCCCTGATCCACGCGCGTAATGGCGATTTCCGTATCCTTTAATCGCCAGCGCAACAGCGGCGCGCCGCTTGTTTCTGCAACAGCCGGGATGAGATCGTAATTGATCACGATAATGCGATCAATAACCTCTTTGAGCAGAACGGCTGTTTCACGCCCTTTTTCCTTTTGCAAAAGCCGTGGATATTCTTCCAGGTTTAAGGTGCGCACCGCATCATCAATGCGTTCCTGGAGTGCCGGATTGTTGAGACGCACACCCTGATTATAATCCTCCATGGCAGACATAAAGCTGTGCATGGTGTCGCGCGGATTGTCCGTGCGTACATGCGCCAGAGGAGCACGCGCACTCTGACTGAACACATTGACCGAACAAAAAATAAAGAGAACCCTGACAGTGTACTTCATATCGCTTTTCCGTATTTCCTCCAAATCCAATAAACCGGCACGCCCAGCAGAACAATCACCAGTCCCGGCCAGGTATAACTCGGTTTAAAAAACAACAAATCGAGGCAAATAGCCATTGCAATAAGAATATATAATGCCGGAACCAGCGGGTAACCCCAGGCACGATAGGGCCGCTCTGCATCGGGCCATTTTTTGCGCAGCAAAAAAATCCCGGCTATGGTCAACGCATAAAAAATCAGCACGGCAAAAATGACATAATCCAACAAATCGCTATAAGCGCCGCTCAAACAGAGTAAAGAAGCCCAGATCGCCTGTACCCACAGCGCAGTGCCGGGAACCGCGTGACGATTCAAGCGCCCGGTTTGTCTGAAAAACAATCCATCGCGCGACATGGCGTAGTAGACGCGCGCTCCGGACAGAATCAGCCCATTGTTGCAGCCGAATGTCGAGATCACAATCAGCACAGCCATGATCGTCACGGCCGGATCGCCCAAAACGGCCCAGGCGGCTGCCGTGCCCACGCGTTCCTCGGCTGCGAACTGGATGCCTCGCGCCAACACATCGCTGCTGTGTGGTGAGCCCTGCACCGGCAGGACGCTGATGTAGGCGAGATTGGCCAAGAGATACAGAATAGTGACCGCTGCAGTTCCCAGTGCAAGGCTCATGGGTATGGTGCGTTTGGGATTGACTACTTCTGCAGCCGTAAAGGTCACATTATTCCAGGCGTCTGAAGAAAAAAGTGAACCCACCATGGCCACGCCGATGGCAGCGGCCAGCATAAAACCGCTCAACGGCTCGATGGCTATAATGCTGCCTTCCTGTATGTGAGTCCAACTGGCCTGCCAAAAACTGCTGATGTTTTGCGTCCATACCAAGGCATTGCGGCCAACAAATAGACCGATTACGATCAAGCCCAATAACGCGGCAATTTTCACAACGGTAAAACCGTTCTGCACGTGCTTGCCCAGGGCAAGACCGCGGCTGTTTATGGCGGTTAACACGATAATACTGAGAATGGCTGTTATGTGGCCTCTGGTAATGGCCACGCCGGCGACCTGCAGGAACACATGCTTTTCACTGACAAAAGGAAACAGCTGACTGAGAAACTTGCTAAAAGCCACTGCCACCGCGGCAATGGTGCCGGTTTGAATAACCAGAAACAGCGTCCAGCCGTAAAGAAAACCGATCAGTGGCGAATAGGCTTTGTAGAGATAGACATATTGGCCGCCGGCCTGCGGCATCATGCCGGCCAATTCACCATAGGAAAGGGCAGCCATCAGGGTTACCACACCGGTCAAGAGCCACACCAACAATAAATAGCCGGCAGAGCCCACGACCCGGCTGATATCCGCACTGACGATAAAAATACCAGAGCCGATCATGATGCCCATCACCAGCATGGTCGAGGACCAGAGACCCAGCTCACGCCGGAATTGCGGCTGCTGCGTCGGCCCATCGTTCATAACGTTCGTCCGGGAAGAAAGTGGTAGACCAACAGACCCACGGCAACCATAAGCAAGGCCAGCGTCAGCCAGAAAAGCATTTGTACGCGCGATTCGACGATGCGCAGACTCTCGGCGAGTTTCTGTTGCTGTTCTGCCATTTTTTCAATCAGTTCCGCTTGTTTGCGTTCATTGTTTTCTAGCTGCTCGATGCGCTGCAGTAGATTCTGCGGTGAACCATCAGCGGTTGCCTGGCCGGACAATTTGCTTTTTGATGCGTTGCGCAACAGCTCCTTGGCGGTCTCCACAACAGCCGGCACATAGGGAAGTATGGTCTTCCACGGTATTTTAGCCAGGGCGAATCCCAAGCCCATAAGTACTCCTCCGTTTAATGTAAGTAGCCGTCTGAGCAGGTTAAAAGTTGATTTGTCTCAAAATATACAAATTTAATGGCAATGGCCAATGATTTTTTTCTTGGATTGCATTCCGCAAAGTATTACCTTACACCGTATAAATCCGATAAACAACCTTGGGGGCAAGGGGGTCCTTTTTCCCCTTATTTCTAAACTTGGGAAGAGTCGTGAAAAAATTTTTCGCCAAATCGTCCGAGTCTCAGGAGAAAAGCAATGACGCCGCCGTGCAAACCATCCTCGCCAAAGTGCCGATTTTTGAAGATTTGACGAGACGGGAACTGGCAGCGGTTATGCGCATTCTTCATGAGCGTGAGTACCAGGAAGAAGAGATCATTTTTCGCGAAAGCGAACCCGGCATGGGTATGTACATTATCCAGAGCGGAACCGTGGCCATCATATCGGAAACCGGACAGCTGCAGCTTTCCGAACTGGGCGAAGGCGCCTTTTTCGGAGAGGTGGCGCTGCTGGATGATTCACCCCGTTCCGCCACGGCCGTAGCCAAGACGCCCTGTAAAATTTTCGGTTTTTTTCAACCGGATCTTTTTGGCTTGATGGCGCGCGATCCCAGGCTGGGCCTGAAAATAGTGTTTCGTTTGGCCCGTCTGATCGCCGAACGGGTGCGCAAAACCAATCTCCGGGCGCAAGAGTTCAATCAAGAACTGCAAAAATATAAAAAGAACGGCTAACCGCATGCAGGTCAGAAATCATAAAAAAATCATTTCCCTTTTTCTGTTTTTCCTGGCATGCCTGCTCATACTTTTTGTCGGCGGCATCGCCAAGTTGATCATCATCTCTGCACTGCTGGCCTACATCCTCGATCCGCTGGTGACGATGATCGAATCGCGCGGCCTTTCCCGCACCCTGGCAACAACCCTGTTCATGTTAGGGCTCCTGTCCGCCATCCTTATCGTGCTTGTGGTTCTGGTGCCGTTGCTTTTAGACCAGGTGGCCAGTCTGAAAAGCGGTTTTGGCGGTGAAAAAACCGCACAGGCTTTGGAACGATTGCAAACCTTGGTGCGCGACAAATTTAGTTTTATGGGATTATCGGACGTTAACCTGATGGAGAAATTAAGCGCCGCCAAAGCGGATATGGCGCATAAAATAGGCTCTTTTATTCTTGAGGATTTTATCTCCATCATCGTGCACAGCGTCAGCGTTCCCTTTATCATTTTTTTCCTGCTCAAAGACGGCCGCGAAATTAAAAAAATGATCATCCGTCTGGCGCCGAATCGCTACTTTGAATTTACCATGGATTTGATTCACAAGATGGACCAGCAGCTGGGCAATTATTTGCGCGGCCAGTTTATGGACGCCCTCACCTTTGGCATTCTGGCCACCATCACCCTCTGGCTGCTGGGCGTCAAGTATTTTCTCTTTATCGGCGTGTTCGCCGGCATGGCTAATTTGATTCCCTATGTGGGCCCCATCGCCGGCATGATCCCGGCCATATTGGTTTCATTGCTGGACAGCGGCGACGCCATGTCGGCCGTTTATGTCATCGTGGCTTTTGCCGGCCTGAAACTGCTGGATGATGTCCTGATCCAGCCGTTTGTGGTGGCCAAAAGCGTGGATCTGCACCCCTTGCTGGTGTTACTGGCCATCATCGTCGGCGGCAATCTCTTTGGCATTCTCGGCATGCTTATCGCCGTGCCGTGCACCGGTTTTTTCAAGGTGGTCCTGACGGAAAGCCTGCAGACCTTGAAGAAATATCGCTTCACCAGTTAAATGAAATAATTCTTGCTTTTTCTGCAAAAATATTTTATAATCTCTCTCCAGTCCGGGCCTTCGGGCCCGGATTTTTTATTTTGTATCCACAAGCCGAAAGATCTGTTCGCGTCTCTGTTTTAACCGCCACGCCGGGAACAAGCGGCGAACAGATGCTTCGCTGCTTTGAGTAACTGCGAAGTGTAAAGATCGTTCTGTTTTGCAGCATGACAATTAAAAGGTCCAACAATTTGATCTTTTTGCGCAAAATTAACAACCCAACTTTTTAAGTGCCTAATCTCTAAACTTTTGAAACAAAACACCATGAAACTAGCCTATTCCATTGATGCTGACAAGATCATCATCGATTACACCTCGGCCTATTGCGAAACCGCGGAAAAACTGCTGCGCAGCAAAGCCTTTGAACACATCACACACCGCTATCTGGAAAAATTAGCGGCCAAAGGCTCGCCGATTTACGAGGAACTGCTTAAACGGGTGGAACCCCATGACCTGATGACCTTGTTCCGACACGCGGTTACCATTCTGCGGCTGCTCACAACCCACTCTACCAAAGAGATTTCCACGTTTAATCGCAAGTTCAGCCACCTGCTCGAAGACCGCACGCTGATCTATGATTTCGTCGAAGGCCTGTATGATTTCTGGCGTTCTTATGAACGCTATATCGTGCTCAGCGCACCTAAAACCAAACTGCGCACACGCGACAGCATTCATCACGCCCAGTTCATTAAAGCCAATGAAACACTACGCACGCTCATCCTGCGCACCTACCGCGCCATCTGCGAAAACCTGATCGACACGCCGTTCCGCGTATACCGCCAACTTCCGGCCGGCGCCCATGTCGGCATCCTCAATCAGCACATCAAGTGGGATTGTCCCTATGCCTACCGCGGCCTGGCCAACATACCGTTCATCCGCCTGGCTCTGCTGGAACCGCCGGTGATTTTTTATCCGAAAAAAAACACCCGCTCCGGCCTGTTCAAGGAGGTGTCGCAAAACCCGTTGCACGATCTGGACATCAATCCGGAAGAGTGGTTTTGTTATCCGGCGAAAATCGGCAAGCTGCTGGCCTTTGCCTATTTTCACAAACGCTTCATGTCCCAGGGCACCTCGCTGGTCAATCTGTTTGAACTGGCGCAATTTGAGGATATCCACGAGCAACGCCCGGATTTGGTGTTGGTTTTCGGCGGCCCTGCCCTGCCCTTTAGCCAGGAGATGACCCTTTTTCACGAAGACAAAGTAAACAACATGCTAACCGGCTATGTGGTCAACGATGAAAGCGTAGATTATTTCGGCTATATGAAAAAAATGCTGCTGACCCTGCACAACGTCATGATGCTGGATCGCGGTCTGTTGCCGGTGCACGGCGCCATGGTGGCCATTCATCTCAAAAACAAGGCCGCTGCCAACATTGTCGTGATCGGCGACAGCGGCGCCGGCAAATCCGAAACCCTGGAAGCCTTTCGCCAACTGGCGCAAGAGTACATCAGCGATATGACCATCATCTTTGACGATATGGGTTCCATCGACAAAAACCTGACCGCCTATGGCACCGAGATCGGCGCCTTTCTGCGCCTGGACGACCTGCAAACCGGTTATGCTTTTCAACAAATGGATCGTTCCATTTTTATGAATCCGCATTTGGTCAATGCACGGGTAATTTTACCGGTCAGCCGTTATAAACGCATCGTGCAGGGGACGCCGGTGCAGTATTTGCTGTACGCCAACAATTATGAACCGGTAGACGCCGATCATCCGGCGGTAGAGTTGTTCAAAAATCCGGAAGAGGCGTTGCCGGTCTTTAATCACGGCAAACGCATCGCCAAAGGTACAACAACGGAAAAAGGGTTGGTGGAAAGCTATTTCGCCAATCCCTTTGGCGCTCCCCAACGACGACCCAGACACGAGGAACTGGCAGCCAAAGTGATGCAGACTCTCTTTGAACGTCAGGTGGCGGTGGGTCAGTTGCGCACGCAACTGGGGTTGAGCGGTCAGGAGCAAACCGGACCGCAAGCGGCTGCCAAAGCGTTGTTTGAGCTCATCACCCGGCGTAGCTGATGATTTTACAATTCATACTTTTGTTCGCCGTCGGCACTGCAGCCGGATTTATCAACGTACTGGCCGGCGGCGGCTCCATCCTCACCGTACCGGCGTTGATTTTCATCGGCCTTGATGGCGTAACCGCCAACGGCACCAACCGGGTAGCGGTGTTTGTGCAAAACATCTCCTCTGTGGCCTCTTTCCATCAGGACAAAGCGTGTCTGTACAAACAAAGCTTTCGCTATACCCTGCTCACCCTGCCGGGCGCCATACTGGGCGCGTTTCTGGCTGTGCAAATCGGCGATGAACTGTTTAAAAAAATTCTTGCTGTACTGACGATTTTCATTGTCCTGACGCTTTTCATACCCATTACCAAAAGAAATGAAGCCACAAAAAAAAGCCCGGCCTGGTTGGTTTACGGATTATTATTGCTGGTCGGCTTTTACGGTGGATTCCTGCAAATCGGCGTCGGTTTCATGATCATGGCCTGTCTCTATCACCTGGAAAAGCTGGATCTGGTGACCGTGAATGTGCACAAAGTTTTCCTTGTGCTTTTTTTCACCTTGCCTGCTTTATTGGTCTTTGCTATTGCAGGACATGTCAACTGGATTCCCGGTTTGGTCCTCTCCGCCGGCAACGCCCTGGGCGCCTGGTGGGGCAGCAAAGCCAACCTCAAAGGCGGAGAAAAACTGGTGCGCATTGTGGTCGCTGTCGCTGCCGGAATCATGGCCATGAAGCTGTTTAATATTTTTTAGCAGCAAATGATTAAAGGCCAGGTTTTATGCGCAAGTTATTCTGTATTTTACTTTTTTTAGGCCTGTTTTTATCGTGTCGACAAAATCGACAACCGCTTGGTCCCGTAATCCAAAGGGATAACCATATCGGCATCGCTATTATCCCGCAGAACGACATTCCCTGGCCCAGCCTGGCTAACACAGGCTGGCCCATGCATCACCATGATCCGCAATTCACCGGCCGCAGCAAATGGCCGGGACCGCAACAAGGTAAAATCAAATGGCGCTATGCCGCCAATGCACCCGTCGGCGCCTCCAGCGTTGCCGCGGATTCTTTTCTCTATTTTGCCACTTCATATGATTACGCCGCCAACGAAGGTCAAATCAGTCGTTTAATCGCGTTATCTTATTCAGGAGCGTTTCACTGGCAGACCGCCATTCCATCCACGCCCCTCGGCTGCGCCCCGCTGGTCGGCAAGGACGGCGCCATCTACTTTGCTGCACTGGACGGGCGTTTGTACGCACTGACAACAGACAGCCGACAAAAGTGGACTTTTACCGCTGATCATCCCATCGATCTGGCGGGTATGAATATCAGCCTGGATGGCGCCCTGTATTTCGTCGACAAAGGCCATGTGTTATATGCCGTCAAAGACGGAAGCTTGCGCTGGACTCTGTCCGGCGACTACGCCTTTCAGTCCGGCTCCAGCTGCAGCATCGCCCTGTCGCCGGATGGTGCCACACTTTACCTCGGTCTGCTGAAAAAAGCGGCCAGGACAGCTCATCGGGGCTGGCAGCCGTGACCAACAACGGCCAGGTAAAATGGGTATATTGTACCGGCAACGTCGAATGCACGCCCCTGGTGGACAATGACGGGAACATTTTTTTCCAGGCAGGCCTGGGCAAAGGCAAGGAAGAGACAAAGACCGGCATCTATTCCATTACTCGGGACGGGATTTTGCGTTGGCAGATTCCCGCTGCCTATGCCAACGTCAACGCAATGGCCATGAATTACAACGGCTTTCTCTGTTTCCCCTGGGAAAAAAGCGGCACCGAATCGTACATCGCAGCGGCCGATCAAACCGGGCAGGTACTCTGGCAGTACGATATCAGCCATTTGGGACAAATCACCAGCGGTTTGGTCTGCGATGCAAACGGCTATATTTATGGCGTGGCAAATAATACACTTTTATGTTTGACCCCGGATGGTGCACTGAAATGGCAGGTGGAGACAGGACCGGCTGGATTCGTTTCACCGGCGTTGGACAATGGCTTGTTGTTTATCGGCACCTGGTTTCCCAAAAATGGCGTCGGATTGGGAAAAGAATTTATTTGTTTCGAATAGCGCGACGAGACTCGTCGCGCTAACTGCATCTCAAGAAGACGCAAAATCCCTTTAACGACAATCAGTTCTCGCGGCTTTTATTTGGTGTAGATGCAGTTGCACTTCAAGAGCATCTGCCTTGCGCACGATCCGGCCGTACTCATTTTTATAATCGCGAAAGATCAGCGTGTCGGCGCTGACGGATATTTTTGTCAGATACTCATCCAAATGCGCAGACAGGTTTTGCATAACATCGCGCGCCAGGACGCTGTCTCCATAAACGGCGCGAATCACAGTATGCTTATTCCCCGCCTCATCAGCAACTTGCGCGCACATGGCAAAAGGTCTGTTTGCCAATTGTAAAATATCCCCCTCGCCCAAAGTGTAGACCATTTGCAGGCTATAGGGCCCGGCAATCAACAGCTCGGAACCGGGTATGCGGTTTTCCGGAAAATCCTGCCAACGGATTTGGGGAGGTTCATCTTTTACATGCTGCAGAAACTGTTGCAGCAAAGGCACCATAACGGTCAGATTTTCCGCTTCGCCGCTCTGATTGTTCACCTGGACAAAATAACGGCCTTGCAACGCTGTAATCTGATATTCACCGCCGGTGTTGCGCGCCAGAACTCCAGGAACCGGTTGTTCGACGCCCTTTTTTGCCAGATAAACGGCTAAAGCGGCATCCGCGTTGGCCATTTTATAAATATCCAGGCTGAGCTCAAGATGATTGCGACGATAGCGCTGCACCACCAGCTCGGAGAAACCGAATTCGAGAAACAATTCAGCGCCGCCGTCAATATAGCCGTAAAGATCCTTTTGCGAGAACACCAGGGCAGCCTGGTGTTTACGCCATCCCGGAGAAAAATCATCTTTTGGCAGATCGGTTGCCAACGCCATGCCGGTGACAACCAAAATCATAAAAACGACGGCTCGACCGTTCATAACGAACCTTTGCATGATCCTTGCGAAGGTTTAAAACCTTCGCAAGGTTGTTTTTTGAGCTCAATTCAGGTAATATACCTAAACTTTATGCATTTTATTTTGCCAACTCGAGCAAGCTGAAGCAATCAATTAAACAACCACATGCTCTACTTGTTCCGGCGCTACGACTCCCAGCCCCAATTTTTCCGCGTAACGCAAATATTCGGTAAAGCGGGGATTTTCATTGACCGTAACATTCATGGCTTTGCGTTTTTCCACAATCAATCGATGGCCGACCGCATCCAACGCAAAGGGATCGGTCGCAAAAAACAGCGTATTGTAATCATAGCCGAATTGCGCAGCCGGCATGGGGCCGCCGTCGTATTGGCCGCGCAAACCGTCGAGAATGTTCAAAACCAGCTTGTCGCGAATCACCGGAAACGCCAGCACTTCAGTGCACACGTCGAAGAACAGCGGTCGATGCAGCCGCCCGGTATTGCAAATGGCGCCATAGCCCAGATTCTTGGTGGCCATGGACACGCCGTTGCCGGTGTTTTTAAATACGGGTATGTTGATGATCTTGGTCAGTTTTTGCGTCAACAATTTGCCGAAATAAGAATACTTTTCATTAAAAACATGTTGATTTAAATAAGCCGGATCCTTATCAGCTTCCACATCGACCCAGTAAAAAACCTCTTGATCGAACAAATCAGCGCTGCGATGCGCGCCGTCTGGTTTGAGCCAGCGCGAATTATCCTGCGATTTGCCTTCTGCTGCCGACTCGTCCATGGTCTGCAAACCTTCGATGCCGACGCCCGGATAGCGTTCAGCCGTAATGCCCGCATCCTTGAGCATGTAATCAAAGCGATCCCAGATGATGATGTTCTGCCGCTCGAGACCGTTGTCCGTCAGCCAGGCGATGACGGCATCGATCACTTCCAGATTAGTGGCAATAATGCCCGGTCCCACCGGATTGACTTTGATGCCCACCACGTCTTTTTTATCGAACAACAGTTTAAAACTTTTCTTCGCATCCGTACCGGTCAGCTTTTGTATTCCTTTGCTTACCATGTCCTGGACGACCTCGGCTTGTATCTGCTTTTCTTTGCGTACGCGATCGTCGGTGACCTGGACCACGCGCCCCGGGAACAAGCCGGGTAAGGAGAATTTAGTTTTAGGCACCCTGAGAGCATCGTCGATGTTGGTTTTGGGTCGCGCCGGCGGTATGGGTTTTTGCTTGTCCTGCGCCCAGGCCGTCGGATTGCCCAGCAACAAACCGATACCCGCGCCGAATTTCAGCATGTCGCGGCGATTGACGTGGACCATATCGTCCAAAGAATGATAACCCTTGGTCTTCATTATATTTCTCCTCAATAAAGTCCTATAAAGAGTATACGAAATCTCGGTCTGGTTCGCAAGAACGAATTTTAGCAATTTCACGATTAATCGGGTGTAATTTCTAAAATATCCAACGGCGCCAAACCCTGTTTCACCTGTAAAATTACACAGTGAAAATCGGCAGGCAAAGATTTGGAAAAAAAACAGGATGATGGTCGCACTGTCGAAGCAAAGTTAACGTGACCGGATTCAATTCCATCTACCATCAACTCGGCCACGCCGTACTCGGGATTTTGCGGCGCCAAGAGTTTGAATCCTTTACCCTGATAATTCCATTTGGCGCGTGCGCCTTTTGTAGCGGTTACAAAACCTTCGCCAAAATAAAAATCATTTGCTGCCAATCGCGGCGCGCCATATTAATGACGCCAATATCCTCCCTGGTCTTTGACGGAAACAACACCCGTAATATATCATCATCCGCTACTTGACCAGAGAAAGTCTGACCCCATATGCCGGACGCCTCTTCCGGCCTGGCTTCATCATGCCACACAGAACCTTATTGAAAAATTTGCCATGCCGCCGGTAAATGCGCTTGCTCGCGAGGAACACGAAAGATGGTCTGAAAAGTTCGATTGGCTGCCGATTTTTGTATAACGCCATGTCAGTTCTCCCGGCAGTTGATGTCAAACAGGAGTAAAAACTGAGGCTGGAAACCAGCAACGCGATAAACAGAGGGGATGCAGATTTAATGATCTGAACATTTTCTTTCTTGCCGTCGCTGCGCAGTTCTTCATAAAGAACGTAAATTGACACTGCCACATACTGTTTATGGAATGGATACGCCCGTTCCACCGCTAAGGACTAACAAACCTGGTAATCTGTTTTGCATGTTTTCCTTTTTTTGCTTTTTCACTATGAAAATAAATTAAAAATGTTCATTTTACAACCGCTTCGTATACGAATCACATAGAGTAACGGTTACACCTTTTCCTTTTATTTTTAGCAAAGAATTGATAATTTAAATCTTATAATGTGACAGTATTGGTACAACTGCCCAACTGAAAATCCCGGTAAAATGTCCTGTTTGATAATAACACATCTCCATCGATCTCACAAGAGATTTTTCTGGATCATGCAGTGGCTGACAACCATCATGTGGTTGCCCAATGCATTGCAAGCGTCCCAGCCCTATGTGCCATCTCAAATTGATCCGCTCACAGAACCGTATCGCTGGCAGTTAATTTCCGAACTGAGCGGTAAAAGCTGCCGATGCATGGTTGAAGATCCTGATCATACCATGTGGTTTGGCGTCAAGGGCGGTGTACTGGCCTACGACGGCGCCAAGTGGCAAATGCATGACATACAAGAGTTGGGGGAAACTGAACCGGTGGTGGCTCTGTGCGCAGCCAATGACCACAGCCTCTATGCCGGCACGCCCAGGGCCGTGTATCGATATTACGCCGGAAAATGGCAGAATCTTGATATCCATCTGAATTTTGCCGACACGCTCGATTACCCCAATAATAAATATTCCATACTTGAAACACCGGATCACAGCATTTGGATCGGCACGCATCAGGGCTTGTTGCGCATTAAAAACCAGCAGATGATGCTGTACCGAAGAGAAGGAATATATTCGTCTACAGAAAATACAACAACTGGTTTTGTCAATGACAGCGTGAAAAACCTGCCGTTGTGCAATGTTTATAATCTCTACTATGAAAAACCAAATCACCTTTGGATCGGTTTGACTGATGGCCAAATTTTCCGCCTCGAAATCAATTCTGAGTCGAGGCCTGTTGTTTGGCAAAAGATGAGTGATCGAGCCAATTTCAGGCAGGCCGCCTTTCCGACCATCATTAAAAATAAAAACGATATTTATGTTGTCAATCAGGAAAGTCACATAGGAATCAATATATTCAACGGCGATGCCTGGCGTTATCTGGATCTGGGTGTACGCTTCGGCGTGGATAATATTCACACCGATCTCTTATCAGCGCAAGATGGATCCTTATGGATTGGCGGATTAGAACATCTGTATGCTTTAAAAAAAGATCAATGGTATATCTATGATCCTGCGGAATTGCCGCTGCCGGCCAACCGGCTTTTCCTGTTTGCAAGTCAGGACGCCTGCTTGTGGATTGGTGGACTGGGAAGCGAAATCTGGCGGGTTGATGTATCCACAGAGCGATGGACCACCTTCAAAGAACTGAACTATCAGGGAGAAACTCGCACCGGAGAGAAGTGGTTTCTGACTTTTGACGGCCGCATCGTCGTCAGCGACAGCAGCATGCGCAAGTGGCGTTCCTTTGACCTCAGTGATGGTCTCCTGGATACGCCGACAACGATTCTCATCACTCACGACGATCACATCTGGGCAGCCGGCAGTCACCAATTGACCGCTGCCACAGCTTATTGGAACGGTCAACGATGGCAACGACAACTGCACACCAAATTGGGTTGGGGCATCGACTATCGCGCTATTTATGAAACGCGAGACGGTTCTGTCTGGTTTGGCGTCAGTTCGGATCCGGCCATCGTTGTGCAAAGAGGCTTTATCGGCGGACTGGTGCGTTGTCGGCCGCCGTTCTCGGACAGCTTAGGGTTTGAATATCACTATTTTAATGAACAATTTTCTCTGTTTGGCATTTACGGCATAGGCCAGGGCGCGGATGGCCGGTTGTGGGTCAGTCAATTGGGCTTGTGCCGCTATGATGAACCAATGAATCACTGGGAAAAAATCACCAGCCCCAGAGGATTGGTGGAAAACTTTATCGATTGCATCTTTTCCACGCCCGGCGGCGACCTCTGGTTCGGTTCACGATCCAACGGACTGTTCTGGTTAAATGCAAAGACCGGCCAATGGACCAATTTCACAGCCGACAGCAGTCTTTCCAGCAACACCATTATCAGCATCTGCTGCAAGTCCGACAGCAGCGTCTGGGTGGCCACGGATCAGGACATTTGTCATTTTGACGGCAAAAGTTGGGTCGCCAATGTATTCCCTGCTCATATCAAAATGACCAGCAGCGGCGGGTCCATGCACATGGCGGCAGACGGCTCCCTGTGGATCAATCAACTGTCGCGAGTTTGGAACCGACGCGCGCTCTATCCCTCTGCGAGAATACGGCAATCCGCCGCTAGTTTTAGGACCATCCGCTATCAACCGGACAAACAACCGCCTGAGACCGTTATCACTTTTTCACAGGATCACATATCCCATCCGGGCAATGTGCTGCTTTCCTGGAGCGCTCATGATCCCTGGAAAGTCACGCCCGATCAGCAGCTGCGCTACTCGTATCGCATGGACCGGCAGCCCTGGAGCGATTATACGACCAAAACCAGTGAAATCTTTTTAGCGGTACCTGACGGTCAGCACACCTTTGCGGTCAGAGCCCGGGATCGCGATCTGAATGTGGATCCAACACCGGCTCAGGTAGCTTTTTATGTATCTCCGCCAACCTGGAGACAGACCTGGTTCATCGCTTTGATCATCGCCTTTCTGGCTACCATTGTCCTGTTCGTGCTGCGTCTGATGCATCGCAATGTAATCATCAAAGAGTTGTCCGACGCCAGGCAAAAATTGTTCACCAATGTTTCGCATGAATTTCGCACGCCGTTGACGCTTTTGCTCGGCCCCCTGCAGCAGATGCAAAAAACACTGCACCGGGAGAATCCCCTGCAACGACAACTGCAGATGATGCTGCGAAATTGTTTACGATTGTTGCGCCTGGTCAACCAGGTTTTGGACTTTCAAAAAATTGAAGCAGGCCAGTTGCGTCTGGAACCGAGCCTGGACGATGTGATGGGATACATCCGTAAAATCGCCGGCAATTTCGAATCCCTGGCCAGAGAGAAGCGCATTGATTATCGGATCGAAACCGCACCCAATGAATATCGCACCTCGTTCGATCCGGACAAGCTGGAAAAGATTATCTACAATTTACTGTCCAATGCTTTTAAATTCACCGCTGCCAAAGGTCTGGTGCAGTTGCAGGCCGCCATCGCTCCGGTAAAAAATTCAGGCGGAGGGAGCCATCGACTGGAAATCGTGATTCGCGACAGCGGCATCGGCATACCCAAAAAAGAGTTGGCCAATATTTTTGATCGTTTTTATCAGGTGGACGATCATTCGCATCGCCATCGCGGCGGTACGGGCATCGGGCTCAATCTGGTCAAAGAATTGGTCAACCTGCACAACGGCGAGATCCGTGTGGAAAGCGAGGAAGGAAAAGGAACAACCTTTTTCATCAGCCTCATCCTGGCGGCCGAGACCGGTACGGAGCTGAAAGAATCAGCCCGGGCCAAAGCAGCCTGGGAGCAGATACCTGAATCAGCGCCGGTCAATACAAGGACCAGCCCGAGCCTGGTGAACAAAGAGTCCTTGAAGAAACCGCTTATCCTGCTTGTTGAGGATAACGCGGACATGCGCCAATTCATCCGGCAGGATTTGCAACCCCTTTATCGCATTCTGGAAGCGGAAAACGGCATCGCCGCTCTGGCCATTGCCGGCCGCAGACCCGTTGATTTGATCATCAGCGATATCATGATGCCGGAAATGGACGGCATCGAGTTCTGCAGACGCATCAAAACAGATGAACGGTTCAGTCACATTCCCATTATTTTGCTGACAGCCCGTTCTTCCTTTATGCACAAGATAGAAGGCCTGGAAACCGGCGCAGACGACTATATCACCAAACCGTTTCATACCCGGGAGTTGGAAATCCGCGTGCGCAATCTGATCCATTCCCGCAGATTGTTACGGGAGCGTTTTCGTCGACAAACCGCGATTGAACCCAAACAAGTTACCGTCACTTCGACGGATGAAAAATTCTTGCGTCGCGCCCTCGATATCATCGAAACCCACATGGACGATTCCGAATACGACGTTGCCTCTTTCAGCAAAGACATGGGACTGAGTCGTGTGGGGCTGTATCAGAAATTAAAAGCGTTGACCGACCACTCGGTGCAGGAATTTATCTTTAGCGTGAGATTGAAAAGAGCCGCGCAATTGCTGATCGAATCCGGATTGACGGTTACCGAGGTGGCTTTTCAGGTCGGCTTTAAAGATTCTTCTCATTTCACAAAATTGTTTAAGAAACATTTCGGCGCACCCCCGTCTTCCTATATCAAAAAACTGCAAAAAAATTAATCAAACACAATCAATTCTGCCTTTCTTTAACTGCCGGCATACAGGTTGCCCTCGCCCTTTTTGATCGCCTTCCTTTGAACTGCTTGATATTACAGTGAAATTTTGCAATTTAAACCTCACAGGTTTTATAAACCTGTGAGGTCTTGGCCATATAACTTTCGCTGTAGCGTTAACCCAGAGACCGAAAATATGAACGCAGAGACCGGCATCCCATACTTGGGAATGGTATATTTTCTCCATTACCATCCAGTACGCATTATTTCAGGCCAAGAAACTGCTTGGGGAGGAATTCATGAATGTCAAGCTAGTAACCAGGTCCGTGTGGATTGGTTGCATGATGCTCTATGGTTTTTTTCTGCTCGGCGCTGATCTGCAAGCCGCTGCCACCGGTTCCATCATTGGGGTGATCAAAGATCAGAGCACCGGCGAACCGTTGCCCAGCGCCAACATTTTAGTCAAAGGCACGGCCTATGGCGCGGTCTCTGATATCTATGGCAAATATCGCATTTTAAACGTGCCGGCCGGCCAGGTTGTCTTACGTGTAACCTACATCGGCTATAAAACCGCCGAAATACCACTGACCTTGCAAGCCGATGCCAGCGTGACAAAAAACATCAGCCTCGAATTCGACGTCAACAAACTGAAATACGATGTTACCGTCACCGCCCAGCAGGAGGGTCAGGCGGCAGCCATCAACCAGCAGATCCGTTCCAATACCATCGTCAACGTGGTTTCCAAAGACAAGATTCAGGAATTGCCTGATCAAAACGCATCGGAATCATTAGGCCGTTTACCTGGAATCGCCATTCAGCGCAATGCCGGTGAAGGTCAAAAGGTGGTCGTGCGCGGTCTCTCGCCGCGCTTTAGCGCTGTCTCGGTGAATGGGGAACGACTCCCGGAAGCTTCAGACGACCGCTCGGTGGATTTAACCATGATCTCTCCAGATGTTCTCGCCGGCATAGAAATTTATAAAGCGCTGCGGCCCGATATCGATGGCGATGCCATCGGCGGCAGCGTCAATTTCATCACCAAAAAGGCGCCGGACGGCATGCAGGCAACTGTGCGCATGTTCGGCGGCTATGGCCAGCTGGCTGATGACTATGGCAATTACAAAGGGAGCGTCTCGTACAGCAACCGTTTCCTGCGCAATGACGCCGGTACTGGTAAACTGGGCATTGTAGCGACGGGAAGCATACAGAGCGCCAATCGCAGCTCCAACCTGCTGTCGGGCTCTTATGCATGGACCGGAATGGTCAAAAATTTACCGGTCTATGAAACATCTGATATTATTTTGACAGACCATTTGGAAAACCGTGATCGCTACAGTCTTAATCTGGCATTGGATTATACGCTTGGAGCAAATCACGATATCGTTCTGAGCAGTCTCTGGGGACAAACCGATCGCGATGTCAAAAGCCAAATTCATGACTACCGGGTTGCTAATCGGTCGCATTTTCGAAAATATACCGAGGAGAACCCATCATCCGATATCTGGACGAATTCATTGATGGGCAATCACGTATTCGGAAAAACGGAAATCAACTGGCGGACCTCCTATTCAACAACTGCAGAAGAAACGCCCTGGTACGCCACCTTTGAGTTTGAGGAAGACGGTGCTTTCTCATCCGCCATGCCCATCAAAAACGTGGCTCCCCAGTCTGTGGCAAGCTATGCGACCAATGACGCCACCGCAGCCTGGATGAATTGGAGCGTCCTCGAAAACCATTCTGTTACAGATCGAAATGTAACCGGGCAACTGGATATCAAGCATCCTTTTCAATTTGGCAAAAACTTCGCCGGCTATGTCAAAGTGGGCGGCAAGCTGCGCAATACCAAACGTGAAAAGGATGTGTCGCAGTGGGGCGGCAATCGATGGTACACTGCGGTGCCCATAAACCTGAGGTATCCGTGGTTTACCGAGGCAAAAAATCATAAAGGCGATATCGCATTAGCCAATTTCATCCTGCAGGATAAAAAATCTCTGGAAAGCTTTTTAGAAGGCGATTATTCCTTCAACGAACTTTTGGACATGGAAAAACTTCACTGGTTTGCATCCACTTTCGATACGGTCTATAAAAAAACACCTCATCCCGAGTTTGATTCTAATGATTACACGGCAGGCGAGACCATCACCGCCGGTTATGTCATGGCCGAATTAAACTGGAAAAACAGAATCATCTTTATGCCCGGCGTTCGTTATGAAAGAACGAAAACAGATTATGCAACTAAAATGCTCAGTCCTTTGCAATCCGAAGGAGGCAAACGTCTGGCTCCGGCGTTCAATGACACACTGGGAAATAGAACCTATGAAAATCTATTACCCAGTTTTCATCTCAGGCTTAAACCGCTCAGCTGGTTTGATATTCGTCTCGCAGCGACGCAATCACTCACCCGGCCGAATTTTTACAGTTTGATTCCATTTGAATTAATCCAGTGGGACTTGCTGACGCTGCAATACGGCAACAGCCAGCTTAAAGAGGCTACCGCCCGGAATTATGACGCCTATTTATCCTTTTACACTCGCTATGGATTGTTCACCGCCGGTACATTTTACAAAAAGGTAAAAAACATCGATTATGTCCGCACCACGCCAAACCTGCTCAGGGGCTATTACGCGCCGTACCTGACCAATTTGAAAGGTTGGACCGTCATACGACCGGAGAACCTGGAGGACGAATCGATCGCCCAGGGATGGGAGTTTGAACTGCAGACGAATTTTAAATTTCTACCCAGCCCGCTGGACGGCATTGTGCTCTATGCCAATTTTTCCACAATTGAGTCAGAAACCAAATATCCCTATACCATTTACCGAACCAAATTCACCACCACGCCCCCTTATGTAGTCACCTCGGCGACCGATACCGCCCGAGTGGCGCGCATGCTCGGCCAGGCGGATAAAATCGCCAACCTGACGTTGGGCTATGAAAAAGGCGGGTTCTCTGGTCGTTTATCCATGATTTATCAGGGAAATTCTTTGCAGTATATCAACAATCAAGCCAAAGAGCTTGACGGTATAGACGATGCTTCCATACGGTGGGACCTGGTCATGATGCAACGGATTTACAAGGGCTTGACCATCATTGCTAATGTCAACAACATCACCAATCAGGAAGAAAAATCATATATTCGCTATCAGGAATATCCAACCCGCCGCGAGCTTTACGGTCGCACGGTGGATTTTGGTTTTCAGTTCAAGATTTGATCAGGTTCGGCCCTGCTTGAATCCTTGCGAAGGTTTGCAACCTTCGCAAGGATGTTTTTTCGAGCACCTATCGCTCGATGCAGGCCTAAATTATGCCGGAAATGCACAAAAATTTATTGATAATAAAAGGAGGTGTTACAACAGCCAATCTCGAAATCCAATTTAAAGCATCACTCCATTGTATCCCATTCTTAACAGACCATTTACCGTTTTTAAAGGAGGTGTTTATTTTCCTTCAATGCTGTGCAAGCATTGAAAAGTGTCAGATAAATTGTTAATGAATAAACCAACGACCTTTTTGCAAGGAGAAAATCATGCGAAATCGCAACAATGCCATCTGCATAACGATATTGCTCTGTGCCCTGTTGTTCACCTCTACAACTTTTGCACAAAAGCTGGACATTGCCCCCCTTACCGAAATCGTATCGGTCATCAACGGCGACACCACCGCTGCCGGCGCACGACTGCATACCGAATATGGATTGCAGCCCGGCGGCATGTACTTTGCCCTCGGCCAGATCAAAAACAATTTCCCGTTGAAAATCACCACCGCCAACGCCACTGCCAAAAATCGCGCGACCATCAAGATTCTGGTCAACGAAAGCGGAGCGTCGGTGTACCCCTTTAAGCCCTTCAGCCATTTCACGCTCGAAGGCGTCTTTATCTCCGGCGTCAACGTCGCCGGCGGCAATGTCAACGCCGTCATTCAAACCGGCACCAAAGGCATCAACATCACCACCAAAAACTGCGAATTCGACAGCGTCAACTCGCGCGTCATCATCATGGACCAGAATCATTGCAGCATCTTTGCTTATGACTGCATCGCCCATAATTCCGGCACCAGCAACAAAACCGGACGCTTTATCGACGCCCGCTCCACCTTTGCCGATTCCATCATCATGCAAAACTGCACCTTTTACAATCTCTACCATTGCGTGATAAACCGTTTCGGCGGCCAGCAAACCTATTTCAAGGCAGATCACATAACCGTTTACAACGTCATGACCTGCCCCTTGAGAATCTGCGAAGCCCCGTTCATCACCATGACCAACAGCCTGTTCATTCAGACCGGCTTTCTCGGCTATGATTCCTACTGGATCAAAGAGTACTCTAATCCTGCCTGGCTCAACATCCTCGAAGATCGCGACGAATGGAGCCGCATCGAAATGTGTCCCCTGGTGCAGGATACCTTTGTCGTCCATATGGGCTTGACGCAAAAAGTCGATGCCAAATACAACAACTTTTGGCTCGATCCCGCGGTCTATGCCGTCTATGCCGACACTGTGAACAAGTACGTGAATATGGATTTCCTGACCGCCGGCATCGTCGGCGCCGATTCCTTGACCTGGATCAGCGAGGACCCCGGCTTTACCAAGGCCCCCTTCTGCAAATCCATCGAAATGAGCCAAAAGGTGCACTCTGTGCCCGCTTCCGGCGGCAACGCCAAAGAGGTGGGTTTCGATTATACCAATCCACCCTATGATTTCTCCTATCCGACCGGCAAGGCTTCCTATACTGCTGCAGCCGGCGGTTTCCCGCTGGGCGATCTCAACTGGTTCCCGGCGCAAAAAACAGCCTGGGAGAACTGGGAGAAGGCCAGCGCAGCGCAAAAATTGGCTCTGGCGCCGCTTACAGAGATTGTTTCGGTCATCAACGGCGACACCACAGCCACCGGCGCTCGACTGCATACCGAATATGAACTACAAGCCGGCGGCATGTACTTTGCCCTCGGCCAGATCAAAAACAATTTCCCGTTGAAAATCACCACCGCCAACGCCACTGCCAAAAATCGCGCGACCATCAAGATTCTGGTCAACGAAAGCGGAGCGTCGGTGTACCCCTTTAAGCCCTTCAGCCATTTCACGCTCGAAGGCGTCTTTATCTCCGGCGTCAACGTCGCCGGCGGCAATGTCAACGCCGTCATTCAAACCGGCACCAAAGGCATCAACATCACCACCAAAAACTGCGAATTCGACAGCGTCAACTCGCGCGTCATCATCATGGACCAGAATCATTGCAGCATCTTTGCTTATGACTGCATCGCCCATAATTCCGGCACCAGCAACAAAACCGGACGCTTTATCGACGCCCGCTCCACCTTTGCCGATTCCATCATCATGCAAAACTGCACCTTTTACAATCTCTACCATTGCGTGATAAACCGTTTCGGCGGCCAGCAAACCTATTTCAAGGCAGATCACATAACCGTTTACAACGTCATGACCTGCCCCTTGAGAATCTGCGAAGCCCCGTTCATCACCATGACCAACAGCCTGTTCATTCAGACCGGCTTTCTCGGCTATGATTCCTACTGGATCAAAGAGTACTCTAATCCTGCCTGGCTCAACATCCTCGAAGATCGCGACGAATGGAGCCGCATCGAAATGTGTCCCCTGGTGCAGGATACCTTTGTCGTCCATATGGGCTTGACGCAAAAAGTCGATGCCAAATACAACAACTTTTGGCTCGATCCCGCGGTCTATGCCGTCTATGCCGACACTGTGAACAAGTACGTGAATATGGATTTCCTGACCGCCGGCATCGTCGGCGCCGATTCCTTGACCTGGATCAGCGAGGACCCCGGCTTTACCAAGGCCCCCTTCTGCAAATCCATCGAAATGAGCCAAAAGGTACATTCCGTGCCCGCTTCCGGCGGCAACGCCAAAGAGGTCGGTTTCGATTACACCCATCCACCCTATGATTTCTCCTATCCGACCGGCAAAGCGTCCTATACCGCTGCAGCCGGCGGTTTCCCGCTGGGCGATCTCAACTGGTTCCCGGCGCAAAAAGAAGCATGGAAAAATTGGGTGAAATCGAGTGTACCAAAAGGCAGAACGTCTGCGCCAAAGAATTTTACTTTGGAGCAAAACTATCCCAACCCGTTTAATCCGGCTACCACCATCACCTATGCAACCAACGCGGCCGAGAATGTAACCCTGGCCATTTACAACGCCATCGGCCAAAAAGTGCGCACCCTGGTTGATCAGAAACAAACTGCCGGCGCCTATTCCGTCAGATGGAATGGCGCAGACGATGCCGGCCTGCCGGTTTCCGGCGGCATTTATTTTTACAGACTGCAGGTTGGCAACACTGTTTCAGTAAAGAAAATGACCTTTATCAAATAACGCTCCACTCTCCCGTTTAACAAAAAAGGCAAGGACGCAGGTCTTTGCCTTTTTTATTGTAACTGTTTATGCAAAACAAATAATCACAGATAAACGTTTATCAGTCTATGATTGTCAGTATCATTCTTCCTTAAAATCCAATCCCAGCTGTTTTGCCGATTCTTTCGCTATTTTATATTGAGTGCTGTTTTCATTAAGCGGACTGCTCTCAGTAGCTTTTGCCTTTATTTTAATTTCGATTTCGATCTGATTTTGCGCCAGCGGCATAATAAAACTTGAAAAGAGTTGATGATAGTTGGCAATGTCCACTTTTCCGCAAATGGCTAAAGATTTAATAGATTTTGGTACGGCTATTCCCGGAATTGATGGCTGCGATAGTTCCAGGCCGTTTTTGACGACTGATTTTGGTTCTTGCACATCAACGGCACTCTTTACTGTGTAGCAAGATTTATGCAAAAGCCAATAGCTCCCATCAGTCACGTCAAAAAAGGGCGCCGTTTCTTTGTACCACATTTTATTAAACAATTTCCCGTCTCCGGCAGCAATGGCAAATTCGCCATTGCTGCAATAGCGTTGCAAGCTTGCTTGCACCGACTGTATTCCGGTTATCATCGGCTTATCGTCAAATCTCAGGAATGCTTCATAAATATCCTTCACTTTCACCGCGCTGGTCTCGCTTGGTACAAGATTATGTTTCTCCAAAGTAAGCAAACCGACCAATTCTAAAAGCCACTCTTCGTCTTTTAATGCCTGTACCATGTTCACATTTATTTGCAGATCCAAACTGTCCTTAAATTGCCGAAGAACCAGTTTTTTAATGCCTTCGCCTGCGCTGTGCTTGATGACAATCGAATAGGCAGAGACAAGAGACTGGCTCACTTGTCTGCTGAAATTTTCAATTTTTCCCTTTAGATCATTTTTTTGATCCGTTTCCAATTGCGTCGCATATTCAGCCAGAATCTTGACGCAGGCCAGGTATTCTCGCAAATCAGTGGTTAATTTGGCAGCGCCAATTTCCGAAGAAACGAGGAATAGCATAGTGTTGCGATAAATTCTTTCCTGATTGCCGCGTTTGGTTGATATTTGTTCGATAACGGCGAGTGTTTTAGACTCTATTCTGTCCAATCCGGCGAGAAAAGACGGGCCCAACAAGATCAGGGTTAATCGTGTTTGTTCAGGAACTTCTCCCGTCGGATTTACCAGCACATTGAATAATTGTACATTTTTTGTTTGCTGCGCTAATCTGCTTTGGATCTCCTTTTCAATTTCACTTGCTGAGACGCTGCTTTTTGCCTGATTAACAAGTATGTTAATGTTCGGTTTGGTGTGAAACCAGTAGCGTTTTGTCGCCGCGCCGGCGCTGCTGTAATAGAGATAATGCGCGCGACTTTCCAGGGCATCAAGAGCACCATTAATGCTGTTATGATTAAAAGCGCCGGGTCTCATTACGCTTAGCTTGATTTCTGCGACACTGACGCCCCGATTTGCTCCGGTACTGCCGAAACTGGCCAATAAAACCGTCGCTGCAATGCCCTGAGTCAAATTATGGACGCCATACTCTTTTTTATCCTGGTCGATTTTAAACGAATTGGCGGAACTACCTGCCACGTCGGCGCTGATGACGGCGTCATAGCCGTTGCCGTATAATTTTTTTAATTGCCCGCTCAAATCGTCAAGGTTGGCAATATGAACATCAGCTGTATGAATCAGTGCGTGGCTGCCGGTAAGCGAGTTTTGTCTCTTCCACAGGTCCGCGACGATGGAAGCCAACAGCCGCAACACTCCGCGCGTACGCTGAAAATCGTGATGGCTGGCCCAGCGAATGCGAAACATGTCGATCAGTTCCGGATGAAACGGGTATGATTTATACAGCATATCCGCATATTCCATGCGCGTTGCGTTCGCGGGAATTTCCGAGGACAAATTTTGATAAAGCGACATATATGCATCGACAACCTGCTTGATCGTTTCCACATCGCCAATGTCCTCGAACAATCGTCTGCGGATAACCTGAAAAACCTCTTCATCGGCTATCGGTTTTGTATCCGCGCCCACGCGACCCATGCGCGCCGCCAGGCTGGTAAGAATTTGCGCTGCGTGCGACGAGCTGGCCACTTCCAATGGGCTGGCCGGCAAGGTCGCGACCAGAACGGATTGCGGCGTTGCGCTGACAGCTTCGGTCAATTCCTGCACAAAACTTGTGGTTTGATCGGCAAGCGTGGAGCCGGCCACTGCCACGCCGGATGCGGCAACACAATAATCGGCTAACTCGTCGATGAGAATCAAACAAGGCTTGGTTTTGGCCAGAATATCGGCAAACAATCCTTTGGGGGAAACCCGGTTTTCATCGTTGGCGCGAATATGCTCGAACGCCTGTTGGCCGCCGAGTTGGAACGCCAACTCTCCCCATAAAGTCCGAATGTGCAAGTCTCCAATATGTCTGCCCTGAGTCGGATCATTGGTTTTATTGGTGAAAACAGCAATTTTTGCCTCCCGATACTTGGGAGGATCAATTGTCGCCAACAATTCATCCAACAATGAAGGCGGCATGATCGGGCCGTACTTGGCCAGATGATATAGAGCAATGAGCAAATGGGTTTTACCACCGCCAAATCCGGTCTGCAGCGAGATAACCCGATTTTCCGCCTGTTGGCCGCCATTCAATCCTTGCAGAACCCGTCTGGCGACTGTTTGCATTCCTTTAGTGACATAAGTTTTGCGAAAAAATGCGCGTGGGTCCTGATAAATTTCCCGCCCTTTGCCTTCGCTGACCTGCGCCAGATTGGCGGCAAAAACCGATTCGTCCAAATGCCCGTCGCGGATGTCGGCGTGGGGCGTGACATTTTTAAACCAGGGTGTAATTCCGGATCGATGACTCATATTTTGTTTCTTTCATAAAGATTTTTTATCATATCACGGCAAGGGCGTCATAATCAACTGGAAAAATCCAAACCTATCTGCTTATTAGCAGTATCAACCGTCCTTTTTGCTTCTCTGAGAAGGTTCTCCTTATCCGCCAGCAGCCCTTTTACGGCTTTGATATCCTCCCCATCGGTCAATAATTCTAGCAGAGAATTTAAAACGCGCCAAATAACATGTTGACTGGAAGAGGCATGCTCACCAATATAGGCCAACAATGCCCGACGGTCATTGCCGCCATAGAGATGCATGGCGCGGTGCGCCTTGTCGATAAGAAACGCATCCGCTTTTTCTCCCAGATGCGGCACGGCTTTGATGCGTTGCCCGGACGTGGCCAGGCTCTCTTTATTAGCCTGACGAAGTAAAATATG
>CAYLWO010000069.1:0-35886 GCA_964387285.1 uncultured Cytophagia bacterium | reverse complement strand
TCAAGTCGATTTTTGGACGCAATTCACTTTACCTGATTAATTTATGAGTCCACTTAAAAAAAGGGATAACCACGAATTGCTCTAATTTCACGAATTGATTTTTATGGGATGAGGTTTCAGGTTTTTTGTGAAATTCGTGTAATTTGTGGTTTTTAGACCGAACTCTTGTAATATGCGAAAAATCCCTGAAATATGAAACTTTTTCTTTTTATCCATACCCATGAACGTATGTGGATTGCGAAAAAGTCGTTGATTATGGCCGCGGTTTGGTCTATATTTATAGCGAAAAACGAGAAGGAGAATTATGAAAATCGGCATTGTTGGCCTGCCGTTCTCCGGCAAGTCCACTCTTTTTAATGCATTAACCGGTTCCGCTGTCAGCACCGGCAGCCACGCCATCGGCAAGGCCGAAGCGCAACACGCTGTGGTCAAAGTCCCGGACAGTCGACTGGACCGATTATACAAGATTTTTAATCCCCGCAAAAACGTGCCGGCGACCGTTGAATATCTCGATCTCTCCGGCCTGTCTGCGGATGAAAATAAAAAAGGCGGATTCAGCGATCAATTTCTCGGGCAAATACGCATCGTCGACGCCGTTCTGCTGGTCATTCGCTGTCATCGCAATGAAAACGTGGCGCATCCGCTCAACACCATCGATCCCAGACGGGATCTGCAACTGGTGCAATCCGAGTTCATACTCAGCGATCTGGCCATCATCGAAAATCGCATGGACCGACTGCAGCGCCAGATGCGCGTGCGCAAGACCGATGCGGACGTCAAAGAGTTTCATCTGCTGGAAAAATTCAAAGCCCATTTGGAAGAGGAAAAGCCGTTGCGGCTTTTGACCATGGCGGCTGATGAAGAATTGCTCGTGCGCGGTTATCAGTTTTTAACGCAAAAGCCGTTGCTGGTTGTGCTCAATATTGATGAAAAAGACATTGTGCGGGAAAGCGAGATCACCGCCGAATTCGCACAATGGCGTGAGCAGCCCGGCGCAGCCGTGGTCGCTGTTTCAGCGCGCATTGAAATGGAAATACAACAACTGCCGGCCGAGGAGGCGCAGGTGTTCCGTGAGGACGCCGGCATCAAAGAAGCGGCCATGGAAAAATTGATACGCGCCTCGTATGATCTGATGGGACTGATATCGTTTTTTACCGTCGGCGATGATGAAACCCGTGCCTGGACCATCCGCCGGCACACCGCAGCGCCGCAGGCAGCCGGCGAGATCCACACGGATATCGAAAAAGGATTCATTCGCGCGGAAGTGGTGGGTTATGAGGATTTTATTCAGCGCGGAACCATGGCCAAATGCCGCAGCGACGCCGTGCTGCGGTTGGAAGGCAAAGAGTACATTGTGCGCGACGGCGATATCATCAACTTTCGCTTTGCCAACTAGGGCCCGAGCGCCACACTGGGAACGCCACCCCGGGAACGCCGTTCTGGGAGTGCCGTTCCCCAGAACGGTGTTATCACTTGCCGCAACATCTTCGGTCTTTTATATTGTGTCCAGGCAACGCCGCTCTTCCCAACGGCATAAACCGCAATCCATGCGTTCGTGCAAAAATCGCCGCTCAGGAGAGCGGCGCTCCCAGGTTCACCCTTACGAAGGTTAGAAACCTTCGCCCCTTGCGAAGGTTTAAGACCTTCGCAAGGTTATTGAACGAGCACATATCGCTCAATTACAATTTTTATTTTGCTTGCCCAAATTAACCGTTTGTCCCAACAGATCATCCACCATTTTTTCACATGCTTTTTTTAGATCAGTGCGGTTGGTAAATAAAAGATCCATTCTTAATGGAACCAGATAACAGCGCATGAATTCGTCGCTGACGTATTCGCGTACCATTTTGCCTTCAGCCGGATACTCTTTTTCCTGTTTGGCATCCATGGCTTTATAAAATACCTCATGCTCTTTGTTAAACTGTAGAACCGGTCGCGGCAAAGCGCTGTAGCAGGTATAGGAGATGGCGATCTGCTCGTTCCGGCCCGGCACAGCTGCTGATCTGATCCACATCTGATGCTGACCGCGCTGACCTGTAATATAGCCCAGTTGCTGAAGACGCTCCAGACAACACTGTTTCAATTCTGACTCGAGGGGCACAGGATCGTTGTTAACATAACTGATCTCTACAGCAAACGTGTCTGCCGGAGTCTGGGCCCACGCACACCAGGCGAACAACAACAGCAGTATACATCCTCTGCACGGCATAGGAACCTCCTTTGTTTTTTTAACGTGGTTGGATTGGTAGTAAGGATTGGTATACTGCCTCCGGCAATTGACATGTGAATTTATCTATATTACTTTTAATTTTACACGTTTGTTCCCTGCGTTCGCAATGACACGGTTTCTGGAAGGGAGAACGGAAAAGTTGGGAAGGTTCAACAAACACTATATAAAACTGAAATATCGGAAAGATAAACACGTTTACACGTTCAACGTTTAACGTCTTTGTCAACAGACGTTAATCAACAAACCCACTTCGCTTCATACCTTAACAAATACTTTATGCAATAGTATATTTAAATTGCAGCACAAAACCTGATCACCACGGACGGATTGAATGCCACAGTACAGTAAAAATCCAATAACTGTTACCAATAATCTTGTCCCAATTTTGCACAGCACTTTTTACTGTAAAAATTTTGCGCAATCACCTATTCTGACGAATTTTTCGCCATTCAATAAAATCCTGCCATTTCATACCTTATCTGTCAATTAGGCCATGCCGTTGTTGTATGCGAACATTACGCAACATCACGTATTTACTTATATAAATATTATAGTTATGTCTGGTAAAAGCATCTTAAATACGGACCGTTGAACCGATTATTGTGCACATGAACCGATATTGATCAATTATTGACACTACAGCTAAACCAGCTGCTAAAAGCGTCAAATTTTATGCCTTTTCCCTCTGCAAGATTGCCTCTATGGAAAAAGTGACATATCATGTAATATATTATATGACATAAAAACATACAAAAAACAATGGCTTTTCCTGGTTGTCGTTAATTTTTGCTATTTTTATTGACAATCATTTTTTTTTTAGTTATATTTGACCGACCCGAATATTTGCACCTCTAGTCTGCATCACGTACAACTTGGCATCGACAACTCAAAAGGAGAGCAACCATGAAACGCACATTCCGTTCCACTCTGACCATCCTTATGGGCCTGTTCCTGGCCCTGGCTTTCATCAGCCCGGAGAAAATCTACTCCCAAAAAGACAAAAAACAGAAAAAAAGCCTTGCTTTTAACGAAAAATTTGTCAATATTGACGAACAAGAAATGATCGTAGTCCAGAAGAGACTAGGGACGAAGAGAGGTTGGGAGGAGAATTTTCAAACCGGCTATAGCAGTTTAAAAAGTTGCTATCCCATGCCTTTTCCCAAGGCGCCGGATACAACAAAATCGGAAGTCAAATTTTAAAAGGTGCTAATGTTCGGGTCAACTGTTTCGTTAACGCAGCAGGTCCGTCGAGTTTTGGCAGCATGGTTAACCTCATTAGCGGTCATCAATTTTCTCTACCATTTGCCCCACGCGGATTTGCATATTCTCACTTGGGTTAATCACTCATTTTTCTTTTTGATTTTTGTTCTGTGCATTTTTATCTCGCTCAAAGACGAATTTATGCGCGATGTGTTCATGCATTTTACGGCATGGGCCTTCTTTATCGTCCTGGGCATTTGCACCTCGTTTATCATTTATCAACAAGGACCGTACTCTAAGGTTTATCTGGGCTTTTATCTCAGCTTTTACAACCGTGCCGTCATTTGCACGTTATTTCTCATCGGCACCATCTACCTGTCGCTGAAATATGTGCTGTGGCGATTGCCGAGATACCTGAACCTGATCATTTCCTGGTCGCTGGGCATACTGGTTAATATCGATTTTTGGTATCACAGTTTAACCATTCCCCGGTTCCCATTTTACGCTACGTCCAAAGGCGACGGTTTGCCGGTGGATCTCATCGAGCTTTCCTTCCGCTCCGACGCCGTTGCCATCGTCTTTTTGCTGTTGTACTGCTGGGTTTTATTGAAACGCAACAAACCCACGGCCGTTTTCCTCAACCTCTGGGCCGTGGGCATCACCTTTTTTGCCGCGTGCGATTTTATCGATCTGTGGGTCACGTTGAATCACAAGGACGTCTACGGCATCGATCAATACTTTTCCATCATCTGTCTCATGTTTTTGATCGCGATTCTGTTCTTGCGCTATATTTCGCTTTTTTCAGAGGAGTATCAGTTGCGGGAACGGTTTATCTTTGATCCCATCTACGCCAACCTGTCGCTTTCGGTGGTCGCCTCCAGCCGGCAAACAGCAATCATCATCGATCAGTTAAAAACGCTTATCAAGAACATCAACATTTACCTGCAAGCTACGCTTGGCATTGCGTTGATTCTCATCTCCAGTCTGGCGAGCAACGAGTTTATAACGGTGAAAATGTTTTTTATGGTCTTTCTAATCGCGATTATCTGGATTCTTTATTCAAAAATCTACATCACGCGCCTGGAAAACGGGCAAGTGTTGAATCAACGTTTTTTAAAAAGAAAACTGGCGAAATAGAAAACCTATGAATCCATCCGAGCAACCTGACACCAAATTGATCGGCAGTTCACCGCAAATTACGCAGATCCGCAAGTCGCTGCCGACCATCGGCCGCAGCCGGCAAAATGTTCTCGTCACCGGCGGCATCGGCACGGAAAAAACACTGATCGCCCGCATGATCGAATCGATCAGCAACCAGGAATCCGATTGCTGTTTTTCGTTCGAAGCTTCCAGACTTAACGCCGCTTTTGACTATGAGATGGCCGAGCAGATCGCCGGGCAGACGGCGCGCGGCAACGCTGCCGGCGTTATGCGCGGCATTATGATCGTGGAAAACGTCGATCACCTCACCTCCGATGCCCAGAAGCAATTGACCCGGATTGCCCAGAAAGCCTGGCGCAGCACCGACGAGCGCGCGCAATCGGTTCATCTGGACTTGCGTCTCATTTGCACCACGTTTGCCGAAAAAAACAACGATGCGCCGCACTGGGGCCTGGATATCGAACTTTTCCTGTTGCTTTCTGAATTGATCATCACGGTTCCTTCGTTAAAGGAGCGGCGGCAGGATTTGCCGGCGTTAATCGATGTCGCTCTGAACCGCGTGTGCCAGGAACTGAACAAACCGGTTCCGCCGGTCAGTTACGAGATTTTTTCCGAAATGATGAAATACGAATGGCCGGGCAACACCAAAGAACTGGAAAACGTCATCCGCAGTCTGGTGCTGTCCTCGCCGGAAAACGAGTTGTTGCTGCAGGCCCTGCCTTTTGCCGTTCAGCGCGAACCGCTTTATCGCCTGGAATTGCAGAACCTGGGACATGCCGTGGCCGAGTTGGAACGCGAACTGATCAAGCGTGCGCTGAGCAAGTTTGCCGGCAACCAGTCGCGGGCCGCGCTCTCGCTCAGCATTTCTGAGCCGAATTTGCGTTTCAAGATGAAAAAGCTGGGCATTCATAAAAACGAATTCACCTACCGGCCCTGAAACCGTCTCACGCTAATCCCCCTTTCGATATATATGGAGATTGCTTCACTCCAACACAGACAATCTGTCTTGTCAACAGCTGCGCCTGCGTTCACAATGACACGGTCTTAATGTTATTGGGGTAACCATGGCATACAGGCCCTGTTTTACTCAGCCCGAAAATCCGCACCCGCATCATTTGTTTATTGTCCCATTCCGCCCCTTGGGGCGAGCGTGATTTTTCATTTGTGTTCCTTCACACATCCAAAACATCAAAATATGAAAAAACTTGCTTTATTCTACCAAAATTGAGCGATGAGAGCTTGAGAGGCCGTTTTGCAAAGTTTTAAAACCTTCGCTGCGGAAAATAAAAAACCGGGACTTGCACAATACGAAAATCCCGGTTTAGGAGAGCTACATGACTTGTAGCTGTTACTTTTTTATTTCAGCAGCGTCGCTTTAATGACCTCATGTTTGGCGCCGAGTAAAAATTCGATAAAATACACCCCTCCGGCCGCATCCAGGCCATAACCGTTTTTCCCGTCCCAACAGGCCGTGTGATAGCCGGCGGTCTGCCCTTCATCCACCAACGTGCGCACCAACTCGCCGCGGACATTGAGAACACGCACCACCACATGCTCCTGATCTGCCAGACGGTAACTTACAGTAGTCGTTGGATTGAAAGGATTGGGATAATTGGCATAGACCTCATGGCTTGTCGGCAAAGCCAATTCGGACTCGGCGTTCAGCGCCGGCGGCGCCGGCGGCGTTTGCCCGAACACGTGAAAGGCCTCGTCCCAATCGCCGGCAACGTCCGGAGGAATGATTTTGCCGACGGTAGAAATGCCGGTCAGGGTCAGCGAACAGTTTTGCCAGACCAGAATCCAGTAGCCTTTGGTTTCTTCCAGCGAAGTGGTGGTAATATAATTGTTGGAGCCAGAGGACCAACCGTATGCCGGCGTTACAACCGAATTGTTAGGCGTGTCATCCGGATTGGTAAAATCCGTTATGCCCAGAGGAGTGCCGACAAGATGCCAGCCTGGTACATAATTTTTTGTTATCGTTGAAATGGGCGTGCCGGTTACGACATATTCAGCTATGGCATTCATAGCTATCCAATATCCCTTGCCGATCTCCAAAACGGTAACTTTTTTATAGGACAAGGTCGTCACATCCCATTCCAGTGCAACACCGTTAAGCGCACCGGGGAACAATGTACTGACGCGCATATCTTCCGCTTGCACGGGCAGAGAGATCAGATGATAACCCGCCTGGGTGAAACGGAAGCGCACCTCTCTGTTATAAGTATATCGGATTGTCAGGTCTTTATTGCCGCTCACAGTGATCTGTGTCGTAGTACGCATATTATAGATCGGCGTATCATTGGCAAAGATGGAAAATCGTCCTTGCTCCGGCAGATTCAGCGCATCCCAACTCAGAGTCGTGGAGGTGTTTTCGGCATTGGTGATGCTCAGCTTCCACTCCCGAATGGCATTGAAGGGCGTGATCCAGCCGCGCACATCAGTAAACAGGCGATAGGGCATGATGTTGCCAAGACTCAAAAAGGCGTACACGGAACCGGCGCCAGGCGGCGGCGCCGGAATGTCCAGTGCCGGATCATAGCCGTCGGTACCGGCCGGATCACCACCTACCGTAAGGATTGCGTTATAGGAACCGTTTACGAGATTGACAGGCAGCGCCCATGAGACTACAGGTTGTGCATTTGAGAAATTGAACCGGGACGTTAGATCGGTGTTCAAATCCCAGGAAACAATACCGCAGAATGTGGTATTCCAGGAGATGTTTTTCGGCTTGGACGCATCTACGATGTTGAACACCAGGCGACCTACCCGAGTCAAGGATTGCGGCACTGCAACGCCGCCGTTTTCAGGAGCTCCTTCAACACGCACAAAATTCAATGAAACTCGCGACAAAGGGTTCAGGTTGACGACATGTTTGGTTACGTCCGAATAATAGTCCGGATGCGCATTATCGTCCCAGGGACCGTCATAAGCAGGGTCCTTGCTTGCCACCTGCACGGCCAAAGGATTAAAATTGAAGAAAAACGTGGCGTTACCCAGCTTGTCGCTTGCAGTACCTCTGCTTTTAATAACCACATCGACAAAATACTTGGTTCCGTTGCTGCTCTGGACCAGGTAGGCATCGTATGCATAATCGGCGCGACCAACGCCCACAAAGGCGAACGAGAGCGCAAGGACCAGAAAAAAATAACAATGGCGTTTCATTTCATACTCCTTTCGATTACTATTATTTATGGTTACTCGTCAAATCCTGTTTACTGGAATGCACCAAGATGCATTCAGCAGCCATCACGTTTTAGCGACCCGTATACACAAAATTCCTGCTCTGCCTGACGCTGCCGGCGGTCATTTCGAAACGATAGACGCCGAACGCGCCATGCAAATCCGGATTCATGGCAAAACGAACCGCATGATATCCGGCTTGCATTTGCCGATCGATGACGACCTGCACCAGTTGACCCCTAATGTTGTAAATGGCAGCGTGAACCGGTACAGCAACGGGCAGAAAAAAACCGATCTGTGTGGCTGTGGAAAAGGGATTAGGGTAGTTTTGCTCCAGGAGAAAATCAGCGATCATACCGGTTCGACAAGCCACCGGACCATACAAAGAGATGGAACCATCCCGATCCACGGCCTGTACCTTATAATACCAGGTCGACTGCATCGGCTCCGGACGATCCCGAAAGACATACTGGTTGTCTGAACCGTAAATGCCTTTGGCGGAAATCAGTTCGCTGTTGACCGGCGCATAATCACCCGCCGACGTGGTCGCGCGCAAAATGCGAAATCCCAAAAGATTTTCTTCCAGCGCCGTCTTCCAGGACAACAAAACAGCGCCGTTGTTTGCTTGCGCCGAGAATCCGTACAGTTCCACCGGTAAATTGGGCGACCAGGAATAATCAACATACAGATTTGCATCACCGGCATTAACATATGCGATCGCTTGCGACTGCATATCCACGACGCCGTCGCGCGTATTGCTCAGCAGGAAACGGCCTCCGGAAATTTCCGGCAACTGGCTTGCATCCCAGGACAGGCACAGCGTTTCGGTGCTGTTGCGTATGGAAATCTGCCAACGCACTGGCGTCTGGTATGGCGCAATCCAGGGTTGTGCATCGGCTTCCAGGTAAAAAGACACTTGCGGGGCATACATGTAAATGGCCAAACCAGGACCAGGCGGCGCGGTCCATTGGTCATAGGAATCCAAACCGACCAGAGCATTTTCCAGCCCCATGACCGTAGTTGTGGTATTAACCGAGTTATCTGCAGTGATGAGTATGGGCAGGGTAAAATCAGCAGTTGCAGAACCGGCAAATAGAACCCAGATCAGCATCAGCCCAGGCAGGTTAAAAAATTTTCGCAGTTGATGACACATAAGAAGCCCTTCCAAAGATGCTTGACAATTAGCTGCAGAAAAAACCGATTGCTTTTCAGAGTCAAATGCGCTATATTACTAAAGTATTAAAAATTAAAAGTTAATGATATTTGATTTTCTATTTTTTAACTATGATCGTCATTTTGCTAATTTTTTTCGCCAATTATGACGAATCGCACCATCAATATACAATATGAAAAGACCAAAGTCAAGCAAAAAGTTGCGAATTTTTCGAAAATTATGGCGAATTTTTTATTTTTAATTAATCTATAAAAGTCAATATATTATGCGCATTTTTTCTGCAAATCACATAAAAATTCCCCCCAATTTAATCCTGTCCATCCAAAAGAAAATCCCTGACGTAAAAATTAAATTCGCTCCGCTGGTATCTGCCGCGTGATCTTTGTGGTGTGATTAAATAATTTGCAGAGGTTCGATGACGCACTTTTTTGTTATAGGGAGGATGCGCTTGCAGCTTGATAGACCCGTCGCCTTCGCTCGCAACGACCTGGCAAAAAAAAAAAGTCCGTTTATCAGAGGATAAGATTTATCCACAGATAAACGGACGAGGCCTCAAAAAGAATGATATATTACATCAGGTTCTGATAGGCTAAAAACAGGGCGCGATAATAACGCATCACGCGCAACGGATCCGCACTTTCGCTGCCCAATTCCGCACAGCAATACCCCTGATATCCCGATTTGCGCAACAACCCGAGCAGTGTACGCCAGGGATACTCTTCCAGATACAGATCGCGCATGTGCACAAAGTGAATTTTCTTTTCCAGGATTTTATAATTGGCTTCCAGACCGCCGTCTTCAAGATCAGCCTGATTTGAATTCCAGCAGGCAAAGACATTATCATGGTCGGCAAAGTCAAATATTTTTTTCATCCGCGATATTCGACAGGTCTCAGCGCCATGCACTTCTACGCGAATTTCCACGCCATACTCTCTGGCAAACGAACCCACCAGAGCCAAAGATTCACCGATCTGCCGCAAAGTAGCCTCTTCCGCAACTCCCTTTTGCACATGCAAATTATTAGGACGCACTTTGACTCCTTCGGCGCCGACGTCCGCGGCCAATTGCACATAGGTTTTGCAGCCTTGTATATTTTTTTTCAGTGTCTCTTTATCCGGCGAATCAAACTCGAATATGGAACCCAGGCTGGCCAGTTTCACCGGCGAGTCGGAAAATTTTTTGCGCACCTCTTTGCGTTGTTCGGCGGTGAGTTCCACCTCCACTTTATGAGCGTGCGTGGTGCGCAATTCAACGGCCTGGAATTTGGTTTCGATACAATTCTTGATCAACGTATCCACGTCCCAGTTTTTGGCCAGATTATACGTGACCAATCCCAGCTTTAACGATGTTTTGTCGTCCAAACCGGATCCGGCCGGCGCCGCAGAAGACACAGTCAAAGGAGCAGCTGCCAGGCTCAGTGCCGAAGCCTTACAGAATTCACGACGAGTCGTCATTGATTGCCTCCGATCAACATCACATACGGTTAAAAAATCTGACGGGCTATTTCCGCCAAATGGCTCATGCCATAAGGTTTTTCCAGATAGATCCCGCCGCAGGATTGCAGTAATTCCACGGTCGATTCCACAGGCGGATAACCGCTGGAGAGAATGATGGGAATCTGTTTGAGTTGCAGGATTTTTTTCGCGCATTCCAATCCGGACATGCCGAAAAGCTGAAGATCGATAATCGCGCCGTGCAAATGCTGACGATTTTTCTTAAAGAGCTCGAGTGCTTTTTCGCCACAGTCGGATTTATGCACATGAAATCCGGCTGATTCTAAAGTGACCTGCATCATTTTTATCAACGCCGGGTCATCATCGACAATAAGCACCTGTCGATTTTGGCGGGAGGCAAACATGCCTGATTCCGCAGCCGCCTGCTCCGCAGCATTCTTGAAAGCGGGCAAAAGAATGCGCAGGGCTGTGCCCTGTCCTTTAACAGACCGTACCTGCAGTTCGCCCTGGTGACTGTTGATAATCCCATAGCTTGCTGCCAGGCCCAAACCGTAGCCACGGTCTTCCTGTTTGGTGGTTATGAACGGTTCGAACAAACGATCGACTACGCGTTCATGCAAACCAGGACCGTTATCGATGATTTCAATAGCCACGGCCGAATGCTCTTCATCCCCGGGCAGGGCATCGCTACGCGTCGAAATCACCAGAGTGTCGCCGAGATGTTGCAAGGCTTCCAGGGCGTTCTGACAGAGAAAATCAATAGCCTGCTGAAGCAAAGAGACATCCGCCATAACCAAACCAACCTGCGGGTCCAAATCCAGGCGAACGTTCACCGGTTGGGCAAACAGCTGCATTTGCAGACTGGATGACTGGCGGATGATATTGTGCAACAGGACCGAGCGTCGCTGTAACGGCCATGCCTGGGAAAAATATTGCAAGCGCCGCAACATGGCAAATGAGCGTTCGATCTCTTTTTGCATGCCCAAATATCCGGAACGCTGTTTTTTGGTCATCTGCTCTATCATGCTCGTCCAGGCAGAGTGACCAAAAATGGTCCATAAAGCCTGTTCCATATTCCGGCTCATCATGCGCGCCTGTTCCTGCAGCCGCGGCAACTCGGCGCTGGGAGTCAATTGCGGCGCCAGACGCAAACTGTTGATGAACGAGTCGTCGTTCTTGATCACGGGCAGGACGGCTTGAACCGGTTCTACAACCGCCTTCTCCGGAATCGGACCCTGAATTTTATCGACGGTGACGGTGATCAGCTCCAGCCCCATCACCTCATTGCGATCGAGATGAACCTGTACATGGACCGCATTACCCTCATTGTCTATCAGGGTAAATGCCTGTGCAGGAGTCCATTCCGACTGGCCCGGATTGGCGCGGAACTCGCTCAGCATTTCGTTCCACAGTTGTTGTGATTCGTTGAGCAACAGCTGGTCAAAAGGATTGTGGAGAATAGCCTGATTGGGAATATGTAAAAGCTCCTGCATGGCATCGTTCCAGACCAGCACCGAATTCTCGGGATCCAGAACAAAAAGCGGTTTGGTCGAGGATTCGCCGGCGGCAGGATGAACGGATTTTTGTCTGATTTTATGGTAAAGATCGCGCAATTGCAGGCGCAAATCAGAGGTCAGGGGCGGGACAGCAGGAGCATGCTCCTCCTCCTCGACCAGCGGGGGTGTGGACGCATCTGGCCTGGCGGCATCAGTCTGCGGCATCCGGCCCGTTTTGTCGGTTATGAGAAATTGAAAGCCGACCGGTTCATCGAGAAAACTTTTCTGTGGCAGAATAGTGATGGAGACTCGCGTTAGCTCGCCGTTTTTGCAAACGAGCTCCAGGTCATAATCCTGCATGGGTGTTTCGTTTTCGATGAACTCGGCCAGGTCCGCGCTCTGACGCGAGGATTTAACAAGATGCGAAAAAAAGTTAACGCCGACCATCTCGTCGGCATGGCCGTAACCCAACATGGCAACGGCCTGAGAGTCCGCTTCGATAACGTCATAACTGCGCGTGGTAATCAGGCTGCCCGACCATGTGGAAGAAACAGGCTTATGAGACGCTCTCGGTTCCGGTTCGCTAAAGCGGCGTTGCCGGTCGCTCTCCAGCAACCGTTGCCATTGCGACTGCAACCAAGAGGTGATGAGCGTCATCTCTTCCGAAGGGGGAAAGGGCCGGCTGTCAAGAAAAGTCATCATGCTGTTCTGATCGTATAAAAAGCCTTCCAGAACAAAAGCCCATTTTTTCAATTCATCCATAAACTCGGGTTGCAACAGGATGTATTGGCAGACGCCGAGATATTTTTGCATAAAAACGATGGGCACCAGACTCCGGCGCAAGGCGCCGTCAAAAAAACCGGCGTAAATCGCTTTGCCGTCATGCAAACCCAGATGCTCCGCATCCGGCGGCGTCAACAGAATCATTTTAAGCAACGATTGCAGGCGATTTTGTTCATCGCTGGAACTCGCGACAGGAATAACCGGTTGTGTAACCGGGTGACCGAGGTGGTCGTAGAAAACGATGGCCAGCTGATATTTATCGGCTAAACCATCGGCGAGGTGCTGTAAAATGGCGGTCGAAATAAAATCGCTTAATGTTTGCCTGGCGTCTGTCATAAAGAGAACCGGTTAAGCTCCACACAGATGAAATGAACAGTGCTTCGTATCATGGCAATCAATATAACGCAATTATTGTTCAAGATCAAGCGATACGTTAAGATGCGCTTGCCAGGGAGCCGAGCAAAAGTTGCAGCTTGTAAGGCGCCGGAGAATCAAGGCCGATCTCTTTTAAATCCTGCGTGCGTTGTAAAAGAATATCGGGGCGATCGTCCATAATGATGCGGCCGCGATGCAGGACAATGAGCCGTTGTGCAGCCAGCGCCTCATCAGGAAATTGCGTTATCATGATCAGAGTCCGGCGATGTTCGCCGGTCGGATCGTGCCATTGCTGAAACTGATCCAGCATATCCTGGCGGCCGGACGGGTCCAACAGAGAGGTGGGCTCATCCAGCACCAGATAGTCCGGCGTCATGGCCAGAACCGCTGCCAGCGCAAGACGTTGTTTTTCACCACCGGAGAGATAATGGGGTGATTTGCGGCGCAACGCGGTCAGATGAAACCGTTGCAGCATTTTCTCAACGCATTCATGCATCTCTGCGCAGGGCATGCCGATATTTTCCAACCCAAAAGCGATCTCTCGCTCCACCGTGGCTGAGACAATCTGATTGTCCGGATTTTGAAACAGCATGCCCACCTTGCGCCGGATGCCGGGCAACAGAGTTTCGTCACGGGTCGAGCAACCGTCGACAACCACTTCGCCCTGATGGGGCAGCAACAATCCGTTCAGACAGCGCGCCAGCGTGCTTTTACCGCTGCCGTTGGCGCCCATGATTACGACAAACTCGCCTTCATCGATCCGCAGGTTGACATCATCCAACACGCGACGCTGACTGGAGGCATCGTGGTAGTTAAAAGAGACATGTTCGACAACAATAGCCATTTTCAGACAGGGATCCGCATCATTTCAGTCAGTGCATCGGCGCGGCGCTGAATGTCCGCAAAGTGCAACGCTTTGATGGCGCTGACGCCAAAACCTTCAACGCAATGAGAAGCCAGGGCGCTGCCGTAAACCACGGCGCGGCGCAGATTATCCTCTGTTGCTTGTCCGCTCTTGGCCAGATAGCCCATAAATCCTCCGGCAAAGGTATCGCCGGCGCCGGTAGGATCGAACAGAGTGGTGACCGGAAAAGCCGGACAATAAAAATAGGACGCGCCATGCACCAGCAGGGCGCCATGTTCCCCCTTTTTAATGATCAGGGTGGCAGGACCTTTTTCCTGTATCTTTTTGGCGCCGATAAAAAGGTTGCTCTCGCCGGAGAGTTCTTTTACTTCGGCGTCGTTGATGATCAGGCAATCGACCAGGCGTAAAATTTTTGCCAAAGCCTCCGGAGCGCCGGCGATCCAGAAATTCATGGTATCCATGGCCACGAAACGGGGTTTGGCCACCTGCTGCATGACATCGTACTGCAGCTCCGGTCCGATATTCGCGAGAAACACAAAAGAGCTGTTGCGGTAGCTTTCCGGCAACACTGGTTTAAATGTTTCAAAAACGTTCAAGTGCGTATAGATGGTTTCGCGATCATTCATGTTGTCCAGGTAACGACCCTTCCAGCGGAAGGTCTTGCCGGGAACGGTTTGCAGTCCGTCCAGATTGACCTGACGCGCACGCAAAAATTCAATTTCCTGATGTTTGAAATCGTCTCCGACTACAGCCACCAGATTGACCGGAGTAAAATGGCTGGCCGCTGTGGCGAAAAACGTCGCCGATCCGCCCAACACCTCGTCAGCCTGCGCCCGGGGCGTGATAATGGAATCATACGCGACCGAACCGACCACCAACAAACTCATGCAGAACCTCCTTACATATTTTCCGGAGCAGAGATGCCCAGAACGTTCAAACCATTGGCCAGCACCTGACGTGCGGCCTGACACAACAACAGACGCGCCAGAGACAACTCCCTGTCTTCTGTGACCACGCGATCAGCATGATAAAATCTGTGAAACACCGTTGCCAGTTCCTGTAAATAATCCGGCAGCCGATGCGGTTCCTGATAATGCGCCACCCGCGCGATCACATCCGGGAAATCGATCAGTTTTTTGATCAACGTCATTTCAAACTCGTCTTCCAACCGTTGCGGATTTGCCGGTTTTTCCGGATCAAGCCCTTGCTCCCGTGCATAGCGAATGACATTGCAGATGCGCGCATGCGCGTATTGCACGTAAAAAACCGGATTCTCATCGGACTGCTTCTTGGCTAATTCGATGTCGAAATCCAAAGGCTGGGAAATGCGACGATCCACAAAAAAAAAGCGGGCCGCATCCACGCCCACTTCATCCACCAGCTCGTCCATTTCGATAATCTCGCCGGCGCGTTTGGACATTTTCACCGGCTGGCCGTTGCGCAACAAATTGACCTGTTGGATAATGCTCACCTGAAAACTGGACGCCGGATGACCAAGCGCCATAATCGCCGCGCGCATGCGGTCGATATAACCGTGATGGTCCGGTCCCCAAAAATCGATCACCTGCTCAAAACCGCGCTCATACTTGTTTTGATGATACGCAATGTCAATCAGGAAATAGGTGGGTTCACCGGCGCCGGTGACGAGCACGCGGTCTTTTTCATCACCGAGCTGACTGGATCGGAACCAGAGAGCGTCGTCCTGCTCATAACTCAAGCCGGCCTGCGCCAATTTCTCGAGCACGGCGAGATGAGCCTGATCCGCGCGCAATTGGCTTTCGCGAAACCAGAGGTCATAGTTGACGCCGTATTTATTCAAGCTGTTCTTCTGACGATTGAGCATATGCTCAAGAGCGAGCGTGCTGAACAGTGCGTCGCGCTCTTGGGCCGCCATTTCGACATATTTGTTGCCGTCGCGTTGCACGATCTCTCTGGCAAAATCCAGCAGATAGAGACCATGATAGCCATCCTCGGGAATCGGCAGGTCAAAACCCAATTCCGTCATATAACGGCTGCTGAGAGATTGACCCAACAAACGCACTTGCCGGCCGGCATCATTGACGTAAAACTCCCGGTGTGCCGTAAAACCGGACAGAGTATAACAGTTGGCCAGCACATCTCCGATGGCCGCGGCGCGAGCAGAAACGATGTTGAGCGGCCCGGTAGGATTGGCGCTGACAAACTCCAGCTGTATTTTTTTATTTTTTCCCCAGTTGCTGCGGCCAAAAGCTTGACCTTCCTGCAAAATATCCTGCACCGAATTCTGCAGGCATGTTTTTGCCAGATAAAAATTGAGAAATCCCGGTCCGGCTATTTCGGTTTTATGCACAAAAGCAGAGTCCAGTTGCAATTGGGCCTGCAGTTGTTCTGCCAGTTTGCGCGGCGCTGTTTTCAACTCCTTGGCCAGATTCATGGCAATGGCCGACGCCACATCGCCATAGGCTTCCTGTTTGGGACGCTCCAAATTAAGCAGCCTGACGTCAGCAAGGGGAATCGACAACCTTTCCAGCGCCGCCTGGATCTGTTGGCGAATATATTCCTGTGGATTCATTTTATTTCCTCATTTTCATCATCGATATCAATCCGCAGCGCATCGCCCCACAACTTTTCCAGGGCGTAAAAATCACGCGCCTCGGGACGAAAAATATGCACAACCACATCGACGAAATCCAGTAGCACCCAACTGGAGCCGCTGCCCCCTTCGACATGCCAGGGTTTGATCTCATCCTGCAGCCGCAGTTGGTCCTGTAAATGTTCCATCACCGCTTTCGCCTGGATTTCAGAGTCCACGGAACAGACGACGAAAAAATCGGTGAATGTAGCGACCTCGTGCATATCCAGGATCACAACATCGTACGCTTTTTTTTCCAAAACCAGACGGCTGATGCGTTCTGCTAATTGTCTGCTTTGCACGTTTCATTTCTCCTGTTGCTTGTTTGCAGATGCAACATTTCATAAATTCGCTGAGCGACCGCTTCCGGAGTGATCTCTTTCATACAGCGGAAATGATCTTTCGGACAACGATGCCGGCCAACATGGGAACAGGGCCGACAGGCCAGGTGCGGATGTTCGAGCACATGCCCCAAAGGCGGTTCCGGGAAAAAGCCCAATTCACGCGTTGTCGATCCAAATATGGCCAAGGTCGGTATTTTCATAGCCGTGGCCAAATGCATCAGGCCGCTGTCATGGGTCACCATGAGATCCATTTCGGCAATCCAGGCAGCGGTCTGGCGCAAGGTCAATTGGCCGCAGAGATGGACGGCGGCCTCTCCGGCAGCGCCGGCAATGGCGTCAGCGAACGGTCGATCTTTTTCTGCGCCAAAAATAAAAATGCGCATCGATTCCTGTTCCAGCAACAATTTTGCCAGACTGACAAAATAGTCAACCGGCCACTGCTTGGTTTCATAACCGGCGCCGACGGCAAACCCAATGCGTTTTAGACGGCCGGCGCCGGCTCTGCTCTGCAATTCATTTCGAGCGGAATCCTTTTCACTCTGGCTGAGAAAAAAATCCAGATAACGACCGTCATCCTCAATATGCACGCTGTCGAGATAGCGCCGGTAAACCGGAACCCCCTGTTTAAAGAGATTGCAGTGCACATGCACCAGCAACCAGCGCTTGAAGTAATATTTACGATAGCGGACGATTTTCGCGCGGCGATCAGCCAGAATCATACTGCGAAAATTTTTATGCACATCGACGATCAGATCATATTTCTCAGAGCGGATGCGTCGCCGCAACCGTACAAGTCCCGGCCACCCTCGATTTTCTTCAAGAATCAACAGCTGTCGCAATCCGGGATGGGCTTGCAACAGCTCCGCATATCTTTCTTTTATGCAAAAATCGATCTGCGCCTGCGGAAAACGCTGCGGCAACAAACGCAACAACGGCGTGGTCAATAAAATATCGCCGATAGAGCTCAGGCGGATAACAAGAATTTTCCGCGGCGCCGGCTTTTGCATTACAAACCCAAAGTTTTTCTAAACCAGGGGATGGTAATTGTCAGTCCATCTTCCAGTGAAAAGCGCGGTTCCCACTGCAATAGTTTTTTCGCCAAAGCGATATTGGGTTGCCGAACTTTGGGATCATCAACAGGCAACGGTTTTTCAATCAATTTGCTGCGACTCTGCGTCATGCGAATGATGGTCTCCGCCATTTTGCGGATGGTCATCTCTTGCGGATTGCCGATGTTGACCGGCTCGTGTTGCTCCGACATCATGAGACGATATATGCCTTCAATCAAATCCTCAACATAACAGAAACTTCGCGTTTGCGATCCGTCGCCGAAAATGGTGATCGGTTCGTTGCGCAGCGCCTGCGGTATAAAGGTGGGAATGGCGCGACCATCATTGGGACGCATGCGCGGGCCGTAGGTGTTGAAAATGCGCACAATTTTGGTGTCCACGCCGTTATACCGCTGATAGGCCATGAACAGGGCCTCGCTGAACCGTTTGGCCTCATCATAAACGCCGCGCGGCCCGACCGGATTAACGTTGCCCCAGTACTCCTCGGTCTGCGGATGCACCAGCGGATCGCCGTACACCTCCGAGGTGGAAGCCAGCAGAATGCGCGCCTTTTTTTCCAGAGCCAATCCCAACGCTTTGTGCGTGCCCATGGAGCCGACTTTGAGCGTATGAATCGGCAGTTGCAGATAATCTAACGGACTTGCCGGCGAAGCAAAATGCCAGATATAATCCACGGGTCCGGCTAAAAAGATATATTCGGTCACATCATGCTTGATGAATTTGAACGACTCGCCTTGCAGATGTTCAATGTTGGCGATGTTTCCGGTGAGCAAATTGTCCATGGCGATTACCTGATGGCCTTTTTTGATCAGGTATTCGCACAGATGCGAGCCTAAAAATCCGGCGCCGCCGGTCACCAATGAAATAGGCATAATTCGTACTCCGTTTTTATATTTTCGTATCGCCGGTCAGCAATTCGAACGTTTGCGCCAATCCGGAACTGATTTTATGATGCAACCCTGTTTCATCTTCGTAAATGATGATTCCCTCCACCCGATCCAGGCTTTCGATCATTTGCATACCTTTATCAGGTCCTAATACAAAAACCGCGGTGGATAATGCGTCGCAAAGCATATTGCTCAGGGGTGATTGAATCGTTACGCTGCGGCATGCCCGTGCCGGACGGCCGGTAGCCGGATCCAGAATGTGATGCCAGCGCTGTCCGTCCTGAACGAAAAAACGTTCATAATCGCCCGACGTCGCCACATGGCCGCTATCCATGCGAAAACGACCGTAAAATTGTTCCTTGTTTTGCGGATGCCGGATGTAAATATGCCGTTTGCCCCGGGTCATGGGACCGGCCCATGCGGCCAAATCGCCGCCCGCATCCACCTGAGCATCGGTAATGCCGCAGGCAGACAAAACAGCGACGGCTTTATCCACAGCATATCCCTTGGCCACTCCGCCCAAATCGAGCGCCATCCCCTTATGTTGCAACGAGACACTGTCGCCCTGAAGAAGAACAAACCGGTAATTTACCCTGGCCAGCGTGCGCAGCAACTCGTCGTTGTTCGGAAGATGCATGGTGTCGAGACGACCGAATCCATAGCACTTCATAAGGGGGCCGACAGAGACGTCAAAACACCCCTGAGACAGCGCGCTGATGTGCAGCGATTGCTGCAAAATATCCCGCATGTCTGCCGACACCGGCGTCCAGCCGCTGCCGGCCCGCTCATTGATCAGGCTGATCTCGCTGTTGCTGCGATAGTTGTCGCACAACGAATCGACGACCATCATGCGTTTCATCGCCTGATCCAGTGCAGCCTGCACGCTCTTTTCGGTTTGTTCGCGATAAAAAACACGCATGGATACATAGGTGTCCATGAGCAGAACAGAGTGGTCCAGCGACTTGAAATTCGGTCTCTGACAAGACGCAAAAAAGACAACAGCGAGGATCGTTGACAAACCCAGGGCGGCAACAACACGGTATGATCTAGTTTTCTCGATTAATCGCAAATTCAATTAATTTCTTCAAACTGGTTTTAATGGTCGAGTCGGGATATTCATCCAATTGTTGGCTCGCTTGCCGGGCATATTTTTCCGCGATGCGGTCGGCATAGGCCAGGCCCTGGTATTTTACGGCAAAGGCTATTAACCGCTGAATGATATCTTCGTCCAGGTTTTCTTGTTTCATCCAGGAGAGAACCCGTTCCCGTTCCGCAGCATCGGCTTGTTGCAATGCATAAATAAGCGGCAAGGTAATTTTATGATCGCGCAAATCGTTGCCGACGGGCTTGCCCAATTTGGCCACGTCGCCGGTATAGTCCAGCAGATCATCCTTGATTTGAAAAGCGATGCCCAGATTTTCTCCCATTTGCTTCATATTTTCAATCTGCGCCTGGTTCTGCGTGACGGACAAACAGCCCAGAGCGCAGGAGGCGCTCAGCAAAGCTGCTGTTTTTTTGCCGATAAGATCCAGATAGGCTGCTTCATCCAGTTCGGCATCACCATGATTTTCTATTTGCAGCAGTTCACCTTCGGTGATGCGGTCCGTGGTTTCCGTCAGCAAGGCCAGGGCCTGTTTATCCTCCAATTTAAGCATGGCCGAAAGCGTGCGTGAAAAAAGCAGATCGCCGATCAAAACCGAAATGCGATTATCCCATAAATGATTAACCGTAGGCGATCCTCTGCGCAGATTGGAATTATCCACCACATCGTCATGCACCAGAGTAGCCGTATGCAGCATCTCGACCACCAATGCCGCAAGCATGGTTTTTTCCGTTGTGGCGCCATGCAATTCCGCACTTAGAAAAACCAATAACGGACGCAGTCTTTTCCCCCTGAGGCCGGCGACATAGCGAACTACTTCTTCTGCCAGTGGGATTCGTGAATGCAACAAATCGGCAAAAGCTTTTTCAAAATCCAGCAATTGTCGTTCAACCGGTCCGGAAAAAAGATCCATGTTCACGTCATCCTGAGGTAAAAATAATACTTTTAAGAATTTAGTGATTTTTTTACAGTATGTCAATATTTAACTGGCTATTGTGAGACATCGGTGAGTTTTGCTGCAGGCAATTTAACGGTAAAAGTAGCGCCCAACCCTTCCCGGCTCTTGACCTGTAAATCTCCCCCCTCTCGTTTGATCAGGGAATAGGAAATATAGAGACCGAGTCCGGTGCCGCCGGAATGTTGTTTGGTTGAAAAGAACGGAGTAAAAACATGTTTGAGGTTTTCGCCCGAGATGCCGACCCCGCTATCCGTAAAATCGATGATAACCCAGTCTGGATTGTTTTGATTGTGGGTGTTGATGCGCAGCAGGCCGCCATTGGGCATGGCTTGCACCGCGTTGTAAATGATGTTCAAAAAGACCTGCTTCAACGAATCCAAACTGAACCAGGCCGGGCTGGTATTTTCAAACGTTTTTTCACAACTGATGTTATGCAAGGCGATCTCTTTTTCCAAAAGCGAAAGCGTCGTGTCGATTAATTTTTCAACGTTAATCACTTCCCGTTCATAAATGGAATGTTTGGAAAACTGGAGCAAATTTTCAATAATCACCGAAGCCCGGCGCACGTTCTTTTTTATAATATCGAGTTTTTTATCCAATTCGGGTTGTTTATGACTGAGTAAATCCTCGAGCGAGTAGCGAACGGTTTCAATAACGTTCAACGGATTGCGCAGTTCATGGGCAATGCCGGAGGATAGCAATCCGATGGTCGCCAGTTTTTCGGATTGAATCAACTGACGCTCGATCTCTTTTTGTTCGGTTACGTCCTTGACGTATTCGGCCACCAGTTCCGGTTTGCCGTCCAGTCCGGCCATGGGAAAAGTCCAGATGTGAAACGTCCGGCCTTTGTCGATAATCTCGATAAAGCGGGTATGGCCGGTTTCGTAGGTCTCTCGGGCCGGACAATCGGGACAGGGATCGGGACGGTCAAAGAGTGCGCGGTAACATTTCTCACCCGGCAGTTTGGAAGCGGCGTTGACGATGGTCTGTACATATTTTTTATTGCCCATAATAAGATGGTGATCGCGATCCTGCACCGAAATCGAGTCGCTGATGCCGTCAAAGAGCGAGATCAAACGTTGCCGACTCAGCAACAACTGCCGTTGCATCTTTATTTTTTCACTGATGTCATGAATAAAACATTGGATCACCGCCGTACCGGCCAGCGAAACCAGGCTGGCGCTGATGTCGACCGGCGCCAGTCTTTTGTTGGAGCGGATCAGCAAGAGTTGATCCAATGTCGCGTGACCGTTAGTGCGGATTTTGGTCAGGAAACCCGCCAGTGCGTCCTGATGACGGGTGGAGACGATTTGATTCAAGGTGTACGGCAATAAATCCTGCAGGGAATAGCCGGTAATTTTGCAGGCCATTTCATTCACCTGGATAAACTGCAAGGACGCGGCATCTATGATAAAAATGCCCACAACCGCTTTTTCGAACAGAGCATAATAACGCTGTTCGCTTTGCTGCAGCTGCGAAGAGAGACGCAACTCTTCCACCGCCCGGATCAACACGCGAGGCAGCAGATCCAGCAGATCACGTGTTTTGACCAGATAATCATAAGCACCCTGGCGCATGGCTTCCACAGCAATGCGTTCATCGCCTTGTCCGGTCACCATGATCACGGCAGGCGGACGGCGCTGTTTCTTGATCTCCGCCAGCAGTTCCAGGCCGTTCATGACCGGCAAGCTGTAATCCAGCACAACGGCGTCAAACGGTTCTGCCTGCAGCAGAGCGAGCGCCTGCACGGGTCGCGGTTCGGTGCGGACCATAAACGGGTGCTCATGACGGTGCAAGATCACCTCCATCAGATGCGCCTGTTCCGGATGATCCTCTACGATCAAGACGGAAATGCTTTTTTTGTTCGCAGCCGGCATAGCAGTCGTATTGTTTATCACTTTTCGGAAAATGTAATGTTCATTCAGACCGGGTCCACCTGAGACGCCATAGCCGCAACGTGCACAGGATGTGCGGGTAGAGCAAACTTGAACACGGCGCCGCCTGCCGGGCCGGATTCGACCCATATGCGTCCATGATGCCGCTCGATAATGCGTTTCACAATGGTGAGTCCGATGCCCGTGCTTTTATGCTCTTTATCTGCATCTCGACTGAAAAACAGATCAAAAATTTTGGCGTGTAATTCCTCGGGAATGCCGACGCCGTTGTCCTTGACGTAAAATACAAGTTCGTTCTCACGGCTGTTACAACCGATCTCGATGCCGGGCATGCTCACGTTTTTGGTAAATTTCAACGCATTGGCAATCAGGTTGGTAAAGACGCGCGTTAATTGGCCGGCATCGCAAAAAACAGACGGCAAGTTGGCGTCGATGATCAAATTCACCGGACGCTGCTCCAATAAACCGGAAAGCGAATCCAGCGCGTTCTTTAAAATATCGGCGGAATGGACCCACTCCATCCGGCTGTCGATCTGTCCGACGCGCGACAACTCGAGCACGCCGGTTATCAGGGCTTCCATCTGTTCCAGATTGACCGACATGCGCTGCACATAGGTCAGGGCCTCGCCAGGGATCAGATGGCCGTACTCTTCGCGCATCAGCGTGATATAACTTTTCAAGCTCTGAATCGGCGTTTTCAAGTCATGTGACAGAGCGTAAAGATGGTTTTCTCCTTCCAACGCCCTGGACATGGGCTGCTGGACCTCTTTGAGCGGTGAAAAAATCAGCACCTTGCGTTCTTTATAGGTCTGTGAACTGGGAGAGATAAAAACCTGGCTCAAGAGGATGCTGCCGCGGCTGTCGCGCACATGCAGCTCCATGGCCTGCGGCGGCCAAACATTGCCCTGTTCCTGCACCACGGAAAGCATGGGGCACATCTCAGAAAAACGGGTATGGAATAAACTGGTGCGGTCATACTGCAGCCAGTTGAGCAGAGCCAGGTTGGCTTCCTCAATCAGATCACGCGCCAGGTCCACGACAAGCGCCGGGAACGGAATGGTGTCCAAAATGTAAAGATACTGTTCCCTGAATGCATTCAACAAATCATGCGTATACCGACTGTGCTCCTCCCAATGGATGCGTTGCATGGGCGCAGTCAGGCTGTTGCCGTACAGTTCGGCCAGTTGAATTTCCGCTGCGGTGAAAGGAGTCGCTTCGCAACGGCCAAGGTAAAGACAGCCCAATACCTGATCCGGCGTCAGCACCGGCACATACAACTCACAACGCATCGATTCCAGGAGCGCCGGTTCTGTTGCCGTATTCAGGTGCGGTTTACGGCTCACCAGCAAGTCGCGAATCGGCGGCGCTTCGTAGGACAGCAGCAGTTCTTCCATGGAAGCGTGCGGCATGAGGTTATAGAGAAACGGCGCCGCCAAACACTCGCGTACATGGTCATGATAAAAAATCAGCACGGCGTCTGCATTCATGCGCCGGGCAATGAGCGACCGGGCCATGCGAAAGAACTCGCCGGGGTCAGAAAGATGCGCGGCGCTCGTCGCTAATATGTGCAGGGTTTCTATCGGCAAAACATCTTACTCTATTGTTCAAATAATGTTTCAGCCTGGCTCAGCACCTGAGGTATGACCTCGGATAAGGGGCCGGGTAAGGTGGCGCCGGCTGCGTACAAATGGCCGCCGCCGCCAAATTTCATCGCCAGTCCGTTAATGGGGATTCGTCCCTTGGAACGAAAACTCATCCTGACATGCTGATCTGTGGTTTCGGTGAACATGATGCTGATCTCGACGCCCTTGATGAGTCGCGGCAGTTCGGAAAAACCCTCGGTTTCCCACAACTCGGCGCCGGTCGTTTGCAATTGGGCTTGCGAGAGAACAAAATAGACCAATCGTCCGTCGCAGAGGAATTGCAGATTGCTGAGCATTTGGCCTTTAAGAATCGTTCTGGCCCGGGACTCGCTTTCATAAACCTGTTCATAGACCTGTTTAAAATCCGCGCCCTGATGACGCAAGTCGGCAGCCATGCGCAGCGAAAACGGCGTGGTGTTGGAATAGCGGAAGGAACCGGTATCGGTCAGCACACAAAGATAGAGCGCATTGACCATAACCAGATTCAGCTTGACGTGACAGGCTTTAAAGAAACGGTAGAGCACCTCGCCGGCGGACGAAGCGTACTCTAGATTGATCTGCACCGGTCCCATGACGTCGGTGGGGATGTGATGATCCACGCACGCCACCGGAATATCATACCGCTGCAGCAATTTGCCGACCTCTTTCAATCGCCCCCAATCGCTGATATCCACCACCAGGCAACCATCCACTGTTCTGATCGCTTCTTCATGAATCGCAGGATTAAATGCAACAATCTCCTGCCGCACATCGACGAACTGAAAAAATTCAGGCGTTGGATCCGTGTTGACGATTAATACTTCACAATCACACATCCGACAATACTCGGCAAGTGCGATTTCACTGCCGATGGCATCGCCGTCAGGATGGATATGGGTGGTGATGAGCAGACGCTTTTTTGATTTGATAAAATGGCGCAGTCCCTGCCAATCCGGTTTCTTTTTCATTCGCTTGCCTTCGCAACTGTATAGGCGGTGTGATAATTGCCGGCCTCATCGACGGCTTTGACCGCAATTTGTATTTGTCCGTGCAACTCTTTGGGCAAAGGGATTCTCACCTGTTCCTGTTTTGCATCGCAGATGCCGTCTGTGGGATAGATTTTTTTCCACCCGCCGCTGTTGATGCTGTACTCGATGGCACTGATTATATTCCCCTGATCACGCAATCGGCATAACACCTGCCGATTGGCGACGGGCGTGAATTCAATCTCCGGGCCCGTATTGTCAATGATAAAAACATCGCTTTCTTTGCTCGATGACAAAGCCAATTCATCCGGTACCGTGGGTTGATCCGTGGCCCGCACCTGGAGACGATAAGCGCCGTCTGCCATTTGCGTACAATCCCAGGGATAGATATTGCTGAACACCTCTTTGGCCAGCTCAAACCATTGCGCATCGTCCTGTCGTCGACAATAGAGACTAAAACTCAAGGCATCCATATTGGCGTCTTCAAATAACCAATGCGCCGTGCGCCAACCTTTCTTCTTTTCACTTTTGCCTAACGCGGCGCCGTACACGATTCCGCCCTTGTCCGGTTTCTCTGCCGCGTTCTCGCCTGAACCATAATACTCATTTTGCGGATAGACCATGACCGCCAAAATTTCAGGGGGTCGGTTGTTCTGCAAATAGGAAACGGAAACTTCATCGACTTCCGGCGCCGGCTCTCCTCTGCCGGTCATCTCGCACTTCCACTGTAAAAATCGGGCTGCCGGACTGGCAATCCGCCAAACGCCGGCCTCGGCCTGTACCGCTTGCCATTCACTCCAGGAACTGGATGGATTATCCGCATTGCCGCTGCGCGTAAAAAAACGAATGTCGCCGTCGCCTTTACGACCCTGCCAACTGAGCACGCCCCAGGTCGAGATCATGGATGCGTCCATGGGCTCGGACTCCATGGCGCCCGTACCTGCCGGCGATTTATCAGTCAGCCAACAAAAGCCCGGATTGGAAGAACCGATGACCAGCCGATGGTCAGAGGTAAAAGTCATGGCAGATATCTGTCCGCCGCTCGTGTTGACAAGCATAGAGATATCGCCATTCTCCAATACGCGGTATACTTTTCCCTTGCGACCAACGCCAACCAGCACAGCGTTATCCTTATCTGCAATAAGGCTCTGTATCTGTTCATCAGATCTGAGCCAGATATTTTTACCGTAACCATCGCGGTCAACGCGGAAAAGAGAGGTCTCCTTATCTTCAGACAAGGTTGGTTCTAAAATGAACGACATGGTGGATAATGAGGTTTCCGGCATAGGGGCTTCGATCGTTTCCGGCGTTTTTCCCGTTGTCCGCGGCCGGGTTACAGGCACAGCCTCCGGTCGGCTCGAAATCGTTTCGCCGTAGGCAGCCGCCAGGATCATTCCGGAAGGCATGACAACCAGGCCATGCACCTCATCAAGTTGCGTATCGAAAAGAAGAAACGGTGGTTTGCCGGATTCGATACGGTAGACATAGCCCTTGCCGCCGGCGCCGGCATAAATGATATGGTTACGGTCAACGGCCAAAGAACGAACATGCGTTTCAGCTAAAGAGACAATTTTCTCGGCGCGCCCGTCCTGCTGCACCCGATAAATGACTGCTTTATCGCCGGTAGCCACCAGCAATTGCTGTTGCCTGTCCCAGGCCAGCGCCCAGATATAATTTTCATCAGGATCGAAAAACACCTGACTGCGGCCCCGGGGATCAATTTTATACACCTTGCCTTTTGGCGAGGTGGCGGCATAAAGATTGTCCTGGAGATCGACGGCCAGGCTGTACACCTCCAGTTCGGGAGCGTCGAAAAACAGCGTACTATCGCCTTGTTCCGTAACGCGATAGATGCGTCCATCATTGCCGGTTGCCAAATAGATGCGTCCCTGACGATCCACGACCGTAGACCAGATATACGGATCTCCGGAATCCAATAACAATTTCTTATCACACGCGAGCGTAAAGCGACCCTCTGCCAGCACGGAAATGTTTTTCATTTCAGTCCGGGTAAAGTCGCGGAAATCACTTGTGGTGCGAATGCGCGGCGTAGAGGCCCATAGAAGCAAGGGCGCTATAATGGAAAAGAGCACGTAATGTTTTTTGTTCATTTATTTCCTCTATCAGGCAAAAAGGGTCACCATTCAAAAGCCGGCTCCGGCAATGCGTCCGGTCGCGTGGGGCTCGATTTCGGTTGCTCGATGCGAAAAACAATCCGTTTAAATCCCACAGCTTCCATATCAAAAGGCATTTCTTGCTCTGCAAGAATCCGTTCGCGCAAGGGCCGGTCCTCGCTGGCCGCGTGATGATTCATAACCGCCATAACAGAGGGCGGCAACGCCGCCAGCTCCTGGCCGTTGACAACCATCCCGGAGGCTGGAACGCGCCATTGAATATATAATCGATCATTGCGGCGCCGGGTTCGAATCAGAGTCGATAAATCTGAAAAATTTCTAGGTCGGAATTTGTCGGGATTCGATTGCACCTCGGATAAAGTCAACGCGCCGCCGCTGGCAACCAATAAAGTGATTGAGGAGTTGGTGATCGTTTTTGGCAAAGCAAACGATTGGCGCAAATGGACCATGCGACCGTCGCTGCGAAACAGCTCTATCGTTGCTGAGGCCGAATCCCCGGGCGCGATGTGAATGCGATTCTGCATAACACGGCGAATACGGGCATATCGCCGTCCGGCTATGAGTTTGGCTTGTAAACGAATTTCTTTGATGCCAGGCGGATTAAAATCATTTACATTCAGCACGCCCAGAACATTGGCAATCAAATCAGATGCATCTGCCGCCTCCATGCCCGCACCCATAAAGCCAATTTGTTGTTCGGAGGAGAAGAAATCCTGAAATGCGATATGACTTTTGTCCGAAAATTCAATATCAGCATCTAAAAATACGGATGAGGGCAGAGCAGCCAGTCTGGAGGCAACCAGACATTGAAACACGGCAATGCGCAGAAACAGCGGCAACAGATTATTTAACGCCGGATCATTCGCCAAAAACAAACGATAAACGGTTTTGCCTTCCTGGGGAGAATCGGTCGTCAGGATCACGGGAATTTGCGGCGGCGCGGTGCCCAATTCACCGTACATGGCGGCCATGCGGTCCTGGCGCATACAACCCACTATTTCCATACTGGTGGACATCTTGCTGGAGCTCATCAAACTGGAAAGAGTCGTCAAAATACGGGTGCGCGCCAAAGGCAGATTTATGGGACCCAGATTAAAGACGTGATGGCCAAATGCCAGAATCCGGTTTCCGTCCACAGCGGTAACCGTTCCAGTGGCGTCAATGCTCAAATCACCGCTGACAAAAACCTGACTGACCGCATCGCCGGGTCGCAATTGGCCATTCGCTACAAAGCCGGCTGATGCAGAACCACCGCCGGCCATCAGTTTGAATCCCATGGTCTGCACCCAGGGTTCTGCTTCCGCTAAAACCGATTCTGTAAAACCCGAAAAGACCAGCGGTGATTCGATGCGATTCTGCAACTCGATGGTACGGCTGCTGCATGATTGCACCAGTTCCTGCCAAAAACCAGGTTGCGTGCCACAGAGCACATTATTTAAAAAACCGGGCTGAAAAGAAAAGGACGCTGCACTTTCCTGCTCATGCGCTTTTTCTTTATCCGCCACGCGCAGCATATACTCGATCGGCATGACGCCGGCGATCGGTTCTTTGGGAAAATCGCCAAAGCGCATGGCCAGAGCGCCCGCTAACTTGCCGTCGATGTAGATCGGACTACCGCTCATGCCGCTGACCACGCCGGTCTGTTCCACGCGGCTGCCGGATAGACGCACCAATATGACATCGGTGCGGGGATAGAGATTTTTCACTATATCCAACACCTGAATGCCGAACTCTTCGATCTGTTCGCCGCTGAACACGGTCTTGCCAATGCCCTGCATGCCCGGTTTGATCTCTGACAAAGGCAGGATGGGCTGCTGCCATTCCTGCGCCGGCAATGATGTAATGATGGCGAAGAGCAGAAAAATTATGATACTTTTAATTCTGATAGGGATCCTCAATTCTTAAGTACTATTTAAAATTTTATACTGACCATGCATTAATTGCGATTACTATGCTTTCAAAAAAGACACTTTTAAGAAATGAAAATAATAGCCGACACGATCTGGATTTTAGTGACAACCACCCTATTTGTCATGCTGAGCCGCAAAACAGAATGCTCTCAGCTTTGCTCGATGGCGCAAAGCGGCGAAGCATCTGTTCGCCGCTTATTCCCGGCATTGCAGCTAAAACAGAGACGCGAACAGATCCCTCGGCTTTAACTTAAAGTTGCTGACGTTCAATTGCGCTTCGATTTAAATCTCCAGCACCTCGCCGACCTGCAGAATGCGCGCCTGCATTCCCTTTGCCGTTACTTTTTCTGCAAATTGTTTTGGGTCTGCATGAATAACATCAAATGTGTTGTAATGCATGGGCACCACCAATTTCGGCCGCAATAACTCGGCGGCGTAAACTGCATCGTCGATATCCATGGTGAAATTATCGCCAATGGGCAACATGGCCAGATCGATGGCGTTGCGGTCGCCGATCAGTTTCATATCCATAAAGAGACCGGTGTCGCCGCTGTGGTAAATGGTTTTGCCGGCCAGGTGAATCAGGAAACCGCACGGATTGCCCATATAGGCCAGCGCCTTGTCGCCGGTTTGCATGCCCGAGCCGTGATGCGCGATGGTCAACTTGACGCGGCCAAAAGGAAATTGGTAACCGCCGCCGATGTGCATGGGATGTGATTTCAGGCCTATATTAGCGCAATAAACCGCCAACTCGAAAGGCGCAATGATCAGAGCGTTGTTGGCTTTGGCGATGTCTGCCGTATCGCCGAAATGGTCGCCATGGCCGTGGGTCAACAGGATGTACTGGACCTTGATGGAAGCGGCTTTGACCTTGGCAGTCGGATTGCCGCTCAGAAACGGATCAATAACAATGCGCGTTTCATTGTGCTCCAGCAAAAAGGCGTCATGACCCAACCAGATAATTTTTGGCATGATTCTCCTCCTCTTTTTTATCCTAGCTTCACAGATCCCCACCCTGCGGCCTGATGACCAACTCTTCCACCATGGCCTTTGATTTGGGATCACATATCGCCACAACAGCCTGAGCAACTTGTTCCGGACTCATCATCCGACTGCGATCCACATTGGCGCTGCCCCAAATAGCCGTATCCGTGGCGCCGGGCATAACGGCCGTGACGTGAATGCCGTGTTTACGCGTTTCCATGCGCAACACATCGGTAAAGCCGTGCAAAGCATATTTGGCGGCACAGTATGCGCCGCAGTTATAAAATGGCTGTCGTCCGGCCACGGACACGATATTGATGATATGACCGCTTTGGCCGGCTATCATGTCCGGCAAAACCGCTTGTGTGCACAGAAAAGCTGATTTGACATTGGCCTGCATCATGGCATCCCAGTTTTCTTCACTGGTTTCCAGAATTTTGTGAAAAACGGCCAGTCCCGCATTGTTCACCAGAATGGATACCGGACCCCAATGTGACTTGATTTGTGCACTCGCCATCCGCACTTCCGACTGTTTTGTCACATCACAGACGAAAATTTCACAGCTGCCGGCAAGGGCATGGATGGCATCCGCTGTCTGCTGCAATTCTTCCCGGTTCCTGGAAGACAACGCCACGCGACAGCCGGCCCGAGCCATTTCTTTGGCAATGGCAGAGCCAATGCCGCGTCCGGCGCCGGTGACCCAGGCTACCGAGTCATGCAATCGCGTCATTCTGAAATCCGGGTTTTGAGAAGATTCAAAAATTCCATGCGCGTAGCGCGTTCGGTTTTAAACGAACCCAACATGGCGCTGGAAGTGACCAGGCTGTTTTGTTTCTCCACACCGCGCATCATCATGCACAGGTGCTTGCCTTCCATGACCACGGCGACGCCATAGGGATCCAGCACCTGTTGCAGCGTAGTGGCGATCTGATTGGTCATGCGCTCCTGCACCTGCAAGCGTCGCGAAAACATTTCTACGATGCGCGGGATTTTGCTGATGCCGATGATCTTGCCTTTCGGCAGATAGGCAACATGACAGCGGCCGTAGAACGGCAACAGGTGGTGTTCACACAGACTGTAAAATTCGATATCACGCACCAGCACCATTTCATCGCACGGCTCGTGAAAGACGGCATTGTTGAGCAGCTTGTCCAGATCCATGGAATAACCGCGCACCAGATATCGCAGCGCGTTTTCCACGCGATGCGGCGTGCGCAATAAACCCTCCCGCTCCGGATTCTCGCCCAAACTGGACAAAAGCTTTTTTATCAACGGCTGAATTTCATTTTCCATATTGCGGACCTTTAAACGGTTCATTCCCCTCTGTATTCCACCATGTTGCGCTCGGTTTCGAACAATCTGATTTGATAGAGTCTGGCGCCGGGAATTTTATTTTCCAGCAGTTTCCAGATGCCGACGGCTATGTTCTCTGCCGTTGGCGTAATGCCCTTGAGAAACGCGACTTCCAGATTGAGATGTTTGTGATCCACCAGATCGATAACCTCTTTTTGCACCACCGCTTTAAGGGTCTTTAAATCGATGACCATGCCGGTCTTTGCATCCGGTTCGCCGTAAACGGTCACCTCCAGGACATAGTTGTGACCATGACCTAAAGGATTATTGCACTGGCCATAAACCTCGGCGTTGGTTGCCGCATCCAGCTGGTCGCTGTGCAAACGATGCGCTGCGCTGAAATGCAAGCGCCGTGTGACATAGACGAGGGGCATGTGTTCTCTTGTATTATCCTTGCGAAGGTTTTACAACCTTCACAAGGTTGTTTTTCGAGCGCAGATCGCTCGGTTTTGGATAAATAGGTTTTCAAGCGGGCGAGACGCCCGCGTTCCGGACTAGCCGCACACCGCTTGCAGCACCCGATTAAAATTGCTCCAGCAAATCGCTTCAACTTCAATCGCAGTGAATTCGCGTTTCTTCATCTCTTCGATCACCATAGCGAAACCCCGGCAATCCTCTATTCCTGCCGGCAAATCCGGCACACCGTCGAAATCAGAGCCAAAGGCCACATGTTCGCTGCCCACCAAATCGGCGATATACTGAATATGATCGACATACCGCTCCACGCCCACAGCTTCGGCTTTCATGGCTGCGGCCAACCGGGCGCTGAATGCGGGGAAAAGCATGGAGATTTTCGCCAGGTCCGTGCCGGCGGCGGTTTCCATTTTATTCAGTTCCACAAACAGATCACCGGCTTTTTTTTCCAGAGCGCGACAATAGACGGAATCCAAAAAGCCGGGAAACAGATTGGCGCCGATGACCCCGCCGCTCTGCGCAATGCCGGCAACGAGTTCGTTCTTGAGATTGCGCGGCGTCCTGCACAACGCCCAGGCGTTGGAATGGGAGGCGATCACCGGATGACGGCTGTGCTTTAATACTTTTTTTACGGTTTTATCATGGCTGTGCGAAAGGTCCACAATCATGCCCAGATCGTTCATGGTTTTGATGACGTCAACGCCGAAATCGGTCAATCCGTCAAAGGCCGGATCTGCGTCCGAGGATGAAATGCACCACTCGTTGCTCTTGGCATGCACAATGGTCATGAGCCGCACGCCGCGTTGATAGAGTTTTTCCAGATTCTTCAAGTCAGCCTCGATGGCATTGCCGTTTTCCACTGCCAGGATGGCGGCAATCTGCCCTTTGGCCTGCGCCACTTGCACATCCTCGCTGCACCGGCAATGTACGATCTGTTTGGGATAACGCGCCAACTCGCTCTCAAAAGCGTCGATCAACTTTTCAATGGCTGTAATACGATGCCCCGGTGGAAATGAAGGCGGGATATAACAGGCGAAAACCTGAAGCCCGATACCTGCCTCTTTCATAAAAGGCAAATTCACCTGCGCTTTGGTATCGTTAAGATGACCCTGGGCCACCCATTGGCCGACACTGTCACAATGAAGATCGCAGATGGGTAACGTGGCTGCATTTGTTTTTATTTTTTTCATGAAGAATTATCCGTTTTATGAGGATCGTCCGAATTAAGACCCATGCAATTTTGTTTTCTCCAGCCGTCCGTTGATGTAATGACGGTCGGCCCGTTTCAACAATTGCGCAAAAATGATCGCAGCGACGCCGAGAATGGAAAACAGCCACATGCCGGCTTTATAGCCGCCGGTGAAATCATTTGCCCAGCCGATGAGAAAATTGAATCCGGCCAAACCGATGTTTTGAATCATCGTCATCAAGCCGTACGCGGTACCCAGTTTGTTTTCCTCAACGATCAAAGCCACCGACGGCCACATGGCCGCCGGGATGAGTGAAAAAGCCAGGCCCATCATGACCATGGGAATCAAAGGATGAATCGGCAGATAAATCAACATCAGATAAACCGGCAGCAACAATACGGCGCCGATGGTCATCATGGAAGCACGGTGACCGATGCGATCCACCAGCAAACCGAACAACGGCGTGCCCACCATGGCCGCTGTGGTAATGAAACTGGAGGTAAAGCCGGCCATTTCGCGGGTGAGACCGTGATGCTCCATGAAAAATTTCACGGCAAAGGTTTGAAACGGAAAAATCCCGGAATAAAAAGTGACGCATAAAATCGAAATGTACCAGAACGGCACGCCGATATGCAGAATTGCAGACCAATCGATCTTGTCCGTCGGCGCCGCATGCCCCAATTCATACTTGTGCTCGGCCCGGTTTTCCGTAATGTAATAAACAATGGCGGCCAGCACGCTCAGCAAACCCATCAATGCGGAAAAGAACAACGGTTTTTGCCAGGTTAGATACCAGGAGCCCAGCAGACTGGGTGAATTCAGTGCCGCTACCGAACCCAGCCGGGCTATAGAGAGATTCAGACCAAATGCAAACGAGAGTTCTTTGCCGCGAAACCATCTGGCGATTACCGTTGTTATCGCCACTATCAGTGACTCTGCTCCCAGGCCGTAAATGAAACGACCTGAGGCCATAAGCCATAATTCGCCTTGCATCGGCGTGACCGCGGCGCCCAGTGCACATAACAACGTGAAAAGAAACGAAGCCTTGCGCGGGCCTATGCGATCGATGATCACGCCGCCGATCAGCACCATGAAGATATTGGGTACGCTGTAAATGCCGTTCAACAAACCGATATTGCTGTCGGTCAAACCCAGTTGCGATTTTAACAGATCCGCCAGCGGGCTGACGGCATCATAAATATAATAGATGCCGAACATGATCATGCTGATACAAAAAAGAACAAACCAGCGAATGAACGCGGATGGCTGCGGTTTTACTGCAGCATGAGCACCTGCCATAAAATTCCTGTTTTTCTAGAAATTCGGATTCGTCTTCTACACTTGCAATTTAGAACTAATTTAAATAAATTCCCTTAAAAAAGAAAAGAAATTTAAGGCTTTCAGGGTGGACAAAAGAAAGCTCGGCAAAAACGGACCGGAATTGACCGTATTGGGTTTGGGCTGCTGGTCCATGGCTGGACCCTGGCGCTTTGGTTGGGGCCCGGTGGATGACCAGGAGTCTTTGGCGACCATTCACTATGCCCTGGATCACGGCATCAATTGGCTTGATACGGCTGCAGCCTATGGCCTGGGCCATTCGGAAGAAATTGTCGGTAAGGCCGTGCAAGGCCGGCGCCAGGAGGTGTTTATAGCCACCAAATGCGGCCTGGTGTGGAACAGCAAGGGCCGACCGCGACACGATCTCAACCCCGGTTCCATCCGAAAAGAGCTTGAAGCCAGCCTGCGCCGCCTGCAAACCGATTATATCGATCTCTACCAAATACACTGGCCGGATCCCGCGGTTCCTGAAGAAAAAGCCTGGAAAGAGCTGGTGCGTCTGCAAAAACAGGGCCTGGTGCGCTGGCTTGGCGTCTCTAATTTCAATGTGGAAAAAATGCAGTCCTGCGAGAGAATTCATCACATTGATTCGCTGCAGCCACCGTACAATTTTTTAAAACGGGAAGTGGAAGATGAAATACTGCCCTGGTGCTTAAATCATGAGGTCGGCGTTGTGGCCTATAGTCCGCTGGCCAGCGGCCTGCTTTCCGGTCATTTTGATATTCAGCAACTGGCGCCGGACGACTGGCGTTTGCAGAACGACGAATTTAAAGCAGATCGCTTGCAGCTAAACCTCGCCAGGGTTGCCCAATTAAGAACCGTTGCTGCTTCCTGCGGCGCGTCGACTGCTGCTTTGGCTCTGGCCTGGGTGCTCAAGCATCCGGCTGTTACCTCGGCCATCGTCGGCAGCCGTCGTGTCAGTCAGTTGCAGGAAGCGCTGACCGTCGTAGAACAAAAGTGGCCGGCGGATATATGGCAGCAGGTGAACTAAAACCATGAGGTTGTCCAAAAAGTAACGGAAGCGTGTCATTCCGAACCCGCTTTAGCGGGTGAGGAATCTATCAGCGAACTGTTTTTAAGTCAGTTACGAATTTTTCTACAAGGCCGCTTGCCGAATCAAGATTGAGAAAATCTAACTTTTTGGACAACCGCATGGTTGCTGCAAATCT
>CAYLWO010000068.1:14758-36950 GCA_964387285.1 uncultured Cytophagia bacterium | reverse complement strand
TAATCAATGAGTTAAGAAACACCCGGGGTCACAAAAACCGTGACCCCGGGGTTGTTCTGCCTTTTGCGACAGTCTCTCAAGATGTCCGACATTTGGCTCCGGTTTATCCGGGTTGCAATGGCATTATTCTCTTGGGCCAAATTGCCGCAAGAACAACGCTAATTGACTTGATATCCTTGATTTCCGATCTCAAGGCGATTATAAAGATCAACGCGACGTTGATTTGCTCGTTGAGTCTTCCCGAAGAAAGAGGTTGCCTTGGCATTATTGGACGTAATGAAAATGTTTTTATCGTGCCCTTTCAGGGCTGGTGCTTTTTTATTCTTTTCCTGGGGCTCGCGCCCCAGGCTATTAATTTCGCGCCGCTTCGCGGCTTGCATTGTTCGGCTATCACGGTATTATCTTGATTCCCAGATCAGGTGATTTATCGTGATTTTTCCGGCCCGGAGGGCCGCCATATTTCTAGGCAAATCCAAGAAAAAAATAAGGCAATATACCTATGGTATCATTCGATAAATTAACCGTAAAATCCCAGGAAGCGTTTAATCGCTGCCAGCAGGTCGCATCGGAACACCATCAACAACAGATCGAACCGGTCCATCTGCTTTATGTGTTGCTGGAGGCCGAGGGCATCGGCCGAACCATAATGAAAAAAATCGGCGAAGAGCCCGATGTGCTGAAAAACCGCGCCATGGCAGCCATTGAAAAACTGCCCCAGGTCCGTGGCGGCGGGTTGGGACAAATTGCAATTTCGCAGGCAACCGGCCAGGTATTGGAAACTGCGCAAAAAGAGGCCGGCAGTCTCAAGGACGATTATATCAGCGTTGAACACCTGTTGCTGGCTTTATGCGAAGACCAGACCATCGCCGGTCAAACCCTGCGCGAATTCGGCGTCAAAAGGGAAACCATTCTCAACGTGCTCAAGGAACTGCGCGGATCACAACGCGTGACCGATCAGGCGCCGGAAGAAAAGTATCAGGCATTGAAACGGTATGCCCGCGATCTTAACGAATTGGCGGCAAGCGGCAAACTGGATCCGGTTATTGGCCGCGACGATGAAATCCGTCGCGTGCTGCAGGTGCTGTCGCGTCGCACCAAAAACAATCCGGTGGTCATCGGCGAGCCCGGCGTGGGCAAGACCGCTGTGGTGGAAGGCATTGCCGGCCGCATTGTCCAGGGCGATGTGCCGGAAAACCTGAAAAGCAAACGCATCATGGCCCTGGACCTGGGCGCGCTCATTGCCGGCGCCAAATTTCGCGGCGAGTTTGAAGAACGGCTCAAAGCCGTGTTGCGCGAAATCCAGGAAGGCGAAGAGCGCTATATTCTTTTCATCGATGAGCTGCACACACTGGTGGGCGCCGGCGCTGCCGAAGGCGCCATGGACGCTTCCAACATGCTCAAGCCGGCCCTGTCGCGCGGCGAGCTGCACTGCATCGGCGCCACGACCCTGGATGAATACCGCAAACATATTGAAAAAGACGCGGCCCTGGAGCGACGCTTTCAACCCATTCTCATCAATCCGCCGTCCATTGAGGACACCATCTCCATACTCCGCGGCTTGAAAGAAAAATACGAAGTGCATCACGGCGTGCGCATTCAGGATAACGCGCTGGTGGCCGCAGCCACGCTGTCCGATCGTTACATCAGCGACCGTTTTTTGCCGGACAAGGCCATCGATCTCGTCGACGAGGCGGCTTCGAAATTGCGCATTGAAATCGACAGCATGCCGGCAGAACTTGATGAGGTAGAGCGCAAGTATAAGCAATTGGAAATCGAGCGTCAGGCGTTGAAAAAAGAAAAAGACGATGCTTCCAGGAAACGGCTGCAAGAGGTGGAAAAAGACCTGGCCGAACTGGACGAATCGCGCCGTGAACTGCGGGCGCACTGGCAATTGGAGAAACAGGCCATCACCGAGATACGCACCCTCAAGGAACAGATCGAACGCACGCGCATCGATATGTCTGCTGCCGAACGGGAAGGCGATCTGGCCAAGGCTGCAGAGTTGAAATACGGCCGCCTGGTCGAGTTGGAGAAAAAACTCAAAACCGGCAACAGCCGGTTGCTGGAACTGCAAAAAGACCGCAAGATGCTGAAAGAAGAGGTGGATGAAGAGGACATTGCCGAGGTGGTGGCCAAATGGACCGGCATTCCCATCACGCGCATGCTGGAGGGTGAAAAGGAAAAACTGATTCACATGGAAGATCGCATTCATCAACGCCTGATCAACCAGGAGGAAGCGGTTTCTGCCGTCGCCAACGCCATTCGGCGCAGTCGCGCCGGATTGCAGGTGGCCACGCATCCGGTGGGTTCGTTTATCTTTCTCGGCTCCACCGGCGTGGGCAAAACCGAGCTGGCGCGAGCGCTTGCGGAATTTTTATTTGACGATGAGCGCGCCATGGTGCGCATGGACATGTCCGAATACGGCGAACGTCATACGGTATCGCGTTTGATCGGTGCGCCGCCGGGCTATGTGGGTTATGAAGAGGGCGGACAGTTGACCGAGGCGGTGCGCCGCAAACCCTATTCCGTTGTTCTTTTAGATGAAATTGAAAAAGCGCATCCTGAGGTGTTTAATGTTCTTTTGCAGGTGTTGGACGACGGACGCCTGACCGATAACCAGGGCCGCACGGTGAATTTCAACAATACAATCATTATCATGACTTCCAACATCGGCGCTCAGTATATCATGGAACAGTCGCAAAATATAACGGAGAAAAACCGCGAAAAGATACATGAAGAGATTTCATCCCAGGTGCTGGCCATGTTGAAAACCACCCTGCGGCCCGAGTTTCTCAACCGCATAGATGAGGTGATTGTTTTTCATAGCCTGAGTCGGGAACATATCGGCCAGATCGTACGTTTGCAGATGAAACAGATCACCGCGTTGCTGCAGGCCAAGGAACTGACCATCGCGCTCTCAGCCAAAGCAGAGGCCTGGCTGGCGGAAAAGGGTTATGACCCGGTCTTCGGCGCCCGTCCCCTGAAGCGATTGATCCAAAAAGAGCTGGTCAATCGGTTGGCCATGGAGATGCTGCAGGGCAAGTTTGTCAGCGGCGATCAGATTTGGGTTGATGTGCGGGAAAATTCCCTTGATTTTAAGAAAAAAAGTGAATAAACTGATTTTCTGACGGAACTTTTTTCCTTTTTCTTTAGTATTTAACTAATTACAATCATTAACAAGAAAAACGGGAATTATGTGTTGGACACTACGCCCTTGCGAAGGTCAGAAAGCTTCGCAGGCATGCTTCAATCGCTCAAATTACAAAAAGATAAAGCAAGCTCATTTCACAGCACTTTTATTGGAGGTTGTATGCGTAAAGCCTATGCATGGACAATAATCGCTCTGATGACGGCATTACTATGGGGATGCGGCGAAAAACTGACTGAAGAACAATTGCGCGCCAAAGCGCTTGATCTGGAGAATAAGGAACAGTGGGCTGAGGCGATTAAAATGTACGAACGTCTGGTAAAAGCCTACCCGCAATCCAATCGTGCGGCAGAAACCATCTATCGCATGGGCATCACCTACGCCAACAACCTCAAGGATTTCAATAAAGCGGTTGCCACGCATCAACGCATCGTCACAGAGTATCCCACCAGCAATTTTGTCAAACAATCCACCTTTATGATCGGCTACATATACGCCAATGATTTGAAGGATCTCGAAAAGGCGAAAATCGCTTATCAGGAGTTTCTGCAAAAATGGCCGACCCATGAACTGGCTTCTTCGGTGAAATGGGAATTGGACCATTTGGGACAGGACATCAGTCAAATTGAATTGCAATTAGGCGAGTCCGCTCAGGAAAAACCGGCAGACGCCAAAAAGTAATGTTTGAGCTTGTCCCGGCACTTGGCGTGATTAAGTTTATTTTTTGTGGATAGGAGTGCATATGCGTTATAGGGCTTTATGGGTAAGCCTTATGTTGTCGGCCTTTGGCTGCCTCTGGTCGCAAACGACCTCAATGCCCGCTCCGTCGGAGGAGGGCATCAAAGTTTCTGCTTTTGCCGAAAAGCCGTCCGTGCCGTTTAACCGCACGGTACAGGTGACGATTCGGCTGGAGTGGTTCGGCGATCTGGATCGTTATGAAATCACGGATGTGGAAAATGTCACCGCGCAAAATCTGGAGGTGGTCGCCAATTCCTCAGCCAACAAAGTGGCGGTGGTTGATGGTCGTAATCTGGCGATTCATGATTTTCAATACACGCTGAAACCTGTCAGCCTGGGCATGGGCTATGTCAATGGCCTCACCATTCGCTACACGGATGCCAGCAATCAAAAACAGTACCGCTTGTTCACCAATCGCGTAGAGATCAAGGTGTTGGATCCGGTCTCTGAACCGGGATCCAGGCTTTGGATTGTATACGTCCTGGCATTGTTGGCTGTCGCCGCAGTCGCCGGCTATGCAATCCTGATGATGAAAAAGAAGAAAGCGCTAGAGTTGGCGCGCTTGCAGGCAGAGGCTGAAAAGAACAGACCCGTTGAAGAACTTTATCTGGCGACGTTAAAAGAACAGATTCCGCTGGATCGTAACGATCTCGATATCGGCGAGGCGCTTTCCCGATTATCCAAACTGGTGCGCAAATACTGGGCGGAAAAATACGGCATGCCGGGTCTGGAAGCGACCACCGCCCAGTTTCTTGCCGGTCTTAAAACACAAAAAATGGAGGAACGGGTGACCCGCGAGGTGCAGGAAATTCTTGAAACAGCGGATGTGGCTAAATTTTCCGGAACCAATGCGGACCGTCCGACGTTGGAGCGATTATACACGTTATTTGAATTTCAATTGAAAAGCTTTTTACAACAACCCCAATCGATGTAACGGGAGGATAGATGAATATCGACATTCAGGCGATTCACGCTAAAATCGAAAAAGAGAGCGCGTTCGTCGACAAAATTTCCACTGAAGTCGGCAAGGTCATTGTCGGCCAAAAGTATATGGTGGAACGACTGCTGATCGGCATGTTGGCCGACGGCCACATTTTATTGGAAGGCGTGCCCGGTCTGGCCAAGACGATGACGGTGAAAACGCTTTCTTCGGTCATCAGCACAAAATTTCAGCGCATCCAGTTCACTCCGGACCTGCTGCCGGCAGATATTGTCGGCACCATGATTTACGATCAACGTTCCGGCCAGTTTAATGCCAAAAAAGGTCCCATCTTTGCCAATATCATCCTGGCTGATGAAATCAACCGTTCTCCGGCCAAAGTGCAGTCCGCGTTGCTGGAAGCGATGCAGGAACGCCAGGTGACCATCGGCGACCAGACTTTTATTCTGCCGGCGCCGTTTTTGGTGTTAGCCACGCAAAACCCCATTGAGCAGGAAGGCACCTATCCGCTGCCGGAAGCGCAAGTGGACCGTTTCATGCTCAAACTGTCCGTGGGGTATCCGGAACGGGACGAAGAGCTGGAAATCATGCGGCGTATGACCGCGGTAGAGTTGCCCAAGACTGCGGCGCAGGTGACGCCGGAAGAGATCGTACGCGCTAAAAAGGTCGTGCACGAGGTCTACATCGATCCCAAGATCGAAAACTATATTGTCGATATTGTTTTCGCCACGCGCAAACCCAAAGAGTTTGGTTTGGACGACCTGGCGGATCTGATCGCGTACGGCGCTTCGCCGCGCGCCTCCATTTATTTGAGCATGGCCTCGCGGGCGCATGCGTTTTTACACCGCCGTGGTTATGTCACCCCGGAAGATGTGCGTTCCATAGCCATGGACGTTTTGCGTCACCGCGTGATTGTCACCTACGAGGCGGAAGCAGAAGAGATTTCGGCTGAAGAGGTGGTGCGCAAAATCATCAACAAGATCGAAGTGCCCTGATCTCAAGTCAGTCGCAAAACTGTGACCATTAAATAAAGATGCAATCGTGATTCCAAAGGAAATATTAAAAAAGGTCAAGCGGATCGAGATTCAAACCCGCGGTCTGGTGAACGACGTCTTTTCCGGAGAATATCACTCGGTGTTCAAAGGACGCGGCATGGAATTTTCCGAAGTGCGCGAGTACCAGTTCGGCGATGATATTCGCACCATTGACTGGAACGTCACCGCACGCATGGGCAAGCCCTTTGTCAAGATTTTTGAAGAAGAGCGTGAATTGACTGTGGTGTTGCTGGTGGATGTAAGCTCTTCCGGCGAGTTCGGCACGGTCCATCAGATGAAGGGCGAAATCGCTGCCGAGATCTGCGCGTTGCTGGCTTTTTCTGCCATCAAAAACAACGATAAGGTCGGTCTCATCGTTTTCACCGACGAGGTGGAGAAATTCGTTACGCCGAAAAAAGGCAAATCACATGTGTTGCGCGTGGTGCGGGAAATTCTCTATCACAAGCCCAAAGGACGCGGCACCAACATCGGCAAAGCGCTCGAATTTCTCTCACGCATCACACACCGTCGATCCGTGGTGTTTCTCGTTTCCGATTTTATCAACAGCGATTATGAAAAAGCGCTGCAGATCGCCAATCGTCGGCATGACATCATCGCCATCAGCATCACCGATCCGCGCGAACGTGAGTTGCCCAATGTCGGATTTATCGAACTGGAAGATGCGGAAACCGGCGAAACCTTTTTACTGGATACGTCGGATGCGGCCGTGCGCCGCAGCGTGGCCGGCCGTTCGGAGGAGATCATGACCGCGCGGCAAAAGCTGTTCCGCTCCATCAATGTGGATCATATCGACATCAATACGCGGGAAACCTATATCGAACCGCTGATCCGGTTTTTCCGTATGCGGGCCAAAAGATTTCGCTGATTTGATGTCAAGTAGATTTTTTTCTGGACCATTTAACCGGATTGTATATGAAAAAAACAGCCTTACTGATAATGATCGGCTTGGCCTTGATGGCCGGTTGCTCGGGTGGTAAAAAAAGCGCGGCAGACGGCGCCCAGGTGCGCGAATATGCCGCGGACCTGATGAATCGCGCGCTGTTCAAACAGGCGGTAGCGCAGTATGATCGCTATTTACAGGACTATGACGTCGATAAGACCGAACAGGCCAACATCACGTTTATCATTGCCAACACCTATTTCGACCGGTTGAAATATTATGACGATGCGCTGGCCAACTATTTAAAGATCAAACATCTGTATCCGGAAAGCAAACTGATGGATCAGGTGAACAAGCGCATTATCGCCTGCCTGGAACGATTGGATCGTTCCAACGACGCCCAACAGGCGTTGGATGAGACCGTGCAGGCTGATCCGTCCAAGGTGGTGCGCCAACGGCCGGGCGCGGTGGTTGCCCGCATCGGCAATCGCGACATCACCCAGGGCGATCTGAATTTTGAGATCGACCAGTTGCCGCCGGCTGCCCGCGACCAGTTCCGCAGCAAGGATAAAAAACTCGAGTTCCTGCGTGAATTCGTCGCCACGGAATTGTTGTATGACACGGCCAAACGCGCCGCATTGGATAACGATGCACAGGTGTTGGAGGGCGCTTTCCAGGCGAAAAAAATGCTGATGGTGCGTCGACTGGTGCAGGACAAGGTGGCGGCGAAAATCAACATTGTCGAGAGCGACGTGAATCTCTATTATGACGCGCATAAAGAGGATTACGCCGAAAAAGATAAAGACGGCAAGGTGACGCGGGAAAAGCCGCTGGCTGAAGTCAAACAACAGGTGGCGCAGGATCTGTATCGACAAAAGTATCAGGATGCGTTTCAGGCGCTCATCAACCAAACCATGCTGGCGGAAGACGTCAAGTTTTTCGAAGATCAGGTACAGTAATTTCTAATTAAACGGACGAATGGTTTTGAAATCGGGAAAATTTTATATTTTTCTACTTGTGGTGCTGGCAGCGGCCACCGCCTTTTGTCAGGGACAGGTTTCCATCGAATCCAAAGTGGACCGCGCCAGGATTTATATCGGCGATGTGATCAAATACACGGTCATCCTCACCCACGATGCGGATGTCAAGCTGGAACGACCGTCGCCGGGCAAGAATTTGGGCCAGTTCGAGATTCGCGAATACAGCGTGCAGGAACCGAAAAAGATCGGCAACCAGATTGTGACCCAGACCGATTATTTTATTTCGACCTTTGATGTCGGTGATTATGAAATTCCCTCTCTGCAATATTTTTATCGACTGGCGCAGGACACGACTTTGCGCCAGTTGCGCACCGAAGTCATCAAGATTCAGGTGGTCAGTCTGAATCCCAATGAAAAAGGGGATATTCGCGACATTAAACCGCCCATGACGCCGCCGCGGGATATTGCCCGCATGATCGTCATGATCTGCAGCGCGCTGATCTTGCTGGCGCTGTGCGGCCTTGGTTTTTGGTACTGGCAGCGCCGCAAGCGCGGCGAGTCTATTCTGCCGGTGCGGGAAAAACCCAAGCGACCGGCTCACGAATTGGCGTTGGAGGCCCTGGCCGAACTGGCGCAAAGCGATCTGTTGACCACGGGTCAGGTGAAAACCTATTATAGCCGGGTTTCCGAGATTTTGCGTCAATACGTGGAAGGGCGATATTTTATCGATGCCCTGGAAATGACCACCATGCAGTTAATGACAAGAATGCAAGCTGATCTCATTCCGCAGGAGCATATCTCCGCGTTGCAGGGGATCCTGCAGTTGAGTGATCTGGTCAAATTTGCCAAATTCATACCAGCCGAGGAAATGCAACGGCAGGCTGTGCCGCAAGCAATCGCTTTTGTGGATCGCACCAAGCTGGTTCTGGTTGAACCGACGGCTGTACCGCCTTCTGAAGAAACGTCTGCGCCGATCCCGGCTGCGGCAGAGAAGGAGGCCTGAGATGTTTCGCTTTGCGAATCCTGAATTTCTCCTGCTCCTGCTGGTTATACCGGTTCTGGTCTATTGGTATATTCGTCGTCACCAACGACTGCAATCCAGTTTGCGCTATTCCAATCTGGATATCGTCAAGCAGGCGCCTGGCTCGTCCTTGAAACGGTATCGTCACGGGCTGTTCGGATTGCGCATGCTGGCCCTGTGTGCGTTCATCGTGGCCTTTGCCCGGCCGCAGGCCGGCAACAAATCGCATGAGGTGATCACCGAGGGCATCGACATTATTCTGTGCATGGACGTTTCCACCAGTATGCTGGCTGAGGATTTTCAGCCGCACAACCGGCTGGAGGTCAGCAAAATTGTCGCCCAGGATTTCATCAAAGGCCGGGTCAATGATCGGCTGGGTCTGGTGGTTTTTGCCGGACAGAGTTTCACGCAATGTCCACTGACTTTGGATTACGGCATCCTGCTCAATTTTATGCAACGGATTGAATGCGGCATGGTGGAGGACGGCACGGCCATCGGCATGGCCCTGGCTAATTGCGTCAACCGATTGCGCAACAGCAAGTCAAAAAGCAAAGTGGTGATCTTGTTGACCGATGGACAGAATAACCGCGGCGAGGTGGATCCCATCACGGCGGCGCGCGTGGCCAAAGCGTTCAAGATTCGCGTCTACACCATCGGCGCCGGCACCCGCGGCGAAGCGCTCTATCCGGTTATGGATCCGATCTGGGGCAAGCGCTATGAGCGCAGGCCGGTGGACATCGATGAAGGATTGCTGCGCACCATGGCGCAAACCACGGGCGGCAAATATTTCCGCGCCACGGACAAGTCCAGTCTGGAAAAAATTTATCAGGAAATCGGCGAGCTGGAGAAAACCAAAATTCAGGTCAAGGAATACACCCGTTATGACGAGCGGTTCACCAAATATGCCCTGGCTGGATTGCTGTTGCTGCTGATGGAAATCGTTCTGGCACATACGCGATTCCGCAAAATTCCGTAATCACACAAACAGATATGTGAAATAGAAAATTATGCTGCGATTTGACGATTCCGTATTTTTTCATCTGCTCTGGTTGGTTCCGGCGTTGATATTGTTTTTCATCTATGCCGGCAAGGCCAAGAAAAAGGCGCTGCAGCAATTCGGCAATCTCGCCCTGCTGCAAAAATTGGCTGCCGGCGCCAGTCGCGGCCGGCAGATACTGAAATGGACCCTGTTGCTGCTGGCCGTGATCATTCTCAGTCTGACCCTGGCCCGTCCGCAAATCGGTTCCAAATTGGAAGAGGCCAGGCGCGAAGGCGTTGATGTGATGATCGCCGTGGATGTTTCAGTGTCCATGCTGGCGCGGGATATTCCACCCAGTCGCCTGGAAAAAGCCAAACATGAGGTCGATAATTTCATCAACAAACTCGAAGGCGACCGCGTGGGCATCATCGCCTTTTCCGGAACCGCCTTTGTCCAATGTCCCCTGACCCTGGATTACGGCGCTGCCAAGATGTTTCTGGATGTACTGGATCCCAGTTTGATTCCGGTGCCCGGCACCAACATCGGCGAAGCGATCGAGCTGGCGCTCAAGTCTTTTGAAACCAAAGAGCGCAAGTTTAAAGTGCTGGTGCTGATCACGGACGGCGAGAACCACGAAGGCGATGTGATGAAACTGGCGGAAGAAGCGGAACGCCAGGGTGTCATTATTCATTGCGTGGGCATCGGATCGCCGGAAGGCGTACCCATTCCGCAATCAGACGCAGCCGGCGGTTTTAAAAAGGATCGCGAAGGCCAGGTCATCATGAGCAAACTCGATGAAGTGACGCTGGAAAAAATCGCTCTGCAGACCAACGGAAAATATTTCCGCGCCAGCAGCGGCGAAGATGAGCTGTCCAAAATCTATGATGATATCGCCAAGATGGAAAAGAAAGAACTGGGTTCTTTGCAGTATACCCAGTTTGAAGATCGCTATCAATATCTGTTGATTTGGGTGATCCTGCTGTTGATCGTGGAAACCCTGATTCCCGAACGCCGTAAAACAAAGAAAGAGTGGCTGGGCAGGTTCAACTAAACCATCGTAATGTTTTTAATAAAAGCGAACACGGATGTAACGGATTTAACGGATATGAACGGATTAATTTGTTTTTATCCGTTCGAATCCGTCCTATCCGTTCAATCTGCGTTTGCTTTTGGCCGTTTGAAAAAGAATAAAAATTTGGTAATCTTATGATGCAAATCGATTTCAGTGAATTACGCATGATCATGCTGCTTTTGCTGGCCGGCATTACCGCCGCTGTGTGCCAGCCGGGACGCGGCAAGATAGTGCAGGGCAATAAATTGTACGATGAGCAAAAGTACGATGAAGCATTGACCACCTATCACGATGCGGAAGTGCAGGCGCCGGATTCGCCGATTCTGAAATACAATATGGCCGCCGCCGAATACAAGAAGAAGAACTATGAAGAAGCGCTCAAGCAGAATCAGGCGGCCATGAATCAGGCGGATGCCGAGTCTCAGGGACGCGTCTATTATAATATGGGCAACACTTTTTTTCGTATGAACAAATGGCAGGAATGCATCGAAGCATATAAAAAAGCGTTAGAGTTGAATCCCAATGACCAGGACGCCAAATATAACCTGGAATATGTGCGTAAAATGATGAAGGATCAGGCCTCCAAGCAAAACCAGAATCAGCAGCAGCAGCAACAACAACAAAATCAATCCCAGGATCAGCAGCAACAGAACCAGGATCAACAAAAGCAGGAACAAGAGCAGGAACAAGAGCAGCAAGAACAACAGCAACAGCAACAGGACCAGCAACAGCAAGAGCAACAACAAGAGCAGCAAGCTGAACAACAACAGGCCTCTGCTGAAGAAATGTCCAAGGAGGACGCTGAACGTCTTTTACAGGCATTGAAAGAGAATCCGGAAAATCTCCAGGACGCCCGTAAAATGAAAGCCCGGGGCAGTCGGGGTGTGAATAAAGATTGGTAAGAATGATTGCTATGACCATGAAAATCCGAATCATTTTATTATTTCTGATCTTCAGTTTGTCCGCCTGGGCGCAACAGTTGACGTTGCGTGCAACGGTTGACAAAACACAGATGGCGGTCAACGACCAGCTGGTGGTAACGCTGGAATTGGAAGGGGAGGGCGCCAACACCGGCGTTCAACCTCAGCTGCCGGATGTGAGCGAATTTCTCAGTTTTTTGGGCAGCGGTGGTACTTCGCAAAGCGTGCAGATTATCAACGGCCGCATGTCGGTGCAGAAATCAATCACCTATTATTATCAGGCCATCAAAGAAGGCAGTTTTACCTTCCCGGCCATCAAGGCCGAATACAACAGCCGCAGTTATGAATCACAGCCGATTACTTTGATCATCGGCAAAGCCGCTGCGCCCACGCAAGCCCCGGCCGGAAATCGTGGCGCAACACAACCGCAAGCGGCCAGCGACGGCGATGATCAGCTGTTTATTCGCGCCATCGTCAGCAAACGGCAGGTCTATCCCAATGAACCGGTCATCGTCACCTATCGCATTTATACCCTGGTGCAGGTCGCAGGCATGGGCCAGCCCAAGATTGCTCCCTCGCCGGGCTTTTGGGTGGAAGATTTCGATATCGGCAATACGCTGAAACAGCGGGAGGAGATATATAACGGACGTAAATATGTTGTGGCGGATATTAAAAAGTCCGCCTATTTTCCCACCTCGCCGGGGAAAAAGACCATTCAATCCATGGTGATTCCTTTTGACGTGCGCGCCGCCTCGCGTCGTCGTTCCAATGATATTTTCGACAGCTTTTTTGACGATCCTTTTTTCAGCCGCGTGGTGCGCAAAGAGGTGGCCACCCGTCCTGTTGACATCGACGTGTTGCCGTTTCCGGAGCAGGACAAACCGTCGGATTTCAACGGCCTGGTCGGCCAGTTCAACATGGATGTGAGCGTCGACAAGCAATCAGTGAAAACCAACGAAGCGCTTACCCTCAAGGTGCGCTACAGCGGCCAGGGCAATATTCGTCAGCTGGCCAAGCCGAACATCGCGTTGCCTGCGGATTTTGAAAAGTACGAACCCAAGCTCAGTGAAAACGTCAATCGCACGGCTGAGGTTATTTCCGGCAGCAAAAGTTACGAGTACGTTTTAATCCCTCGTTTTCCCGGAACACAGCGCATTCCTTCCCTGAGTCTGAGCTGGTTTGATCCGCAAGCGCGGCGTTACAAAACAATCACCTCTCCAGAGATTTTTATCGCTGTGCAAAAGGGCGAGGGCCAGCTCTCAACTGCTCCGGCTGGACTCTCCAAAGAAGAGGTGCGCCTGATCGGCCAGGACATCCGGTTCATTAAAACCAGGCGCCCGCAATTGAGTGTGATTGGTGATTCATTTCATTCAAGCACGCTGTTCAGCATCCTCTGGATGATGCCGCTCATGGGTCTCGCACTCGCCTATTTTTATAAACTGCATCTGCAGAAATTGAGCGGCGACGTCGCTTATGCACGCAGCCGCAGCGCCAATCGCATGGCCATGAAACGATTGGCCAAGGCCGACAAGCTGCTGGCTGTAGAAACACAAAAAGAGTTTTTTGCCGAAGTGTCGCACGCGCTGATCGGATTTGCCGCCGACAAATTAAACCTGTCGGCAGCCGGAATTATTTTGAGGGATCTGGAAAGTCGCCTGCACGATAAATCGGTGGATGCAGAGTTGGTACAGAATTACATGACCTTGCTGCAACGATGCGATTTTCAGCGCTTTGCACCGGCCACGGTGGCCAAAGAAGAGATGCAACAATTCTTTTCGCAGGCCAAAGAAGCGATCATCAAATTGGAAAAAGCGTTTTAAAATGAAAAAGACAATTTACCTTTTACTGGCCCTGACCGCTTGCGCACTTGCACAGACATCCGCTTCCGGGATCCTGGCTGAATATGAGCAAGGTCATATCGCCTATCAGGCCGGCGACTATCAAAAGGCGGCGGCCTCGTATGAAACAGCCGTGCATGCCGGTTATCAGTCTTTCGAGCTGTATTATAATCTCGGCAATTGCTACTACAAATTAAATCAGATCGGCCGTTGCCTGCTTTATTATGAAAAAGCGAGAAAACTGGATCCCACGGATCCTGATCTGCTTTTTAATCTTGATCTCGCCCGTTTGCGGGTGGTCGACAAAATCATTACCCCGCCGGAATTTTTTTGGAACAGAATCTGGAAAAACATCAAATCCATGCTGGGTCTGGATCAACTGGCTGTGCTGGCGTTGCTTGCTTTGTTTGCCGCTTTCGCAGCTACGGTCGGAAAATTGTATTTAGAACGCGAACCGTGGCGAAGCCTGGTCGGTTATGTTTGGATGCCCCTGGTCGTCATCACGGTTGTAATCGGATTATTCTTTATGCTGCGCGTCAATCAATCCAGCCATGAAAAAGAGGCCATTATCATGGTGGAAAAAGTGAGCATTACCAGTTCACCCTCCATAACCGGGACAGAAGTGTTTGCGCTGCACGAAGGCAGCAAGGTGCGTGTGGAAGAACGGCGCTCCGGTTTTATCCGCATTTCGCTGACAGACGGCAAGGTGGGCTGGGCGCCGGTCGGCAGTTTGCAAGAGATCTGACGGCTTTATTCAAGTATTTAATTTTTCTTGATTTTTATGTTTTGTCTGGTTATCTTTAGCCTTTTAAAAGATCGTTCAGTACAATCCAACGACCTGGCTTGAGAGTCATATCAGGCAACATGGGGTGCTAACATCTTTTATCTCACCTTTAGTAGATTCATTGCTTCAATAGAAATTGGAATTCCTATCAGCCATGAGGCTGATCATGTGGGGAGAGCGGTTGACTTGCTATACGCAAAAATTTAGGTTCGAGCCAAGATTGCCATTATCCGGCTCGATCGATCTGACCTATCGTTGTAATAATGATTGTCTGCATTGCTGGCTGGTGACTCCATCCTCTCCGGAAACGAGGCATAGTGAGTTGACGACTGCTGAATGGAAAGGGATCATCGATCAGGCGCGAGAAATGGGAGCGCGTGAGTGGACCATCAGCGGCGGCGAACCATTGCTGCGTGCCGATTTTGTAGAGCTGCTTGAATATGTAAAGGAAAAAGCCCGGTGGGTATCAGTAGCAACGAATGGCACTTTAATTGACGCCGGCCTGGCTCGAGCGCTTAAGGGATGTGATGTCCAGATATCCCTTTATGGGGCAACAGCCGAGGTGTTTGATCATTGTACCCGTCATCCGGGCAGTTTTAACAAAACGCTGGCAGGCATCGATTGCCTTCGTCAACACGACGTCCCATTTACCATCCGTGTTTTTGCCATGAAGGATAATTTTCATCAGTATCAGCAGATGCTCGAATTGGCGCGGCAGTGGACCGATTCTGTCCGTCTTGGCGCGGCCTGGTTGCACCTCTCGGCAGCAGGTGATGCGGGCAAAAATCGTGAAATTCAGGCGCAACGACTGTCGCCGCAACAGGTGATCGAACTCGATCCGCCCAATCTTTGTTGGCATGAAAGGAACGGCACAGAGGACGGCTGTTGGAACGCCGAAACCCGAAAGGGATTGTATTCTGCCTGCTTTGCGAGTCGCAGCAGTTTCCACATCGATCCATACGGCCTGATGAGTTTTTGCCAGTGCATCAAGGATCCGGCTTTGCGGTTTGATTTGCGCTCACATTCATTTGCAGAAATCTGGGATAAAGAATTACCGGACGCGGTACAAGCTGCCGCAGGAGGCGACGAGTATCGAGACGGATGCGCCTCGTGTGATCGGCGACGCGACTGCCGCTGGTGTTCAGCCTTTAGTTATCTGGAATATAGGGAGCAGGGTCGTCCCATACCCTACCTGTGCGATATCGCGGCCGAAAAAATTAAGTATGAAGAGCATTGGCGGCGTCACCATCGCCGGTTTTTCGAAATTGCCGGTTTTTCCATCCAGGTGGACAGCTCTCGTCCGTTCATTGAAAACGAATTTGATCATCGTTTTGATCCATTCCGGTGTGAATCCGCCGGACCAAAGCCCATTCGGCTGGAACACTATTACGGTCTTCCCAATATTGATTGCGATGCCCTGGGTGCCCCGATTTTTGACCAGGCGCCATGGCGCGTTTTCCGCAACGAAAAGGGCCTTATCTACATCTGCTATGTCGGTGAACCGTCCGAAAAAAGATGGCTGCATGTGTCCAGTTTTACCATGGACCACTCGCTGGGGCAGATTTTTAATAATCCGGAATACTTTCCTCCGGGTACTACCTACGGTTCGCTCGCACATTTTGTCACCGATCAAATATGGATCGCACAACTGCTGTCCTATCATCAGGGGTTTTATCTACACTCAACCGGCATGATACGCCGCGGACAGGGCATGTTGTTTGTCGGCCCTTCGGAAGCGGGTAAATCGACTATGACCAGGATGCTGGCGGCTCAGGTCACTGTGTTGTGTGATGATCGGAACATCGTTCGACGATTGAACAACGAATGGCGGGTATACGGCACCTGGAGCCATGGAGAGATACCGGTGGTGTCCAATCACCATGCGCCGCTACGCGCCGTTTTTTTTCTTGAAAAATCGACGGAAAACCGCATCCAGCTGATAACGAATCTTGCTGAGCGAAAAAACAGATTATTGCCCCGGGTGATACGACCGGTGATGACGCCCGAATGGTGGGACCGTACCTTGCCGTTGCTGGGGCAGTTGGCTGAACAGGTGCCGTGTTACATAATGCATTTTGATAAAAGCGGCGGCATTGTTCCTCACATCGAGCGGCTTATGGATGGCTTGAAGATTGAGGACGGTTTTACACCTGAAAACGTAAAAACCGGCATTGAACAAGGAGTGGTAGTTGGCGCGGAATTCTGAAACCTACACTCGTCGAACAATGGACCGCGCCGGCATCCTGAAAAATGCGCAAGCTCGCCACGTCAGGGTGGAACTGACTGAACGATGCAACAATGATTGCATCCATTGTTACATCAATCGGCCGGAGCACGATCCGCAGGCATTGCATAGCGAGATGAGCACCGCCACGGTGATAAACTTTCTCGAACAGGCCTGTGAACTGGGATGCCTCAGAGTAACGTTTACCGGCGGTGAACCGTTGTTGCGTCATGATTTTAGAGCGCTTTATACCCAGGCCCGGCGCCTGGGATTTATCATTACGCTGTTCACCAACGGCAGACTTATAGATTCGGAGTGGATCGAGTTGTTTGTAGAGATGCCGCCTGGTCGACCGATTGAGCTGACCACCTACGGCATGACGGCAGCTGTCTATGATCGTGTCGTACGTCGCCAGGGCGCATTTGCTGAATTTGAGAACGGCATCGGTCTATTACGGCGCCGCCAAGTTCCTTTTGTCGTCAAAATGGCCGTGCTCAACGAAAACAAACATCAAACCGATCTCTATAAAAAATGGTTGGCCGGAATTCTTCCGCAGGCCGTGCCCGGCTTTATCACTGACTTGAACTTGCGCGTCCGGCGGGATGATCCGGCTCGGGATCAACAGATCCGGCAGCAGCGGATCTCTGCTGAAGAGGCATTGGCGTTATTCACAGATCAGCCGCAAGCGAGATCGGCGGCGCGGGATTTTTGCCGTGAATTTGCCGGCAGCCGGGGCGCCGCGCTGTTTCATTGCGGCATGGGAGAAAATATTGCTGTGGACGCCTACGGTATGATTTTGGGCTGTCTGTTGCTGCGTGACCCGGAGCTTCAGGTGCCATTGCAGGATGGAGCGTTGCGTTTTGCCATCGAGGAATTTTTTCCGCAACGGGTGAAAAGGACAGCCGGCAATTCTGATTATCTTTTCCGTTGCGCGCGCTGCAGCTTATTCGGCTATTGCGATCAATGCCCGGCGCAATCTTATCTCGAGTACGGCGTTCTCGATGCGCCGGTGGCGCATTTGTGCTCTGCGGCCCACCTGCGGGCCAGACAATTCGGTTTAATTCCAGCCGATATCCCTGGTTGGGAAATTCGGCGTTGAAACTACTTACGTGAGGAGAATAAGTGGATGAAGGAAAAGTATGAGAAACCCGAACTGGTGATTTTACTGCGTGGCCGCCCGGAAGAGGTGCTGACCAACAATTGCAAAGTTGCGCAAGGCTTGCCGGCTCCCGGCAACCCGCAAGTGGACAATAACGGCTGTGGGCTTGACGGCGTCAACAACTGCAAGAACTGCGCCGCCCGTTCGGGTGGGGGAAGTTAATTTTTCGATTTTAAGGAGTGCTGACCGCATGTCTGTACAACTGCGGAGTGTTTACAAAATCAGCCACAATGTGGTGGCGAGAAAAATCGAGGGCGAAACGGTTATTATTCCGCTGGTGGCCGGGATCGGCAATCTGGACGAGGAGCTCTATACGCTCAACAGCATGGGACAGATGATCTGGGACCAGCTGGACGGCTGTAAAAACGTGGAGACGATCTGTCGGAATCTGGCTGCACGTTTTCCATCTGCGGCGGCAGTGATCGAAGGGGACGTGCTCGGATTTCTGACCGAACTGGTGGAGCGTAAAATTCTGCTGCCAGTCACAGCGGATGCCGTCACAGGCGCATGAGAATCAACATTTATCTGGCCAAAATGCTCATAAAGGCAAGCCGGCTGGTGAGATCGGCTGCCATCCTGTCCTTGCGCAGCGATGATCTGATCCGATTCAGCCGCATGACCTATGAGCGTCCGGATATCCGGCGCATTTGGGCGCAGGATGCGCTCATCGACGAGGGGTTGAACGAAAACGAACGGGATCTGGTTGCGCGTCTGCCGCAAGAACCGGGCGAGCTGTTGTTGCTCGGCATGGGTACAGGCCGGGAAGCCCTGTGCCTGGGGCGTGCCGGCTTTCATGTGACGGGCGTCGACTTTGTCGAGGACTATCTCAGGGTGGCAGAGAAAAAGGCGACCGCGCTCGGCGTCGCTTTGACCTGTTGGTTGGGCGATATTTCCAGTCTGAAGTATCCTGCTGACCGATTCGATGTAATCTGGTTTTCCGGCGCCATGTATTCCACCATCCCTACGCGTAAACGCCGCATACGGTTGCTGCAGCGACTGTATGCTTCGTTGCGACCACGGGGGGTGCTGGTGTGTCAATTTCATCTCGATCCTGCTGTGCACGAGAGTCGGCCCGTTTGCCTGGCGAAAAAAGCGCTCAGCCTGTTGCTGTTATCTGACGGCAGACATGAATCCGGCGATCTGTTGTGGCGGAACACCGAATTTATTCATGCTTTTAAAGATGAAGCCGAGCTGACGCTAGAGTTGACGGCGGCCGGATTCGAGAAATGCTATTTTACCCTTTATGGCGGCGGTCCTCGCGGCGGCTCTTTATGGCAAAAGCCGTGAGCGCACCGGTGAAAGATCAGTCGCATGTGTTTTGTACCCGTTAGTGCTCACAAGCTCAACTTGGTTGATCTCGCTGAATCGGTTCTTCATGACGGCGCAAACTTGCGTTTTCAAGCTGCCGGACAGAGCATGCTTCCTTGCATTAACGAGGGTGATGTGATCACGGTGGCGCCCTTGGGCGCCAACCTGCTGCGTACCGGAGAGATCATTGCATTCGCTACTGATCAAAAATCGTTGGTGGTGCACCGTTTGGTCGGCATGACGCCTGCTGCCGTACTTGCTCGCGGGGATCATTCATCCTGTTCCGACGGCCCGATTATTCGCGACCGGATCCTTGGTCGCGTGATTCAGATCGAACGGAACGGTCGTGTCAAGCGCTGGGGATTGGGATCTGAACGGAGGCTGCTGGCTTATCTGTCTCGATACGGTGTATTGTTCCGGTTATGCCGCGTTTGGCGAAAATTTAAACTCTCTGTTACACGCGCAGAAAATTATTGTAAGCAGTCGTTATGACCCGATACATCACTCTCCCGCAAACTTTACTTTGGTCCAAAATGAAACAATCCAGTGCGCCGGCGGCATTTACTCTGGAGCTGACGGCACGCTGCAACAATGATTGTCGTCATTGCTACGTCAATCTTCCTGTGCATGACCATCAGGCCCAGCGTCAGGAGCTGACGCTTGCTGAGATCGATCGTCTCACCGACGAAGCAGTCGAGTTGGGCGCCTTGTGGTGTTTGTTGAGCGGCGGCGAACCTTTGCTACGCAGCGATTTTGAAGAGATCTATCTCCGCCTGCGACAAAAGGGCCTGCTTTTGAGTTTGTACACCAATGCGACTCTGATCCGGCCACGACACATAAAACTGCTGCTGGAACATCCCCCGCGCGAAATTGAAGTGACGGTGTACGGCGTTACGCAAGCCACCTATGAAGCCGTTACGCGTGTTCCGGGATCGTTCAGTCAGTTTCAGCGCGGCTTGCAATTGTTGTTCGATCATCAGATCCCCGTGCGCTTGAAATCCATGTCCCTTCGTTCCAATGTGCACGAACATCAAGCCATCGCTGATTTTTGCCGGCGCCATACCAAAGATTATTACCGTTTCGACCCGTTTTTAAATCTGCGCTTTGATAACAATGCAAAGAGAAATCAAGAGATCGTTGCAGAACGTTTGACGGCCGAAGAAATCGTTGCCCTCGAACTCGCGGATGGAGCACGCTTTGACGAATTGAGGAACAAGTGCAGCCGGAATGCCGGCGAGGTGTGTACGAACGGTTGCACTCATTTATTCCACTGCGGCGCCGGCCTCTCGACTTTTGACATCAGCTATGACGGCCGGTTCCGGCTTTGCCTCTGCTTGAACGCGCCGGGCATGACCTACAATTTACGCACTGGCCATCTGTGGGAGGCCTGGCCGGCGTTTGTCGATCAGGTTCGTGATGCCCGCTCGGATCTGCCCGAGTATCTGACAACCTGCCGCTCCTGTCCGTTGCGCAACCTCTGTTATTGGTGTCCCGCCGTTAGCCATTTGGAAACCGGCCGGCTGGATACACGGATTGACTATTTCTGCCATCTGGCTCATCAACGCGCAGCAGCTATCAAAACTGGCCTGGCGGCCGAGTCGTCTCAGGCGTCGCAGCAACCGGCAGCGGCCATTCCCTGAATCCTTGCCCGTCCCAAAAAAGATAAACCGCTTCGCCGCATCCCCAAAAGTTGACGTCGCACTTGTCCGGAATCCAGGTAAATTCTGTTGGATAAGCGGCTCTGCCATATCGCAGATTCACAATTCCCGTCCATGACGCATTGTTGCTTCTGGTGAAATAGGCCTGGTCGAGTGCATTGAAGACGCAACTCGAGTCACTGATGGCTGCCTGTACGGTCCCATACAGGGTTGGCGTATTCATACTCTGCAAGTGAACACCACACTGCGGATACAGACTCATATCCGCGCACCAGGCTGTATTTTGGATGGATTCCAGGGAATTTACCATGACGATCATACGGTGTCTTCCGATCCTGTCCATCACTCGTGAAATGGTTTGCGTAAAAAGCATGCTATACTGTTTTGCCTCCCGCCATGCTCTTTCCGCCTTGATCCAATTTCCTCCCCAGGTGATCATAAGAAAGAGAAAAATAGACGGGATCCCGAATCGGGCAGAAACAGCTTCAAGCTCATGAACCCAACCGGCTAAAAGGACGCTGATGCCGACAACGCCCAACGCCAGACCTCGGCTATCATTGTCCACAACAGCGACGCAGGCGCCGGCGGCGATAAAGAGAAGCGCAGCATAGAGCCAGACCTTTCTGTTTTTTCGCAGAACCATAAATATCAACAGGAACGCCAGCAGAATCAAAAAAAGATAGCCGTACAGCGGCAGGTAATCGCCTGACTGCTGGGCCGCTATTTTCAAGCCGCGCAAATCCACCGGCCAGATTAACTTGAAAGGATAATGGATCACCTTTTGCCAGCCGGCAAAATGCAGAATTGTTCCACCGCGGCCGAAATGACCCATGACTAACCGGGCGACTGCAACAGCGATAGCTGATCCCAGCGCAACCGCCAAGGCAGGAAGCCATCGTGTTCTCCATCGCCCAAGGCCTGGAAAAAGCAGGACCAGCGGGATCAACAGCAGCGAGGTTTCTTTAATCCAGTACGCCAACATCGAGCCCACGGCAATCATCACGATGGATGACCAGGACCGTTTCTTTTGCTGCAAAATCCTAGCGGCTTTGGACAGGATCAGGAGCTGAAAAACCAGCAGCCAGGAATCGATCTGGCCGCTCATCCAGAAATAGTGGGGCTGCCGTAAGGGATGCAGACAGGCCAGCAGTGCGGCCCAAAGCGCCGGCTCCGAAGGCAACCAGGTCTGTACCAGCCGATAGGTTAAAAACAGGGTGAGTAGGATCGGTAGACAACCCACCAATGCATAAACGGCCGGTCGGGTGGGCAGCAAATGGTCGAGCAGCCATAACCAACTGCCGAATACCGGACGGTAGTGTCCATAGGGAGAGGCGGTTTGCCAGATTCCGGAAAAATCCTGTTGCACAAACGCCAGCCAACTCGGATCATCGGCAGCCCAACCGCTATTACGCCAACCATGGTGGAAAAGGAAAGCGGTAAAAACCAGGGCGCAAAGAAGGGTGAGAGCGAGCAAAACAGGCCATCTTT
>CAYLWO010000068.1:0-14658 GCA_964387285.1 uncultured Cytophagia bacterium | reverse complement strand
ATTCCACAGAACTTTCGCAACGATTTTCTGGCGCAGATCACTTCCGGTACCGCGTGGTAAAACTGAAGGCTGCATCGGTTGCAAGTTGCTGGCCCGGCCGCTGGTCAGCAGTAAGCCGGAGATTGGAGTCAGTTGCGGTTGGATTTGAACCAGTTTATTATTACTAGCTAGATTGAGCGATTGCATTAACCTTGCGAAGGTTGTCAACCTTCGCAAGGTTGTTTTTCGAGCACATTTCGCTCAATTTAGATAATAAAAAACCCCACAAGCGTAAAAAGCTTGTGAGGTCTCTGTTTTAATGCGGGGAAAAAAGTGCAGGTTATTTCATCAGCACCATGCGCCGAAAAGATGTGAATTCCGGGGTTTTGATCATATAGATGTATACTCCGCTGGCAAGATGAGCGCCGTTAAATTCAATCTGATGCACGCCGGCAGGTTGTCGGGCGTTGACCAATTCACTCACCAGCTGACCGGTGAGCGAATAAACTGAAACGCTAACCTCAGTCGTATACGGCAGTGTGAACTGAATGGATGTGGTCGGATTGAAGGGATTGGGATAGTTCTGCGTCAATTGAAATCCCTCAACCACCTGCCCAGCCGTGTGCACGCCGGTGTTGCCGACGTTCGAAGCGCCGCGGGTGACAGTGCTCACCACCTGCCAGATGCGGCCATCGGGAATTCTGCTGTAGGATTCAGTAGGCTGCAAAGCGCTAAACTGGACTGAATCGATCACAGCGCCGGTCGAGTCTTCCAACCAGACTTTTTCACCATTACTGCTGAGGCCGAAATTGGCTGGATTCGCTTTATCGTCAGTCACGACCACTAAATATCCATTGGGCATGATTAACGTGCCGGCAGGAAAGACCATTTTGGGCTTGGAACCGGACTGTCCGCCGTTGTCATAGATCTTGTAGCCGCTGATATCGAGAGTATCGTTCAACGTGTTATACAATTCGATCCAGTCCGGACTGGCACTCGTGCCCTGTGAAAAAACTTCGTTCATTTTTACCGGGAGATTCGAAGAACCACGTGTGATCGGGCTTGTCATTTTCCACGCGCCGCCGTCCGGAATTCTCTGAAAGGATTCGATGGGCTGCATGGCGCCGAATACGGATGAATCGATGACCGCACCGGCGGCATCTTCCAACCACACCTTGTCGCCGCCGCTGCCCAGACCAAAATTGGCCGGATCCGCTTTATTGTCGGTCACGATAACATAAAAGCCGTACGCGGCCAGCTTGGCGCCGGCCGGGAAACCCATCTTGGGCTTGCCTCCCGATTGACCGCCGTTGTCATAAATTTTGTAACCGGTGAGGTCCACTTCCGCATCGGAATCATTATAAATCTCTACCCAATCCGGATCCGCATCCGTGCCTCGGCTGTAAGCCTCATTGACTTTAACTGCCGCAACAGACCAGCCGGCAAACGTCAGCATGATCATGGCGACAAACAGTACTGATTGTACCATTCTTTTGTACATAGTTTCCTCCTTTAACGGGTGATTGACATGACCTGATGAATTCATAAAATGAAATAATTTTGATAAGAGGCGACTCTAAGCGATCGACGATCGCCGCTAAGAAGCGGCTCCTGCTTTTTATAAATCAACCAGGATTAACAATTCCATTGCTGTCTTGTTATTGTGGTTTTTCGAACACATAGAGTTTGGCGTCTTGATCGTTCACTACATACATCTTGTTGCCGACTAAAGCGATGCCCTCGCCTTTGTCAAACGGCAGCAGCCACTCGGCCAATAACGCACCGCTGCGGCTGATCTTGATGATTTTGCGCGATTCATCGCTGATGATCCACAAGGCATCGCCAGAATCATCCGTGCAGATTCCGGAAAGGTCTCTGGCATGAGTGATCTCTATACGGCCGAGTTCCTGTGTTCCCTTAAATTCCAGCAGCAAGCGCGGTTCCTTCTCATTAAGGACCCAGAGGTGACCTCGGGAATCCACGGCCACGCCCTCCAGTGCGTTGTTTTCCGTTGTGGCCACCTTGACAGGAAAGGAGTTCAGCTGCCGGCCCTCCGTGTCAAAACTCTTTACCAGTTGCTTCCGTTCTTCCGCCACATAAAGCGTATCGCCCGAATGAGAAGCAGCCACGCCTTCCAGGTCCGCACCGCTAACCGGAATGGTTTTCCGGACAACGCCGTCAAAGCCGATTTCGAATATATCCGCTTTGGCGTCGGAAACTACCAGGAGCGAATTGTTCTTCCGGTTCCAGGCTATATCCGACGGTTCAGGTATATCCGGCAACAGACTGATGACCTGCACTGGGCGCAGAGGCGTTGTGTCGGGCCCGGTCGGCGCTGCTTGCGGATTGTGGCGTGCGCAGCCGGTCAGAAGATACACGGCCACGAGATAGATCGTTACATTTTTCATGTTTTTATCAGATTGAGCCGGTGTCCGCGACGGTATGCGGACACCGGAAAATCTTATTCCTGTCTTTACGGTTTATTGGCTGCGCCCTTGGTGACGGTATTCGAAATCTGCCAGGTGGCTGCTCCATCCGGAATACGGCAGTACGAAGTGGTCTCGATCGGCATGGCCGGGATTTTGATATTGTCGATCACCGTACCTTCGGCATTTTCGAACCAGATATCATCGCCGCTGCTGGACAGGCCAAAACCGGCTTTGGAAGTATCGTCCACGGTTATAACAAAGAATCCTTTGGCCGGCGCCCGCGAGCCTGCGGGAAAAAGCATTTTGGGTTTAGCGCCGCTATTGCCGCCGCCGTCATAGATTCTATAACCGGTCAGATCGAGGGCAATGTTGGAGGGATTGTAAATTTCAACCCAATCCAAATTGCCTGCAACACCGCGAGAAAAAACCTCATTCATCTTCATCGGCAGGATAACAACGTCGCTGCCGTTGTTGCCCAGTCCGCGCGTCGGTTGGTTCCACACTTTCCAGTCTTTCGCACCCTCTACGGTTTTGCCGTAAGATTGGGTTGGCTCCAGAGCGGGAATGGCAACGCTTTCCAGCACTTTGCCGGACGCATCCTCAAGCCACACTTCATGGCCGCCGCCGGCAAGGTCAAATGCGCTTGCAGTGGTATCATTCACCACAACTACTAACAATCCAAAAGCCGGAATCACGCTGCCGGCCGGCAGTGTCATCTTGGGCTTGGCGCCATTCTTGCCGGCGCTGTCGTAAAGCTTGTAACCACTGACATCCTTCTGTTCGGAGGCCGAGTTGTAGAGCTCGATCCAGTCCGGGTCTCCGGCAACACCCTGCGTAAAGGCCTCGTTCAAAGAGATATAAATGATCTCTACGATCGGCGGCGCCGTGATTTCCGGCGCATTACGCGAGCAAGAACTCATCAACAAGGAAACGAACAGAACCAGAGCTATTAACAGGAACCGATTTTTCATCTTGTACTCTCCTTATACTTACAAAGAAGCCTGAATTCTCATCTGCATGAACGAATGATCATCGTCGCCATAGAGGTTGCCCTTACGGGTGGCGTATTGATCGAGATCGACGATGGAGTAATTGAATTGCAATTTTATGCTGGGATTGGGATAATAGTTGACGCCCAACATCAGTTGTTTTGATTCGCCGCCCTTGACGCCTGCTTCCAGGTCATTGAGGTTGGTGTAGCTGATGCGCGCCGCCAGTTCCAGCGCGCCCCAGTTGCGCGTCCCTTTTTCCACCGGTCCGACTTCGCCTTCATCGATATAATAGTAGCGGGTTTCACCGGTCACCACCCATGCCAGAGTCGCATAACCGCCTTTGAGATTGACGTCCGATTTGCCATACCACCGTTTGATGGTGGTGGCCATGGCTTCGCTCTGCAAGTAGAAAGGCCCTTTGATCGCCATCAACTCGCCGCCGAAGCGGAGATAATAGTTGACATCCTTGATGTCGCCGGTGTGCAGTAATTTGGGATCAGAAACAAAATTTTCCGTACGCGCCTTGATTTCAATGGTGTTTGCCTCCAGATCCGGCAGGGTTTCGGGATGTTTCGACGAAAAAGCGAAACCAAGGTGCAGGTTCTTGCCGTGCTGATTCAGGGGCACTACGGTGAGACGCGCATTGCCGGAATAGGCTTCGTCGCGCTGTCCCTTGTCGATGCGCGTGCCGGGTTCGTGACCCATAACAGCCAGGGTCAACTGACCGTATTTGTTCCAGTAGCGACCGGCAATGCCGAGCCGGCGGCCTAAAGCAAAAGCGTTGGTGGGCGCGGAGCGTTCCAGAAAGGTCAACAGCCGCGAGCTGTTGAGACGTTCCATGCCGAAGGGTTCCTTAAAGTTACCGGCCTGGAACGACATGCCGATATGGGGCACGTTGTATTTGATCCACATGTCGCGCAGATCAAGGTTCGCTTCCGGATAAACGCGTTCGCCGAAATCAATATCCACCTCTGCTTCCCAGTACTTGTAGAGCACGGATTTCATGGCAAAGGTCAATCTTCTCAGTGCGAATCCACTGCTCATCTCGTTTTTGTTTTCAAAGAAATAGGCGCCGTCCATCTGGATTCTGGAATCGAACCACCAGCGGAACTCGCCATCCTCTGATTCGAACACCATCTTGCCGTTGCGGACCTGCGCCCCCAGCGGCGCGGAATAACTGCCGCCCGGCACTTTGGAATCCTGCGCCATCACAGCGGCCGTACCGAGAAAAAACAATGCCATGACACACCAGGTCATGAGAAATCTGCCCAACTTTTTCGCGTCCATAGACACTCCTCTTTTTAATTTGTGGACGTTTCTGTTTTATTATTGTTATTTGGTTTATGATTGTTTTGTATGTCGCTCGTACTCGATGTGTCCGCCTTGGCCGTGCCCATCAGCCCGACCGGGAGCGAGGGAATAGAATCTAATCCAGCAAGTGAATCCTGCCGGGTCTCTTCCAGCAACGGCCTTTCAGTAACAAGCAGAGTCGCTGGTTTATGCCCAGCCGGGCCGGCCGTGCGATGAATAACCTCCTGCTCAAAGACATTCTGGACAAAAAACAGTGCGATAAAAGTAAGCACGCCTGCCGTTACCGGCGTGATGATCCAGCCGGCTGCTATCCTGCCGAGAATCCGGTAATTGATGCCCTTGCCGCCCTTGATAAGACCGACGCCAAAAATCGCGCCGATGATGGCCTGGGAGCTGGAAACCGGCACCAGCGGCAGCGATGGCCATCCGATGGCCATCAGGACATTTTTAAGAGCTGTTGAGGCGAACATCAGCAGCACCAAAGCTTGCGCCAGCACCACGATCAATGCCAGGACGGGCGTAAGTTTGAAAATATCATTTCCCACGGTTGTCATCATGCGCTGAGAATAGGTGTAAATGCCGACGCTGATCGCGAACGCACCCAGCAGGAAGAGCTGTTGAGTTCCATAAAAGGTCAGCGAGCCGAAAAGAGTGATGTCGCGAAAAGGGGAAGCGGCTACAAACACGCCCATGACATTGGCGATATTGTTGGCCCCCAGGCTGTAGGAGCCGAGCGCGCCAACGATGACCAAACCGGCACGGGTATAGGCATCCAGGCGGAGCATGTGAATGCGCGCCTGGCCCAGAAATCGTTTAAACAGGTAATACAAAATTACGGCAATCAGGGCGGAAAGCAGGGGAGAGAATATCCATGAGGCGACGATTTTGGACAACACTCCGACATCAGTGCTGGATTTGGTAAAAAAGTTCCAGCCGATGATGGCGCCGACAATGGCCTGTGTGGTTGACACCGGCAGATTGGTGCGATTCATCCAGGCCACGGTTACACCGGCCATCAACGCGACGGTGAACGAACCGGTGATGGCATTGACGGCGCCGAGCGCGCGCAACGTCTCTGTGGTCCCCGAGCCGCCGGTGACCGCGCCGATGACGACAAACAAACTGGCAATCCATGCCGCTGTTTTGAAACGCACCATGCGTGATCCCACCGCTGTGCCGAACACATTGGCTGCATCATTGGCGCCCAGAGACCAGCCTAAAAAGAGACCGCTTGTCAGAAAAAACCAGATCATGCCGCATTATTCTCAAATATAACGCTTGATGGTCGCAATCGATAACCGATCACAGACGTCCTCTGCTTCCTCGGCAATCAATTCGACATGATACGCAAAATAACGAAGATGGATTTTGTGACTCAACCGCAACTCGCGGCGAAACACCGCCCGTTTGAATTTTTCCGCGGTCTTGTTGGTCTCTTTACGATAAAACAAAACCTGATTGACGTTATCACGAACCGAAGCCAGATCGCGAAAATACGCGCGGATGGCCTTGACCATGCCTTCGACCGTAGAGATGGCAAAATCAGCCAGGTTGTCGTAAAGGGGATCCAGGTCATCCGGGATTTCCGGAATCTCTACAGAAATCTGCATGAGCGTCTCCGTGACCCGGTTCAAAACCTTGTCGGAACTTTCCAGCAAACCGAGAACGTCGCCGCGCGATTCGGGGATCAACGTGCGCAGATAAAGTTTGGTCTCAATGTGCCGGCGCAGTTCATCGCCCTTTTCTTCCATATCGCAGAGTTCCTGAAGCCGGGTTTCAAATTCATCATGCCGGCCCTGCAGGTACAATTTGATGCCCTGGCGGAATAACAGTCCCCCCTGAACGAGGATATCGAGGTACTCGTCAATCTGCACTTCTAATTGTTTATTTTTTTTAAATAATATTGTCATCTCTGCCTTCTTCCACTATCAGGATAGCATAGCCTTGCTTTGTTCCCGGCTAGGCTTTACATCGCTCAAAACAGGCCAAAGACGCCCTGGGGAGTAATCCCCAGATATCGGAACCAGGTCTCACCGGCCAGGATGATGAGCAGCCACGAGATGACCATGATGGTAAAACCGAATTTAAAGGCATCTGTTAAATTGTAACGGTCGGTTTCATACAGCAAAGCTGCGGGCTTGCTGTTGAACGGGAGCACATAGACATGTTCGATCATAAAGGCCACCGGCAGCGCCAGACTGATGATGCTGAAGCCAAAGCGCGTTGCCACACCGATGGCGATGGGCACAAAAATCATCGTACGCATGGTCTTGGATTGGAACAGCAGCGCGCTGAACAGCATGACGCCGGTCAACAAAAGATACAGCACCCAGAACGGCGTGTCCGCGCCGATGCCGATGTGATCAAACAAGGCATTGACGCTGATGGAGGGCAAATCCGTTGCCGCCAGACCGGCGCCGATGGTGTAGGCGCCTGCTGAAAAGAGCATCAGATGCCAGGGTATATCGACATCATTGAATTTGACCACGCCGATGCGCGGCAACAAGGCGACAATGGCGCCGACAAAGGCCACGGCGGTCGGGTCGATTCCGTGCCAGCGGTCCGTTGCCCACAGGCCAAGAATGGCGATAAAGATGACCACCGACTTGATTTCCTGAAAATGCAAGGGACCCAGGTTGTCATACTCTTGCCGCAACCGCGCCATGCCGCCTTCGACCTGCGGTATTCTCTCCTTGGCTGAGAGAGGGAAAAAGATGCGCATGGCCGCCAGATAGCCGATCAGCAACGTGGCCAGTTGGATCGGAAACATGGCCATCATCCAGTCGGAAAAAAAGATCTTGCCGCCCATGGCGCCGCCGATTAAAGCGACGGCCAGCAGATTCGCACCGGAACCGGTCATGAAAGAGGCGGCCCCCAAATTAATGGACAACAGGTTCTGTAAGACGATGCTGCGGCCAAAATTGGTATGACCTTCGCCGCTGCGCGCTCCATAAATCGCGGCGATCACCATAAAGATGGGCAGCAGAATCGCTGCTTTGGCGGTGGTGGCCGAGATAAAGGCCGATAACACGATATTGATGACTATAAAGGAAAGAAAGATGAAACTCGCGTTTCGGCCAAAGCGCAACAAAAACCAGAGCGAGAATCTCTTCATGACCCCGGTGGTCACCAACATGCTGGCCAGGACGAAGGACATGATGTTCAACCACATCACCGGATGCCCCAGTTGCTGATAGGCAACCTTGTCTTTCAGCACACCGGTGAGCACCAGCGTGACGATCAGAATCAACGAGGTCAAATAATTGGGAATCGCTTCGGTAACCCAGAGTATAAGGCTGGCCATAAAGATGGCCAACATCAGTTCGTTGGTTCGACTAAAGCCTTCAGAGCCCAATGTTTTGAAAGCGGCCTTGGCTTCGGCTGAGACCAGTTTCGTCGGATCAATATCCTGCAAGAACGCAAGTTTTAGCCAATAGCCGAAAATGAAAAAAGCTGCCAAAGCCAGCACCGGACCCGCGAGCGCCAACCATTTTTCAAAATGCGATTTTTCCCGGACCGGGAGCCGCTCAATGCGGTAATTCTTCATATCCAGGGGATCATATGACATTTTACTGTCCTGTCGTTAAAATGGATGAATAAAAGTCGGTCACCATTTTGTATAGGGTGTTTTCATCAGCATTGAATTATAATAACGAACATCGCCGGTCACCTCTTCACCCAGCCATTCCGGTTTTGCAAAAGCGTCGGACTCGTCGCTCAGCTCGACCTCAGCCACAGTCAGACCTTCATTTTCACCATGGAATTCGTCCACTTCAAACGTATGCGGACCCGCCTCAACCTGATAACGGAATTTGTCGATCACACCCGGTTCGCAAATTCTTAACAGATCATCCGCTTCATGGACCGGAATCTCCTTCTCCCATTCGTAACGGCTTGCTCCCGAGGCATTGCCGATTCCCTTGATGGTTAAAAATCCCTGCTCGCCCTTGATGCGCACCCGAACCGTCCTTTCCGGAACGGAACAAAGATATCCCTGTACAATACGGGTTTTTTTCTTGGCCAGATGCGCAAAAGCGCCCTTGACCAGAAATTTGCGTTCAACTTCTTTTGCCATAAAAAAGCCTTTCTAAGGTATTTGCTTACAATTTCACTTTGTAAAAAGAGGAATCAGACATGGGTTCCATGCCGATGACGCGTTTGATGGCCAGCAGATAATTCACATTTTCATAATCGTTCAACCCGATCATTTTTTTCGCCTCGAGGATGGCTTCGACATCGACGGATTCGAGATTGGCCGTCATGATTTTCGCGCCATTGATATAAACATCCGCCAGTTCGGCGATGCAGCCGTTGACGGTGAATCCCATACGGCGCTTGAAGACATTGACTGCAGCCAATTGCGGATGCGGCTTGATCACCTCATTTATGTACTGTTCCAAAGTGTAAATCTCGCGTTTAAAATCGGGCGGGTTGACGCCAAAAGCCGGAAACACTTGGTTGCGAATCATCTCAACCGCCATCGGGAATTGGCCCTTCATGCGCGGATTCCATTGCTCCAATCCTTTTTGCTCCTGCACAAACACTTTGATGTCCATCAAATTGTCGCGCACCTTGGTGTTGTTCAGGTTGTTGCCGGCCGACATGATGTATATTTCCAGACTTTCGCGAATCTGCTCGATGGCGCTCAGCGAACGCATTTTTTCTTCGACAATGCCAAAATTCTGTGCAAAGGCGCGAAATTCGAAACGGGGTTTGATCTCAGACATAATTTCTCCTATCGTTATCAGAGTGTGTTGTCAGCCGGCAGCGCAATTTTCATGCCATGCATATTTACAAAACCAGGCCAATTTTGAGCACAAAACCGGCTGTCCGGTAAACCATAAGATGCCTGTTTTTCGTCAGATTGACGATATTTCGGCATTGGGCGCCGATTTTTCGACAATGATCTTGACTTTAGTGTGGAGATATCCTAAGTTTTATTTGAATTGAGCGATCGCGTCAACCTTGCAAAGGTTTGCAACCTGCGCAGGTTGGTTTAAGCGCACAAATCGCTCAATTAAGGTTTTATTGCCGACAACCTGTTCATGGTGAAAAAGAATGCTCAACATGCTTCGTAAAAGATTTTTCATCTTTTTTCTCCTGCTTGTTATTTGCGGCGTGCTGACCGTGCTGATGTACAATGCGATAATGGATATCAGCATGCCGCAGAGCGCAGTCGCTCCGAGCGGAAACAGGACAACGGCTCCACAGAGCCGTGATACGATCTATGTTGGGGTCATTTCCCGGTTTTCTCCAAACCTGATCTATGAAGGCTACCAGCCGATCATGGATTATCTTAGTCGTGAGACGCCATTTCGATTCATATTGCGACTGAGCAATTCCTATGAACAAACGGTCTCTCAGCTTGATGAGGATAAAATTCAAGTGGCTTTTCTTGGCACCTTTTTATACCTGCAAGCCCGTAAAAAACACGCCATCACCTGCATTCTCAAACCGTTGAACAGTCAATTCGAACCCCATTTTCACTCAGTTGTGGTCACGCGATCGGACAATGCGATGCGCTCTATCTCTGATCTAAAGGGAAAACGGCTGGCCTTGCCCTCGCCGCTCTCCTTTTCCGGAAACTGGGTGCTGCAGTATGAATTTAAAAAGCACGGTCTGCAGATCAGCGATCTGGATTCTGTGCACTATTTCGATTTTCATCATACGGTCATCTATCAGGTGTTGCGCGGCAATTTCCACGCCGGCGTCGTCAAAGACCGGGTCGCTGACGAATTCGCCGGCAAAGGCATTCGCATACTGGCTGCCTCAGAGCCCATTCCCGGTTCTCCGCTTATCATCAAAAACAATCTGGATTCGGCCATCGTTCGCTCTATCAAAGGCGCGCTGCTCAAGATTGACATTAAAAAATCAGAGTATCGTGACCTGGTGCAATCGTGGGACCCCGAGTTTGCTTATGGCTTTGCTCCTGCGGTTCCCGGCGATTATGACTCGGTGGAGGTCAAGATGGGCTTTCTGGCAGAGCGATTATGAAGAACAGCTTGAAAGCAAAAATTCTCCTTTATGTCGGCAGCGTCATCATCGTTCTCATGATGCTGATATCCATCAGCGTGCTCTTTCAATGGCGTTCCATGATTCTCTCCAGCCAACGGCAAAATGCACTGGCCGTTGCCCAGACTTTTTCCATATCCGTTCTGGATGCTCTGATTTATCAGGAAAGCGGTATGATCCAAAGTGAAGGTTTTCTTGAAAATCACATCCATAATTTTCTCAACAAGAACAGCCAGATTAAATTCGTCAACATCTATGATCAGCACGATCAGATCATGGTGCGCAGCAGCTATCAGGACGGCGAACCGGGCCGCAGCGATCTGGTCAACCTGACGCCGTTGCATCTGCGCATTCCCGTTATGCAAATTTATCGTTCGCAGCGGTTAGAGTGGATACTGGAGGTTTCTCTGCCTTTGCAGATACATAGCAAATCATGGGGGACGTTGAAACTCGGCTTTGACATCACGTCAACGCGCCGGAAACTGCAACAGATGTTTTTTCTGCTCTTTTTTTTCACCATCGGCTCTGTGTTGATAATCCTGACGGTGATTTATTTTCTTATCGATCGTCTCACCCAATCCTTGCGCGGGCTGGTGACGGAAATCAACCGGTTTGATCTGGAAAACATCGAACCCATTGCCATGAAAGTAAGCAACGATGAAATCGGTTTTCTGGTCAGCACCTTTGAAAAAATGAAAAAACGGCTTGCCCAGTCGCGCAAGCAACTGCTCGATGCACAGCGCCAGATTTATCATGCTGAAAAGCTGGCCTCCATCGGCCGGCTCGCTTCGGGCGTGGCTCACGAAATCAATAATCCGCTCCAGGGCCTGAAAAGTTGTCTGTTTGCCATCGAAAAGGAGCCGCACAATCATGCACAGACCGTCAAATATGTCGGCCTGGCCAATGAAGGCCTTGACCATATTGCCATGATCGTGCAAAAACTTCTCGGTTTTTCCAGAAAACACGCCAAACAGACCGCACCTGTTGACCTGAACGAAAACATCGAAAAAGTGCTGTCCCTGCTCGCCTATCGTCTGGATGCCGACAACATCAAGGTCACGCTGCAGCTTGACCGGCATCTACCGCTGATACAGGCGGACCCGCATTTGTTGCAGGATGTGATTATGAATCTCCTGTTGAACAGTTTTGACGCCGTCAGTACAAACGGAACGATACGGATCAGCACAGAAGCTGTGGATGAGCACCTGCTTTTGACCATAACCGATAGCGGGTGCGGCATCGGCGCAGAGGATATGGATAAAATTTTTGATCCTTTTTTTACCACCAAGGAAGAGGGCAAGGGAACCGGACTCGGGCTTTCCGTCGCTCTGGGCATTGTTGAAATGCATGGCGGCAGCATCTCGGTGGAGAGCGCGCCGGGTAAAGGCACTACCCTGTTTGTCCGCTTGCCGCTGAAAGGAGTTTCATGAAGATATTGTTGATCGAAGACGATAAAGTATCGCGCATCACTCTCGGCGACGCCATGATCAAAGAGGGTTACAAGGTGATCGCCTGCGAAAAAGGGCTGGAGGGACTGGAATGGCTGGAAGAGGATTCTTTCGACGTGGTCATTACTGATTTGCGTCTGCCGGATATCAGCGGCCTGGACATCGTTAAAGCGGCCAAGGAACGGAACAAAGAGAGCACGGTTATCGTCATCACCGGTTACGCTACGGTAGAGACCGCTGTCAATGCCCTGAAGCTGGGCGCTTTTGACTATTTTGAAAAACCGTTCTCTCCGGACAGACTCATGAGCATGTTGAAGAACGTCTCGCAGTATCAGGAGATTATGCGGGAGAATCAACAACTCAAAAAGCGCATCATCCGGTACGAAAGCAGGGAGATTTTAGGCAATTCGGTCGTGATGCAAAAGCTGGTCACCTTGCTGCGCTCCGTGGCCTCCACAGACCATACCATCCTGATCGAAGGCGAAAGCGGCACCGGCAAAGAGTTGGTGGCGCATTATCTCCATCAGCATAGTGATCGCAGCAAAGGGCCTTTCGTTCCGGTCAATTGCGCCGTTCTGCCGGAAGGCTTGCTGGAAAGCGAGCTCTTTGGACATGAAAAAGGCGCCTTTACCGGTGCGCATCGCCGCCATCAGGGGTATATCGAACGGGCGCACGGCGGCACTCTATTCATTGACGACATCGACGACATGCCCTTGTCACTGCAGGTTAAACTGTTGCGCGTTCTGCAGGAGCACGAGGTGCAACCGGTGGGCGCGCGCCAGGCCATCTATGTCAATTTTCGCGTTGTTTGCGCCACCAAGGTCAATCTTTATCAGATGGTGCTCAAGGGCTCTTTCCGCGAAGATCTTTATTATCGCCTTAACATCATCTCCATTGCCGTACCGCCGCTGCGCGAGCGCAAAGAGGACCTGCCGATTCTGATCGATTATTTCATTAAGAAGCACTACCAGGGTGATAATCCGCCGAAAATTACTCCGGATAAACTCACCCGCATGATGCAGTATGACTGGCCGGGCAACGTACGCGAGCTGGAAAACATCGTGCAGCGCATGCTGGCGCTGCCCCAGGATGTGGACTTTATGCAAATGACCCATGCCTCGGCCGTTGTCCAATCCGTAATAGCAGAAGCGCCTGCAGGGGACGCTGATTTTGAAAAAAGCGGCTCTTTTGACGCTTACATGGAAAAGCGCGAACGGGAGATCATTGAATGGGCCATGGCCAAAGCCGCCAACAACATCAGTCATGCGGCCCGACTGCTCAATCTGCCGCGCAGCACGCTGCAGAGCAAACTGGAAAAGAAGAAATAAACAGAGGTGGCATCCTGGGCATCTCGCTATCGGTCTGGCAGGAAACCAATTCGTAGAGTGGGTTGAGCGTTTTAACATCAATGTTTTCAAGTAAAAAAAATCTATGCAGCGCGAAACCCACCAGTAATCCGCACTTTTCGGCTACACTTATAGTGAATGGTTAAGAGCTTTCGGCGTTATTAAATCGGAATGATTTTAGCTTGCGTGGTGGCGCCTGGCGCCTGTGAAGAAATGAAAAGTAGATTTATATTAAAAAATGAATTTGACAAGATACATTCCATTTGACATTCATCAACAAAGTCTTTAAATTGCCACAATGCTTTTTCATTTCAGGGGAGAAAAGTTATGAAAGTGATTGTGATTATATCACTATTCCTGCTCCTTGCCTTTTTCTGTCCCTACGCCTTCAGCCAAACGCCTGTCTCCTTTACCATTTTGCAGCAAGCCGGTCCAACTTTGGATCTCGATGTCGATATAGCGACTCCGGACACCCTCGCCGCGGTCTATTTGCAACTGGGCTTTGCCAAGGGACTCGCCGATTCACTGACATCGAAGCAAGCCGGCCTTGCAGTACCGGATATGGAATATTCATTGGTATGGTACACCGGCGATAAGGATAAGGATTATGTGGTTTTGATGGCCACGGCCTTTGATCAGAACGGCAATGAAAAAGCGTTGCTCAAGCCCGGCAATCTCACGCTTTGGTCATTCCGTTTAGCCGGCAGTTCAATACCGCAAAACATAGAAATCGTTTTCTTTGCTGAAGCCAGCCTTTGGGATGCCTCGCTGGCGCCGGTCAAGGTCGATTTCAAGGGACAGAATATCGTCAAGGTGGAACAAAAGGCGGTCCTTCCCACCCAAAACGATCTTTTGCAGAACTATCCCAATCCGTTCAACGATGCTTCGACCATCTCTTTTCGCCTGGCTGCGAATTCGCAGGTGAAACTCGAGATATTCAACAGCAACGGACAAACAGTGGCGACCCTGGTGAATGGTCTCCTGCTTGCCGGTGAACATAGTGCTCAAGTTCCCGCCCGCCTATCTTCGGGAATTTTCTTTTATCGGCTGACTTGTGACACCTGGTCGATTACCCGCAAGATGAGCAAAATTCGATGAGACGTCGAAATTTTCTCAAGAGTTTGGCTATTGGATGGGCCTA
>CAYLWO010000067.1:6298-37209 GCA_964387285.1 uncultured Cytophagia bacterium | reverse complement strand
GGAACTGATAGATGGTGCGCGTGGCCAGAAAACGGCGATACGCGTCGTTCGCTTTATCAAATTCGCTTTTCGCGCTTTGCAATTTTAATTCTGCCAGACTCACCTCGGTTTTTCTTTTATCCGCTTCCAAGCGATAAAACTGCTGTTCGGTCTGATAACGTTTTAAAATCTCCTGCGCTTGTAAAATCTTTTGCTCATCCTGTTCCAACCGCAAACGGATTTCCGAAAGCAGGGAACGCAACTGGTTTTGATAGGTCAGATTCTGCGTTTTGGCTTTTTCCAGAAACGATTGCGTCTCTTTGATAAAATTGGCCGGATAGGTCGCGATGCGTGCAAGATTGCTGTTATCGACGACAAGGAGATCAACTGTCTGGGCATTAAACCATGACGGAATAGTTTCTTTGCCGGCATCGGTTGTCCAGGGATAAACGCTCACCAGTCCAACCACAGCGCCCAGCGCCTTGCTGCCGGTGACAGCCTTCTGATACTGAGAGGTATTGGTTCCTTCCACCTGCACGCGGCCAGACACAGAGGCAACAATCCTATCCCGCACCACCTGGTATTGTGCAATTTGCGTTTCAGATGTAATAAAAGTTCCCCTGACATGTTCAATGCCTTTGGCATGAGCAGAGGCGAATATAGCTTTTTCCACATCTTTTAGCGATTTCCCCCGCGTATCGAATTCTGTGGAACCGAACACAACGATATAAAATGGAATGGTCTCCAGCTTTTTCTGCAAATCCTTCAGGATTAACTCCTTATTGGCTGCCGTACTTGTGATGATGCTCTGCTGATCCTCAGTCAACTTTACATAAGAACTGACCTGGGTCTCCAATCTCTGTAAATCTTCCTGAGCAAAACGCAAGGCGGAATCGTATTTGAGTTTGTTGGTATAGGCATTGGCGACAGCGGTAAATATCTGTTCATATTGAGTCGCCCATTTTCTATCTTCAGCTTGAATAAACGCTCGAGTTTGCGTTTCAATTTCATCTGCTTTTGCGCGGTTAGCCACTTCATCCAAGAGCAGAGGATCCAATTTTTGCGTTTCCTTGTCCAGTGCAGTCAAGATGCCGTTTTCGTTCAGGTTCGCCAGAGAAATCCAGCCGGTTTCGCTTTGGCTATAGAGCCAGGTGAATAGCAATCCAAGGACAGCCCAAATCCAGCCTAGTTTTTTCATGATATGAAATCCTCCCCTACAATGGCGCTTGATATGGTGCAATTTAGTTCATTACAATCTAAAAATCAAGGAATAGGAAATGGCAAACTAGGATAAAGTCTGATCCAAAATTGTATTGATTAAAATCCGTTACTCTCTTTTCCATCCGCGTTCGCGTTTCATGCACAAGCCAGAGGCATGTGCTACGTCAGGACCAATAATAGATACACCATTATAAGCACCATATAAGCTGCTGCAATATAAACCGGCCAGGTGCGCAAATTTTTAGCCTTGCGACTGCGCAATAAAATCACCGGACACATGATCAGAGCATTCACCAGCAGCGGCACAATTAAAAACCAGGAAACCTGCAGCCAGGCATCAACCTGCAACAACTTGTGCCAGGCAATACCAGGGACACTTTTGCTTGCCGTCATCAGCACATCCAAACCATGCATAAGGAAAAGCAATACGGTGCCGATCAAGGTCAACCAGGCGCCGATTTTCGCTGCCCAGGCCAGGTGTTCGCTGCTGCGATTATCCTGTGATCCGCGCAAGCGACTGTGCATGATCCCGTAACCGGCATAGATAACAAAACCAAAATTGAGCCAGGCAGCAAAACGCAGCCAGGAAGTGGGTGGCAAATAATAGATCAAATAAAGACAGGAGACAATGCCCAACACCGGAAAAATATGCTCGCGAAACAGATAAAACAACACAGCCATGGCCAACAACAAAACAATTTTCCCTAAAAGTGACATAGGCAAAAAAGCGATGGGAATCAATAACAACAGATAGAGAATCACAGCCCATTTGAGTCCACCGGGCACACGAAAGGGCCGCGGCCGCGTCGGATCACTGCGTCTTAACACGATAATGCCGCTGCACACCAGAATAAACGCAAACAGCGTACCGATATTGGTCAGATCAACCATTTCATCAATGCTGGCCACAGCGGCAAAGCCGGCGACAAAAACACCGGTGATAATAGTGGACAGCCAGGGCGTGCGAAAGCGCGGATGAACTTTGGTAAACACTTTGGGCAACAGACCGTCACGCGCCATGGAAAAAAAGATGCGCGGCTGTCCCAATTGGAAAATAAACAACACCGCGGTGTGCGCAATCACCGAACCAAAAGCCACAATGCCCACGGCCCAGCCCAATGTCGGACTGGCATGTTCTAAAGCCATGGTCAGAGGTTCAGCCTGTTCCGTGGACAGCTTGACGCGCAGATCGTTAAACGAAATCAGGCCGGTGAAAATCATAGAGACAATGACGTAAAATATCGTGCAGATAATCAGCGAGGCAATGATGCCGATGGGCAGGTCGCGCTTTGGGTTGCGCGTCTCTTCTGCTGCCGTGGACACGGCGTCAAAACCGATATAAGCGAAAAAGACTATGGCTGCGCCGGCGCTGATGCCGCTCCAGCCATTGGGCGCAAAGGGCGTCCAATTCTCCGGCCGCACCCAATAAGCGCCGATGGCAATGAAAAAAGTCAACACCACGATCTTGATGCCCACCATCACCGCGTTAAAACGCGCGCTTTCACGAATGCCCCAGATTAGGATCACGGTAATAAAAAACACGATGAGCATGGCCAGCAGGTTAAATACGATAGGAATGCCTAAAACATGCGGTGCATCGCGAAACACCGTATGCACACCGGCAGAATCAACAATGCGTGCGGCCGTGCGATAGTCCATGGACAACCAGTCCGGGATGAAAATATGGAATCCTTTTAAAAAGGTCTTGAAATAATTGGCCCAGGATATAGCCACAGCAATATTGCCCACCGCATATTCGATAATCAAATCCCAGCCGATGATCCACGCTACTACTTCGCCCAAGGTGGCATAGGCATAGGTGTAGGCAGAGCCGGCGATGGGCACCAACGAGGCAAACTCGGCGTAACACAACGCGGTAAAGCCGCACACCACAGCCGTGATCATAAAAGAGACCATCAGCGCCGGACCAGCGCCCGGACGAAAAGCGTCGCCGGCCGCAGCTGTGCCGATGGTGGCAAAAATGCCGGCGCCGATGATGGCGCCGATGCCGAACAGCGTCAACTGCACCGGCCCCAACACCCGTTTCAGCTGATACTCGTTGCGCTCCGCATCCTGACTCAGATCGTCCAACGATTTGGTGCGAAATAGCCGGCCCATTCGCGATTGCTTCTCCATGGCGCTCCTATTGACAAGAAGAAAACATTAGCCTTATGAGAATGATTTTCAACCCGCAATATAGCAAACTCGAGGACGATTGTCAAAGATAAATTAACACCAGGGGGATACAGCGAAAAAGACATTAGAGGTTAAAAAAAACCTGTTATTGTATCACGAGTTGTTTTTCGCGCAAAATGCTCAAAAAATTTCGGACACCTCAAGAGACTGTCGCAAAACCCCAGACCCCGGATGTGGCCGCGTTTATTGCGGCCACTCCGGGCGTCCTTCGATAGAATATCAATATGTTAAAAAACACCCGGGGTCACAAAAACCGTGACCCCGGGGTTGTTCTACCTTTTGCGACAGTCTCGCAAGGTGTCCGACATTTAGTTCCGGTTTACCCGGGTTGGAGTAAAGATGTTACTTTTGAAACAACTTTTCGTCCACGGTTACATTGGCCTGTATCTCTTTAACCGTAATCTTGGCAGACTGTTTGCCGTCAGCCATGGACACCGTGCCACATGGCACCTTGACGCCCGCCACCTCGCGATAATCGGACCAGTGCTCTTCAGCCGTTACAGGGCCTTCCCGGCCGATCGTCTGATAAGAGGCGCCTAGCGGTATATGGGTTGCCGGATCGACGAAAAAATGAAAGCCGGCGTCTTCAAACGTGATCAAGAGTTCGATCGCCGGTTTTTCACCAAAGGTTTTCTCACCGATATACTGCACCTTGGCCTTGTCCAGATTGGTCAGGAAATAAATCGGATCGCGGCGAATACTTTCCAAATAAGGTTGGCGATTCGCTTCCGGCAAAGGCATGACGCCCTGCGGCGCTTTAACCCAACCATCGGTGGACGTTACCACCATGGTCATGCTGCCCATAGGCATGGTCACAGACTGATAAATACGGTCGGGAAATACGGTCAACGACTCTATTTGCAGATTCATATCGCCCATAGGCGTGGTTTGCAAAACGTCCATTTTTGCACTCATATTTTCAATTCTGGCGCAATTTTCAACTCCGCCCAGAACGACGGCGACCTGCTGCAGAATTGCCTGTCCTTTTTCGAGCGTTTCCGTAGAAGCCTTTGGCGCATCATCGGTTTTGACAACGGGAATGGTTATGTCGATGGTTTGCACCGGGCCCAGAACCGACAACGGTTCATCGAAATCGGCTTCTTTGCCCACGATGAGTATCTGCAGTTGCTGCGGATGCAGTTTCTTTTTGGCCACAGCCAGGACGTCGTCCGCCGTTACCCTTTCCACGCCCTGTTTAATTTTGTCGATAAAATCCAACGGATAACCGTAATAGGCGTAGGTCGACATGCGATTGACAATTTTGGCTTTCGAATCAAAATTGAACACGAACGAATTAAGGTACTGATCTTTGGCTCTGCGCAACTCTTCCTCGGTCACCTTTTCTTCGGTCATGCGCTGCACTTCTTTCAAGATAAGCCGAGTTGCATAGATCGTCGATTGTGATTTGGTTTGCGTGCCGCAGATAAAAACTCCGGGATAATCGTAATTCGCGGTATAAAAGCCGAAAGGCGAATAGGTCAAACCTTCCTGCGAGCGGAGCACTTTGAACATGCGGTCATAGGACAGAATTTGGTTCATGATGATCAACGCCGGATAATCCGGATCGCTGACCAGGCCGCCGATATGGCCCAGCTGGATGCGCGTCTGTTCGACATCGTTTTTGGGGATAAAGTTTACCGATTGTCTGTATTGGTAATCGACTCCAGGTTTGGCCGTATACACTGTTTTCTGCATCGGCCACCTGGCAAAGGCGGCCTCCAGCTTTTTTTGCATGTCCGCAGATTTAAAATCGCCCCAGGCTGCCAATAGAATGTTGTTGGGATGAAAATATTTTTTGTAAAAAGCGACAATGTCGTCGCGCGAGACGGCGTCCAGTGTGGCATATTCAGGATAACGGGAATAGGGCGAGTCTTTGCCGTAAATAAGGTTGTCATATTCCCGGTCAGCGATTTGGTCAACATTATCATTGCGCCGTGAAATCAGGGAGCGCATCTGGATTTTTGCCAGATCAATTTTTTCCTGACGAAAGGCCGGATGCATCAGGATGTCGGCCAACACACTGATGCCCTGATCCAGATCCTCCTTCAGCACCGATACCGAAGCATAACCGGCATCCAGGCCGATGCTGGTTTCAACAGACGCACCCAGAGATTCCAGCATTTGATCCAGTTCATCTCCGCTCCTGCTTTCCGTGCCGCCGGTACGCATGGTGGTGCCGGTGATGGCAGCCAGGCCGACCTTGTCGGCCGGATCATAGATAGAGCCGGTGCGAATCATGGCGCGCAGATCAATCGTGGGATACTGCGGGTCTTCGATAAGATACAATTTCATGCCGTTTTTCATTTGCACGGTTTGCACCCTGGGCATTTCAATTTTATGCAAAGCCGGGAACTGAAACGGATCTTTGGGATTTTTTTGCGCCCGGGTCAGCACCGGCAATAAAAAGGCCAGCAGCACGACAGAAACAAGTTTGAATTTATGCATGGTGATATTCCTTTCTGCCTTGATCGGCTAATTTTTTTCGGTTACCAGTTCGCCGATGGTGCGATTTTTGGGCACGAGGTATTTTTTGGCAACAGTTTGAATATCCGCCGCCGTGATGGCTTCAATGTTTGGCAAGGTATCGAAAAATTTGTGGTAATCACCCAGGACCACATCATAATAGGTCAGCATCATAGCCATTTGCATATTGGACTTGCACATATTGATGACGTTCTTTTTAGTCTGCCGTTTGAATTTACTCAACTCGTCTGCAGTGATCGGTTCATTTTTCAGCTTTTCAATCTCTGCGTCAATAGCTTCCCGGCACTCCTGGGCGGTGTGGTCCTGGGTCGGAAACGCATACACGGCAAACAGGTTCGGGTACTTGTCTCCGGGAAAACCGTTCATGGCGCCGGTTTGCATGGCGATTTTTTTCTCTTTGACCAGGGTTTTGTAAATGCGCGAAGAACGACCGGCGCCGAAAATGTTGGCCATGGCGTCAAATACAATATCTTCCGGACTGTTCACACCGGGTCTATGATAACCCATAATCAGCAAGGGCTGCGCTTGCGCCTGGACATCAACCCTTCGTTCGCCCCATTGCTCCGGTTCGACCGTGCGCAAGGGCTCGGGTTTGGCGCCGCCGGGAATACGGCCGAAATAGAGGTCAGCCAAACGAAATACCTCAGCAGCCTGAACATCGCCGACCACGGCGCAGGTGAGGTTGCCGGGACTGTAAAATTTTTTAAAGTAATCAATCACATCGCGGCGTGAAATGTGCTTGATATCCGACATATGGCCGACAATGGAATGATCATAAGGATGTGATTTAAAGGCGGTGGCGACAAAATCTTCGATGAGCTTGCCGGTCGGCTGAGTCTCCAGGGAGAGGCGCCGCTCCTCGATGATCACGTCCCGCTCTTCAAAATATTGCCGAAACACCGGATTAAGAAAGCGATCCGATTCCGCCGCCATCCAGAATTCCAATTTATTGGAAGGCAGGCTGACGACATATTGCGTGGCGTCGTTGCTGGTAAAGGCGTTAATGCCGTTGCTGCCCTGCTCCTTCATCAGGTCCATATATTCATTGCTCTTTACCAATTCCTGTGCAGCATTTTTCAATTTGGCAAAATCGGCATGCAGGGATTTAATTTTTGCGCTGTCCGGAACTGCGGCGCGTTCGGCACGTGAGAGTTGGTCATAAACCTGATCCATCTCTGCCAGGAGTTTGCTTTCAGCAGCGTAATCCTTGCCGCCGACCGTGGCGGTGCCCTTGAACGCCATGTGTTCAAGAATGTGTGAGATGCCGGTTATACCCTGCACCTCCTGCGCCGAACCCACATCGGCATAGGTGTGAAAAGAAACCACCGGAGCTTCAGGCCGTTCCAGTACCAGAAATTTCATGCCGTTGGCCAGGGTATGCGTTTTGACGCTGTTTTTCAAAACATCCAGCGATTGACTCCATCCCAGACTGTACAAAAACAGCAGCGCGAATGGAGCGGATAAGAGTTTGCGGCGCATAGAGGGTCCTCCTGTTTAATGTGTATTGAGCCACATCGTTCAGAACAAATACAACAGTAAATATACGCTTTTTTATAATTCAAGTTACAATAGATAATCAACCCATCGGCCCTTGCTGAGAAAGGAAATGAGGATATTGGGACAACGGCCAGCAAACCTCCGTCCCGGGGACGCCGGTCCGGCTCAAACTCACCTTTTGCTCCCCGGCGGACGCAAAGTCAGGGCTTCTGCAACCCGGTGATCCCGTTCATAAATGTCCCGGCCAAAACGCAATTTGTTTTCGCCGTTGATCCACGCGGTCCAATACTGCAGATGAACGTTGTACGGTTTCGGCAGTGGAACGGTCATTTCTTTGCTGCTCTGCAAAGCCTTTTCCAGCGCAGCATGATTCCAGATCGGTGAGTCGCGCAATAATATCTCTGCCAGCTCGAATGGCTTTTGCACACGAATACAACCTGAACTGAACGCACGCTCACTTCTTGCAAATAGACCTTTGGCCGGCGAATCATGCAGATAGATGTCAAAATCGTTATGCAGGATAAACTTGATCCGTCCCAGTGCGTTTTCCGGGCCCGGGTCCTGACGGAACAGATAGGGCAGATTGTTTTTATTCAGGCGACTCCAATCCACGGCAGCCGGGTCCACGGGTGCACGCCGCACATCCCAATTAGGATAAATACGAATGCTGCGCTCGGTCAGATAAGCCGGACGCCGCCGAATTTCCGGAATCATATCCTGAAGAATGATGGTCACCGGCACATTCCAAAAGGGATTGAGTACGAGATGCGTCATGATATCGCTCAACACCGGCGTATGCCGGGCCGGTTTACCGACAACCACTTTCATGGTAATCACGGTCGTATCGTGATTGACAACCGCCAATTCAAAAGTTGGGATATTCACCAGAATATAGCGCTCGCCTAAATCACGATACAGCCATCGCCACCGTTCCAAATTGACAACGATCTGTTCGCAGCGCTGTTCTGCGGTTATATTCATCTCCTGAACGCTGTTCCAACCTATTACACCGTCTGGTTCCAGTCCGTGTTCGAGCTGAAAGTTTTTTACGGCCTCGAGCAAATTATCATCGTAGGCCAGGGAATCGTGAACAGATGCAGCCACATACTCTCCGCTAGCAGCCAGTCGCCGTCGCACCTGGGCAATGCGCGGGCTATAAGCGCCGGGTTCCAGCTTGGCCACATATTCTACACCGGGCCACCCCCCTCCTTTTGCCATCTGCCGGTAACGGGATAACTCGCGGCACAGCAACAAATAAGATGGATGACGCGGACGCAGCTCGTGCAGATGCCGCCTAACCTCCCCATCGCGTACGGTCTCATACAACAGATTCATGACATCCGCACTGTCGCGACGCACGAACCATTGCGCATCGAACGTACGCGGATTTACCTTTCCGGATTGCAAATGACTGGCATACAGCAGGAATGCATCACTCAACAAAATATCAAGATCGGCCAACTGTTCGGCATTCCATTTTTTTTGCGACCCGGAAACAATCTGCGGTTCGCGGAGAGTCGCCAGCGCAGCCAGATGATACACGGAGGCGTCTAATCCTTCTTCATCAGCTCTGCTGATCTGCAGAATGAGCGAATCCACCTCAGCACGCGGCCGGCCATTTTGAGTCCAGGCCGGTTCGTTGCCGCGCGTTTGATAAAATGCCGCCAGCTCTTTGCTGGCTATTAGCCGCTCACCGTGAATTACGTCAGGCGAGTCAGCCCAGCGCGCGGCCAATTGTTCCTTGACCGGTATGATTTCAACGGGTTTGCGGCAAAAGAGGGAAAACAGAACGACAGGCCAAAGCCATTTGATCAGTTGAGGAGACTTTATATCGTGGAGAAACGTCATAGTTGCTTGAACTTTCCGTTTTCAATAGCCGAAAGAAACCGATCAATACTGTCCCGAAATAATTAAATCAGTAACGCCAATTCCGTACCGGATATGGTCGTCGTAAAACGGACTTATGGCTGCCAGGTCATCGCATTGAGTATCATCTGTGTAATTTGCGGCACTTCAAAATCATTGTTTTTATGACCGAACATCAAATAGAAAATCCACCCTTGGTCCGCTTTTTTCAACCAGGCGGCTTGATCCTGCATATACCATACACCGGTTGCTGAATCAAAATATTTCATGCCGCACAGAACAAGTTTTTCGTTTTGATCTGTGAACTTTTGATTAAGATAAGCCTCTGAGTGATGCAGCGTCACCGCGGGAGCCTCGATCGGCGAGACGTCACCATAGGTGGTTTTTTCCGGCCAGGTCAGGTTGTGACTGGTGATGTAATGGTCCGGTCTGAGGTTAACCATTTGCACATCGACCGGATCGCGATAAGCATATCCGCCATCCTGCAACGAGGCTTCCGGCAGTTTAATTTTTAAAAAATCGAACCAGTAGCGATTATTTCGTTTGCCGCTGCTGATGGAGTGGTGCAATACGAGCAATCGTCCTCCCTGCCGGGTATACTTGATGACGGCCAGTTCCGTTTCTTCCGTCAGTTGCCGATGAACATAAAGTACAACGCTGCGATATGGATGGAGAGAAGCAGGCAATCTGTTCTGATCCGCCAGTTCAGCGGTAAAACCGCCCGCTTTTTGCATATAGTCCGCCAGCAATTGCATCTGCGGCAATTCATCCTTTATAATGAGAATTTTTTCCTGTGCCAGGGAAAAACCGACGCCGATCATCAAGGCCACTGCTATTTCTCTTACATACTTTTTCACCTGACGCTCCTCGTACTAGTGGTTGTTTTTTTCATCGCTCAAAGACCATGGGGCGGCTGTCTGCTCTATGCCCAATCTGGTATTCGGCTCGGTGGCCATGGTAAATCTTAATGTGCCGCCGTTGACAATATCGCTGTGGGAAATCCACATTTTCTCCATAGCGGCGCCATTCAACGACATGGATTGAATGTATACATGGTCTGCAGAGTTGTTTTCTGCAACAACGGTAAACCTTTTTCCATTAGCCAGGTGCAGTGTCGCTTGCTTGAACAGCGGACTGCCGATGGCATATGTCGGCGTACCGGGAGTGACCGGATAAAAACCAATGGCGGAAAAAAGGTACCAGGCTGACATCTGGCCATTGTCTTCATCCCCGCAAAGACCATCCGGACCCGGGCCATATAACGTCGTGCAAGCGTGACGCACCCATTTTTGCGTTTTCCACGGTTGCCCGGCATAGTCGTAGAGGTACAACACGTGATGCACCGGTTGATTGCCATGCGCATATTGACCCATTTTGCAGGCAACCATTTCCGTCATTTCATGGATTTCACGGCGGTAATGACCCACGGAAAATTTCGGCGGCAATGAGAAGAGACTGTCCAGTTTCATGCAAAAGGCTTCACGTCCGCCCATGATATTGATCAGGCCGCGAACATTATGCATGACCGACCAGGTGTAATGCCACGAGCTGCCTTCAGTAAAAGGATCGCCCCATTCAAAGGGATCGAAATTCGCACGCCAGGTTCCATCCGCTTTGCGGCCGCGCATAAACCCGACAGAGGGGTCCCACACATTTAAATAGTTCATAGAACGACTGTAATAGTACTGCGCGTCAGCGTCTTTGCGCAATGCTTTTGCCATCTGTGCAATACAAAAATCATCATAAGCAAACTCGAGAGTGCGGGCAGTGGCCTCTTTGGTTTTATCACAGGCGACATAGCCAAGCTTTAAATATTCCGGCAGACCCACCCGGCCATAACCGCCCCAATCCGTGGGTTGGGAACCGTCCTTGATCATGGCCTGATAAGCGGTGTGCACATCAAAATCACGAATTCCCTTACACCAGGCGTCGGCCACCAGAGATTCGACATGCGTGCCTATCATGCAATCGCGATAACCCGGGCTGGTCCATTTGGGAAACCAGCCGCCTTCTCTGTACGCGTTGATCCATGCGCGAATGATTTCCGCATCACGCTCCGGATACATGATGGTGAAAAACGGATACACGGCGCGAAAGGTGTCCCAGAAACCGTTATCCGCGTACATCTCCCCGGGATAAATCTTGCCGTCATACGGACTGAAATGGTATTTTTCTCCCTGGGCATCATATTCATACCAAATGCGTGGAAAAAGCAGTGCACGATACAGCGCCGTGTAAAAAGTGATCTGTTGGTCTGTCGTTGCGCCCTGAATCTCGATGCGGGACAGCTCACTTTCCCAGGTTTCTTTGGCCTTGCGGCAAATCGCATCAAAGGAGTTGGAACCGATTTCATTGGTCAAATTACGTTCAGCCTGTTCACAACTGATGAAAGAGGTGGCTATTTTAACTGCAACAGGCTTTTGTGTCGAGAAGCGTAAAAAAGCGGAAACCTGCTCAGCCTGAGCAGTTAGAGCTGCGGCAACGAGTTTTTTATCGTAATAGAGACCAGCCGGCGTGAACGGTTGATCAAAAACCATGACAAAATAGCAGGCGAAATTTTTCGGCACACCGCCGTTGTTGCTGCGCGTGTAACCGATCACTTTGTTTTCCCGCGGCAACAACTTGATCCAGGCATCTTTGGGATGGCTGTCTACCAATAACAGAGCCTGGGCGGATTCCGGGTAGGTGAAACGCATATACCCGCACCGGGTAGTGGCAGTCATTTCCACTTGCGTTTGATATTCATCCAATAACACGCGGTAATAATATGGTCTGCTGACCTCATTCGTGCGATTGAATCTGGAAGCGCGCTTTTGCCAATCGGTTTCCGGTTTGTCCAGCATGGGCATGAGGGAAAAATCGCCATAGTCGCCTATCCATGGGCTGGGTTGATGCGTGGCTTTAAAAGCGGTGATGCTGGACTGCTGATAGGAATAAATCCATCCATCGCCGGGTTCGCCGGTTTGCGGTGTCCAAAAGGTCATCGCGAAGGGCATCGCTACAGCCGGATAATTATTGCCGTGGGAAAAACTGCGATTGGAATCAGAACCCAACAAAGGATTGACCTGGTCCGCCAAATCAGCACCGAGCCCTGTGCGAAACAGGGAGATGCACAAAATCCCTGTCCATAAATATTTCATTTTCAACTCCATTTTTTTATTTACCAAATATAAATATTAGTGTATATTTAGTAAAGACGCAACATAATTTTAACCTGGAGGCGTTATGCACCTTCTACAAGTATTTATCAAGGTGAAAGCGGAACAGTTGGAAGCTTTCAAAGCAGCGACGATCGAAAACGCACAAAACAGTCTCAAAGAACCGGGCGTGCTGCGATTTGACCTTTTTCAACAGAAGGATGATCCAACCCGTTTTTCATTGATCGAGGCGTATCGCACACCCGAGGATCCGGCCAAACATAAAGAGACCGCTCATTACAAAAAGTGGGCTGAAACGGTGACCGAGATGCTGGCAGAGCCGCGCACCAGAACGATGTACAGGAATATTTTTCCTGAGGATTAAACAGCTGGGAGGCAACATGTCTGATTTGATATTGTTTTTTCGCTATGCAATCAGGTTCGAGAGACGAGTTATAATCTGCACTGCTATTTAAAATCCGGCCATCTTGAAAAAGTGTATGAAAATGGTTTGAAACATCGTCTGCAAAAGGCCGGCTTGATGGTAGAACAGCAACATCCCTTGACCGTACACGACCAGGACGGAACCGTTATCGGCCGATTCAACGCTGACTTGTTTATCGAAAACTGTCTGATTGTTGAAATTAAAGCCTGCAAAGAAATAACCAACGAGCATATAGCGCAGATCCTCGGCAATTTACGCGCCTGTAAGATTGAACACGGATTGTTTATCAATTTTGGCGCTCCCAAGTTATGGATTAAAAAATTCATACTTACTCGGCCTGCGTAAAATTGATGCTTTTCACGCCTTTTGCGTTTTTTTGTGGCCTGGATTTGGCCGCGAAAAGGCAGCATGAACGGTATCTCTCATCTTGTGCCTTTTTGTGCTTTTTTGTGGCCTGGATTTGGCCGCGAAAAGGCACAAAAGGCACCATGGTTATCGTCGTTACCATTTGTGCCTTTTACGATTTTTTTGTGGCCTTATCGGCAAACGACAATTATCATTTCTAAAAAAAATGACCAGTCTGCAGCAAATTATTTCTTGCTTTAATCTCAAGCAACAAGTATCTTTATATACTACTGCCAAAGCAGATATCCACAAAAAAACCTTTGCTTTGGCATGTTACCATTGAACCAAGGGAAATTCTATTGCCATAGGATTCGATCCGCCCACTAATCGACTGCTTTCCCTTTTTAATACAATGAAAATTTTGCTGCGTCTTTTTGAGGTACCACCATCCAATAATACCAATATCCATATGATAAGAGTATCTTTAATGCAGCGCATTGCCTCTGCTAAAGATATCTTAAACTCTATCTGGTGCGATTTGTATTATGAAAGACGATTCTGTCTGTACAGTAAATACACCAATTTGTGGGTAGTGGTTAAACTGTAAACAGGAGGACGAAACATGACGGCAAAGGTTTTAAAATTCCTTATGGTTGTGTTGGTAATCTTTCCATTGAATGAAGCGTCGGCGCAAAGACTGATCGATCGACTCAAAGCTAAAAAATCAACGCCCGCACAGAGCACGCAAGTGACGGTGCCCAATGTGGTCGGCATGAGTCAAAGCGACGCCGAAAACGCCATTACCAAGGCCGGTCTCAAGCTCGGTAACATCGTGGAGCGCGAAACCCAATATCCAAACGGCCAGGTGATCAAGCAGAAACCAGAGGCGGATACAAAGGCGGCACCGGGCAGTATGGTAGGCATGGTGGTTTCCAAGAACGTCGGAGCAGCACAGACCACCACTCCGATGAAAACAACGCCATCCGGCGGGACAAAGCAAACAACTGTGCCTCAACAAAACCCTGAAATTGTGGTGCCCAACGTGGTGGGCATGAATCAAAGTGATGCTGAAACCACCATTACCAATGCCGGACTCAGGATTGCTAAAATCGTGGAGCGCGAGACCAAGTACCCAACCGGCCAGGTGGTAAAACAACAACCGGAAGCGGGCGCCAAAGCAGCGCAAGGCACTGCTGTGGTGCTGGTGGTTTCCCAAAATGCCGGCGCAGGACAGACCACAACAATGCCAAGTACGGGAAGCAAGCAAACCGGCGTGACGCTGAAAACCGAATGGTTTTCCGGCATGGCAAAAACTGTCGCGCCCAGTATTCGTGCCACTGGTATAACGGTTCAAGTCAAAATGTCACAGAGTGAGCAGCCGCGCGGCACGATTTTGAGTCTGAGCACTACCAATCGCACTCTGGCGCCTGGAGAAGTACTCTTGAAAGAGGAACCGGTCATTATAGAGGTATCGGGCGGCCCGGCCGGCGGCGTGCACCCGGATGAGGAACCTGATCAAACAGTCGGTTTGCTGCCATCTGCGCTGGTTTATAAAACAAGTCCGCTGATCATGACCGGCATACGCGCGCAATCGCAGACGATTACCACCCAGCCGTTGAAAATGACCGGCATACGCGCGCAGTCGCAAACTATTACAACACAGCCGTTGAAAATGACCGGCATGCGCGCGCAGTCACAAACTATTACGACACAGCCGTTAAAAATGACCGGCATGCGCGCGCAGTCGCAAACTATTACCACTCAGCCGTTAAAAATGACCGGCATGCGTTAATTAATGCATTCGCGAATAATAAAGTGTACGTTATTTATAAAGGAGCATACCATGAAAGCAAGAATCGCACTTATCGTCTTATTGATTTCTGCCGTTTACGTCTGGGCTCAGTCAACGACGCCTACTATTACGTTTAACGTTCCGCTGCAGCTGTCCAGTTTGCATGAAAATGTTACGGAAGTCTGTGCTGCCTGTACGTGCATGGACGGACAAAACGTAACGGTCTCTACTCAGGGTCGTTCCAATCCTGTTAGACCCGACGCTAATGGCAATATCAATAAGACGGTAACTGTAACGGTTACAGCCCTTACCGGTAAAAGCCTTAGCAGTGCAAAAAAATATATATGTTCACTGGGAATCAAATTTCCTGCAGTTTCGGATTTTGGCGTCCCGGGCGCCGCGAGTTCACATATCGAGTTACAGCCCAAGCCCGGTACTACATTCGAAAGTGTGATTGAGGGAAATATAACCTGGTAAGACAAGTAAATATAAATTCCGAGGTTGTCCTATTGCAGAATGTTTATTTTCAGACAGCCTCGGAATGACGCATGTAAATCTTTTTCGCCGTCTCCAATTCAACAACTCTTGTTTGATCAGTAGTAATTTGATGACTCGCTCCGCATCCGGCGTTTGTATTCGGCAAAAATAATTGCCGGATGAAAAGAGCTCTGCATTCCACTCTATTTTATGCAATCCGGCTGATTTTCTGCCCAGATCGCGGTGTTCGACAACCTGTCCTTCACAATTATAGACCGTCATCTGCACCGTTGCCGGCTGCGCCAAAGAAAAACGGATGGTCGTACTGGCATTGAAGGGATTGGGGTAGTTTTGCAGTATGGCAAACTGCTGCGGTTGTGCAACAGCCGCATCTACTCGCGTCGGATCCAGGGAGAGCAATTCGATGTTATCGATAAACACCTCGCTGTTATCTGTAATATCCCACACCACCCATTTGATCTCATAAACTCGAATTCCCAAAGGACAATAGTAATTCCGGTATGATGTGTCGGCTTGGAAATCATTTAGCGGTTGACGGCTGAAATCAATACTGGGCCATAATTGTCCGTTGATGTACAACTCGCCTGTTGATCCCCAATTGCCAAAGAGTTCGATAGCTCTGAATTTCAGCGCCGTCAACTCGAGTCCTTTCGCAAAAAGCAGTGTCAGGATGGATTGATTGCTATGCCAACAACCGGAGGCGCAGTCCGATCGACCAAAGCCAAAAGCGCGCACGCCATCGAGCCGGTCCATGCCTTTAATGCCTGGAGGGTCGACAAAGTTACCCTGTGATTGTACAGACAGGTGCGCTTCAAGCGCGTTGTCCTCAAAGCCATTAAAATAAACCGGCTGACCGGTCAACTCGTCAAGTCCCAAAAGAATTTCGCGAAGAAGAATTTCGCCACAGGGAAATGCCCGACTGTATGAATTGATACATTGGGCGGCAGGATATTGCTCTCAAAATGGCTGATATTCCTCTCAATAAATATAGCATAATAGTCATCAAAATGATCCATGTGTTTTTTGCAAGAATTTTTCTGAATATTTGAAAAATCAAGCAACTGCTGCATAGGTAAGCTAAGTGAGAATGCATAATTGAGTTAATTATATTAATAACAAATACTTAAATAAATTATTCAAATGACAATAATTTGCAAATCCAAGGCACAAACTTGGTCTAACGTCATTGATTGGCCAGTGTAATAAAACAGGGACGACTGTCTTGTTCATATTCATCCTAGCACTCTTAACTAGAAAATTAGAAATCAGTTACGCTAAAAAAGAATTTTTCTCCAGTAAAGATTGAATAGTGCTTGACTTTTACCTCATTTTTCTTTTATTTATAGATGTGAGGAGCATCTGCTCTAATGGGTAGCTCTACTTACCTTCCAACATAACATTTACCTTAATTAAAACTGCAGGGGCAGGCTCGGAATAAAAAAATTTCGAGTTACGGTAGTGATGAGTGTATCGTCAATGCGTTGATTTTTAGTCTTTACTAAAGATCGATCCATTGTTTATCCTTATCAGTAAAAAGAGGAGTCTAGTATGAGACTTACTACTCTTTTGGTCATGGGAGTACTATTGGCAGCGCTTACCACAATGGCATGGGCGCAGCCTGGTCTCAATCAAACCAATTCCGCGACACTGGCGGGCAGTATCGATGTGGAAAAATATACAAACGGCCAGGATGCAGACGCAGCACCCGGACCTTCCATAATTGAAGGTGCGACCGTCACCTGGAGATATGTCATTCGAAATACCGGTGATATTGGTTTAATCAACATAACGCTGACAGATGATAAATTGGGTTCGATCACCCTGCCCAAAACAGCACTAGATCCTGGTACTTCCATGGAAGTTTCTGTCAACGGTGTTGCCGGTAAAGGACAATATGCTAATACCGCCACGGTCCAGGGCGGTACGAGCATTGGCATGAATGAACAGATATTTACTGATAAAGATGACAGTCATTACTTTGGCGTAGCTGCGGCACCAGCCGTGGACCTCAAGAAATATGTCAACGACGATGACGCCAACTCGCCTACCGGACCGACCGTCAACGTCGGCAGTACAGTCACCTTTAAATACGTTGTTACCAACACCGGCAACGTCGAATTCGGCAGCATCAACATCGTCGACGACAAGCTGGGCAATATCGGTCCTTTTACCGACGTCACTCTGCCGGTCGGCGCGACCAAAACCATTACCAAAACTGCCACCGCCGTCGCAGGACAATACAAAAACACCGCCACAGTCACCGCGGTCTATAACAGCACCAACTATACCGACAGCGACGTCGCTCACTATTACGGCTTTACACCCAATCCCTCTGTCGATATTAAAAAATACGTCAACGATGACGACGCCAACTCACCCACCGGGCCGACGGTCAACGTCGGCAGTACGGTTACCTTTAAATATGTCGTTACCAACACCGGCAATGTCGAATTCGGCAGCATCAACATTGTCGACGACAAGCTGGGCAACATCGGACCTTTTACCGACGTCACTCTGCCGGTCGGCGCGACCAAAACCATTACCAAAACTGCCACCGCCGTCGCAGGACAATACAAAAACACCGCCACAGTCACCGCGGTCTATAACAGCACCAACTATACCGACAGCGACGTAGCTCACTATTACGGCTTTACACCCAACCCTTCCATTGATATCAAGAAATACACCAACGATGAGGACGCCGACACGCCCACCGGACCCTATGTGACCGTAGGCAGCACCGTCACCTGGAAATATGTCATCACCAACACCGGCAACGTCGAATTCGGCAGCTTTACGGTTGTCGACGACAAACTGGGCGATCTCGGCCCTTATACGACTGACACGCTCCCTCCAGGCGCCACCAAAACCATTACCAAAACCGGTACTGCCGTCGCTGGTCAATATAAAAACAGCGCTACCGTGACCGCTGTGTACAACAGCGTACCCTATACCGATACCGATGTCAGCCATTACTATGGCGTGGCCGCTGATCCCAAGCCGGCCATCGATGTGGAAAAATATACCAATGATAGCGATGCAGACTCGCCCACCGGTCCCTATCTGAGCATTGGCAGCACCGTCACCTGGAAGTATGTCGTCACCAACACCGGCAATGTGCCGTTGACCTCTGTCGCCCTGGTGGACGACAAACTGGGCGCCATACCTATGATCTCTGCTGTGATCTTTGAACCCGGTGCAAGTACGACAGTCACAAAAACTGGAACTGTGGTTGCCGGACAATATAAAAACGTGGCAACCGTCACCGCGAGTTATCAGAGCACCAATGTCCAGGATCAGGATGCCAGCCACTATTTTGGCATCACTGGCACGCCAACGCCAAAGATCGACATCGAAAAATACACCAACGATGAAGATGCTGACACGCCCACTGGACCTAATGTCCCGGTCGGCAGCACGGTCACCTGGAAATATGTTATCACCAACACCGGCAACGTCGAGTTCGGCAGCTTTAACGTGGTTGACGACAAACTGGGCAACCTTGGTCCTTTTACCGATGTCACTCTTCCTGTCGGCGCCACCAGGACCATCACCAAAACCGGCATTGCAGTTGCAGGACAATATAAAAACACCGCCACCGTAACAGCCGTTTTCAACAGCACCAACTATACGGACAGCGACGCCAGTCACTATTACGGCTTTACCCCTAATCCTTCCATCGACATCGAGAAATACACCAACGATGAGGACGCCGACTCGCCTACCGGACCCTATGTGACCGTAGGCAGCACCGTCACCTGGAAATATGTCATCACCAACACCGGCAACGTCGAATTCGGCAGCTTTACGGTTGTCGACGACAAACTGGGCGATCTCGGCCCTTATACGACTGACACGCTCCCTCCAGGCGCCACCAAAACCATTACCAAAACCGGTACTGCCGTCGCTGGTCAATATAAAAACAGCGCTACCGTGACCGCTGTGTACAACAGCGTACCCTATACCGATACCGATGTCAGCCATTACTATGGCGTGGCCGCTGATCCCAAGCCGGCCATCGATGTGGAAAAATATACCAATGATAGCGATGCAGACTCGCCCACCGGTCCCTATCTGAGCATTGGCAGCACCGTCACCTGGAAGTATGTCGTCACCAACACCGGCAATGTGCCGTTGACCTCTGTCGCCCTGGTGGACGACAAACTGGGCGCCATACCTATGATCTCTGCTGTGATCTTTGAACCCGGTGCAAGTACGACAGTCACAAAAACTGGAACTGTGGTTGCCGGACAATATAAAAACGTGGCAACCGTCACCGCGAGTTATCAGAGCACCAATGTCCAGGATCAGGATCCGGCCCATTATTATGGCGTCAACGGCACACCCACGCCCAAAGTGGATATTGAAAAATCAACCAATAATCAAGATGCCGATACAGCGACCGGACCGGTGATACCGGTAGGACAAACGGTGACCTGGAAGTATACGGTTACCAACAACGGCAACGTGCCTATTGAACTGGTTAATGTCAAAGACAACAAACTTGGCGTTATATGGGAAACCACGACTCCAGGCGCAGTAATCATGGCGCCGGGTGAAATTAAAACCTATACCAGAACCGGCACGGCTGTCGTTGGTCAGTATGAAAACATCGCTACCGTAACTGCTTACACCACAGACGGCGCAACAGCGGATATACTGTTGACCGATAGCGATCCCAGTCATTACCTCGGCATTGAAACAAAACCTTCGATCGATATCGAGAAATATACCAACGATGAAGATGCAGATGAGCCGACTGGGCCGTACGTGGCTATAGGCAGCACGGTCACGTGGAAATATGTCATCACCAACACCGGTAACGTTGAATTCGGCAGTTTCAGCGTTGTCGATGACAAACTGGGTGATCTCGGTCCCTATCTTGACGTTACCTTGCCGCCGGGAGCCAGCCGCACCATTATCAAGACCGGCACTGCCGTTGGTGGGCAATATAAAAACAGCGCCACTGTGACAGCTATCAGCAACGGCACAAAATATACCGATACGGATGTAAGCCATTATTTCGGCATTAACGGCGAACCGCGTGCATCCATTGACATTGAAAAATTTGTCAATAACCTCGATGCGGATGTGGCGCCTGGTCCTTCCGTAGCGGTTGGCAGCACAGTCACCTGGACCTATACCATTAACAATAACGGTAATGTGCCATTGTCCGTGTTGGACGTTATTGACGACAAATTGGGTCCTGTCTCGTTTATCAGTGATCATGTTCTCGATCCAGGCGAAACCTGGACTGCAACGCGCACCGGTACAGCCGTCGCCGGCCCGTATGTGAACATCGTAACAGTAAGAGCACGCGACGCACAGGCCAAAACCGATGAACTGGTGACCGATAGCGATCCGGCGCACTATTACGGTACCGATGGCGCCCCCAATCCCGCTGTGGATATTGAAAAATTTGTAAACGGTCAAGACGCCGATGCACCGACCGGTCCACAGATTCCTGCAGGTCAAACCGTTACCTGGACCTATACGGTTGCCAATTCCGGAAATACGCAGATTGAACTGGTCAATGTTGTGGATGACAAACTGGGTGTCATTTGGGAATCATCCCATTCTGAAAAAATCACTCTCAATGTCGGTCAAAGCAGGACCTGGACCAGAACCGGTAAAGCTATCCTCGGCCAATACAAAAATACCGCTACCGTGTCAGCAACTGCGATCAGTGGACAAAGCGACGTATTGCTGAAAGACAGCGATTCTGCACATTATTATGGCGTTCAGGCAAACCCTGCCATCGATATTGAAAAGTATACAAACGACGAAGATGCTGATACACCCATTGGTCCGGTGGTGCAGGTTGGTTCCACGGTAACCTGGAAATACGTCATCACCAATACGGGTAATATAGAATTCGGCAGTTTCACGGTTGTCGATGATAAACTGGGCGATCTCGGTCCGTATCTCGATGTGACGTTGCCGCCCGGCGCCACCCGGACCATTATCAAAACCGGAACCGCTGTCGCCGGACAATATAAAAACACCGCCACTGTGACGGCGTTCTACCTTGGTGAAACATTCAAAGACACAGATCCCAGCCATTATTACGGCATCAACGGACAACCTGCGCCGGCCATTGACATCGAAAAATATACCAACGAGCAAGATGCCGATACAGCACCCGGCCCGATACTGGCGGTTGGTGCTCCGGTTACCTGGAAATACGTCATTACCAATACCGGAAATATACCGCTGGGTGTGGATGAAATCGTCGATAGTCGCGAAGGCGTTCTCTCTGTGACTACCGATGCCCAATTGGATCCTGGTGAATCATGGACATTGACGAAATCCGGCACAGCCGTTTTGGGTCAATATGAGAACCGTGCCACTGTGAACGCACACAGCCTGGCCGGCAAGGCTGACCAATTGGTGACAGATAGCGATCTGAGTCATTATCTTGGTGCAGGCGCGACGCCTTCCATCGACATCAAAAAGTACACGAATGATATGGATGCAGATCTGCCGCCTGGTCCGGCCATCGCCATCGGGTCAGCCGTGACCTGGAAATATGTCATCACCAACACCGGCAACGTGGCCATGGTCATTAAAGAAGTCATCGATAGCGCCGAGGGATCTATACCTTTCACGACCGATGCAAAACTGGATCCAGGCCAATCATTGACCCTGACCAAAACAGGCGTCGCCAAAGCAGGTCAATATAAAAATACAGCGACGGTCAAGGCCGTCTATCAGTCAGGCCAGACATCACAAGAATATACCGACAGCGATCTCAGTCATTATTACGGCACCCAGGGCGAACCGAGACCCGGCATCGATATAGAAAAGGCGACCAATGGAGAGGACGCTGATTCACCGACCGGACCGGTTTTGTCTATCGGCGCCACAGTAACCTGGAGCTATGTCGTCACCAACAACAGCAACACTCCGGTTGAATTGAACAGCGTCAAAGATGACAAGCTGGGCACGATCTGGCAGTCCTCTGCACCGCGGGCGGTGATTCTCTATCCTGGCGACACTCGCTCCTATTCTCGAACCGGTGCAGCGGTTTTGGGTCAATACAAAAACATGGGCAGCGTGTTTGCCGGTACCGTAGATTCTAAAGCAGATGTTCTGCTGACTGACACGGATGCCAGCCATTATCTCTGTGTTGATGCCAAACCGTCGTTAGATCTGGAAAAATATACCAACGATCTCGACGCAGATGTACCCACAGGTCCCATTGTACAGGTCGGTTCCACCGTCACCTGGAAATACGTGGTGACGAATACCGGCAACGTAGCGCTCGGCGGTCTGCAAGTGGTGGATGATCATCTTGGCAACCTCGGTCCCTTCACCGAAGTTATGCTGCAACCCGGCCAGAGTCATACGATTGTCAAGACCGGTACAGCCATTGCAGGACAGTACAGAAATATCGCCACGGCCACGGCAACCTACCTCGGTCAAAAAGTCCAGGATCAGGATCTGGGCCATTATTACGGCATCAGTGGCCAGCCCACTCCGGTCATCGATGTGGAAAAATACACCAATGAAATGGATGCTGATCTTCCTCCGGGACCAACCGTTCCAGCCGGCAATGTAGTTAATTGGAAATATGTTGTCAACAACAAAGGTAACGTTCCTATTGAGATGACCAAGGTCACAGACGACAAGCTCGGCATCATTTGGGAATCGTCTACGCCTGGCGAGGAGATATTGGACGTAGGTGAGACTAAGACTTTTACCAGAACCGGCACTGCAGCCGTCGGCCAATATGCCAACACCGCTATGGTCAACGGCGGTGTGGTCATCGGCACTGCGGATATGCTGCTCACTGATACGGACAAGAGCCATTATCTCGGCATTGACGCCAAACCCGGCATCGATATTGAAAAGTACACCAACAATGAAGATGCCGATGAAGCGCCAGGTCCGCTCATTCCGGTGGGTCAAACCGTGACCTGGAAATATGTTGTGAGAAACACCGGCAATGTTGCCCTGGCCAGCGTGACCGTGAGGGACGATAAATTGGGACTCATCGGTGTTCATGTGGACATCCTGTTTGAACCTGGTCAATCCTTCACTCTCACCCGCACCGGTATTGCCGAGCCTGGTTTATACAAAAACATTGGCACCGTGACAGCTACCTATAACGGCGTGCCGGTCAGCGACTCGGATCCCAGCCATTATTACGGCACTCAGGGCGGAACCACGCCTTCGATCGACATCGAAAAGTATACCAACGGTGAAGATGCCGACCTGGCGCCCGGACCAACCATCGCAGTAGGAGCTGCTGTGACCTGGTCTTATATTATCACCAATAACGGCAACGTACCACTCGATATTATCAGACTGGTTGATAACGTCGAAGGCGCCATCCCCATGACGACCGACGCGCGCCTCAATCCTGGCGAATCCGTCACGGTCACCAAAACCGGCGTAGCCAAACTCGGTCAATACGAAAATGAAGCCAGGGTAGAAGCTCGCAATCCTAACGGAGATTTAGCGGTCATCTATTCGGACACTGATAAGAGCCACTATCTTGGCGTAAAAGCCGGGCCGGCCATTGATATTGAAAAATATACCAATGGCGTGGATGCGGATACGCCCACCGGACCGGCCATACCAATCGGACAGACCGTTACCTGGCTCTATGTGATTACCAACACCGGCAATGTGGCGTTAGGTGGTTTGAATGTAGTAGACGATAAATTGGGCAACCTGGGACCATTCCTGGATGTTATGTTTGAGCCTGGTAAAACTATCAACATCACCAGAACCGGTGTTGCCGTAGCCGGACAATACAAAAATATTGCCACCGCAACAGCCAGCTATTTCGGCCAGCAGGTTCAGGATGTGGATCCGAGCCATTACATCGGCATCGACAATCAATCAAGAGCAGCCATCGATATCGAAAAATTCACCAACAATGAAGATGCTGATTTGGCGCCCGGGCCCTATATCTCCAGCGGCAAACCGGTAACCTGGAAATATGTGGTCACCAACACCGGGACTGTTCCGTTATCTCTCATCGATATCGTCGACAGCAAAGAAGGCAAGTTATCGATGACCGACACCGCCGCACTACAACCCGGTGAATCCAGGACCTACACCAAAGTAGGCACCGCGAAATTGGGGCAATATGAAAATGAAGCAGTGGTGCGTGCCTCCAACACCGAGGGACAAACCGAACTCCTGGTCACCGATAAGGATATGAGCCATTATTACGGCATACTGGGTGATCCCAAGCCGGCCATAGAAATCAAGAAATACACCAACGATCAGGATGCGGATGCGCCCCCAGGACCACAGATACCGGAAGGCGGCGCCGTAACCTGGCAATATAATGTGAAAAACATCGGCAACGTCCCTCTGTCATATTTGTCAGTTACTGATGATCAACTCGGTTCCGTATTTCAAACTCCGGATCCCAATATGTTGCTTTTGCCTGGCGAGACCAAAATATTTACTCGCTTCGGCAAGGCCACTGTCGGTCAGTATAAGAACTCGGCCAGGGTTTCAGCAAAATTCGGCGCCGTCACCGTTGAAGACACCGATCCCAGCCACTATTTCGGTGTGACCAGTCAGTTCCGTCCGGTCATTGACATTGAAAAATACACCAACAATGAAGATGCCGACATACCTACCGGGCCAGAGATTGCGGTCGGTCAGACCGTGACCTGGAAATATGTGGTCAAAAATACCGGTATGGTCGCGCTGGTGAACCTGACGATAACGGACGACAAGTTGGGCCGCATTAATCCACCGCTCGATGTGACGCTCGAGCCGGGCGCCTCTCGCACCTATACCAAAACGGGCGTTGCGGTTCTGGGTCAGTATAAAAACATCGCCGTGGCGACTGCAGAGTACCAAGGCACTGTCGTGCGCGATGAAGATCCGAGCCATTACCTGGGTGTTATTAAATCAGCAGCCTCCATCGATATTGAAAAGTACACCAACAACGAAGATGCGGATGCTGCGCCGGGACCGTCTGTACAGGTCGGCAGCACCGTCACCTGGAAATATATCATAAAGAATACCGGTGGCGCGCCGCTCGCTCTGATCGATGTTATCGACAGTCAAGAGGGCGCCGTCTCCATCAGTACCGATGCGCAATTGGATCCGGACGAAACGATCACGCTTACGAAAACCGGAATCGCCAAGGCCGGTCAGTATGAAAACGAAGCAGTGGTCCGCGCCGCGTTGTTGAACAGCCCGGCAGAGGCTTTTATAACAGACCGGGATCTAAGCCATTACCTCGGCATTGAAGAAGCCAGGCCGGCTATTGATGTGGAAAAATTTACCAACAACGAAGATGCGGATTTGCCCCCTGGTCCCACGGTTCCGGTCGGCAGTGAAGTGACTTGGCTCTACAAAGTCAAGAACGTCGGCAATGTGCCGCTGCAAGGCCTGGTGGTCACCGACGATAAACTGGGTTACATCTATTTGAATCACACCACCATGTTGGACATCCTGGCCGTCGGCGAAGAACGCGTCTACACGCGCAAAGGAACAGCCGTTGCCGGTCAGTATGAAAATACGGCCACAGCAACAGCCAATTATCTTAATATTACCGTTACCGATAATGACAAGAGCCACTATTATGGCGGGGATGGGGTTCAACCCAAGGTGGAAATTATAAAATCCACCAACGGCCAGGACGCCAACACGCCGCCAGGACCCTCGATCATGGTTGGGCAAACGGTAAAATGGGATTATCAGATCAAAAATATCGGCAATGTACCGCTGTCCAAGCTGTCGCTCGTCGATGATCAACTAGGCGTCATTGCCTTGCCTGGCAGCCTGTCTCTGCCGCCCGGGCAATCGATCACTGTAAGCAAAACCGGCAATGCCATCGCCGGTCAATATGTCAACATTGCCACTGTGACCGGTGAGTACCAGGGCAAATCAGCGCAGGATAATGATCCCAGCCATTACTTCGGCACGGATCAGGCAGCTCCATCCATAGACGTGGAAAAATATACAAATGATGATGATGCCGATGAGGAACCAGGGCCCAGTCTGGAAATAGGCACCAGGGTGACATGGAAGTATGTGATTGTCAACAACGGCAATGTGACCTTGACAAATCTGCAACTGACCGACGACAAGCTTGGCGCAATAAGTCTGCCTACCACGACATTAACGCCAGGACAATCCATCACAGTAACGCGTATCGGTGATGTGGTGGAAGGACCCTACGCCAATACAGGCCTGGTCGTGGCGAAATACAACGATCAGACCGTGCGAGACAGCGACCTGGCTCATTATGTCGGGACAAGTCCGAAAGATTTCAGGCCTGCAATCGATGTAGAGAAATACATCAACGATCTGGATGCGGATGAAGAGCCAGGACCCACCTTGACTATTGGCAGCACCGCGACCTGGAAGTATGTAATCACCAACTCGGGCTCCGTAGCATTGACGGGCGTCGCGCTGGTGGATGACAAAGAAGGTCCAATCCAGTTGCCGAGCACAGAACTTGCGGCTGGTCAATCCATGACCGTCACCAGGACGACAACTGTTGTTGCCGGTCAATATGTCAACATAGCAGTGGCAACCGCAAATGCGCAGGGCTCTCTTGTGCAAGACTCTGATGTTGCCTACTATTTCGGTCAGCAGGCAACCGGTCCGCGCATCGATGTCGAAAAGTATACCAACGGTTTGGATGCGGATGTGGCGCCCGGTCCCTATGTGATGATCGGTAGTCGCGTCACCTGGAAATATATCATCGCCAATACCGGCGACGTTGCGCTGACCAATCTCAGCCTCACCGACGACAAGGAAGGCACTATCTTCCTGCCGCAGACCGGATTGGATGTGGGTAAATCCCTGACTATTTACCGCAACGGTACGGCTGGAGCCGGTCAATATCGCAATGTAGCCCGGGTGACGGCGAAATCCGGGGCCAGTCAGGTGGAAGACACCGATGTCAGCCACTATTACGGCACCAATGAAGCCATGCCCTCGATCCAGGTGATAAAATCCACCAACGGCGAAGATGCGAATAATCCGCCGGGACCGTCGATCTATATTGGCAAACCGGTTACCTGGCAGTATGTCATTACCAACACCGGCAACGTAGCGCTGACCAATGTAACCTTGACGGATGATAAAATTGGCGGCATTATGCTTCCGGCCACTTCGCTGACTGTCGGACAGAGCATCACCGTAAGCAAACAAGGCGTCGCTCTCATGGGACAATATCGTAATGTGGCTCATGTTACGGCATTGTATAACTCACAAACGGTGCAAGCTACGGACGCCAGCCATTACCTGGGCAATCTCGGTCAGGCCGGCGGATCGATATTCGAAGACGCCAACCGCAACCGGCGCCAGGATGCTACGGATCCGTTGTTAGGCGGCTGGAAGGTCAAATTGCAAAACGAATCCACTTTGCAGTTATATGAAATGACCAGCGAAGCCGGATCCGGCAAGTGGTATTTTGCGCCAGAAGTTCCGGCCGGCGTCTATATGGTCAGCGTTGTCTTGCAGGACCAGTGGACCAATAGTTATCCCAACACCTTTGATGGCCGTTATCGCATCAATTATTTCGGCTATGGGCAATATACGTTGCTCAGTGAAGAACCGTCGGACTATGTTGATCTTTCCTTCGGCGTGGTGCGCGTCCAGCAAGCCTCGATTCTGGGATACGTTTTCTATGACAGCAATACCAACGGTATTCGCGATGTCATCGAAGCCGGCTTGCAGGATGTGACGGTGCAGTTGTATCATAATGGCCAGGTGGCAGCCAGCAGCCTTACCAATGCAAAAGGACTCTACGAGTTCAGTAATTTGAGCCCGGGCGCCTATGTCATCAACGTGGATGAGGCGACTCTGCCGGCGCACTATATTTTAACAACAGACAACGAACCCTACTTTGTCGACCTGACATTGGAGCAATTGTGCACAGACGCTGATTTCGGTTATGTACGTCTGCTCAAGGATTGGGGTATGGGCGATCGCTGGTTGTTAGCTCGCTATCAGGCCTGGTATGGCAACTCGAGTGATCCTGCCAACTCGCGTCATTGGGAAGAGTCGCAAACCGGCGGTCATGTGCACACCAGCTTGATCGGCGCCTACGATTCCGACGATCCTGAGGTGCTCGAGTACCATATCCTTTCTGCCTGGGCTGCAGGCATTGACGGATTTGTCGTCGACTGGTTTGGCGAACAGACCTATGAAAATACAGCTCTGCTCACTTTGCTGGATCGTGCCGAAGAGTTGACCAAGAAATATAATCGCAACGGTTTCAATTTCGAAATTGCCTCGGCCTATAAGCAACTGCCTGATGCACTGAAGCAGAGAATGACGACTCCCTCGTACGCAATCGATGTCAGCTATCTGGGTGAAGTATTGATGAAGCATCCTGCTTACTGGGGTCTGCGTCGCGGCACGACCTCTCCGGTTTATATCATGAATGAACAGGAAACCGGTCTGTCGCCAAACGCATTCCGCGAGGAAGCCAAACTGCAGGATGCCGCTTCCATCGTTTGGAATGGTTTCTTGAAAAACATTCTTGGCGAGGTTGAGGCTTATTCGCCTTCGCTGGAAAAATTGGTTCCAGCTCTGCAGCCGAACGGATTGGAATGGGGTAATGCCTATCTCGATTCCACATACCGGATCATGAATACGGCAGCAAAACCGGGCGATATCACCTTTGCCGTCGGCCAGGTATGGCCTGGCTACGATGATCGTCCATGGACATTGGGGAAAGGAAAATGGATGGATCGCCAGGAACAGCAGGTGTACGAGCAGACCTGGAATAAAGTACATAGCTATGAATATCCCTTATATATGCCGTGGGTGCTCATCGATAGTTGGAACGGTTGGAATCAAGGAACCGAGATCGAACCGAGTGTCGAGACGGGATATAACTATCTGATGAATACGCGTGATCAGGTTCGCACACTCAAAGATGAAGCTACCCTCGCGGCAAAGGGAATGGAAAATCTCGGCTTGCTGGTACCGCTGCATATATATCAAGCCAGACTGGCAGCAAACCGGAACACGAACCTGGCAAGCATATCCAATCCGTATTTGGATGTCGCCCTGCAGAGCTTTTTCAACGGCGAAAACCTGCTGGCCATGTCGCTCGCAGATGTATCTGCCGGCCTGGCGCCCAAGCCGCTGCATCTGCTTGAAACCGGTGTTTCGTCCGTTAAACTGGGATGGGAACGATGCGAAAATGCGGACGGTTATAGGCTGCACTATTCGCAGAATCCCGAGGATTTTGCTCCGCTCAGTGAGATTAAACCCATCTCTGTTGAGCTCGGCAACGTGCAGGAATACACTCTGAGCAATCTGCCGGCTAACGGCGAGGTCTACATCGCCATCACAGCCCGCAACAGCCGGTTGGGAATGAATGCCAATGAAAGCTGGTACGAGAACATGTTGACCGGTGCGGAAATTATGAAGGTGAAACTCGGCGCACCGTCTGCAACTCCGGCCGGCTTGGTTTTCCTGCAAGGTTTGCCGTTGGCTGGAACGGCTACGGCCGGCAGATCCTGGATGGAAGACATCTATGGCATCATTCCGGATTGGCAGAGCCCGACGCTATCCCAGATGCCTGGAGAAATTCCATCGGATCCGTACTGGACGATTTTCCGCTTCGACGATTATCAAATGCACAGCTTTGCATCGCTTATGCTCGAACTCTCGCATCGTCTCGGACCGAGTGGTTATGCTCCTTCGGTTTATTTTGAAGTGCTGATTTCAAACCAAAGCATACGACCGAACGACTTTATCTCCATGGGCTTTTTCGAATGTCCGGTGGACGGCAGCCAGCATTGGTTCGGATTGAATGAAACGATCTCGGCGCAATTCGTCATGATCAAGATGAACACACTGACTTTTGATCCACAGTTGTACCAGATCGATCAATTCAGCGTGCTGACGGAAATGGGCAGCACCGGCGTAGTCACGGAAGAGCAAGCCATACCGGAATCGTTCAAGCTCGAACAAAATTATCCTAATCCGTTCAACGGCGCAACCCATATCAACTATCAGTTGCCGGAAGCCACGCATGTGACCTTGAAGATATACAATATCATGGGACAACTGGTCGAGATCCTGGTTGACAGACAACAAACAGCCGGACACTATTCGGTTCCATGGCATAATAGGTCCAAAGCATCCGGACTCTATTTCTATCAGCTGAATGCCGGCAAGTTCAGGGCGGTGAAACGGATGACCATGATCAAGTAATTTCTTTTTGCACATTTTCGGCAAGAAATATCCGACGCCTTTGAGGTGTCGGATATTTGGCTCCGGTTTATCCGGGTTAGAAAATAAGAGGGGAGATATCCCCTTCGGCCGTTCTCTGAATCATGCCCCTGTGAGGAGAACGTGTTGGAATAGGGCTGGAGAAATCCGGCCCTATTTTTTTATCTAACCGTACTCTGGAAAGTAATTGAAAAAATACCGGAGGTTAAAAGCATAGCTCCTAGCGCTTCAAAGCCGCTTTGCTGAACAGATGCTCGGGTATGGCTTG
>CAYLWO010000067.1:0-6198 GCA_964387285.1 uncultured Cytophagia bacterium | reverse complement strand
ATAGCTCCTAGCGCTTCAAAGCCGCTTTGCTGAACAGATGCTCGGGTATGGCTTGGTCAAACTCGATGGTAAGCGTGATGAACTCGGTACCGGCGCCGGTCTTGAGCGTATCGCGGAAAACGATGCACATGGGGTACCAGCGATTCTGGATTCTCCGGATATCCTTTAGCTCTGCTTTCTTTAACAATTTGCCGCTCTTGGCGTAGAGTTCCTCCTGCAACGGGATCTCTCGCTCCTGATCCACCCACAACTTGCGGCTGTGATAGGTAATGTTTTCCGCCTTGGCGGTCAGTGTTAACACCCAGCACATACGATTATCGATTTTCTCGGTTCCGATGACATCGGCCTGATATTGATTGGCCAGTTTGGGATCCTGCATCATATCTTCATAGGACAGGTCTGAACCCATGACAGATTGTCGCAACATATGTCCGGAAATCTGAATCGTGCGGTCGGTTGTGGGCGAATAAATCCACAACTGCTCGCCCAATTTCAGCATTTTCGTTCCTTTTTCACGTGCCGGGCTCAAATACTCGGTGAACGCTTTTTCCGTGCCCTGCACCCATGATCTGGCCTCGATGGTTCTGCTCTCGCGTCGACCGTGAATCACCATTCTGGCGGTTGTGATGCGATTGATCGATGCCATGTTTTGGTCGATCTTTTCTAATAGGCTATTTCCATCCGGCATTTGTGCAAATGCAGAGGCCAGGTTAAATAATATAAAAAGTGAAAAGACTTGTTTCATTTCGATAATCCTTATCGTCCTCCTTGCAAAGGTTTTAAACATTCGCAAGGTTGTTTTTCGAGCACAGTTCGCTCAGTTTAGGTAAAAAGTTTCCAGCCGGACCAGATGGCAAACAATTCATATTTCCAACTCTTTAAACAATTGCGCGGTGCTCCGGCGATAGATGCCGATGCCTGCCAGCATGGCGCCCAGCACGGTGGCAAACAGTCCGGGGATAAAGCCAAGATAATAGGACTGCGCTGTTATGGATGGACGAACGATATTTGAAAACACAAGACTCGAGTTTTGCATAAAAGAACTCAGATCCACACCGTGAACATGTAACGAGTAGATGACCGTCAGACCAACAACTGTGCCGAGGATGGATCCGGCAAGACCGATAAATATCGATTCCATGATCATCGAACGATAGATATGGCCGCGATGTTCGCCGATAGCCAACCGCAGCCCCACCTCGCCGTAGCGACGCAGGCCGCCGAGCAAACCGGCATTCCACAGCACAATGGACATGGCCACAATAAAAATGCCTACCAGAATGCCGGAGAATTGATCCACCATCTGCAAATACTCTTCCAGGCCGTTTTGTTGACGCAAGGTCAGCATGATGGGCGTAAAATCATCCAGAGTTTTCTGTTCAGAGTTGAATGCCTGTGCAACGCTCTGCGCACGCTTGTCGTCATAGACATGGCCGGGCAGATAACCCAGGATCTCGCCGGCCGCATCGTTCATGTCCAGAGCGACCTGCGCATCAACGAGATCGACGATTAGCGCAGCTTTATCCATAACCGGCACACCAAAACGCAAGGTGCCGGCAATGACAAAATTCTGCATGGCCATGCTGCCGTTCATGGTTGAAGTCAGTATCGTAGCGGTTCCACCCGGCAGGACCCTTAGTTTGCAGGCGAATTCATCGCTGATTAATATTTCGCCTCTTTGCCTAGGCATCCGGCCACGAACCAACGCATTTTCAATCTGCAGCCGCGATTTTTCCAGAGTGTGACCGCCATTTGTCAACAAATCAATGGCCATAGCCGCCATCGGCCCTTGGCTGCTTGTGTCGCCGAGACTGTCGGGGATATCCAAAAGCCCGCTGAAATGGATGCGCGGCGCCCATGTCATTTGCGGATACTTTTCACGTAATTGGTCGAGCATTCCGGTAATGCCCAACAACGCCAGATCATTGGGCATCTGATCTTCATTATCGGCATAGCTTTTGGTAATGATGCGCACATGACCGGTGCTGAATTTGGCGCTGGCATCGATGAAATCCATCATCAAACCGCCGATCCAACTGTGCAGCAACACCGTCAGCATGACCCCTAAAGTCACGGTGATAATGGGGAAAAGAAATCGGGAACGGTCGCGCAACAATCCTTTTAGCAAAAATCTGATCATGATATTTTCCCTCTGATGGCGTCAGTCGGATTCAATTTGGCAATTTTGCGCGTGGGTAAAAAACTGACTACCGTTACAGCGATCAGTACGATCATTATGGTCGTCAGAACGAGGCGAAGGCTGTAATTCGGGAAAATGGTTTCGGTGATGGTCAGTCCCATGTCATCGGCCATTTCCGGCACCTTGTAGCCCGTACGGGCGTACCAGGTCAGAAAGGGAATGCCATAGATCGCGGCAAGGATGGTTGCCAGTATCGCGTGCATGGCCCCTTCGATGGTGAAAATGCGGATGACGCGACCGCGCGTCATGCCCAATGCAATCAGCGTGCCGATCTCTTTGCGGCGCCGAAAGATCGATAATACCTGCGTGTCGAATACGGCCAACAAAGCCAGCGCTAATAACAGCAAAAATAGAATAGAGGTGCCAACCGACTTGGTTTTGATGACATCCTGAATCGGCTGTAACAGCGTTTCCTGATCTTTGAACAACCATCCTGCATAAGCATCAGCAACCTGCCACCCTTTGTCGGCAACAAGAATGGTGGCTTCACCGGGCATCTGCAACATCTCTTGCAATGAGCGTAGCGGCAACCAGATTTGACCTTTATCGAGCGTGTTAACCGAGGTACGCATGATATACACGATTTTGATTTCGCATGCATCAAAGGCGCCATGGCTGTCACGCCAGCGAATGGTCAACAGATCGCCCACTTTTAAACGGTTGGACTTGGCCATGCGCGAACCCACCAGGGCCGGGATTTCATCTTGGGATAAAAGTTTGTCCGAGGGAATGGATAATATTCGTTGTCCCGGATCGATGCCTTTCAAGACTACGCCCGTCAGCCTGCCTTGCGGATACATGCTGCCTGGAGCGATGAGAATGGCGGTGAGCATGCCATTCTGTACTGTTTTCATCATCTCCGGCGGAATGGCTGCGTGAGCGGATTCGAGCGCCAAAGGATCGTAAGGATCATAATGGGCCTGCCAATATTGTCCGCCGCCGATTTCCCAATCAATGGTATCTCGGCACGCCTGCTCGTTCCAACCCTGCAGCAAGCCCTGATTCCAGATAATCACGATATAGGAAAAAGAGAGTACGATGACATTGAGCCAGGTGCGCAGGCCGGCGCCGACGAGATTGCGAAAAGCCAATTTTAATGCTACCATATTCACACCTGCTCATCTTTGATGACGCGACCATCAATAAGCGTAATTTTTCGACGCAGGTATTGGATCACTTTATCGTCATGCGTGGCAAAAATAAAAGTGGCGCCCAATTCTGCGTTCAATTTAACCATGGTTTGCAAAATATGATGCGAGTTGGTCGCATCGAGGTTGGCGGTCGGTTCATCGGCCAGCACGACCTCTGGTCTTTTCACCATGGCGCGAGCGATGGCCACGCGCTGACATTCGCCGCCGGAAAGCTGTGCCGGCCGGGATTTCAATTTATCCGATAATCCTACCCACTCCAAAGCGTTCAGCACAGCCTTTTTACGATCAGCAGCGCTCATAGCCAAAAGCAGCAACGGGAACTCGACATTTTCATAAACCGAATAAACCGGCAAGAGATTAAAAGTCTGAAAAATGAAACCCAGATGACGATTACGCAATTCAGCCGCTCTGGCGTGCGATAATTTTCCAACAGAGTGGTCCAGGATGACGGCCTCACCGCTCGTTGGCGCATCCAGGGAACCGATAATGTTCAGCAGCGTGGTTTTCCCCGAACCGCTGGGCCCTACCAGGCCGACAAATTCTCCTTTTTGAAACGAAAGGTTAATGTCGCTTAATGCCGTAAAAAAACCGTTGCCAATGGGAAATCGCTTACTCAGGTTGTTTAAACGAATGATTTCAGACCTGTCCATAATATGCCTTTTGATGATGAGCCCATTTTAAAAACCACTAATTAAGTAAAGTTCAAATTTACAGCTTGGCAAATTTCCACAAAATCAATTCGTGTCAATTCGTGGAATTCGTGGTCAAAACCTTTATAGAATGAATTCAATGATTGAATACCAACATCAGCTGTAATCCTCGACCGCTGAAAGTCGTTTCATTCATCGAATTCCGGTAAAGGTGAAATTGCTGAGGATTCCAATAACCCAGCACAAAAAATTGCCACCGGTCATGGCTTCGTTTCCAGCTGAAAAAGCGATAGCACTCTTTCTTATCCCAGCCATAGTAAAACATGGCGGTGATTGCATCAACAACGCCTAGTGGATAGCTCAACGATAGCGCTGAAAAAGAGTAACTGCCGTCGACCGCAGTAATATCCTCCCCGGTTGTTGCCACAAGATATTCGGTTAATATATGCAAGCCGTTGCCCAAGGCAAAAGTATAATCCATGCCGATATTAGCCATGCGTTGCCAGGTCATGCCGGCCCTGTTGTTGTCATAATGCACCAGCGCGCCTTCGAACCAGCAGCCGACGCCGACATCCCACTTGCCGTCAACGGCCATGCGCTCTTCAGTTGTGACGCCGCGGTTCATTGCATTTATTGCCAAATCGATTTGACGCACATGAGTGGATAGCGCAATTTCACCTTTGTGCATGGGCAGCTGTATTCGTCCGCCGTATTCGATACGGTCGGAGACTGTCGGCATGAACTCCCAACCTTTGGGTTGGTCATTGCCATAGAGACCCCAGAGCCAAAAGTTGGCATTGTTGAGCGTGTAATAACGCAACAGCAGACCGTACACGCCATCGGTCAATTGCAGCGGATCGCGCGGATCGATGCGATCGAACCACATCAAGGGACGCAACAGCGCGGCCGAACCGAAATTTATTTTCTGCAAACCGGCGCGCGCTTCAAATTGCGCTGTACTAAATCGCAACCATAAGCGATAGGGCTTGAGCTGATCATGCGCATGCTCCTGCAAAGGTTCGGAAAGTGACATATATCCGTACCCATTAAATGAAACTTCAGCATATATAGTTTTTTGCGAAGAGACCGATTTTTGCCATGTCAGACTTGGAATATAGCGCAGGCCAATCTGAGACTGCCCCAGTTTGCTGTTATTGTAGGTCAGCCACGCAGACGCCTGGCCATGCAGCTCCAAACCAGGGCTCTGAGCTTGAGCCGTATTAGCCAAAATGAATGCCATTAATAAAGCAGAATGGAAAACAGAAATATTTTTAAAAAGCTGGGTCAAATTAAATTCTCCCAACAATACCGAATAATGCACAGAGCTTGGTTTTTATTGTCGCAGTAATCCACCGGAAATCCGCCCCATGATGGCATCCTGGCATTCCGTACATTCAAATCCGCGTTCCGTGCCGGATTTCGGATCGAGATTTTCATGAACTCGGACACAGGAGGCAAAATTCATTCGAGCGGCAATGGCCGTTGTATCCAGAACAATATCGAAATAAACCCACTCGCGACAGTTTTTGCTCCAGGCAGCGCCGCGAAAGGTTTCTTTTATTCCAGCGTTCAGAAGCTCTGTTTCAAGTGCCGAAAGATGCGGGCAGACCACCAGTCCTCCTTGATGCTTGTTGGTAATTTTATATTCAGAACGCTTAACGAACTTTAAACAGTCTCTTTGCAATCTGTCAGGGAACTGCTCTCGAATGTGCAACCGACTTAATGATCGAGGTATCCAAAAGTAAAAATTCTGCATGTAGTACCGGCTTCAGCCGGAGAAATTCCCGGTTAAAGCCGGCACTACATACTCTAAAAACATAGTGTTGATTGTTAATGCATTCACTTTTAATTCCACTTTTTGCTTGAGGAATTTTAAGATCATCGGGCTTTTAGGACAATCTCGGCATAATGAGCCAGTGCTCCTTCAGCCTGTGAAAACGTGTGACTAACCCCGGGGTTGTGGGTTATGCAATCCCGGGTGTTTCTTAACTCATTGATAATGCGATAAGAGACACCCGGAGTGGCCGCAAAAAACGCGGCCACATCCTGGGTCTTTTGGTGCCCCATAATCCAAGTAAACCTGCGGGAAATCACTGGGCGCTTAGCCATTAAACACAACCCGACATTCTATCCCATTTGTCCGACACTCCTGTGCCAGGGATTTGCCGATTTGAGAAAAATATTCATCCGTGCATTT
>CAYLWO010000066.1:0-37765 GCA_964387285.1 uncultured Cytophagia bacterium | reverse complement strand
AATCAAGATTGAGAAAATCTAACTTTTTGGACAACCGCATGGTTGCTGCAAATCTTTTAACTATATTTTAAACTTTTAAGAACAATGCATTTTCAATTTGTCTGGCGTCAGTCTGAAGGCATCCAGGCTGCGCCACCAGTACACGCACATGTGCAATGATGAAGAAAAGCAAATAAAACTATGCCCAAATCCCTTTCTTCCTATCTTGACCGGCGATGGATCATCGTCCTCCTCTTACTGGTTCCATTTTTCCTTTGCCCGTCTTCCTGGCTGGAAACCTGCGATGATTGGTCCTCCTCGCTGTTCTTTAACCTGCGCGGCTCAAGGCCGTGCAGCGACCGTCTGCTCCTGGTTTCCATGAATGCCCAGGACATCCAATCCATGGGCGGCTGGCCCATCACGCGCGATTATTACGGTTTTTTTCTCCACATCATGACGCAACAGAAAGCGGCCGTTACTGCTATGGACCTGCTGTTCAGCGACCGCGATCGACGGTATAGCGAATACGACCATATTCTCAGCGATTATATGCAACAAAACGGCCGCGTCGTATTAGCCATGGCCTTTTCAACTTTTAACGACCATCAGGCGCCTGCCATTGCTGATCATCCCACCTGGCCGGACTCTATATTCCGGCGCGCCTGTACTGCAGTTGGCTTTAGCAACATCCCGCAAAACACCACGGTCTATCAACTGCCGGTGGCTGCTCGTTATCACGATCACTGGCTTTACTCATTTGGCATTGAAATCAGCCGCGTCTACTGGGGTAATCAGCTGATAATATCACAGCCGGGTTGCCTGTCTCTGATCGACAATGCGAACCGCAAACATGATTTACCATTAACGCGCAGCGGCGGGCTTAGGCTGGATCATTTTGATTTGCGGATTTCATCCATCAGCCTGCTGCAACTCTTGCATACCTATCGGACCAATCCGGATTCGCTGAATTTAAAAGATAAAATCGTCATCCTGGCGCCTACGGCAGCAGGCCAGGCTTATCTGAAAAACTCGCCTTCCGGCGCTGTTTTGCCGGCCACGCTGTTGCATGCCACCCTGGCGGAAAACATCATTGAAAGCCGGTTGCTTAAAACGGTCCCCGACTGGATCCAAGGCATGCTGATCATCATCATGGCATCACTGCCTTTGTTTGTTTTAAAACGAAAACAACGTTGGCTGATCCTGCTGCTGCCGTTGATTTTTATCGGTTCCTGTCTTGCACTTTTCTGTACCGGGCATCTGTTGATTGATTTGATCTGTCCGTTGTCGGCCTGGCTCGTCGGACTGGGTTATACGCTGGCGGTTTCACGATACACGCACATACAGGAACAGATTAATCAACAACTACTATGGAACCGGCAAATCGAACAGACCAGCAGCCAACTGGTCGATGCTGAAAAGCAATTGGCTGAACTCGCAGAACAACTGGCAGGCGCAAGCCAGGAAAAGCAACGGATTTATCAGGAAAAAATTTCAGCTGTACAGGCTTTGGAAAAACATCTGGCCGATTTGCAGCTTAAAGAGAGACCATCAGATGCCACAAGCCATTATGATCTGGTCTATACTCCGGGCGGCAGCATGGCACAGGTTTTGTCCATAATAAGCAAAGTCAGCGACAGCGATATTCCGGTGCTGATTCTGGGCGAAACCGGCAGCGGCAAAGAACTGGCAGCCCGGGCGATTCATCAGAGCGGACGGCGTCGGGCAAAACCTTTTATGGCTGTGAATTGCGGAGCACTGGCTGAAACCTTGTTGGAGAGTGAACTGTTCGGCCATGAAAAAGGCAGCTTTACCGGCGCCATAGCGCGGCGTCGCGGGCTGTTTGAACTGGCCAACAACGGCACGCTGTTTCTGGACGAAATCACTGAAACCACACCAGCCCTGCAAGCCAAGTTATTGCGCGTGTTGCAGGAAAAAGTCTTTTATCGCGTGGGCGGGGAGCAATCCATTTCCGTGGATGTGCGGATTATCGCAGCCAGCAACCGCGATGTGCGTAAAGAAGTTGACCAGGGCCGCTTTCGTTCGGACCTCTACTACCGTCTCAACGGCATCACCATAGAGTTGCCGGCCTTGCGCGATCGTAAAGAGGATATTTCCATTTTAGCGCACCATTTATTGCAGAAACACGGCTACCCGGAAATCAGCGGATTTTCCGAACAGGCCGGCTTGTTGCTGCAGGAATATCACTGGCCGGGAAACGTGCGCGAATTGGAAAATGTCGTTCAGCGTGCCGCGTTGCTGGCGCAAAGCGAAGGCCGCACCATGATTCAGGCACAAGACCTGGGAACCGAATTACAGGCATCAAGACCGGCCGGCGAGGAGGTCTATGTGCCCCTGGAGCAGCAGATTTTGGAAATGTTGCGCAAGTTTCACTTTTCCCGAGACGCCGTCTCGCGCACGGCCCGGGCTCTGGGCGATCGTGATCGCGGCACCATTACAGAATATTTTCGCGGCTTGTGCTTTGCTTACCTGGTCAAAATGGATTTCAATGTGACTAGAGCTGCAGCCGAGATGGCTCAGACAACAGACCGGCAGATTGTTGAAGCGGTTGGAAAAAAATTAAACGAATATCTCGCCAATTTGAAAAAAAACCAGGCGGCTGGTACGACCTCCCTGGCGTTTCGAGGATTGCCGAAAAAATTTCATGCTGATTTGCAGGAAATTTTGGATAATCTGGATCATATTTCTTCAGCTGAAAAATAAAAGCATGCTTCTCATGTCGTCCTAGCAGGGCAAAAAGCCTCATAGCCTTGAATTTCTGGTCCTGATAGAAATCGTGGTTGACCAACTGTGGAAATTTTCCGCATTCCGCAGATTTTCCACAAATTTCGGCAAATTAAAATTTGCATAACACATTATAATATTTATACTTGCTCCTTAGGTAAAATTTGGCCCGGTATTTGTCTGTTGTTTAGTAAAAGCAAACACCTGTCACTTTTTACCTAAAAAAGGAGCATTTCTATGAAACACCAAAGGCTTTGCCTCGTACTCTTTTTTGCCTGGCTTTTGTGCCTGGGTCAGAGTACATTACCGGCGCAGTACCATACCCGCTCAACCGGCATCGGTTTCAGAGGTAGTTACTGGTCTTTGCCAGAGCCGGGCAACCATGTGGCGGTCAGTTATCCCACCGGCACGCACAAAATCGACATCGGCGGCATGGGCGGCGGCATTTACATTATAAAACGCATCAACGAACGCATGATGGCGGAAATGAGTTTTGGCGGCTATGGCAGCGTCAAGGGTGAAACCGACAACTGGGATTACGACGACGATCACTATTATCATCACTATGAACATTGCGATGATGACGATGGTCAGGAAAATTTAGATATTTCGGCCATCACGCCGGCTTTATTTGGTTTGCGTTTTTACCTGCTGCCCATGTGGAATCGGGCCGGCATTCAACCCTATGCCGCTGCCGGAGTCGGACCCTACTTTGTTTCCGACATTATGGTCCGTGATGACGGTTTTAACGGCGAGGTAGCCAGCAATTGGTATACCAAGGCAGGCGGCTATCTCGGGTGTGGCGTGGATATCGTTCTCACGTCGTGGCTGGCGTTGAATGTGGATGCGCGCTATCATCTGGTGGGATTCAATCCGGACAATGACTATAGCAATATCGAATGGAGTGGTGGATTGCAATTCATGTGGGGCAAATGGCGTTAATCGTTTCTCAAAAAAAATAGAACAACCATGCATTTCAACGGACCTGTAAAGACCATGCTGTTCATCCTCTGTATGAGCGGCTCGATTTTGGCGCAAGGCGTCACGCGTCCCCATGGTTTGGGTATGCGCGCCGGCTTTTGGAATATGTCGGACAATACCACCCGGTTCAACCTGTCAACCTCGCCAGGTTCTGCCAGCGGCAGCATCTCCATCAGCGGCGTGGGTTTCTGGTTCTACTTTTATTCCCGCGTACGCCAAAATCTGTTCATGCAAATGGAATTGGGCGTAGTGGGTACGGCGCAAGCCAGCGGCGAGGACTTGTTTAAAACCGACACGAATGTCGACGCCATGGTTCCCATGTTGGCCGGCTTGCGTTACGACCTGCTGTCCGGCTCTTCATCCAGTCGCCTGCAGCCTTATGTCTCTTTTGCTGTCGGTCCTTATTGGTCCAGTGAAATCAAAGTTGAACATGACATGGTCGAAGAAAATGTGATCGGTGAATCAAAACAATATTTCGGCGGCTATTTGGGCGGCGGCGTAAATCTCATGGTCTCTTCCTGGCTGGGATTCAATTTCGATGTACGGCATCATTTTGTCGATTGGCGCGTTAACAACCGTTATAGCGGCATGGAATATGGATTGGGTCTCTATTTCATGTGGGGGCGAAATCGCGAAATGTTTCAGATCAAGGACATAAAATTGATCGTGAAGGATCTGTATCCGGCATATTGTCCGTTTTACAACACTTATCCCCTGGCGCTGGTCACGCTGAGCAACACGGCCGGTTACGCCATCGAAGTGAATGTGCGCGGCGTTATCGAAGGGTATTCTGCGCGTCCCAAAGAGAGCGGTTTCATCCGATTGGAAAGCGGAGAAACACGCGACATACCAGTGCATGCCATGCTCAATGCAGAGCGGCTTAATGTGCATCAACGCAAAACCGTAGCGCTGGATCTGGTCATTGAAGCCCGTGCCGGTTCGACCATGCGCAAACAGGTCAGTGCATCTCTCATGATTCACCATCGCAATGCCTGGGATGGCGATGCGGAAAAACTGCCTCTTTATGTGACGGCCGATAATCCGGCTATTCTGCAACTGGCCCGCGCCATGGCGCCGCGGTTTAATGCCGGTAATCTTGAAATAGCCAAAGCGGTTTTTGACTCGCTGTCGAGAAAAAACATCGTCTACCGTCGCGATCCCAATGTGCCTTTTTATCAAGATGACCGGGTGCAATTTGCCGAGGAAACCCTGGAACAGGCCGGCGGCGACTGCGATGATCTGGTGGTTTTGTACGCTTCCTTGCTGCAAAGTCTCGGCATCAACACCGTATTTGTCGAGGTGCGAAATCCGCAAAACAAGATCGCCCATCTGTATCTTTTATTCGACAGCGGCATCGGCGTGGAAGAACGCGCAACTATTACCAGCAACGATAAACGGTTGGTGATGCGCGAAGAGAGCAATGATAAAACCGGCGTATGGATTCCGGTTGAAACCACGTTAATCGGCAAGTCCTTTGAGGAAGCCTGGACCTCTGCAGCCACGCAATGGTATGAAGACACCGTGTTGTCCAACGGCGTGGCGGAAGGCTGGGTCAAGATTGTCGATGTCGTCGGCATTCGTTTCCCGGCAACCATACCGGTGCAAAAAACGGCCGGTCGGAAAAATTGAGGAGTTACATTATGTTTTCGTTCAATACATTATTCAAATTTACATGTCTGTGGCTTTTCGCCTGGAGCGCTGGTTATCCATATGCCGCGGTTGTCGAAATCATTAAAATCAGCGGCACCGTGCAAGTGCGTCATGGTCTCGAAGAAAAGTGGAACCTGACTCTTACCGGCGCCACATTGCGGGAGATGGACAGCATCACCACCGGGCCTGAATCCGAAGCGACGTTGCGCACCAGCGACGGATTACTGTTCACACTGGGCGCCAACGCCATGATCGACATTGCGGATTTGCGCCGCATCACCGAACAAGAGATGTTTCTTTTTATCATGTCGCAAAAAATAGAAAAGCTGGCGGCGCCGGGAAAAAAGACCGGACTCGAAATCGGCAGCGTAAGCGTCATTCACGGAATCGATAAGGCGACACAGATTCCAGCCGAGATGCCGGATGCCGCTTCTCTTGTTCGAGAAATGAACGGCGCTTTGGCGCTGCAACAGCAACGCTTCTACACCAACGCGGTAGTGAAATATCACAAACTGTTGCGTCAGGATCGGCAGCCGCTGCGACAAAGCCTTATCCGTTATGAATTGGGCTGCTGTTTTGAACAGCTGCAACAACCCGGCCAGGCGCTGGACGCCTTTCAAACAGCCAGGGAGCTGCTGCTGCAACAGGATCAGCAGTCAGATGATGTCAAAAATCAGTTATGGCGCGTTGAAGCCGCTTTAACCCGATTAAAAGAAAATCAAAATTGAAGAAAGTGAACTTATGAAAATAAAATTAATCCTTTTCGGTTTCACTGTACTGGCGCTTTTTTGGCTCGCCGGTTGCGTGGAACACCCTTTTGAAAATGTGGACAATACTGAAAAAAGCGTATCAGAAGAATTTTCATATGAAATCCCGGTTGACGCCATGTATCGTTTAAGACTCTCAGCCATCAACAGCCCCATCGATATCGTCGGCATCAGCAACGCCCGCTCCGTGCGCATTTGGGGAGAACGCCGAGTCGCTTCAGACAGTTATCGGGACGCTGAATCGCATCTGGACGATCTGACCGTCAACATCACGCAAAACAGAGACGAATTGCTGGTGCGCACGCTGCAGCCGGAAAACACGCACGGCCGTCAATACTCTATTGAATATCATATACGTGTTCCCCTGAATTGGGATTTGGTTGTCGATGACGTTAACGGCGATATCGATGTGGATGCCTGTCGCGGCGACGTTGAGATCAATGTCGTCAATGGCACCGTGCAGATTCGGGATCTGATCGGCAATCTGGAAGCCAATACCACCAACGGCAGTCTGGATGTAACCATGGAACTTATTGCCGCAGGATGGTGCCGAATGAATTCTGTCAACGGCGAAATCGATCTGTTGGTGCCCCACAACACCTCGGCTCAGTTCAACGCAGCGCTGGTGTCCGGGAAAATAAGTTTGTCCAACATCACCCTGACCAATCAGGTGAATACGCGCACGTCACTTAGAGGCGTGCTGGCGGACGGCAACGGTCAAATCAGCCTGCAGACAGTGAACGGCAGCATTTATATGCGCGGGATGTAACCGTAGACCGAGCCTTGCGAAGCTTTGCACCCTTCGCAAGGTTGCCTCTTTAATTCCAAACACTGCTATAGGTGCGTCATAAAATGCGTGCCACGGCATTTATACCGTGATGTTCCAAATAACACAACACCCGTGTCATTGCGAACGAAGCCATAATCGATGACAAAGAGCATTATCTGCGCTGGAGTGAAGCAATCCCCTTATACCGCCAGAGGCGTCAAAAAGCCAATATCCGGAAAATAAAAATATTTTTGCTCACGTATTTTCGTTATATTGTAAGAGCCGCTTTCTATCGGCGACCGTCGGCTGCACGAGGTACATCGTTTTGTGAATCAATCAAGCCAAATACCTGGAGCACATCATGTTAAAAAAAATTCTGTTGTTTGCCTTATGCACAGCCGCATTCAGCCAAACTCGCGTACAATTGGCTGTGCTGCCCTTCAGCTCACTCGGGATTGATGACGCCTCCACCCTGACCGCGCACGCCTTGCTTAATCAGGAATTGGAGAAATTCAATCGTTTCACCGTGCTGCCGGAAAAACAGGTGTCGGACGCAGCCGGCGAAACAGCGTGCTTTGAGAAAGAATGCGCTCTGGCAAAAGGCCGCCTGTTGCAAGCGGACCAGGTTTTGCTGTGTTCACTCAATCGACTCGGTGAAAAGGTGATCGTGCAATATTGGCTGCTGGAAGTCCAGAGCGGCCATACACTGCTCAGCGACAACACAACGTCCAACACCATCGAAGACCTGGAAACCGTTATGAAGCGGGTGGCATTGTGCGTAAACGATCTCAAACCATTTTCGCAAACCAGCCAGGTGGGTTTGATCACCCAAAAGGAAACCAACGAGCCGGAACGTAAAAGCGCACGCAAATACATGGGCTTTTCTTTCGGCTATCTTTATCCGCAACAGGGCTACGACGATGCGGAGCGCAGTTTTGCCATGGATCTGCGCACCGGTTATGAGATGAATCATTACACCATTGGTTCCCATATCGCGGCGAATAAGGGATTTGCCTGGAATATTTACGCCAGTTATTTGCTCAGCGTCAAAGATATTTGTCCCTATGTGGGCGGCGCATTCGGATTTCACTGGGTTTCTCATGAACAGGAACCTATCTATTATATAGAGCCCCAAACCGGTTATTATACCTATCAGGAAGATAAACGTAAAGGCGACGGATTTGAATTACGACTGCATTCCGGCGTGCGCATGTTCCGCACCTATAACTTCCAGGTGTTGATAAACGTGGATTATGCCGTCACCTTTAATGATTTTGACGATCGCAGCGTTGTGTTTACCCTGGGACTGTTGCGTTGACAATGACGTGGCCAGAGATTTCCTCTTTTATTGTTCAACGCGCAACCCTCCTGGGCTTTAATCAGGTCGGTTTTGCTCCGGTAACGCCGCTGTCCGGCGAAAAATTGCATGAATGGCTGGCACGCGAATATCATGGCGAAATGGCCTATATGGCCAACCACCGCGACCTGCGACTGAATCCGGCTTTACTGCTGCCTGGCGCGCAAACAGTCGTCGTTCTGGCGACTAATTATTATACCCCTTTTACCGCTAGCCCGGATCCCGAGATTGGCGCCATATCGCGATATGCCTGGGGAACCGATTATCATCATACGCTGCGCAAACGACTGAAAATTTTGCTAGCAGAAATACACGCACTTGAACCACAAGCGCAAGGCCGTGTGTTTGTGGATTCAGCGCCCATACTGGAAAAAGAGTGGGCGCTGCGCAGCGGCATCGGCTGGATGGGCAAACACAGTTGCATAATCAGTCCGCAATTCGGTTCGTGGATTTTTCTTGCGGAAATTGTGTTAAACCTACCTCTCGAGCCGACCAGTCCGATAAAAAACCGCTGCGGCCAATGCCGACTTTGCATGGATGCCTGCCCCACCGGAGCATTGCTCGAACCCTTTGTCCTGGACAGTCGTCGTTGCCTCTCTTACCTGACCATTGAATTAAAAGCGGATCGTCCCATTCCGGAAGAATTTCATTCGGCCATGGCCAATCGTATCTTCGGCTGCGATGTCTGTCAAGAGGTCTGTCCGTGGAATAATAAACCGGCAAAACCGACCAGGGATGAATCGTTTTTTCCACGTCCAGGACTGTTTAATCAACCGTTGACAAAATTGGCGAATTGGTGTGAAAAGGATTTTTCTGCACAGGTACGACAATCGCCGATAAAACGGACGGGATATGCGGGATGGATGCGGAATGTACAAGCGGCATTGAAGAACGGATGCAAAGAATAAATCATGCCAGCCCCGGCAGCACGCGATATAACCTGGCAAGGTTGCTATTCCTGCAGATAAAAAGCCGGGGAAAGATGTTTTTAATTGTAAAAACGCGGACGGGACGGCCGCGTTCCGGATTAGCGCACGTAATAGCCCAACGAAAAAAATCCCACCCAGTGCTTCAGCGAAAACGGCGCGGTAATGCCCATGCCGCTTTTCTTTATCGGCAACACGCCCTCGCTATAGGTGTCGGAATAGCGGATCAATCTGCCGCGGATGGATTTGTCCAGCATGGACTGCATCACTTTTTCCACGGTCATGGCGCCGAAGGGAATGGAATACCGGCCGCACCATAAAAACCGGCCCGGCTGATCGTAGCTCGCACCGGTCAATTCTTCGGTTAAACCAAAAAGCTTTTCCGCATCCATGGCGCCGCATAAATAACTCTTGACCAGACCGATGTCTTCGTTCACGGCCGTCGTGTGCGCTGCTTCATCTTCGCCAAAAGGATGGTTGTCGAAATCCCGTCCATAATGGTTTGCATCCGAAGATATAAGAAAAAAAACATCGTTGCCCAACCCTAATTCATTTTCCAGCAGATAACGGCAAATGATGTCGGAGAGTTGGTCCGATACATCATCCATGCGCGCCAGCGGCATGGCGGTGATCATGATGGGCGTAATGGCGACCTTGGGATTAAAATATTGCAGGAACGGAATATGCGCCTCGATGGAGTGTTCCAGCACATGGGCTTTGCGGCTGACCAGCACCATGGAACTGTCCATTCGCCGGCGCAAATAATCGCGCAAAGGCGAAACAGCGACATTGTTGTACAAACCTTGCCAATGGGAAAAATCATCCAATATGATCCGTCCGTGGGGATCGCCGATCTCTTTGCGCACCGTTGCGTGTGTGACGCCGAAAATGACCACTTCGCGAACAGTCAGGGCATGAAACAAGGGAAAATAAACACGACCGGCATAGAGATAATCGTCATGCGGAGCAATGGCTGCCACCAATCCGTTGGGATCGACGCTATCGCGCTCGTTGAGCTGCAAATACAACACCAGCTTTTTCATGCTTTCGGCATTCCAGCAAAAGCCGATATCGTCGCGGATCGGACGCACGGAAATGGGTTGTGCCCATACACACGGCTGCAGCGACAGGAGGATGAGAAACAATCCGGATATGGCTATTTTTCTTTTATTCGTTATCATTAAAATCAAACAACTTGGCAATCGTCTACCTCGCTTAGACCAAGATTGTCAAAAAAAATATTAATTTTTAGCAAACAAATTGATTAAAAGTTCGAATGATAATAAAATAATTGATTTTATAAAGTTTGTAGTTCCGGTTTCAACCGGAGAAATTTCCGGCTAAAGCCGGAACTACATGCGCCAACCCTACTTTTAGGACAACCTCTGTCCAAGTAATACACTAACTAAACGCCATTCCTACAACTTTAGTTCCGATGTGCAATTCGGACAACGCGTTGCCTTGAGAGGAATGTTGGACAAACAATAAGGACACGCCTTGTCCGTGGCCGCTGCCGGCGCTTCTTCAGATTTACGTTTCAAACGATTCACGGATCTCACCAACATAAAAACGGCAAAAGCGATAATCAAAAAGTTGATGATGCTGTTGATGAACAACCCGTAATTAACGGTCACAGCGCCGGCCTTGTTAGCCTCGGCTACCGTGGCATAAGGTCCGGTCGCTCCGGCGCCCTCTTTCAATACAATGAACAGATTGGAAAAATCCACATTGCCCAGCAACAATCCGATCGGCGGCATCAGCACATCTTTGACCAAAGAACCGATAATGCTGCCAAAGGCGGCGCCGATAATGATGCCGACCGCCATATCCAGCACATTGCCTTTCATGGCAAATTCTTTAAACTCTTTCAGCATATTGTCTCCTTTATTTATGTTCTCGCACCATATGAAACGCCCAGGAAATGGCGCGCTGCAGTTCGCCCTCGGCCAGAGGGCCTTCATGACCGGATAGATAAAAACTTTCCGGCGGGCTGGCAAATTGGCCGCCGCGCCGTTGTACGGCGCGCCCCACTTTCCAGGCGATGGACACCTGAAACCAACGCGACAGCGAAAAGCGCACATCAAAAACAGAGAATCGAACGCCATTCAGGGCCGATTCGGGCAAACGCCGCAGCCAATCAAAGACCGCATCGGGCCGGCTATGGCGATGACTGGGTACGCCGATCAATAACAGATCAACACCGGTTGGGATGCCGGCCTGACTGGCCTGCAACAAACGCACGCGTTCCGAGCGCACCATGGCCTGGGCTATTTGTGTAGCCAATTGAGCGGTGTTGCCTAATCTGGATTCGTACAATATCCAAACATTCATCATGCGGCTGTCAAACGATCGATGCTCATCAATTGGAAAACTATCCTCCCGCTTCGCTCTGGTTTACCGGTCATTCCGGCCGTCTTGCATCATCCGGCGCCGCCACCGCCGCCACCAGCGCCACCGCCGCCGCCGCCGGTTGCGCCGCCGCCAAAACCGGCAGAAGAACTCATCGTGCTCACCATCGTGCTGAACGCCGAACTGAAAGAGGCCGGAGAAAATCCGGCCGAACTGCCGTGCATCGCATACCAGGGGAAATAAACCGCTTCCTGTCCCGGCGTCATGCCGGCGGTGAGTTCGTGATAATGCTTTTTATACAATCCGAACACCAGTCCATAAATGACATAGCGATCCAGACGACTCATCAAAGAGGCGTGGTCCAATTCCTTAAAATGATATTTTTTGATATAGCGCTTTAATCCTCGCCAACGTTGAAACGCCAGTTCCCCTTCTGCAGTCCGGTGCAGAATCAAAAACGATCCGATAATCACCAGCAACCCACTTGCCATGAGCGGCACACCCCATGCCTCAATAAACGGCAAACAGGCCAGACCTAACACAAAAAATACTCCGCCAAAAATCAGAGAGATATACATGCCGCGCGAACTGGCAGCATCATAATAATTCTTCTCTTCTGCAGCAGTTTTGACCTCTTTTTGCCACTGGGTAAAAAACTTGCGCAGGGCCAATGCCTTGTTGCGCAATTGATCAAGATAAAATCCATTCTGCTCCGGATACAATTTCTCAAAAAGAAAATCGAGCAGACTCGATTCAAAATTCAGCAGCTCGGCTCTTCGCTCCTGCCTGACGGAACGATTCAGTTGTAACCGGTAGCGCGTTTTGATTTTACCCATGAAACCCTTGCCGGTTTCCGTCTCGACGTGCATTTGCAGGAATCCCCGCCTGGCCAAATCCATAAGTGTGGCCGACATATCATTGCCGGTGGTCATTCGCCAATTCAACAGAAATCCCACCAACGCCGGCGGTGTTTGATCCGGTATCTCTGCGGCGCCCCCGTAGATCGTCGGCTTTTCCGGACGTCGGCCATAACTACTGTACATAATGCCCCACAGCAACAGCGCCAAACCGGCCAATGTCAGGCTCGCCGGTTTGAGCCAGGTCGCCAATCGTTCTTTGGCTAATTGACGCGCTTGCGCTTTTTGCCGCTTTTCATTCGCTGCCTGAGCGAGAGCGGCTTCTTGCTTCATAATAGAGGGAACGATGGACTGATCGATCGTCGGGCCGGCAGTGAATAAAGCTCTGGGATAGAGAGCGCGCACTTCCAACCAGGTGTGCGCCGGCACAACCGGACTGGTGACGGTAATGACGCCGTTGTCGTCCATACGCGACTGCGCCTGCAAAGGACCATGAACCCATTCGCGCAGTTCACCGGCTGCCAAGCCCTCAGGAGGCATGATAACCAGGCGCACATTCGCCTGGCGCTTTTGCCAATCATCACCGATAAATTTGTAATAGAGAACGGCCGCATCCTGATAGCGCTTGACCAAATCGTCTACCCGATATTGAATCGTAAATGTTCTGCTTTCATTGCGACCGGCAAAATACCACACCAGTTTGAATTGTGTGTTTTCCTCTTCCACTCTAAAAAAGCCGGGAGCTTTCGAGTCCCCCTGTCGATAGACCACATCGCCCTCGCGCACGCTAAAACCGCTATAGCGTATGGTGTCATTCTTGGGAAAGGTTCTATAGGCATAGGAATAGGAACCGTGGAAATCATAGGTTCGGGTCTCACTCACCACCATGCCGGCGTCAGCTGCTACCTGGGCCTTTATATCAACGCGAGAAATTTCATATCGCTTATCAGCCCAACTGGTCACGCTGGCGGACAATACAAGCAAACAGACAAGCCATCTGATGCTTTTCATGCAGGTGCCTTTCTCTTTCATTTGGTTGGTTGTGAACTGCACGGCGGAAATATAAAGAAAATATAGAATGTTTTTCCTTGATTTGCAAACATAAATCGTGTTAGCATGTTCAGCTCGAGTGGTTGGACAATTGAAACCTACATTTTGCGTCAACTTTGACTCAGTCGGATTATCGCCCCGGTTTTTAGCATTCCTCCGCTGCCAATCTCATCTTAAGGCATGGATTTTAATAGCAACTGCAGTGCTGTCAGCGATTTCGTGAAAGCCATTTTTCCAAAAAAGTTGCTCATTTTTCAGAATAGTACGGCTGCTGCCTTCAGCACTGCAAAAAATAAATTTACCTATTTCATCATTTTCAGCTTAATAAAAAGTTGACTATTTTCTTATTTCCACTCCTATTTAAATTAGCTTGACTATTTTTACGAAAGATAGTAATATTGACCTCCAGGGAACTTGCATTTCAATCAAATGTTTGCACCGACAGATTTGATCGTTTTTCATTGGTTTATTTACAAAATAGAAAAGATGAATCTGCGCAAAACGTAACCACTGGAATCATGGATGACGGGCCGTACCATCTCCCATTATCACATCGGCGAGAAAATCGGATCAGGAGGCATGGGGGTCGTATACCGTGCGCAAGATCTGAAACTCGAGCGAACGGTCGCTATTAAATTCCTACCGCCTTTTCTCAGTCCTGATAAAGCGGCTAAAGACCGTTTTATCTCTGAAGCCAAAACCGTTTCTTCTCTGGATCATCCCAATATCTGCACGGTTTATGAAATCAGTGAGACAGAGGATGAACAACTCTTTTTCACCATGGCCTATTATGAGGGGGAAACGCTCAAAGACAAACTAAAGCCCGGCCCCGACCGCAACGGGCTATCATTAGAAGAAGCAACCGGCATCATACTGCAAATGGCCCAGGGGCTTGGTCATGCCCATGCCAAAGGCATCATTCACCGCGATATAAAACCCGCCAATATCATTATCACCCAGGACGGCATTGTTAAAATTCTCGATTTTGGCATAGCCAAACTGCTGTGGCAGGGGCGGCCTACGCAAACGGGGTATGCCGTCGGTACGGTTGCTTATATGTCTCCCGAGCAAACGCGCAATCAAAGCATTGATCAGCGTTCCGACATCTGGTGTCTGGGCGTTGTGCTTTATGAAATGATCTGCGGACATCTGCCTTTCGAAGGCGATTGTGATGCCGCACAGATTTATGCCATTGCCCACGAAAATTACACTCCTTTGACGTGCTTTCGTGCCGATGCCCCGAAACCCTTGCAGGCCATCATCGCCAGGTGCCTGGCGAAAAATCCGCAGGAACGATATCAAACGACTGCAGAGTTTATCAACGATGTCGAGGCCTGGCGGGCCAATACCCCTCTCGCGAAACCCAGCCGAAAATTCCGGTTTAAAAAAAATATCCGTAAACTGATCATCCTACCAGCCATTTTCGTATTTCTGCTGATAACCATAACTCTCGCCTACCTTTTCTTTAAAGGGGAAAAAACGTATCCCATCCTCTCCGAGCGGATGTACGTTGTTCTGCCGTTTACCGTCAGAGGCGCATCCGAATATGCTTATCTGCAAGACGGCATGGTAGATCTGCTCAGCATGAATCTTGATCAGATCGGCGAGTTGCACTGCGTCGATCCAAGAGCGCTGTCCAACCAAATTAAAAAGGCCGGCGTCGCTGAAATGGATATCAAGTCCGCCCGGAACATCGCGCGCATTTTCGGCGCCGGAAAATATGTGCTGGGCACTCTGGTGGTCAACCAAAGCAAATACCGTTTTAATACCAAAGTGTATGATACGAATAACGAAACGGATAACGGTTTGCCGCTGACCGTAGAGGGCGATGAAAGCCAATTGTTTGCCATGGTCGATCACATTGCGAACGAGATCATCGCGACAAGCACTCTAACGCCGGCAAATCGACTACAGCTTTTGGGGAGTCTATCTACGCGCTCCCTTCCGGCTTTGAAAGCCTATCTGCAGGGCCTGAGCTACGACCGGGCCGGCGAATTTCAGAAAGCGTATGACCAGTATTCCACAGCCGTCCGCATAGACAGCAGTTATGCGCAGGCCTGGCTGCAGTTAAGCTTTTTGAATTATGGATTTTTATTCGATCTTGATCAAGCCGGACAAGCCTGGGCCGTGGCCAACCGGCATAAAGAAAAGCTTCCTGCAAGAGATCAGCGATATCTGGAGATTGCTAAAGCCGCTTTGGAGGGAGATAATAAAAAAATCATCGATATTTCCGCCCAGATCGTGCAATCGTATCCTGATGATGTTTTCGGCTGGGCGCAATATGCCACCACGATGCTGCAGGTGGCAAACCAGTTTGGACGTTCTATCCTGGAAAGTGACAGCGCATTTCAAAAATTGCTGTTTTTCGATCCGGACAACGCCACCAATTATCAGCAATATATGATGGTTCTGCAGAGAAAAGGCGACTTGCAGACCATCGACGACTATAGTAAAAAATTGACCACCTTGGGTCCCAATCACGAATGGTCATGGCCGATATTGATTCCAAGGGCGTTTATCGCCGGCGACCGGCATGCAATAAGTGAAATCGTACGGCAAGCTTTGGGAAAAAATGAAACACTCCTGGCGGCCGGTATCAACAACAGCGCTACGTTGGGAAAGAATTTCGCTGACGTTATCCCGTTAATAAGAACACTGTTGCATCCGGGCAGATCAAAATGCGCACACGTGCATGGCTATCTCATGCTAGCCACCCTGGAGGTCAGTAAAGGCAAGTGGCAAAATGCTCAGGCCAAACTGGACAGCATGAGCCTTTACGACAAAAATTTCGCGGAGGTCTTTAGGGAAATGCTCCATCCTGATTATTACCTGCGGCAGAGCCAGCCATCTATACGTCAGCAGACCGATGAATGGAACAAGGCTGGAAATACCGCTGATCCGCATCTGAACTGTGAATCTGGTTTTCCGGAGCTTGATTTTAGACTGCTGCCCAGTATGCATGCCCTGGCCGAGGGCCTGGCCGCTATCCAGGCAGATCCGAACCGGCTTTCGGAACAAACAGAAAAATTGCTAAAAAGTCCCCAACCGGACTATGCTGCTTCTATGATTCGTATTCGGGCTGCCAGCTTACAGGCGAGCATGGCAATCCAGCAACAGCGCTACCAGGAAGCCCTTGATCTTCTCGATCGGGAACCGGTCATTATCCAGTTCCCCTATTATTGGGGACCGTTTTTTTCCCTCGCCTGGACCCGGTATCTGCGGGCGCAAGCGCTGCAAGGATTGGGTAAATTCTCTGCAGCACTGCAATGGTATGATTCAATCGCTGAAATTTATTTTTTTGATTTGCCGTTTCGCGCTCCGGCTCGTTTTCAAAGCGCGCTGATATACGAACAAATGCATAATAACAAACAGGCTATACAAGAGTATCAACAGTTCCTGGCTCTTTGGAAGGACTGCGATCTCGAATACTCTGCTTTGAGAACGGAAGCGCAAAAACGATTGAACCGTCTAAGAGGAATATTCCATTTTTTCCAGTGATGGATTCAGGCGGTTCAATGCGAATTAAAGCATGAGCGGATGATCAACCTTCTTTTAACAATCCACCAGCTTGCGGAGACAACCCGTGAAAAACGTCCTGATAATAACTTTAGCATGTTCAACTCTTTTTGCCCAGCAAATGACGGGAAATTTAGAGGGGAACATTACCGATCAAGAATTCAGACCGTTGCCGGGCGTGAATATCATGGTTCACGGCTCTTCTCTGCAAGGGACCCGAGGCGGCATCACGGATCAAAACGGCTGTTTCCGAATTCTATCCCTACCGGTCGGCGTTTACACCCTGCACGCCCGCCATGTTGCTTACCGGAGCAAAGAGTTCCAAAACGTTGCGGTTTCGCTCGGAAAAACGACAAAAATTAACGGGACATTAAATCCTGAACCGGTGCAGATGCCTGAGGTTGTTGTCCTGGCGGTGAAACCCATGATTGACCCGGTCAGCACCGTGCAGGGCGGCAATCTCACCTCTTTGGCCATCGAACAACTCCCGGTTGAGAGAGATTATCGCAATGCGGCAGCCTTTCTGCCGCAGGCCAACGTCAGTTATTACGGCGATGGTTTGAATATGGCCGGCGCAACCGGACTGGAAAATAAATATATTGTCAATGGCACGGACGTCACCGATCCCTTCCGAGGCGCCACCGGCACAAGCCTGCCGTACAATTTCATTCAAGAGATTGAAGTGAAAACCGGCGGCTATCAGGCAGAGGATCGCGGAGCTCTTGGCGGCATTATAAATGTCATTACCTACTCCGGCAGCAACAAATTCCAGGGACAACTGTTCGGCTTTTTTGCCAACAACCGTTTTGCCGGGGAGGCACGCCAGCCAATGCTACAACCGGCCAAAGGAGATTTTATCCAGTACGATTTCGGCTTGCGCCTGGGTGGTCCGATTATTAAGGACCGGCTGTGGTTCTTCGCTGCCTATAATCCTAAAAGAGAACAGGAAATGGTGCATTTGCCTGGAATCGGCTTCAATGATGACATCAGCACCACGCATTCTTTTGCCGGTAAAATAAACTGGCAGGCAGGACATAATAACAGTTGTATTTTTACCATTTTGGGAGATCCGCAATCCCGCAACGCCGTGGGCTCGACCTGGGGCACCTTTTCCACCCCCGCTGGTTTTGTAAATGCCGACCCTTACCTGCAGAAAATCAGCAAAGGGGGAACCATGATGACATTTACCAGCAAGCACATTTTCAATAATAAAATCCTGGAAACACAGGTTTCGCGTCTCTGGCATAAAGAAGACAATATTCCGGCTACCGCCAGAGGCTATTTGGAAAAACTATATATCGATGAAAATAACAACTGGTCAGGAGGAGTTCCATCAAGCATCGTCGCCCATTCCACGGTCACCACCTTTGCTTTGAAAGGCAGCTGGAGCGCCTCCAGCCATCTGTTCAAAGCAGGAGTTGAATTCTGCGATAATATGCTGGATGACAGTTATGGCAATCAGGGCGGCGGTGTAATACAAAATTTGGGAGGCGGACAGTATTTTACCTTGAATTTTCAGGCCAGAGGCCTGGTACATAACCGGCTTGCCTCCTGTTTTATACAGGATCGCTGGCAACTGACGCCAAGAATGAACTTTCAGGCCGGATTACGCTGGTCCGGTGAATACTTTATTGCGTCCACCGGACGACTGGCGCAATCCATCACTAATGAATTTCAACCAAGATTCGGACTGGCTATTCTGCCGGGAGAACCAGGCAAAAAGAAATTTTTTATCAGCCTGGGTCGTTTTTATAAAGAATTATCCACCTATTTGTCCAATATCTGTTACATAGAAGGCGCCGTCACCGACATAAAATATTATTCTCATGATCCCCGAATAGATCCAGGTAATCCGGATAACGCCATCAAGATTATCACCCATATCCGGCCGGCTCTGAAGAATCTGGACGGCCAATACTATGACGGGATCGCTCTCGGCTACGAACAAAATATCAAGGATCGCATAAAACTGAGCTTGACTGGCGCCGTCAATCGATTAGAAGAGACGATAGAGGATGGGAATGATCCGGAATCCGGAGACTACTGGATTGCCAATCCCGGCAAAGGCGTGCTCAAGGCTTATCCGGCTGTCAAGCGCATCTATCAGGCATTGGAACTTACTTTGGAAAAACCCTATAATGGGAGCACAGGTTTTCGGGCATCTTATGTGCTGTCCAGAACCTATGGCAATTATCCGGGACTGTATAACTCGGACTACAACTATTCATTTCCGAATGCCAACGGCTCCTATGATCAGCTGGAAATAATGCCCAATTCCACCGGCCTGCTGCCGAACGACCGTACCCATGTATTCAAATTTTCCGGTTCTGTGCACCTCATGAAAAAATTTCAATCCGGCGTGTTTCTGTGCTGGCAATCCGGCACGCCGCTGAACGAATTGGGCGGATCGGTTGTCGGACCGCCCTGGAACCGCTTTATGGTAACAAGAGGTACGGCAGGCAGAACACCCGCCATATGGGATATCAATTTACGCTTTTCCTATCTGTTCAACCATACAAAAATTAAGCCCAAACTGATTATGGATATTTTCCATTTGTTCAGCCGGCGGACACCTGTCAATTTTGAACAAATTCATTATTACAATCTAGATGAAAACGGCGCGAACATTAATCCGAATCCGTTGTATGGTCGGGCCTCCCGGTACCAACCGCCGATGACCCTGAGGCTGGGTATGGAAACAAACTTCTGATGCTTAGTAAAACCGGAACTGAACAGAGTAATTTGAAAACAGGAAAATTTATGAAAAGCGTATTCCTACTTTTATGTGCGGTGATAGAGCTTTCAGCACAGGAGTTTATTCATGACTGGCTGGTGCTGGGTTCGTTTCATAATCCGGATCGCGCCACTTTGCTCGATACAGACTATCTCTCAGGAGAAGAGCGCGTTGAGCCTGTTCTAGCAAAACCTTGCGCCGGCGGATTCTGGGTGCACAGCCGGCACGATGGCCCGGCACTGGATTTACGGCAACCGGATCTGCCCTTCGAACATCGGCAAGAAGCCGTGGCCTATGCCGCCGCCTGGGTGTATTCGCCTAAAGGTCAAACCGTGCAATTCCTGTGCGGCAGCGACGACGGACTTGCCGTCTGGCTTAACGGCAGCCGGGTTTTGCACAAGAATCGGTTCGGCAGACTGACCCTGGACGGCGATACCGCCCAGCTTGATTTAATTGCGGGCTGGAACAAACTGCTGCTCAAAGTCAGCAACGGCAGCGGCCATTGGCAGACGTGCGGTCGCTTTATGGACGGGGAAGGATTGCGTATCATGCACCATCCGGATCATCTGACTGCCGCAGCAGATACAACACCTTTTGTAGTTTATAGCCTGAAAATCAGCAACGGCTTTATACTGGACAGCCTGGACACCGCGCACGTCGACATGCAGCTGATTTTGCTGGCCAAGAGACAGACCGCGCCATCGACCATTTTTTTCACAGCACAAAGGATTGCTCGTTCAATTGTGCCAGCCATGACAGCCGGCAGCGTGATCAAATTGAATGTACGCCTGCCGCTTGACCTGTTTTGTTCGCAGCGTACGTCCATCCCGATCACCGTGTTGGAAAATGGCGTTAAAAGCGAAATACCGGCTGCTGTTCCGCCGGCTATCGATTTACTAAAATGGTGGTTTCAACCCTGGCAAATGCAAGGATGGCGTCAAAATGAACGATCGTTCGTTCGTACCATCCGATGTCCCAAAATGATCAACGGCTGCGAAACTCATGTTATGGTCGATATCGGATCATCGTGGGGTCATGCAAGCGCAGACGGCGTGGTCCTCAAGCCGAGGTTCAGCCGCGATTCCGGCGATCTGTTGTTCGATCGTAGCGGAACGCAAAGCCATGTATTGGAAATCGACATTGATGAAGGTGAAGCAAAACTGCTGGCCGCTAAATTGGTGCTGCACCATCAGGCCATAGAAGGTTATTTGCACACCAAAGAATTTTATCAGCCAATTCCGGACCAGCTTCCGAGTCTGGAGCAAAAAATCGATGAACCGTTATGGCAGGCGCTGTGCGCCGGCCGCAGCGATCAGGCGGAAGCGATTCTGACCGCAGCCGGGCCGCTGATCGATGAAGCGGACAACCGGTTGAAAAATTATCGCGTCGATCTCCTGGGCAATGCGCATATTGATTTAATGTGGCTGTGGCGTTACCCGGAGACCATCGAGGTAATAAAAAATACATTCAATTCGGCTCTGCATTTGATGGACAAATATCCGGATTTCAAATTCAGCCACGGACAAGCCCAATCCTTCGCCTGGATGGAAGAGCGGGAACCGCACCTGTTCGCCAGAATTCAGCAGCGTGTTCGCGAGGGACGCTGGGAGATTCTCGGCGGCACGTGGAGTCAGCCGGACAACAATATGCCTTCCGGTGAATCACTGGTGCGACAGTATTTATACGGTAAAAAATATTTTAAGGAAAAATTCGGCGTAGACGTTTCGGTCGGCTTTATGCCTGACACCTTTGGCCATCCGGCCAGCTTGCCGCAGATTTTAAAAAAATGCGGCATCACCGACTATGTATTCTTCCGACCCTTTGAACAGGAAAGGCTCTTTCATTGGCGTGCCATGGACGGCAGCACCGTGCTGGCTTACCGGCCGCCGGATTGGTACAACAGCGACGTCACTCCGGAAATCGGCAAATTGCCCCTGGTCACGGAAAAAAAATTCAACGTGCCGAACACCTTGCGCTGTTATGGCGTGGGCGATCATGGCGGCGGGCCCACGGAACGGGACGTCACGTTGGCGCGACAATTGGACAAAACCATCGGTTACCCGCAGATATCATTCACAAACAGCCATGAGTACTTTCAACGCATCCGCCCGAGCACAGCCGGCCTCGACACGGTTCAAGATGAATTAAACTTTGTTTTTGAGGGTTGTTGGACCAGTCAGGCCATGACAAAAAAATACAATCGTCAATTGGAGGCACTGCTGCCGGCAGCAGAAACATTTTCCGTGTTCGCGCAAAGATACGGGACGCCCTATCCACAGCCGACTTTGGCAAAAGCCTGGGAATGTCTGTTATTAAACCAATTCCACGACATCCTGGACGGCTCCGGCATTGCCGCCATTTATCCCGATGTGCGGAAAATTTATGAACAGTCGGACAGCCTTGGCCATTTTGTGTTGCAGCGTGCGTTGGAAACATTAGCGCAGCAAGCAGCTGCACAACCGCCGGCAGCCGGACTCGTACCTCTTTTACTTTTTAATCATCTCAATTTTAGTCGTTGCGAACCGGTCACGTTGCCGCCGAATCCGGCTTGGAGCGGCGGCGCTCGTTTCTATGATCAACAGGGAAAAGAGCTGGCCGCTGTTATCGAAAACGATGGCAGCGCCATCTTGCTATCGCCGGAAACGCCGGCCTTTGGCTATACGACTATTTTTTTCAAATCAGCGACTGTTAAAAAACCGCAACCTTCGCAACGCAACCTGATTTTACAAAACCGGTTCTTACGCGTAGAAGTGGATTATAAAACCGGGCATGTGATCAGCCTCTACGATCGCCGTCTGGCGCGCGAGTTGCTGCGCGGTCATGGCAATCTATTGCAACTGCAGGCTGACGACAACGGCAATATGACGGCCTGGTACATCAAGTTAAAAGGAACGCCGATCACCCTGAATCAGCCCATTGCCACGCGCATCATCGAGTCCAATCCGTTACGTAAAATCATGCGTGTGGTCTATCAGTCCGGGCCGTCGCGCTTCGAACAGGATATCATCTTGTATAACGATCTTAGCCGTGTGGATTTTTGCCTGCGTGTGGATTGGCATCATCGCGACACCATGCTCAAAGTGGCCTTCCCGTTCAACGTGCAGGGACAAGCCTGTTTTGAGATTCCTTTTGGGCATATTTTACGGGAGCAAACCGGCCGAGAGGTGGTGTCACAAAAATGGGTGGATATCTCTAACGAACAATTTGGTCTGGCTCTGTTGAACGATTGCAAATACGGTTTTGACGTGAATAACGGCGTGGTGCGTATGAGTGCTTTGCGTTCGCCGCACGATCCGGATTCAACCGCAGATGAAGGCCGGCATGAAATGCGTTATGCGCTGTATCCGCATGCCGGCGATTGGCGCCAGGGCCGCGTGGCAGCGGCTGCCAACAGCTATAACGCGCCCATTTGGCCCATGGCAACAGAGGCGCGAGCAACCGGTCTCGGCCTGCAGCACTCGTTTATGCAAATGACCGGCGAACACATTCTCGTCACAGCCTGTAAAAAAGCGGAAAAAGACGATGCCGTTATCCTGCGCATGCAGGAAATCGGCGGTCAACGTTCTTCTATCCAGGTCGATTTTACCAACGTCCGACAAATCCAGGAAGTGAATATGCTGGAAGAAAAAATCAAAGAACTGCCGGCAGGCATCGGACTGCAGACCTTTCAACTGTTGCCCTGGGAGGTGCGTACCCTGGCGGTCTATTAATTTTTATAAAAAGGAATATCTTTCTTCAACGTCTCCAGGCTGGAATAGCGATTGATGATTTTCTTATCTTTATCCAGCAGGAATAAAAGCAATGTAATTCAGGCAACATTTTCAGGCAATGACTGCACCACGTTGCCCAAAACAGAACGATTGTATAATCGGCTTAAAGATCAGATAATGCGACAGCCCGGCCGCTGCTGTCCGGCGCATTCAACATCGGCGCCGGATTGCCGGGTTGCAGCAATTTGCAAAGCTCACGTGCTTTTTTCACATCAAATCCCAGCTCTTCATTTTGACATCCCTGACGTGCTTCATACAGGTCAGAAAGGTAGAAAAAGAGCTCATCATATTCCTTCTTTTCAAAAGCGCTTACAAAATATTCCAGCGTAAAGGCGTATATAGCATCATTGCTCCTGGCTTTTTGTAAAATAATGAAAAGTCCGACTGGGAACGGTAGCGTAGGAGAAATGAGCGTCTGTAGAAAGGTCTTGAGCGGCCCGAAAGTTCTATAATAACCTTAGCAAGCGCATGGTATCTATAATGCCTGAATCGAGCGAGGGCATGAGCTTTGTAAAGGTTTGCTGGTTTGCTTTCCGAGCACCCATCGCTCAATGAGTGCAAGAGGTAAAAAAAAAGCCCGTCGCATAAGCGGCGGGCTTTATTCAATAAGAGTGTTTGCCGATTTATTTAAAAGTATAGGAAACAGTAGCGACAACGCCCTTTACGCCGATATTGTTTTCATATTCTATGTCAAGGCCGGTATAATAGTTCTCTTCTTTTACCGTGACGGTGTACAGATCCGCGCGATAGCCGACATTGATGCCCAGGCCGGAAGGAAAGCGGTACCCCAAACCGGCGTTTATGGCAACCAGCGAGGTCGGAATATCTTCGGATTCATCGTCACTCGACGATTGACCGGCGAATTCATATTCAGAGGACATGGTGCCGACCAAATACGCCGCAGAAGCGAACAGATACATGCCGGAACTGCCCAACGGAATGGTGCCGCCAACGCCGCCGCCGAACATCGGGCCGCTGGTTGTCTCTTTGTAGCTTATGGTGCCCAGGGTTTTGTACAGATAATCATCATAATAGTTGGAATACTCTGCTTCATAGTTCCAGGCAAGATATTTAACGCCGCCGAAAACATTGATGTTCGGATGAATGCGATAACCCAGGGTGAAGTTGAGATCGGTGCGCTTCATGTCTTCACTGAACTCACTGGTCGACAGCGAATAGCCCGAACTTTCCATTGGGAATTTACCGAAATACATGGAAGCGCCAAAATTCCATTTGCCGTGTGAAAGACTGAGATAGGGGCCGAAAAGATTACCGGTGCCGAAATCGTAAAGATCGTGACCGTCTTCATCCTGGTAACTATAGTTTGCGTTCCAGTAACTGCCGCCGACTGTGACGATCGTTCTTTCCTGGCTCCAGCAAAAGCCGGCCATCAACAACACCACCGCGAGTAAAACAACCAAGCGAGTCTTCATACCGATCTCCTTTTTTAATGAGCAGTTTGCAAATTAGAGTTTACAGAATTCACGACACCCTCAGAACGCCGGCGGCGGTTCGCCCACGCCTTTGCGGTCACCCTGTTTCTTGGCAGGTTTTTTAACCTCTGCCGGTTCTTGTTCTATCTCGATCGCATCGGTCGTTACGCGCACTTTATCGCCAACCCTAAAAGCACTCTTGGCCTGGCTGACCACCGCTTCTGAATATTCGGGTTTGATTGAAGTCAAGCGGATGCTGCCGATAATGTCTTCAGACCGCCCGATGATGGCGCCGCCCAGATCCGTTATAACATCCCCTATGCGAAGGACCGCTAATTCCTGATCCGGGGCTAAGCCATGTTTTTGACCGAGATCAATTAAAACCTGTTTGGCTTTAACGCGAATAATAGAGCCTTCCACGGTCACTTTTTGTGCAATACGGCTGACCAGATCGTTGATGGCATTGGTTAATCCGTCTTCGCCGTTGCTGCTCTTTGCGTTTTGCGCCAGTTCGAGGGCGCCGGTTTTAACATCCACCAATCTGGTGTTGATAATATAACTCTCACCCAATCGGCTGACGCTGCCGGTCATGATTTTTTCAACATTCAGAATCTTGCCTATTTCTACAACTTTATCCATGTCGGTCACGCCGGTCATCTGCAGTTTTTGTTCTTCCAGAATACGCGTGATAGCCTGGCGCTCGATCACATTGAACCGTTGCGAATTAAACAACTCGGTGCTCAAGATATCAGCTACCGCATCGGCGGTCTCCTGGCTGACATTTTTCGCTTCCAAGGTGAGAACGGCGATGGTGGTTTTGGTTTGAGCATGAACGGATACATACCCCAGCAACGCCGCGCCGCATAACAGCAACACTTTTAAAAGTGGACGCATTGCTTAACCTCTACGAAATATAGTATCAAGTAGGATGGAACCCAGGATTTATATAGGCAACTGCTTGTCTTTTGCCCGGATGCGTAAATTTACAGAGACCTGCAAAGAATGTCAAGCGCTTTTTGTACTTTTATTTTCCACATATCCCGCCAGGCGGTCGCGCAAAAATAAACGGGCGCGATGCAAATTTGATTTGACTGCCGGCAGGCTCAGATGCAGCATTTTGGCTATCTCTTTAAGTGAATATCCGTCAATATCTTTGAGCACGAAAATGGAGCGAAATTTATCCGGAAGATCCGCAATGGCCTGGTCCATGGCCTGCCGTAATTCCTGGTTCATCACCGCTGCCAACGGATTGTTACCCACGGAGCGGTTAAAGGATTCCAGGGCGGTCTGGCTGATGTTGCTTTCCGAATCATCCAAAGAGTCGAGTCGACGTTTTTTACTGCGCAATTTCATCAGGCTGAAATTTACGGCAATACGGTAAATCCAGGTGGATAACGAAGATTGCATTTTGAACTCCGGCAACGCCTGCAGCACTTTTAAAAACGTCTCCTGCAGCACGCACTCTGCTTCGGACGAATCAGCCAATAATCGCAAGGCCGTGTTGTAAACCAGCCGTTCGTTATCCTTGACTATTTTTGCAAAAGCTTTTTGATCGCCCTGGATGGCCCGGGCAACCAGCGCTTGCTCGCTGATACCGTCTGTTTTTTCTGCAGAGTTCAAATGATAACCCTTTGGTTTCTCGGGAAACGTTGAACATTGAACGTTCAACGGATTTCAGGTTCAATATAGAAAAGAATTTGAATAATACAAAGGTTTTCCTGATGTGAACGGGTATGCATCCGGCATTTGACAGATATCTAAAGATGCCTGTTGCTAAAAAAACCGGTTTTTCGTGAGTATTTGCTTGACATTTTTTGATGATTTCACTAAACTAGAGTTCGATAACCATATCCCGTCGCATTCTGACAGGCATGATAATCCACCTCGATTCTGGAGTTCCCTATGGCGCAAGCAAAGATTGTGGAACGACTGGACCAGCTTTATGAATTTGATCGCGAACCGGTCAGCCCGGATAAATTGCAGTCTGCCGGCAAATTTGCCGCCATTTTCAGCGGCGAACATGTCGCAGCAACCGAATTTGTCATCGGTCCGATGTTTGTCATCCATGGCGTGGCTGCAGCCGACCTGTTCTGGGGTTTGTTGATCGGCAATTTGTTGGCGGTGCTCTCCTGGACTTTTATCGTGGCGCCCATCGCGGTGCGCACCCGGCTTACCTTGTACTGGTATGTGCGCAAGATCTGCGGTCCCGGTCTCACTTTTATTTACAATTCTGCCAATGCCTTGCTCTATTGCATTCTGGCCGGCGCCATGATTTCCGTATCTGCTACGGCTTTCGGATTAGCGTTTCGGGTGCCGTCGCCGGCGCTCACGGATGTCCTGCCCACGAGTGTGGGTTGGGTAGTGCTCACCCTGGTCATCGGCTCTGTGGTCACGCTCATTGCCATACTGGGATTCGAGAAAGTATCGCGCTTTTCCTCCGTTTGTGCGCCATGGATGTTTGCTATTTTTATCGCCGGCGCCCTGGCGTTGCTGCCCGGTCTTGGTGAAATTCACAGTTTTAAGGATTTTTGGCATGTTGCAACCACGAAAATCTGGAACGGAATTCCATTAGCCGGTCAGGAAAAATACAACTTTTGGCATATCACTTTTTTTGCCTGGTTTGCCAACCTCGCCATGCATGTCGGCCTCTCCGATATGGCCATCTTTCGTTTTGCTAAAAATTGGAAATACGGTCTGCTTTCCGCTTTTGGCATGTATCCCGGACATTTTCTGGCCTGGATTTGCTCCGGCATTATGGTGGCCGCTGTGGCGCGTGAAATGAATCCCGGCGCTATGGCCTGGGCGGCAGCGGGTTTTTCCGGCGCCCTGTGCGTCGTTGTTGCCGGCTGGACTACAGCCAATCCGACTATGTATCGCGCCGGTCTGGCGTTACAGGTGGTCACGCCCAACTGGAAACGCTGGCGCGTCACGCTGGCGGCCGGTCTGGTCACAACCATCGTGTCCTGTTTTCCGGTCGTATTCATGCGTCTGTTGGATTTTGTTGCGCTCTACGGATTGATCCTCATGCCCATCGGCGCCGTGGTGTTTGCCGAACATTGGCTGCTGCCGAAACTGGGGCTCTGTCAATATCGTGCGGAAAAACGGGGAATGTTTATCAATTGGTCGGCATTGGTGGTATGGGTCGCCACTCTTGTTATCGTTTTTCTGCTGCCGGTGCACCTCTTTTTCAAATGGCTGCCCGGTTATATCATTGCCCAGGTGCTGTATATCGGTCTCTGTTTCCTGGATGACAAGGACAGGAATTAAGCGATTGCACCATCCTTGCGAAGGTTGCAAACCTTCGCAAGGTTGTTTTCGAGCACCTATCGCTCATATTAAGAACGAGAAAGGGATAGTCAAATGAAAAAACTGTTGATCGCCGTCTCGATCATGGCCCTGCTGAATATTGTGATTTGCAGTGTTCTCGTTTTTCTGGGTAAAATGCCGCACAGCCGATTTATTATTTATACCAATATTGCCACGCTGGTATGGTTTGCCACAGCGCCGTTTTGGCTGGCGCCGAAAAAACAACAATAAAAAAGGACAACATGTACAAACGCATTTTCACACACAATGATTTTGACGGCATCGTCAGTGCAGCGGTCTGCTCACAGGTATTGGGCATCGATTATATCGTATTCACCGGTCCGCGCGCCGTTTCGGAAGCGCGCATTTCCATTACGAAGGAGGACGTGGTATGTGATCTCCCCTATCCGCTGGAATGCGGCATGTGGTTCGATCATCATGAAGGCAACCTGGAAGAGGTGCAGGCGCGCAATATTGATCCGGCCGGCCTGGCCGGGCGTTTCGATTTGCGCGATTCCTGTGCCCGCGTCGTCTATGAATATTTTGCCGACGAAAACCTGCCTGCCCACTTTGCAGAAATGATTTCGGAAGCCGATGTGATCGATTCCTTTAATTACAAAAGCATCGAAGAGTGGCGCACACCCACCCCGGGAAAAATCATCGACAGCGCCGTCAAACTGCAGTGCGAAGACCAGGAGGCCAAGCGGCAATTCATGCGCAGCCTGATCGGCCTGCTGAAAGAACGCCCCATTGCCGATGTCAGCGGGACGCCCTCCATTCAAAAACGATACAGGACCTTTCTGGAAGAAGAAAGACAAATGGTGGAACGGGTGCGGCAGGATTTATATTATCTTGATCAGGATGTTGAAAAAAAAGTGATGATCGTGGACCTGACGCGTCACAAACGGCGGCCCAATGTGCTCAAACATCTGGCCTACCTGCTGCATCCGGAATCTTTGGCGGTGTTGGAAGTGCGGCATGTTTTCAACAAGGAAGTTAAAACCAATGATCTGGCGTTTTCCATGTCTCTGAGTTTGAATCTGAACGGCGTCGTTCACGGCATAGATTTGGGCGATATCATGCGACAACTCAACATCGGCAGCGGGCATCCCGGCGCCGCAGCCGGACAGGCAGCCTGCCGCTCCAAGGAAGAGTCAGCAACCGTCAAAGTTAAAATGCTGAATAAAATTTATCAGATGTTTTGTGAGCAAAACAAGAATTCCGTTTAACCGCGGGGAAAAACATGTCTCCTAAAAAACAGGAATATGTGGTCGGCATCGACCTGGGCGGCACAAAAATTTACGCTGCCGTAGTGGATGCCAAAGGCCGGATTCTCGGCTCAGGCCGCAAGCGCACCAAAGCGGAACTGGGCTTTGAAGTTGTGCTGGAACGCATGGCGGCCTGCGTTAAAGAGGCGGTCGAACAATCCGGAATCGATTACGACAACATCCTGGCCATCGGCGTCGGCTCGCCAGGCCCGCTGGATTTGAAAAAAGGGTGCATTATTGAAACGCCGAATCTGAAATGGCAAGACGCCCCGCTTAAAGCCGGACTGAAAAACATTCTCAAGCGACCGGTCTCCATCGACAATGACGGCAACGTCGGCTTACTGGGCGAGTATGCTTATGGCAGTGGTCATGGCAGCCGGGATATGGTGGGTTTATTTATCGGCACCGGCGTCGGCGGCGGCGTGATCATCAACGGCAAGCTCTTGCACGGTTTTAATGAAAACGCCGGCGAACTCGGACACATGATCCTCGATCCTAACGGACCGTTGTGCGGCTGCGGCAACCACGGTTGCCTGGAAGCCTTTGCCAGCCGCCTCGCCATCGAACGGGAGATCCGCGACGCTATCAGCCGCGGCATACCCTCGACGATTTTCGACAATATCGAAAAACCTGATGCGCCGCTGCGCAGCAAACGGCTCAGCGAAGCTTATGCTAATTATGATCCGGCCGTAACCTATGCGGTGGACCGATCTGCGCAATATGTAGGTTACGGCGTGGCGTCTTTACTGAACATTTTTAATCCGGAAGTGGTGGTCATCGGCGGCGGCGTGGTCGAAGCCATTGGCGAGCCCTATGTGCAACTGGTGGAAAAAACCGCCAGTCAGAATGTTTTTAAAATCGCGCTGCGCAATGTACGCATTGTTTCCGCAGAGTTGAAAGACGACTCTGCCGTTCTGGGCGCTGCCATGCTGGCCTGGCTCAAAGCGTACAAGTGATATCGTAGCGCAATCCTCCGGATTGCGCCGAACGGAGGTGTCGTATGAATAGAACAACAAGGAAAAAACCACGAGACGGTAAAACGTCCCCCTCCCTTTCGCATCCTGATTCCAAAGCCGAGGGGATCGAGCGTGAGCAACGCGAAGCAACGCCTCTTGCTAAATTCGGACGCTATTTTGTCCTCATCATAACCCTGGCCACCGGAATTATTTTTTTCAAAATGATCTCCGGGTTTCTCATCCCGGTCATCCTGGCGGCCGTGTTTTGCGGCATGACCTATGGTTTTTATGAAAAAACCGTGCGCTGGACTCGAGGCCGCAAAGGCTTGAGCTCCGGCATCTGTTGTCTGTTGCTGCTCTTGCTCTTTCTCATTCCGGTCTATATCGTGGCCAATCTGGTGGCGATAGAAGCCGTTGCCTTTTACGATTCCGCTGAAACTCTGGTTAAAGACCTGCTGGAAAAAGGCGATCAGAGTTTTCTAGGCGAATTGGGGGAAAATCCCCTGCTGCAAAAACTGGGCATCAACAACATTGACTGGCAGTCCTCCTTGCAGGATATATTAAAAAACACGGCCGGCATTGTGGCCAAGGTCATTAATCAGGCCACGCAAAGCACCTTCAGCCTAATCACCAATCTGTTTCTCACTTTGTTTGCCATGTTTTACTTCTACAAGGACGGCGACCGGCTTATTGGCTATATCAAGGCGCTCAGCCCTTTGTCGGACAAGTATGAAGATCAACTGGTTGATCGTTTTGGAGCCGTATCGCGCGCCACCATCAAAGGCACCATGCTCATCGGTCTGATCAAGGGCGTGGTTGGCGGTTTGTGCTTTTGGATTTTCGGCATTCGTTCACCCATTTTATGGGGCGTGGTCATGGCCATACTGTCGTTGATACCGATGGTGGGCGCCTGGCTGGTCATGTATCCGGCAGCCCTCGTGTTGATCATCATGGGCCAGGTGTGGCAAGGCGTTCTGCTTTTTCTCATCGCCGCGATTATCGTCGGCAATATCGACAATGTGCTGCAGCCGCGACTGGTGGGCCGCGAAGCCGGCATGCATGACCTGTTGATCTTTTTCAGCACCCTGGGCGGCATCGGCATGTTTGGCGTCATGGGATTCATTATCGGTCCCATTATCGCCGCTTTATTTTTAACCGTGCTGGATTTTTACGTCATCGAATTTCAGGCATATATTCGGGAGGGGAAAAAAGGAACGTGACCTTGCGGCTGGCCAAAGAGTTCTGGGACCGTGTCATTCCGAATCCGCTTTAGCAGGCCCACGGTCCACCGTTTTTTGGTGGATGAATATCCCGCGCCAACTTCCGCCCGGCAGATATCTGTTGGACGATCGGATCCCTCAAATAAAAAGACTGTGTCATTGCGAACGGAGCATGTGTCGATACTATTGAGCAATTGCCGTGGTGGAGTGAAGCAATCCCCCTGTACAGCAAGAGGGATAATACTCATAATCGCACCGGAGATGCCTCCGGTGTTTCAAGATTGGACATTTTATCATTGTGATGCTTGAATAAGCTTATTTTTAACCTCAGGCATTTCACGCATTAATTCCATAAGAATTTCTACTACCTTCGGCATTGGGGAACGACCGACTTCCCAGTCTTGTAAAGTTCGAAGATTAACACCAATTGCATCTGCCAATAGTTTTTGCGTTAATCCCAAATCTTCTTTTCTAATTTTTTGCATTCTTTTAGCTCGTAGTTTCTGCAACTCTGCTTCAGTTAAACGGGATACCGTTCGAACTCCAGTACTGGAAATGGTAATTACACGATATTTATTCGAACGAGCCATGAATGGTCTCCTTAATGAATCTATATAATCGTTTTTTTTCATTTTCTGATAGATCTGTTTTAGTGGATTTAAGATAAATATCCAGCAACCATATTTCTCCTTGTAAATCTACAAAATAATAAACAATCCGAGCTCCACCACTTTTCCCTCTTCCAGCAATCTTCATTCTGATCTTGCGAGCTCCACCAGTGCCTTTTACAAGATCACCTTTTAAGGATTATCAATTAATTCATTTTGAAGATCAAGCATCTCTGAAGGAGAGGCAACATTGTCAAATTTATCGGCAAAATCTGGAGTTTCGATAAATATTATTTTCATGAACCAAATATACGGAAATTCCGTATACTATTCAAGAATAATTATCATGAAAAAATTTGATTACTCTATTAGCCCAACGACAAGGTTTGGTGAAAACCGAGGTAGTGTAATAACAAATCTTCAATTAGAGAACTGCCCCAGCGGCCATCCGCAAAAGCCGTTGGTTGCGCGAAAAAGACGGGCAAGATGCCCTTGCTTATGGGTCCGCCCGGGGAAGGGACAGGCTGTCCAGGAACTAGCTTTTTCAAGCTCAGCTAAAGAACTGCGCATCATCGAAGGATTGCTAATTGTTTATAAAACAATGCGCGAACCGATTCTTCACCCGCTACAAGCGGGTTCGAATGACCTGTTGATAGGGTTCCTGGACAGCCTGGGGATTCCCCGGGCGATCTTGAGTATGGGTATATCGGAAATTTTGACACCCTTTGCAATAGCCTCTTGAGGTATTCGATCTTTGTTTCCGGTTTATCTGGGTTAGTGTGCTAAATCTTATTTATTGCGCATAAAGATCAAAAAATGTTGAACCTTTTATTTGTCATGCTGAGCTGCAAAACAGAATGGCTTTGTTTCTTTAATTCATATTCTGATTTGTCTCCCGGACCCAATAAATAGAATTCCTCCCAAAGAAAATCTTCGCGACCCATAAAAAGTATTCCAGGAGCTAAATGATTCATCAGATACTTCCTATAGGCTAAAAGGAATCCGACTGTTACCCTTGGAATAATTGTGCAATTCAATATCTTGGCGACACGAATTTCATATTTCAGCATCTTGAAATAGTCCCTTTTGGCATTAACAGCTTTGTGGTAATCGCAGTGATATGATATGTGGTTTTGCGATAGCCGCGGCAATGTCATTGACCGATCGCACCGGAGATCCCTCCGATGCGCAAGCTGGATTGGGACATTCGTCGCCACAGATTCGACAATGATGAGCTGATGCCGCCTGCTCTTACAGATTGCGGGATAAATATCCCGCGCCAGCTCTAGCCCGGCAGACATCTGCGGGGAGATCGGATTCCTCAAATAAAAAAAAGACCGTGTCATTGCGAACGGAGCATGGTCGATACTATTGAGCAATTGCCGTGCTGGAGTGAAGCAATCCCCCTGTACAGCACGAGGGATTATAAAAAGCTAACAACAACCGGCAAAGGATCGATTCTAAGCGGCGGCATGGGAATCTTTTCCGGCTGTCAGTTCTGCGACAAGAGCAGCCAGGGGCTTTTCTCCAACGCTGCGCGAAGCGGCAAACTGCGCTTCCAATTCGTCCACCAGGGCCATCAGTTCGTCCACCTTGGCCACGATCCGGCGTTGTTCGGCAAGGGGGGGAAAGGGGAATCGCAAAGACACGGATACTTCGGAAAGTCAATAGTTCGCCTACTTTTTCTTCTGCTGTTCTTTCCACCATTTTTTCCATGATTTAACGTCTTGGTTGAATTTCTCTCCGGTGATTTTTTGCAGCGCCTTAAATGTCGCATCGCGCGTTCGCCAGTCTTTGTTATTCAGCATTTCAATCAATGGCTCTACGGCTTGCTCATTGCCGATTGCCCCCAGGGCGGCAATCACTTCCGGGTGATCACGACAGTTTTTATCTTTCAACTCGGCGATCAAACCAGTCAGCGCTTGTTTTGCCGCCTCACTTTGTTGCCATTGAGGATCAAGTGTATAGAGCGTATAAACCGCCTCGGAACGGACCCTGTCATTTTTATATCTTAATGCAACAATCAGAGGCTCGATAGCCTGAGTAGCGCCCATTTTCCCAAGTACCTCTATTATGAGTCTTCGAGTGCCCGGGTGGTCCTCGGCGTTTTGCAATCCTAAAATCAACGCCTCGATGGATTGTGCATCACCCCTATTTTTCAGCGCCTCTATCGCTATTAACCCGACCCTAATATTCTCGTCCTCCAAGGCTGCTATTATAGGTGGCATCACTTGCGGATCTTTAATGCCCCCCAGAGCAATGATGGCGGCTTCACGAACTTGCCAATCCGGATCTTTTGCTGCCTCAATCAATGGATCAATTGCTGCAGTACCGATTCGCTGTAAAGCGTACGCAGCTATCTTCTTGTTGCTCATATCATGTTTAAGCACATCAATGAGTGGAACAACTGCACGTGTATCACCGATATACCCTAGTGCGCTCACCACTCCATCATGCCTCTTATTTTTGTCATTCAATGCGGCGATCAAATCCGGTACCGAGTTTTGAACTAGAAAGCTCTGGCGCCATTGCGGATCAATTTCCTGCAGCGCATCTGCGGCCATCATGCTGCGGTAGGAGGAGTGGTACAGGTTGGTGAATAATTCAGGGATTGCTTTTATCGCGGTTGCGCTTTGACGCCACTGCGGATCAATCGCCTCAAGTGCATTTTTAATTTCCTTATAAATGGTACTATCATATTTCGGCAGGTTGTCAACCAGCGGCTCGATAGCAGGTTTGCCGATAGACACAATGGCCGCCCAGCAAGCGGCACTGAATTCATTGATCGAAACTTTCTTTTTATCTAGAGCCTTTTTATAAAGTTCTAATTCCTTGGGAGATAAAATGTTTTCCGCCATTGCTACGTTTTTTAAATCCGCCTCGGGAATTTGCGACATATCGTTAATCGCATTGATCAATGGATTCACTGCTCGTGCGTCATGAAGCTTTCCCAGAGCCAATGCCGCTTTAGTACGCACGTCCCATTCCTCGCTGTTCAGCTTCACAACCAGCGAATCCACCTCCGGATTAGTGTCCGGTTTGCTCTTTTGAGCCGCCACGATTGTGCCCATCAGAAAAATGACCAACAGTACTTTGCAGGTTGCCCATTGCCTTATCATCCTTTTTTCCTTTCTGTATTGCAATTCACCCAACCATTTGATGTTCAATCTTTTAAGATAAAAATCCTATAATATTAAGCGTTTCGGTATGTTATCAAGATCCAGGACCTCCGATGTTGCTTGCTCTCATAGAATGCGGGATAAATATCCCGCGCCAACTTTCGTCCAGCAGACATCTGCTGGGCGATCGGAATTCCCCGGGCGATCCTGATCGGCCGTTTATTCTCTTGTTTCGACTAAAGAACCATTGAGGAATTTGTGGATAATGCTTGACACATAAGTTTGATACGGCAGACCTTCATTGACTGCTTTTCTCTGAAGTTCAAGTAGGTCTCTCTCAGAAATTCGTATATTCAGTCTCTTGTCCTTTCGCATGGTATTGCGTGCGTATGCGACCAACTCTTTTTTCCTTTTTGAGAGGTTTGCGACAGAGATCCATTCATCTTTCTCGAAACTATCGAGTATTTCTTTTTCTTTATTCGTTAATTTAGTCTTCATGTTCATCTCCAAGATACTTTTGTGTAGCCTTCCTGCTTGGTATGATAGTTTTCAAAAACACCTCTTCCTCATCCTCAACATAAGGTACAAGATAGGCGTAATTTTCTATACAAACAACCATGATTCGCTGTCCAGGGTATGTCTGCCGGTTGGGATGTTGATAATCATCCAAGATACCTCCCTTTTCAATGTAGAAAACTACATCCTCAAAACAGACACCACGAGACGCTTTAAAAGCTGCGCTTTTTTCTGTGTTCCAATTTACAAATTTCATATGCCCATAATTTACCACATTGTGTGCATTATGGCAACAAATAAATTTTTGTCGGCAGTGTGGCCAACGACTATCATCAGTTGCTGTCGTCGGATTCGCAAGGGCATGGGGGAATACACCAAGTATAAAAAATAATCCCTACGTACGGAACGCGCCAGAGCAAGGCGGTCAACTGCATGGTTTTATTAAATGATTTAGATAGCTAAACCTCAAACTTTGATTACATTATTTCTTTTTCTTTAAAGTTTTAATCGCGTTTTTCGCGATTGCTCCTAATGAATAATCGTTTATTGCTGACACACTCTCATTATCAATAGTGTGTTGTGATATTAATTCTACACCACGTTGATCGCCAAGTAACACTAATCCCTCCATGGCATTTGCACGTACACTAGGCACATCGTCTTCGAAAAGTTTTTTTAACATTTCATATGCTCCTTCTGCTCCTATTCGGCCAATCGCTACTGCAACAGAGCCTCGTATATGATGGTCATCATCGAATCTAGCATCTGTTACAGCTTGAAAGGATTTCTGCCCACCAATATTTCCCAAAGCATCCACAGCTTCACATGCAATTAATGATACCTCATCCTTGATTAATGGAATTAGAATCCGACAAAGCTTTTTTGATCCTGTTAGTCCGAGTGCTTTAATTGCTTCTTTTCTGACCCATAAATCTTCATCAGATAAATTTTTAATTAATCTAGGGATGCTTGATTCTATTTTAAGACGACCAAGCATCTCAGTGGCCTTCCTACGCACCCACTGACTGGGATCTCCTGCTAATCTTAATAAGACATCTGATAAGTCGTACCCATCGTTAAAATAGTTTTCTAATGCAGTAAGAGCGGATTCTCGTTATGAATATTTACCTGCAAATACCGTACAGCTTCTTCACCAAATAGATCGTGACGATCTGACTGACACCCAGGCTTTCGACCGCCACGCGCATGCTCTTGGTGACCGTGGATTCCGTCTTGGCCTGGATGTCTATCCCAATGAGTGTCCCCTCGTGTTGCCAGAGTGCATCCAGCTCCATTCCTGATCGATCTCTCCAGAACACAAGATTCTCACGGTGTGCCTTGTAAATCCGCTCTGCCAACTGCTCGATTACGTATGCTCCCCAGAGAAGATGCAGCATCTCGTGTTTCACTAGCTCACCTTGGGATTGAATTCCCACCAACCACGAAAGCAGACCGGAATCACGAATATATAGCTTCGGTATCATCCGCAACGCTCTTCCATGGGAAGGACTGAATGGTTCGAGTAGACGAATGAAACCAGCCGCAGATAGGATATCCACGTACCATTTCGCTGTGGATGAAGATACCTCCAGCGCACGTGATATGTTCGAAAAGCTCAGAAGTCCTCCGCTCTGCCTTGGGAGAACTGAAATCAGCCGACTGAGAATATGTGTCGATCCGCCAAGCTCTTCGCGAAATACAGAGGAGTAAGGTAGGTTCCCTAGGTATTCTTTTTTCCAGAGCGACGATGTGTTGTCATCCGGGGATAGGAAGGACGATGGCATTCCCCCTCTGAACCAGTGTTGAAGGAGTTTATCACTTGGATAGGTGGGTAGTAATTCCCCTTGTTCTGACGAGTTGCTTTTGAATCTTTTGTTGTTAAGCATTTCATT
>CAYLWO010000065.1:29708-37950 GCA_964387285.1 uncultured Cytophagia bacterium | reverse complement strand
GACAATTGCCGATTGATCGCACCCGCCTGACCTAATGCCTGTGCTGTGATGGTGACTGTACCGCCTTTGACCACATCAGGAGCTAACAGGACATTAACAGAAATTGCTTTTTCATCCTGAACAGTGAAGGGGATGCTTTTATTTTTATAGCCAACATAAGAAATCCGCAGCAAGTAACTGCCTGCCGGAACGCGAGCAACGGTATAGTTGTCTTGCAAGTCCGATACACTGCCCAGTGCCGTTCCTTGGATCATCACATTGGCGCCGATCAGCGGCTTTTTCTCGAGTCTGCAACGGTTCCTTTTATGGTTGTTTGCCCAAAAAGTGAAAAAAAGCTGAATAAATTTAGTATAAATAAATACTTTATTTTATTTATAATATCCTTTTATATTATTTTAATATATATTAGATATATCTATATATATATAATTTCTTTAAAATGAAATCTTTTTTTTTGAATACTTTGAAATGTGTCCAAGATTTGCGAGATTTAGAAAAGCCGGATTGTCTTTTGTGACACCAATACAATCGGTACTCGTTATTTTTATTTTTGGTGAGAGTTCGAATGCGCACTTTATAAATTAATTGAAAGGCCATGATATGACTCTGATAAATCAAATTCGATGGATGGTAGTCGGATTATTTTTCACAACAGCCATGTTTTGCACAGCATTCGGGCAAGCAGAGTGCACGGCATGGGGAAATGTAACGGGTATTCGCATGCAAGGACACCTTGTCGAATTTGAGACCACTCTTTGTGTTGTTGGTGAAACGCTTATGCAGGCGACCTACACGGCCAAGGAAAAACAACGACCCGAATATCATCTTTATCAAAACAAGCAAGTGATCACGACCCAATTAGATCCGGTCAGATTTGTTGTGACAGTTCAAGATCAGAGCGATGGCCAGGCTGCGCTGCAGGTTGAGGCCCAGGCTGAAAGCGATTCCGTGTGTTCCGGAGCTTTTTTATGTCTGGAATTACCGTCACACAGTTTTTCTACAGCCAAAATGGAATTAATTGATTCCACCGCTTTTGCGCGTTCATCCACACCATTATTCCCTGGAGAAAGGCGAACAAGAGGTTCCAATCGGATCGTGCAGGCATCTTTAAAAGGAATTCGCTTCCTGTCGCCGGTTCGTCAATTGACGGCGATGGTGAATGAACCTACTGATGTCATTATTTTACCCGGTCATCCTTTCTATGGTTCTCCTCATACCCGCATCTATTTCTCCTTATTGCCGGGTCCTATCCGTAAAGGCCAAACTGCGAAAAAGATTTTCACCATGATGGTGTCCGGAGATATTGACAAGACTCCCATTCATCTTGTTCTTGAACCGGATAAACCAGGCCGCGCTTTTGACGGTCTGGGTGGTAATTTTCGGCTGCAAAATCCTGATAAAGATCCTATGGTCATTGATTATTGTTTAAAGAATTTGAATATAACGTGGGGACGGGTGGAGATGCCGTGGAGTTATTGGCATGCTGTTGAAAGTGTTGATCCGCTTACGCAAGCGCGTGCAGGCCGGCTGCATCCCGGCGTGGCTGATGCCATGGCCATGGCACAGCGTCTGGCTAAAAAAAAGATGCCTGTCATCGTCAGCACCTGGCGTGCGCCTGCCTGGGCTATTCTGGGTGAGTTCAACCGGGGACAGTCCGGAGGATTGCCCGGTAATCCGCTCAATCCAGCCAAGATGAAAAGCATCGTCAAATCGATCGCCAGCTATTTGCACTATCTCAAAGAGGCCTATGGTGTAGAAGCAGCTCTGTTCTCATTCAATGAGTCCGACCTTGGCATCAATGTCCGGCAGACCGGTCAAGAACATGCGGAATTGATAAAGAGTTTGGGCGCTTTTCTGGCCTCTCAGGGATTGGCGACAAAAATGCTATTAGGAGATAATTCCGACGCCACCACTTACGAGTTCCTTACTCCGGCCATCAATGATCCTGAGACGCATGTGTATCTAGGCGCCATCTCATTCCATTCCTGGCGCGGTTGTGATGATTGGACTCTGGCCATATGGGCAGACGCAATGAAAAAGCTCAATGTGCCATTGCTGGTGGGCGAAGGCAGTACTGACGCGGCTGCATACCGCTATCCCGATATCTTTACCCAGCCGGCCTATGCTTTAAATGAAATAGCCCTGTATCTGCGCATGGCCGCCATCTGTCAACCGCGCTCCATTTTGCAATGGCAGCTTACCTCTGATTATTCTGTGTTGATCGGCGAGGGCATTTACCATACCGAGGGCAGGCTTCGTCCAACACAGCGATTTTGGAATCTGCAGCAACTAGGCCTGACGCCGTCCGGCTCTTTCCATCTTCCCATATCATGTGACCGGCCCAATGTCAGTTGTGCGGCGTTTGCGGACATTGCCAATGGGGTTTATGCCATTCATCTTGTCAACAACGGTGCAGAACGTCTGGTCACACTCACAGGATTGCCGAACCAGGTCAAACGCCTGCAATTATATGTGACAGATTCAAAACGGGGCAGAGAGAAGGGTCAACTCATCCCGGTTGAAAATGATCAGGCCCGCTTTATATTGGAACCTGCGAGTTTTACTTCATTGATCAGCATTCCTTAACCCGGACAAGCCGGCGCCAAATGTTGAACACCTTCGGAGGTGTCCGACATTTTGACTGTTTTGCGTACCTAACAATTCGTAATACCCTAACGTTGGCCTTGTATTCGACAATACAGTAATAAAGCCAGACCATATAGCAGCAGGCTAAATCCTAATGAAACGGCATAACCGTATGAAGAGGCCATGAGCATGATCAATACCGAGCCGATTACCGATGCACTGCCGTTCACGGCAAAACCCCAGTCTATTTGATCTGCAACAAAATGACTGGCTTTGGGAAACGGCATACCCATAAAATAACCTAACGGCGTCAGCAGCATCGCACTGAGCAGCGTGCGCGCCGGTTGATGCCATTCACGCAACCAATAAAAAAGATGCTTAAATAGAAAAATATCGGCCAGCAACCATACCATGATCGCCCCAAAGACCGTGTAATGGCTGTATTGCCTTGACTGACCGCTGCCGAATCCGCCGGCAATGAGCAGGACCAGCAAGACCAGAGCAATAGTATGATAGGAAGAACCGATAAACAGAGCGTATTTCTGCAGGAGAATCACTTCAATGGACATGTAGGCCATGCCGATACAGAAAAAGTAAAGCCACGGAGCTGCTGATAGTTTGGCGCCGCCAGTGAAAAAAGGCAGCAAATTCAAAGGCAGGATAACGAGTAAACAGACGCCAAGAATAAACACCATAATCAATTTCGATATGGGAAAACCGCTGAATTCATAAGCCGGCACTTTGCTGAATTGGAGATTGCGCCACAAGCCCAGCTGAGCGATAAACGGGCGATCATCGGTGCACGGTGAGATATTCACCCTGGCTGTATCGGCCACGGCTCGCCAGCCGTGATTAATGATACTGCTATAGATGTTGTTCGGCGCAGAAGCAGAAACCGGGTAAAGCAAATGAATATCCGCCGCTCTTTCCGGGGTCAAGGGACCATAGGCATTATGATAGGTTACTTTATCCAGCGGTTGTTTCGAGATCAACAAAAGCTTTCGTTTCATGCCGGGCAGATTGTAAACGGCAAGGTGAGATGACGGATTGGGAATTTGCATACGCGTCAAAGCGTCGCAGATTTCTGCCACCAGACGTGGGGCATAAAATTGATGTTCGATGGACAGGTAGCCTTTATCAGAAAGCGCCCGCCAATAATCCATGAATGCTTCGGTGGTAAACAAGTAATTTTCTGCCAATGCAAATGAACCGGAAGCCAGCGCCGCCCAGCTGTTAGAGCTCAGAGAATAAATGATGTCGAATTTTTTTTCGAATTGACGGATATAGGAGCGCGCGTCTCCCGTAATAACCTGTACTCGAGGATCATTATAAATGTTCCCGGAAAAATCTCGGCAAAAACCTTCCTGCATCAGATAGTTGATGTGCGGGACGACTTCGACGGCATGAACTTCTGCAGCATTATATTTTAGTGCCTGGAGTACGTCTCCGCCGCCACCGGCGCCGAGGGATAAAAAGCACGGATGCTGGAATCGTTTCATCAGATAGCGGACGTCGATAGCAAATTGCGGTAAAAGCGAATCCGGTTTTTGCCAATTGCCGTCAAAGCCGTGCACGGGTGAATTGGCTACGTTGTCTATATTGATGCCCCAGCTGAGACTGTCGTACTCGAATATTTTCAGTTTTGCGGTGGCATCCCAGTGTTTATAGATGACCTTTGCTCTTTCATCCCGTTTGAGCTCCGGGAGTGCTCCCATTCCAGCATAATAGGCTGTCGCCAGAATGATCACCGCAACGGGCAGCCATTTTGCATGTTTTTCAAAAAAGATAAAGGAGGCTAATAAAACCGGCAGACTGCAAAAGAGCAAAGCAATAACCGCTCCTGCGTTATTCATGACCAGAAAAAAAGCGACTACGCCGATGGCGGCGCCTAATAGATCCGACCGATATAAATTCGGCATGTCCTCGACGCTTGATTTCATCAACTGCGCGATGGCCACGCCGGCAAAAAAGTTTCCGGAACCCAACAACAATACTGCTGCAAATAATTTTAGTGCTGCCAATGGATCGGAAAAAAGTTGCGTGAAATCGGGATGGAGAAGGAAAACCAGCGGAACCGATAATAAAAATAGTATTCCGGTCAAGAGCAGCCAGACAGGCAACAAATGCACCTTGTTCCAGCTAGGACGTAATTTAAAAATCAGCGCGCCAAGACCAAGATTCAACACCGCGAGAGACAAAATCAGAAATGCAAAGGTATAAAAAAATTCTGCAGAGAACAATCGCGTCCAAAGCAGCTCCGTGCATAGAACGGTCATAGATACCAGGCAGATTGCGATTCTATTCTTATTCAGCAAGGTTATTTACCCCAGGATGATTTGGCTGCGTTAAAGTAGGTAGTTTTAATGCTATTACAAACAACATATTCATGCAGGGAAGGTTTATTTTTTCACATGGCCCGCATCACCATTTTTTCGTTTTCTTTTAGGTTGAGTTTCAGTACCGGTTCGGAATCCATCATTTGCTCTTTTCCTTTTTTAATCAGCTTGAACGATCCACGAAACGGATTTTTGATTGAAAAAGTATTGGCAACCTTTGCTGTAAGACGAATTTCCTCAACCTGTTTATTCTTCCAGTTGACGCCCACGATCAACCCGCCACGGGCGACCAAACCGTCATAATAGCCATCCGGCCAGGCATCGGGCAACGCCGGCAACAACTCGACAAATCCGTCATGGCTTTGCAACAGCATTTCAGCCATGGCCGCACAGCCGCCGAAATTGCCGTCGATTTGCATGGGTGGATGGGTGTCGAATAGATTAACATACGTGCCGCCGCCGCGTGAATAGTCAAAAGAGTAATTACCCGAACCTATGGGCGTGAGCAGGTTTTGTATGAGTTTAAAGGCATGATTGCCGTCTCCCAATCGCGCCCAAAAATTGATCTTCCAGGCCATAGACCAGCCGGTGGATTCATCGCCGCGGCGCTGCAAAACCACCCGACAGGCCTGGGCTAAATCCGGCGTGGTGGTACGGGTAATCTGACAGCCGGGATGCAAACCATATAAATGCGATGTGTGACGATGATGTTCATCGACCTCTGCATAATCCTCCAACCACTCTTGTAATTGTCCGTATCGCCCTATCTGATGAGGCGGCAATTGATCCTTTACTTTAAGCAAACGCGCCCGAAATTCCGCATCAAGATTAAGGATTTCTCCGGCTTTTATCGTATTGGTGAACAACTCACGAACAATTTGTGTATCCATGGTTGGGCCCATGCATACCGCAACAGTTTGACTGTCCGGCATGATAAAACTATTTTCCGGGGAATTGGACGGCGCTGTAACCAGCCAGCCGTGTTTGGGCTCGCGGATTAAAACCTGTTGGTAAAAAAGCGCCGCCTCTTTCATTGCCGGATAAGCTTTGCGCAAAAATGCCTGGTTTTGCGTGTAGAGGTAATGCTCCCAAAGATGACTGCACAACCAACCCGATGCACCCATAAATGCGCCCCAGGACGGATGCTCTCCCGGCGAGGTATAGCCCCAGACATTATTAATGGTATGAGCCACCCAGCCGTCAGCATGGTAATAAGCACGCGCCGTTTTTCGACCCGGCTCCACCAGCGACAGGATATGGTTTAGCAGCGGTTGATGCAATTCAGATAATTGTGTGACCTCTGCCGGCCAGTAGTTCATTTGTACATTTATGTTCAGATGATAATCGCCGTTCCAGGGGGTTTGCACATCTTTGGACCATAAACCCTGAAGATTAGCCGGTAAAAGCCCGGGACGGCTGCTGCTGATAAGAAGGTAACGACCAAATTGAAAATAGAGTGCGGGCAAGTAAAGATCCCGGGCATTTTCGTGAAAACGTATTAGCCGTTGATCTGTAGGCCATGCTTCTGCCTGATCGTCGCCAAGTGATAGAGCCACACGATTAAACCACCCTTGATAGGCCAGTTGATGCGTTTGCAAGAGTTGAGCAAAGCTGCAGCGCAGCGCTTTTTCAGACAATCGCATTGCTTGCTTTTTATAATCATTTTTAAGATAATAATCCGTCGTTGCCGAGAAAATCAGCAGCGCTTTGTGTGCGTTGCTAATTTTAATTTTGTCGTTTTCAACCGTTGCCTGCCCCTGTTCGGTTTTGACAGTCAGCATGCCATAGTAACGCATGCCATTGCCATCCACGCCGTTATTCATTCGACCAATCATTTCCAAAGCTTTGCCGCTGTTGCGCACAAGAGACCGTTCCGGTCTGGACAACGAGGCAATAAAATGCAACGCCCCGGGCTTGTCGCAGGAAATTTCCATAGCCACCACATCGCGGTTGAAATCGGCAATGACGCGGCGCTCATACCGCACGCCGTTGATTGTATAGTGAACCGAACTGACAGCGTTGTTCAGATCCAGTTCACGCCGATAATGTTGCGGTGCGATATTCTGTGCGCCATAGTCAAAGGTCAACGAGAGGGTTCCCAGTACCTGATAACTGCCATAGGGATCATTGGCGCCCTGGCCATGTCCTGAACCTTTGCCGCGGCAGACAAAGTTTTTTATCACCAGTGCTTCCGCTTGTTTATTTTTTCCGTCCAACAACAGCTGTCGTATCTGGGGCAAATATTGAGCTGCCTCAGGATTGTCCGCGTCCTGTTTGCATCCAGACCACAGCGTGATTTCGTTCAGCACGATCTGTTCTTGCTGAACCCCGCCAAACACCATGGCGCCCAACCGCCCGTTGCCCAGAGGCAGGGCTTCGTTCCATTCAACGGCCGGCTTTTCATACCACAGTTTCCACACAGTCCCGGCTGGCAGATTGCTGAAAATCAGTAAACAGGCCGGCATAATGGGCATTAATATTTTTTTCATCTGGATTCTCCAGCTAAAAAATTGTTATCTCTCGTGCAAATGCGTACGTTTGTAAACGAGCACACCGAGAAAATAATAGACAACGGTGAGGAACAACATGATTACCATCTCCGGCAAAACTTCAGAAAAGGCGGCGCCGAAAGATACGATTTTATTGATGGCAATCACTGCATGGGTTGGCGGCAGGATGTCGTTAAAGGCGATGTCATGTCCGGCCAATGAAAAGAGAACAGGACTCGGCATGGGCATGGCCGCTCCGGTAAACCACATGAAAAGAAAAAAAGGCAGTGTACCAATAGTCAGCACCGCTGTAGCATTTTTACAAAAACAGGCGGTAATGATGCCAACGGCAATGACTGAACCTACTGTTAAAATGCTCACAGCCAGGGCGGCCCATAAAGAACCTTCACAGTGAAAACCGAGCGCCACAGCCGTGTAAAAAGTGAGGATCACGGCAATGGAACCGATGATTACCTGCGCCAGACTGACGCCGGTGAGCAAATCAAACGATGTGGCGCAGGAGAGACGAAAGCGACGCAAGGTGCGATTTTCCCGTTCACGCACCAGCGGCAGGGCGGTGGTGAACACCAACATGATGATGGAGAGCACCAACAGACCTGGAACATAGACCTCAAACTCGGTTCGCGGCTTGCGTGAGGAAAGAAACTCTTCATTCCAACCTATGACCGGTTTTTGCTCGGTTACGCTTTGCATTACCTGATCTGTTGCGGTCAAGGCCAGGATGGAAGCTACTGTATACGCCGGATTGGCCATGTCGCCGACAATGGTGACTTTAGTATGGGGATTGATGGAGGCGGGCGGGACGCCCGC